>NZ_JBHRXI010000006.1:0-209767 GCF_042648365.1 Lutimaribacter marinistellae | reverse complement strand
GCCATCTGCGCATCCGTCAGCCAGAAGAGATCAGACATGGTCACCGCTCGTTTTTCGAACCGTGAATCACGCTACCAAGCGGAAATCAATGGGTCCTGACCCTACGGGTTTGGCTACCTCGGCGCCGGTTGGGACTGCACCGTGCCCGCCGCCGCTCTGTGGAGCGAGGTCCTGCGAGTTCTCAAACCGGGGGCCTACCTGGTAGCGGCGGCTGCCGCCAAGAACTGTCACCAGACGGCAGCGGCGCTGGAAGCGGCTGGATTCGAAATCCGCGATATCCTCATCTGGGCGTACAAGATGTCATTCCCCGGCTCGCAGAAGCTCGAGGGAAAATGGCGATCGGGTCTGAAGACGAACCATGACCCCTGGATTGTTGCGCGCAAGCCTCTGGAAAAGGGCCTGACGCTTCGCCAGAACTGGGAGAAATGGGGTACGGGCGGCGTCCTGTGTGGCGAGGCCGGGCAAGGCACGCCATGGCAGTCCAACATCATCCATTGTGAAAAGCCGAAGAAGTGCGATCGCAACCTCGGTCTTCACATGCTGAGCCCGAAGCTGACGGGCGGGAAGAAGGCGACCGGCCATTTCGGACAGGCGGTTCAGGCCAACGACCACCCGACCGTGAAACCTCTCGCATTGATGCGAAGCCTGTGCCGCACCTTCTGCCCGCCGGGTGGCGTCATTCTGGACCCATTCATGGGTTCGGGCACCACAGGCATGGCGGCTGTTGCCGACGGCTACCAGTTCATTGGCTGCGAGCTTGAACATGAGCACTTCGTGAAAGCCTGCCTGCGCATCGACCACGCCCATTTGCATGCAAAGACAATACCGGCCGCTGCGTAATGCGCAGCAGCCATTCAGTGCAAGAAACGAAAGGTATTTGATTATGCCCAATGGGATTTATGACTTGAGCCTATTTGCGCAGATGAAGCTGCAGGAAGCTCAGGAGGCTGGCCTGGGAGTGTTTCTGGTCGACCTCTGTGCATGCCAGGAGCACCACAGAGTTTGCTGGGTGTGGGAGCAGCCGGATATTCAGACGTACCACACCTTTGAGCTCTTTGTTGAAGGAGGACGGATGAAACTCCAAACGCGCCTCTGTGCCAACAAAGACAAAGACGCCAGTGGTGAGTTGGTTGATGCTAGTGCCCGCCTAGCGCGCGATACTCTGGTATCTGTGTTTGGCCCCTCTACCACAGAGGATGTTGCTGCATAATGCTTGCCCGTCTCCAGAACGCTCAAGACTATGTCGCCCGCTGTATTGCGGCGGGCGACGAAAGTCTTTTGCCGCTGTTCGAGCGGTTGGAGCAGGAGATTCTGGTGGCAGAAAAGAAGAAAAATGCGCTTGAACGAGCCCGATACATGGCGGCAAAATATCGTGCTGAAAACGTTGTGGCGTTTTCGAATAAGACGCCTGCATCTAATGGAACTGCTTTCGGGGCTCGGCTCAGAACCGACGCTCGGCGCGCTCACGTCCTTGAACGCATTTGAGGTAGTCACGCGGCAAGCTCCGACAGGCAACGGAAGCTAGCTCGAACCCGACGTTGTGCCTCATAGATGCGGTCTTCGATGAGGGGCGCTTAGCGGAGTTCGGATTGAATGGCGGCGAGGTGCTTTTGGCGAGATAAGACAGCCTCGCGCTTGGACGAGGTCGAGTAGCGCATGCGGGATATTTCTAGAATTCTTAATCGCGGGTCGTTCCGCTCTTCTCGATGCATACAAAGTAATTCGTGGCTACACGTACTCTGAGCGACAAAGTCAGATGGTCGTAGCTTCTACGTACAGTGCGGATGTCCACATGGCCTATGGGTTTGGTGCTAGATGGTTCTAGCGGGTGATGCCAAGAATCTTCAGGTCTTCACTGTCCAGAGACCAGTCTTGAACGGGCTAAGGAGCTTGCTTCTCTGCCTTCTGGGTTGGACGACCATTAGGGCACGCATGGCCCGTGTCATCGCAACGTAAAGTGTCCGACGCTGCAAATCCTCAAGTTCGGCCAGCTCGGCGCTGCTGGCACCGGTCGGAACAAACGGAAAGGTTGGCGGCCAGAGTCCGGCAATGACCACCACTGGGAACTCCAGTCCTTTGGCTGACTGGAACGGGAGGATCTTCACGCTATCACTCGAAATGTCGAGGTCACGGCCCGTGCTGAACTCGGCAGGTAGTCCGGTCGAACGGAGGCGCTCGGCGATCGCTTGGCCCTGACGTCGAGCGGGAACCAAGATGGCACAGGATGATTGCGACAGCCTTAGGACGCTCGACGCTCCCGAGACGAATTGCGACACGACCCGCGCTTCTGACTCCTCGTCGTCTACGATGTAGTGAACGGGCATCGGACCGTCGTGGGCGTAGCGCTCATCGATTGTTCGCAAATCGGAGGTTCCCAGATAGCTCTTCGCCGCGGCATCGATCTGTTCGGTCGAGCGATAGTTGCCAGGTAGATCGGAGATCTTGGCCTCGATGCCCAGGGTTCGAAGGACTTCGGTCCACGCGAATGTGGAGCGGTAAATCGACTGCCCACCGTCGGCGGTCAAGAACAGACTGCTTCGGTCTACGGAGATGTTTGAGAGAAGGACGATCATGGCCGGCTCGAGATCCTGGACTTCGTCCACGATGACGGCGTCGAACGAGAGGGGCACACGTCCGCTTTCGACTAATCGTGCCGCTTCAACGCGCAGCTCGCTCCAAGTCTGGAGACTTTGGGTCGACAGGGCGTCTGAGAATTCTCGCGCGATACTCCAGACGAGCTCTCGCTCCACGGTCGACAACGGCTCTCTGCGTCCATGTCGAGGGTGATCGAGGTAGCTCTCCAGATCTCGAAGGCCCTGTGCAAGGACCACCGAGCAAACTTCGTCGAGCAAATAGCTCTCCGAAAATCTCGTTAGGGCGTCGCGGTTCCGTTGCTTTTCGAGTGCGTTCGAGCCTACGGCCGCGCGTGTCATCGCATGGCGAAGCGTGTCCCGCATCTGTGTCTCATTCGCAGGAGCAAAGCGGAGACCTGCCGCTTCGATGATCTCTTTCACGAGACTGTCCGCCGTCTTTACGACCACAGCCTCAGAGTGTCCGGGCAGTAGCGTGCGCAGAAGGGAAGTCGACACGTTGGTCAATGCATTCGTGTAGGTCGTGAAGAGTACACGGGCGTCTTTCTTTCCGGCCTCCGCTGCGCGCCTGACGATCTCCGCAGCCCGATAAAGGGCGACGGTACTCTTTCCGCTTCCCGGACCGCCCTTGACCAAAGTCGGCTTCGTTCCGTCAATGTTGAAGTCGACCAAGGCTTGCTGCCCTGGGCTCAGCTTCAACAGGAAGCCAGGAAGATCACCGGCTTTGAACCGGAAGAGGTCCTCGACGCTTTCGGCGACGAATTCTGGCTGATCGAGGACTTCCCTGAGGGGCTTTTCGAAGATGGCCTCGTGGATTCGCAGCAGAAGCTCGTCGTTTACGCCAGGACAATCGAGGAGCTCTTCCTCGGTCTGTACGTCCAATAGGCGTTCTTGAAGCTCTTTGGGGACGAACAGTCGGTCGAGCAACTTGTCCGTCAAAGGCGAGGGAAGACGACGTTGGCCGGCTCTGCTTTGTTCGAGAGCGAAGGCCTCCCAATATCCGGCACTCGATCTACTGTCTACACCAGACATTTCCAGGTCGGTATCGCCGGGCCCGCCGAAGTTCACTGCTGCGATTTCTTCGTCGTAGGTATCCTCACTGCGACGACGCAGTGCCAACAAGCTGATGTACGGCTCGTCGATTGCGTAGAATATCCTGTAGTCGCCGCTTCTCAGTCTGTAGACGTTTCCGCCCTTCCAGTTCTTAAGCTGCTTCTTGACCTTGGCATCCGGAAGTGGGTCCTCCACGAGTTGACTGAGTTTCTTCTGAATCTGAGCATTCTCCTTCGGCGGCAATGCCAGGAGCTCAGATTGAAAGTTCTTCCGAAGGCTCAGGGTCCATTCCGTCATCGACCGAAGACCTCCTCGAGTCGGCGCTTGATCTCGGCGGCGTCGATCGATCCGTCGCGGCCGTCCTCGGTGACGACGAGCCTCGCGCGCCCTCCACCTTCCGGCGTCACGTCATTTGCGGCATACCATGCGAGCTTAAGCTGCCAAGCGCGCTCATAGGCAGGATCCGCAAGCATCCCCAAATGCTCGACTAGGACCGTCTCCCCGGTGTCATCGTCCTCGATCGTGAAGTCTGGGAACCTCGCGGTACCGTCAATGCCTTCGAAGCGCCTCTCGTATGCGTAGTCGAGGCCGAGGCTCGTCAATATGTCCGCCACGATCACCTCGCTCTTGGACCGTACGAACTCGTTCGTAGACGTGCGATGGACAAGTTTCGCCTCCATGAGCCGTGACTTCTCTCCTCTCGTGATTGCGACGGGCTTGGGGGCTTCGAACAAATTTGTGAGGCGCCGAGCGATTTCCGAATGCTCGGCAGAGGAGTAGGTCTTCAAAGCTTCAACTTCACCCTGATGGAAAACCGTGAGCGCCGTGCGATGTCGGGTGAGAGCGGTGTAGAGCAATTCCCGGCTCATGAGCGCACTCTTGGCCGGCAATACGAGGAAGACGCGGGAGAACTCGCTCCCTTGAGACTTGTGGACGGTGATGGCGTAGGCGAGCTGTAGCGGCGACGTTCCTTCGTCGCCGTCCAACGTCCCCCGCCAGAACGTGTACTTGAACCCCGGTTGTGTCGAGAACTCGACCTCGAGATGCTTCGGCACACCCCTGAAGTTCTTTCCTTTGAATGTCCCGACGACGCTTCCGATCTCGCCATTGGCGACGTATTCGATGGAGCCATCGGGATAGACTTGGTTCCTTCGCTTTCGTTCGTTTCGAATGTTGATCACCTTGTCACCGTAGATGATCCGTTGCGGGCCTGCTGGTCGTGGCACCTTCTGGTGCCAACGTTCCGCGCTCAGTGCACGCTCTATGGCCTCTCCCCGATACGTCCGGTGAATGTGATCGTTAAGGGCTTCGACACCCCAGTCACGCCCCCAGACCGGCGACAAGATTTGCCATAGCTCGGCCGACTTCCCCGCACCGTCCTCTCCCTTGCGACTCGGATGGAAGTAGATGCTTCCGTTGTACTCCGAGCCACCGATGGACTTTTCGAACCAAACCGGGTCTTCAGGATCAGAGCCAAAGGTCTCCTGAAGCTTGGATGTCAGTCGGTCCTGAAGTTCGGCTGATGTGTCCCATCGGACGAAATCGACACCCGCGCCCGTCGACTCGGACTTCAATTCGTCCCAGACGATATCGCTTTCGGGGTCGTCACGGCGATCGGTAAACCAACTTGCGAGAAGCGTGTCCAAGCGCCGCTCACCTGCGTCTTGACGTTGTTGAACGCGAAGCTCGGCGTAGCCTTTCGCGATCGATCGAAGGTACTCTGCGATGTCCACGAATGGCCGCCCAGCTCCGATTGGAGGAAGCTGTCTCGTATCGCCGACCAGCACGAAACGCTTCACGCCCTTCAGCGCGTCGATCGTCGCCGAGAGCTGTTCTTCCGTCAGCATCGACGACTCGTCGATGATCACCGTGGCATGGTCGGCCGACTGGCGATCGGTTCCCATGAGAGAATACGATCCGGTTTCGGTGGAGTAGCGTCCAAACTTCAATAAGAACTGAGCTATCGTCTGAGCGCCTGTCTCTCCGGTTACCTGTTCGAGGCGCACGCGCGCCTTCCCCGTCGGCGCGAGGAGGAGAACTCCCCCGCTTCTCACTTCAGGTAGAGCGCACAATGCCTTCAAGAGAGTCGTCTTTCCGGAGCCTGCGGGGCCGATCAAGACAGAGACGCGTGAAGCGTGAAGCTCTTCGAGTGCTCGCGCTTTTTCCTTTCGTCCAGCCTCGTCTCGCGTGTCGTTTGGTTTGGCGGTCGACTCGATCGCCTGGTCGACGCGTGCCCGCCAGTTGTGCTGACCTTCGTGGCGGGCGCCTGCTGCGCGTCTTTCGACGAACCGGCGAATGACGTCGCCGACGCGCGCCAGACGTGCGAGCTGGAAGTTTTGTTCGCCGTCCGCGCCTTCCGACTTCGTCAATTCTCCTTCGAGAAAGCTCTCAGTGAAGTCGAAAAGGTCCGTGGTGAGGGCGCATTTGGGGTCGACCGGTGCGGCGCGGACCCTGGAGATGAGTTCTCCTTTCGGAAGCAGCGTCGAGCCCTCTTCGCGCGCGCATCTCTCGAGCACGTCAATCGCCACTGCGCGAACTCTGCGAGGGTCGTCTGGCTCTTCAATGGGTGAACTGCCTGGTAGTGGAAAGCGCGAAAGAACGTTTTCCCTTGCAAACACGCCACGATCGATACGTGCTAATGGAATTGCGTCCGGAGCGCGTCTATCGACTTCGAACAGGAGGTAGGGGTTCTCCACGATCTCGGCGTCTGACGCCTCGATGCCTGACCCCTTTCGCTCCGTAGGTTCGAAGAAACGTGTCGCTTGCCTCGTCGTTAGTGGAAACCGGCTCAAAAGCGTCAAGAGGGTGCGCCGTTCTTCGGGGAGAGCCTTGTAGAGGGCGAGCTTTCTGACGCCCAGATACTGACGGGCGGCGCTTGGTAGGAGGGTCGGGTTCTCCAGCGCGGCACCTACGAGATCCCAGGGGTTCTCGCGCCACTCCCCATCGTCGGTGCGAAGCGCCCGTTCGATCTCGAGGGCCACCAACGTGCCGTGGTGGACGCCAAAGGCCTCCAGAGCCGAACCGAGACCTGGGAAGGGACCACGCATACGCCAAAGGCGATTGAGTTCCGTGTTGACCCAATCGATTGCGCTCGCGACATCGAATTCGGCCTCGGACGGGAGCTGCTCAAGGGCGCGAAGGATCGACATTAGTGAGGAGATCGCTTCATCGTCAGTGACGTGTTCGGTGCCATAGCTGAATGCGTCGAAACTCTCCTCAGGGGCAAAAGCTATCCGCGTTGCCAGATCGAAATCCTCGTCTCTATCGGCGATTTCGAGGAGCTTGTGATAAGGTAACAGAAAGCCATCTCTTCCATCGGGGCGTATGGAGTGTCGAACGTTTCGTTCCCAGATCACGGAAGAGGGAAGGCTGTCGCTCTCGTGTCTGTACTCATGGTGTGATCCCACATGTTTGATGCGACCGACGCCAACGATAATCCGACGAGGGTCGTCGCTCAGCGGTGTTGCCTTCGCGTAGAAAAAGCAGAGCGACGTCTCTGGCCTGAGGGCGCTGAAGAAGGTATCCAATAAGGCGAGTTGGTTGTCGCGAGCTTGGACCCAGGCGGTGTTGCCGTACTTCAAAGAGGGTTCTCGGTTCACGTCGAACGTGACACCGAAGCGGTCCGCGAGGCCATCCTCATCTTCGGAACCTTCAACTTTCTCCCGAAGCATCCATGCATAGGGTATACATGCTGCGGAATAAGCGGGATGCTCGAACGTTGTTGGCAGGAACCCTGAATATGCTTCTTCGAAGTCCACGTAGGGATGGTTGAATCGCCTCGTGTACGCGCGTTCCGACATGAAGGCACCGTGTTCGTCGGCACAGGGCGGGAGCTGATGGGCTTCGAGCTCAGACCAAGCTTTGCCCGCGACGCTCTGCTCGAATTCGTCGCGCCGTCCTTCTGAGATCCGTCGCAGGGCCATGCAAGCATGGTTGCCGATCGGATTGTTGCACACGTGCCCCGTCCAGGCATTGTCCATCCATGGGACGCGGATCGAGACGTGGCGATGCGGGAGCGCTTTGACGGATGCTGTACTCAATGGGGGGCCTTTCGATTCAATCGTAAATATCCTTGTGATCGGCGTAGTCCGGCAGTCCGAAGGTCCGTTTGGGGGTCGGTGGTCTCGAGATCTCAAATTGACTCGGCAGGCCGATGTCTGGCCCCTCGCCGAACGGAACCGACAGGCCGTATGCGATCAGGAAGCGATGATACTCGTTTGGGTCAACACTTTGCATCTGGAGGTCGGGTGGAGCTGGCACTTCGACGAGGTCAAAAGGGGGGATTCCATAGCTTCTCAGAGTGTTGCGCTCGTAGGCACTTGAAAGGGACCTCTGATAGAAGGGCGATCTGTTTCCGCCCCCTCCAACGAACATACGCAAAGGGGTCAACTTGTCGTCGTTCCAATGTCGTCTCAACGTGCGATGTACCAAACCCGCTTGGAATTGGACTTTTCGCCAATCGCGACCGTCCGTGCGTTGTCCTTCATAGACGACCCGTCCGACAAGCTTCGATATCTCTTTGGAATAGGTGGCAAAGGCTGCGTCGACCTCCTCGGAGGCTTCATTGAGAAGGACGCGCTTTACCGACTCCGGATCATGCTCGTTTCCATCGTCTTCCCTGAGACGGCGACAAACGTCCTCAGAGATCCAGTCTGCTCCCAAGGACTCCACGTGCCCCGAATAGAAATTGATCCGGACTTCTCCGGCTGGACGAAGAAGGTTGAAGACGACGCCGTCCACGGTCCCTCCGCCGATGTCGAAGTAGACGTAGACCCCGGGCTTCGCATTTCGGCGCGCTGCAAACGACAAGACGGCGGCGGCAATCTCGGGATAGGTCTGGCAGTAGCTTTTCTGCGGGTGTTCACGCGCCGCAGTACGCGCGTAGCCTTCCAAGACATCTCGGATTTGGCCTGTCGGCGCGCCGCGTTCGGCCCATTCCCAAGCCACCGCAATGACTTCCTGAAACTTTGGGGCAACGTCCGAGTCGACGTATTCCACGGGAAGCCCCACATTGGCTGACCAGACCACCTCGCGGTCACCGATGTGCTCACTCCAAGCCGATCTCACCCATTGCTTGGCTCGCGCCATGACCGTCGCCAAGAAGAAGGCGGAGAGAGGTTCTGCGAGCTCTTCGGAGTGCTCGCCGAGCAACTCAGGACGGACGTTGAGGCCCAACTGTCCACGATCGGCGAGCGCCATCTTGAGATAGGCGACGAAGTTTTCTGGGTTCGAAGGTGACCCTGCATCAGGGACGGACAAGTGACCATTGTCATCCACCGAGACGACAGAGGGTACTAGAGCTCCATCCAACCCGTCGTCGAAATAGTCAACGATGGTCGCGCCAACACCTTCGGAACGCGCACAGACCTTCGTGAAGCGTGTGCCGAAATCGATACCGAGATTTATATAGATTTCTCCTGGCAACTGCTTTCCTCAGCTTTCGACGAGAACGAAACCACCGGCGACGTCGGAATAGCCGATGTCAACGTTGCTTCTTCGTTGGATTCGGTCGAGTTTCGTCTCAAGGATCTCTTCTTGTTTTCTGATCTGATCTCGCGCCAATCGGGCGCCTCGTTCCTTTCCTTGAGCCTCCATGCGCGCGGCTCGTTCGCGAAGCTCACCGATCTTTCGCTCAGCGAGCCGTCGTGCGCTCGTGCGCTGCTGAGCGCACCGCCGTTCGTTCTCCAAATCGAACTCCGTGGCCCGTTCTCCGAAATCCTCGGTCAGCAGCCGTGAGGTCATTCGATATGCTGAAAGCGCTTGATCCAACGCCGTGTCGTCGAGGCGACCGAACGGCAATTTGCGACCCAGTCTTGAGGCAGCCACGACGAGCCGCTCCGCATCCAGGGTATCGAGAGATCGCTCGTCGGTGACGCGCGTCGCCCGATGCGTGACAACCACTTCGGTACGTATTCCTCGCAGCTCCCATTTCTGGCTCGCAAAAGCATAGAGACCCGGCGCGCAGTCGACGTTCTGCTGGGCGACTACGAGGGCAAGTGGCGGGACGAAGTCGATGCTCTTGCTCGACATCTCAGCCTCAATCCAGCGCAGCAGTGGATGCATGGGATCGATGAGCTCACTGCCACGCGGAAGAGCTCCCGATCGCCTCGGGTCGAAGAAACAGAGGACCGGACGTGTCGACGTCTCCAGGGTCGACCGACGCCCACCCTTCATACGCTCGGCGTAGGCCGCCAGAGCGAGCCGTGCATCCGACGAGAGGCCCACGTTCAAGGCGTTCGGGGCATCGCTCTTCGGTTCGAGGCTGGTTCCAGGGTAGTACCGCTTGAAGAAGTCGTCGACGAAGGCAACGGTTTCCTCAGGCGACAACCATCGGCCCATGTTGCGGGCTTCCTTGATGGTGTCCATCAAGTAGTCTGAGAACCCTATCAAATTGACTGCTTTTGCTTCGAGGTTCTCTTGTTCCAGGCGACTGTTCTCGATGGCCATGATCGAAACATCGGCGATGCGCTCTCGTTCCTCGTCCGTCAGTTTGGGGTCGAAGATCCGTTCGAGCAGGGCGTCGCTCATGTCTCCGAGGATGCCTTCGAGATCGCCGATCGTCTGCTGGAACAAGGCGATCCGTTCGTAGAGGCGCATCAGGATGCGGTCCTCCACCGTGTTCACGACGGCGAAACTGACAATCGAGATGCGCTCAGCTTTCTGGCCAAGTCGGTCGATACGCCCGATGCGCTGTTCGACCCGCATTGGATTCCACGGAAGATCGTAGTTCACGACGACCCGGCAGAACTGCAAATCAATACCCTCACTTCCGACCTCGGAGGACAACAATATCGACGGTCCTTCCGGATCGGCGAAGTTCGCGAGCGTCTCGCTCCGTTCGGACTTCGATCGCGAACCGCCCCCCATTATGAGCGCGGTCTCGAAACCATCGGCCTGGAGCCGACGCTCGAGATACTTCAGCGTCCCTCGAAAGAAGGCGAAAACGATGACCTTTTCATAGGGATCATTGATGATCAGAGATCTCAAAAACTCTCTGAGTTTGAGATACTTGCTGTCGGTCTCTTCGAGAAGATGCGCCAAATCGAGATCGATGGCCGGCAGTTCCACTTCTACTTCTGTCAGGCCCTCGACCTCACGCCCGACGTCCTCCCATGCGAGATCCGCGAGAATGCCTTTGTCGTGCCAGGAATGAAGGGCGGCCGGCAGAGAGCTGGCCATCTGACGCTGGCGCGCGATCAGGGCGAAGACGGAGACGCCCTGTAATCCTTGAGACTGTTCCCTCAGGTTCTCCGTGATCCTCTGGTACGTGCGGCGCTCGTCCTCGTTGAACTCGACGGTCAAAACCTGAGGCGTGCGCTCCACCCGTTTTTCGATAACTTCGCGCTTTCTGCTGCGCGTCATATACGGAGCGATGAGTGACCGCGCCTCTAGCTTGCGGCCCATTTCCACGCGGCGGACCGGCGTCAGATCGTTGGTCGCGTTGAGCTCATCGACGAGAGCGGGAAGGGCAGGGTCGGACGCGAAGTATTCGTTCGTTGCTGCGTGGCGCAGAGCGTCAGCGGCTCGCTTCGGGTCGGGTGGTATTGTCCAGACGGCGCGTTGGGCTTCCACGATGGGAGCGTTTGCTTCGAGCATGGCGTCGAATTGACGGATGTCCTCGAAGACGTCCTGATCCAGGAGGCGCATGAGATTGTATAGGTTTTCTGACCCGATCTGGATCGGTGTCGCTGTGAGCAGCGCTAGGTGCCGAGACGCATCTCCGAGGAGAAGTCCGAGACGGTAGATTAGGGTATTGGCGTTGCGCATATAGTGCGCTTCATCGACCACCACGAGGTCGAGGAGCGGTTCGTCGCCTTCAGATGAAACCTCATGGAGCAGGCGTGCTATGTCGGCTCGCGGTCCGGTGACGTGGTCTTCGAGATAGTCTCTGGGTGGACGAGCGGCATCGAAACTTGCGATCAAGGTGAAGCTCGTTCGATCGGGTGCGGCACGGGCCTTCAGTAGTCGCTCACACAGAGCCTTAGCGTCGACGATCTCGGCCTCGAGCGAGAACAGCCGGTCCATGTCGGCGCGCCATTTTTCACGCAGCATTGATGGGCACACAACGAGAAGTCGCTTCGCGCGCTCGCGCGCTTCGACCTCGCGCCACAGATAGATTGCTTCAATGGTTTTGCCGAGCCCGACTTCGTCGGCGATCAGAATGCGTCCCGTAGGTGACTCCACGAATTTCATCACCGGCTTGAATTGGTGCGGGAAGAAATCGGTGCGGCTCGACTCCATAGAGTAGAAAACGTCGGTCAACTGGCCGCGAATCTTCTCGACGGCCAACGAGCGTCGGAGAGCGTCTGGGCCCGCCCATTTCCGCCCTGCGAGTAGCTCTTCAAGCTCTTCGGGATCGTCGGAAACGATCTCCAGTTCTTCGATCCGCTTGTAGGGTCTTTCATTCGGGCCGAACTCAATTTGCGCCAAGACAAAGGGACCCGCGTTGCGGATCTTGCCGGTAGTGATTGCCATGCGCGTGGGGTCGGATTTTAGGCGAACCCGCAGTCCCTGCTCGGCGAATTTCTGTTCAACATCAATCAAATGAACACCACTCTGTTGCTCCGGCAGCTAGCATCGCACTTGACCACATCCCGCCCAGTACAGCAATGTTATTGAAGTGACTTTGCGATCGGATGGCAAGCATATGAGTTTTGCAAATGATTGCTTTGGCATTTTGGAAAAAGAATAAAGACACCTATTAAAACGAGACTTGGTGCGGTCATTCAGCAACTGCCGACTGGTCAGCTTATTACAATTGATTGCGATCTAAATAGTGAATGTTTTCATTCTTAGGCTGCAGTTCAATTAATTGGTGGAATTGTAGCCTACGCTCGAGAGACATTTGATCCCCATAATGCTCGCGCCCTCTAATTCGCCTAACGCTATGTCCCATTAGCTCTCCTCTGTCATCACTATGAACCCCAGCGTTCTTTAGGCGCGTTTCAAATGAATGCCGTAGGCCGCCTATTGTTACCCCTTCGGGAAGCAGTGCCAACTGTTTCAATCTCAAGTTTGCCGAGCCTGAGAAAGTGCCCTTGCCGCGATATCGCGGAAAGCCTGAAGGATGCCTTTTCATTGCCTGCAGCGCCACTCCCACGAGTGGCACGGGACGGCTGGTGACTTTATTCTTCACTTCTCGAGCATTGTCGCCTGTCTCATGTCGTACCCAAATATGGGGTATGACGTGGTCCAAGAAAATTGAGTCCGGCGGTATGTCGGTTACCTCATTCTGGCGGCAACCGGTCTCCACAAGAACCAGTATGATGTCCGCAAGGTCTTGGTTCAGTGCGCCAAGTGCGCCGGGTGCGACTATGCGATTAATGTACTCGATGGGGACTTCTTTCTTGCGCCCTTCAGTGTCGTTGCGATCGAGGCCTGCGCCAAGACCTCTGAAGGGGGAACGAGGAATCTCGGTCTCATCTACTCCGATTGAAAGGTGGTACTTCTTCCAAAGCAGGTTGAGGTTTTGGATGTCCTTCTTCGCGGATCCGCCCTTTAAATTTCCTTCTAGGACCTGCTTTTTGAGACTGCCGACGAAACTGAGTGCTTCTTGCCTCTGCAACTCTTCGAGCACAGGGTCATAGCCCAAAAAAGAAACCAATTTCGATGCTGGCCGCGTCCACCTCGCACCCCATGTATCTCTTTGCTTGGGGGTCTTATACTTGACCTCTTCTTCGAACCGTTCGGCCATACTTTCCGCAACCGCGGTCAGCGTGAGGCGTGGCCGTTCTACGGCGCCAAGCAAGGCTTGGGATGCTAATGATCCAGGTTCATCCCCGGAAGCGATCAGCTTCGTTACTCTGCCCAGCACGTCTTCAATCGGCCCGCCTGCAAGCTCCCCTGCCGTTTTGTATGCATACCCGCGGTTGCTCGATAGCTTTGCAATGGCTTCAAACCGAGATTCTCTGTCGCTCGGCCCCTGAACAGCAAGCCGTGCGTCCAGCTCGTCCAATATCTGTGCTTCGACTATCGCGCGTCGGGCTTCAGCCTGTTTTCGATCGCCGGTCTTCAAGCTGCGGTGTAGCTCCTTTCGGTGCTCCACCGAACTGTAGCGAACCGGTACACGCATCCTTAGATGCCAAGTTCCATTGCGCTTGATAAGGCCTGCCATAATCGCTTTAAGTTGCTACACAATTTGCTACACAACAAGTGTTTTGCCAATAAAAAATGTTTATTAAAAACAATGACTAAGAAATTAATCACGTAGTGTTCCGATTCCGCCCCCGGACACCACAATCACTTACAGTTGTGGTTTGAAGCCTCTTCTAATAGCCTGAATTTTGTCGAAAATGTTGGACCTATCGTCCGACGTTGTCCGAAGCGACACCGCTCAATCTACCCCGAATGGGGGTATGTGTAGGGGTACCGCCGAAGTCTTGAAATAAGGGTACCCCCAGATGCCTGTGTTGAGCGATGCCAAGTTCCGTGCGCTGAAACCAAAAGAAAGGCCCTATAAACAAGCGGACTTCGATGGGTTGTTTGTGCTGGTCAATCCCGGCGGGCCGAAACTTTGGCGGTTCAAATATCGCTGGGCGGGGAAGGAGAAATTGGTCTCCTTTGGGAAGTGCCCGGATTTGAGCCTCAAACAAGCTCGGGATAAGCGAGACAAGGCGCGCAAGATGCTTACCGAGGGTCGGGATCCTTCCTTCGAGCGCAAGAAAGAGCAGGCCACAATGGAAGCGGAGCAGCGGGCAACATTCAGCAAGCTTGCCGATGCCCTTTTGGAGAAATAGCACTTGGAAGGCAAAGCCGCCTCGACCTTGGCGAAAACAGAATGGCTCCACGCCCTCCCATGTGCGGATCTGGGCAGCTATCCTATCAGCCAGATTAGCGCGCGGGACGTTCTCGTACCTCTGAAAAAGATGGAAGCAAAGGGGCGCAACGAAACCGCGCTACGTATGCGGTCAGCCGCTGGCCAGATATTTCGATATGCTATTTCGCAGGGCTTAATCGAAAACGATCCGACTTTTGGCCTCAAGGATGCGTTGACACGAGCCCCTGTAACCCATCGGTCTGCCCTCATTCACCCCGAGCGGGTGGGTGGCCTAATGCGCGCTATCGAGGGCTTTGACGGACAACCGACTACCCGAATTGCGCCTCAGCTTTTGGCAATGACCGCCTTACGGCCAGGCGAACTGCGCATGGCAGAGTGGGAGGAGATCGATCTGGATAAGGCAACTTGCACGGTCCCGGGACACCGCGCTAAAATGCGACGCGCTCATACGGTGCCTTTGTGCTCTCAGGCGCTGGGCAAGTTAAGCGAGCTTCAGGAGCTGACGGGCTGGGGGCGGTTGTTGTTTCCCTCCATCCGAATCTTCGAAGCGATGCATGAGTGAGAATACGTTAAACGCAGCGCTGCGTCGTATGGGGTATAGCGGCGAGGACATGACCGCTCACGGGTTCCGTGCGACATTTTCCACCTTGGCGAACGAATCTGGCCTATGGAGTGCAGATGCAATCGAACGTGCACTTGCTCACGTGGAAAGGAATGAGATTCGGAAAGCCTATGCGCGGAGCACTCATTGGGATGAAAGGGTCCGAATTGCTTCGTGGTGGGGCGAGTATTTACAGAAACTTGCTGACGGCAGCGCACGTCATACGACACCCTAGGACTCAAGATGTTCTATTTTGGTCCAAAGATCACGAAAGTGGCTTGTAGGACGTAAATTGCACAGTTAGTGTCCTGCCATCATAACGATGACGATGTGTCGTTTCCTGTTCCGCAAGGAACGCCCCGCCCGGCGGGAGGCGACACGCATCAGGTCTGAGCATCTCCTCCTGTTTTTCATGAACGAAACCAAGTAAATGGTTATGACAAATCCTGATCGAATATTGAGATGTAAAGACGTGATGGCCCTGACAGGACTTTCGCGCAGCACCCTCTATGCCATGATGAGCGAGGGGACATTTCCGGCTTCGATCAAGCTCAGCAAACGTGCAGTCGGCTGGCGCGCAACGGTTGTCCAGGCGTGGATTGACGCACGATGAGAGGCTAGCTGGCCCGATGCGATGTAGCCCCCATACAGCGCAGCTGTATCGAGCCAGCGTGGGTGCCGGTCATTCTCGGGTCTTGAAGCGCCAACTTTCGTTGCCGGTTGCAACGATGTCGCAGTGATGGGTCAGGCGGTCTAGCAGCGCAGTAGTCATTTTCGCGTCGCCAAAGACCGAAGGCCATTCCCCGAAGTCGAGATTGGTCGTCACTATGATCGAGGTTCGCTCGTAGAGGCGGCTGATGAGATGGGATAGCAGCTGGCCGCCGGTCTGCGCGAAGGGGAGATTCACTTCGCGCCGCGTGAATTTTAACGGAGTGTCCCATCATTCCAGCTCGCACGTCATTCGCGTAGCCTGCCTCTTCCATGCAGGCCTCAAAGGTATTCCGATCATTCCGATCCGCAAGAACGGGCGGCTATGGAAAGATGACTGCCCGCCGGCACGCGCCCGAAACGAAACCCGCGTGCGACGCGATACTACGGCAGGGCCTTCTGGAAACGCTGGACGGAATACCACGCCCGCAGCCGCATCGAGGCAAGGATGCGCTGCCTGAAAGCCTTCGGCGAGCGCATCATGGCAAGAGACGCCGACCGCCAGACCGCAGAAATCCATATCAGCGTCGCCCTTATGAACCGCTTCAACACCCTCGGCACCGCCGAGATTGGCCGCATCCCATGACGTCAGTGGGGTATGGGGCCATCACGTCTCAAGTGCGAGTTGCGCAACAACACCCTCAAAATGCTTCTGAGAGCGCCGTACAGACGCTATCCTGCGTTCAGCTGCGCGGGCGCGTGGCCCGATTTATCTGTAAGGCCTGCCAGCGGCCTCCTCTGGCTGTCTCTACGCCTACCCGATTGAGGCGCTCGGGTATCTCGTGCAAAGACTTGCCTGCAGCCCGATCAGAATTTGGTATTGGCCAGCGGAAGAAAAAGATGCCGTGTCTTGACCGGTTGGGATAAGCAGGAGGCTTCATCCTGTGTCACACCTGTGTGTCACACCATTCCGATGTTAAGCTATTTTGTTTAACTTGAATGATTTGGTGGAGCCTAGGGGAGTCGAACCCCTGACCTCTTGCATGCCATGCAAGCGCTCTCCCAACTGAGCTAAGGCCCCGGACCGCTAAAACGGCTGTCGTCGCTGCGGTGGCGGACAATTATGAAACGGCGGCGGCGAGTGCAAGGGCAAAAAGCGGAGGCTTGCGATTTTTTCCGCGGCCGGTTCGGAGGCGGGCGCCGGGGCGCCCGCGGCGGGTATCAGGAATCGTCGTCCTCGGACGAGACATCGGTGATCTCGTCGAGCGAGACGTTGTCTTCGTCATCGTCATCGTCCAGAACATCATCGCCCAGATCGACATCCACGTCATCGTCATCATCCAGGACGATGTCGTCGCTCTCGGTCGATTCCCGCGATTTTGCGGTCGCCGCGTCCTCGTTATCGGCGGCGATCATACGGCTCTTGCCGTTCTCGAATTCCACGATCTCTCCCGTGTAGGGGCTGACGATCGGGTCCTTGTTCAGGTCGTAGAACCGCTTGCCTGTGGTCGGGCAAACGCGCTTTACGCCCCATTCTTCCTTGGGCATAAGAAATCCCCTTGATATCTGCTGAGTCGTGTCGACGATTCCGGTCACCTGCCACAAGCGCAGGGTGCTGTCAAAACTTTTGGCCCGGGGTGTAACCCGCATATGGGAACGCGTTATCTCAACGGCAACCCGCTGGTTGCGATCACACTGCGCCGGACCGCCCGCGCGCGGCGTATCTCCTTGCGGATTTCTCAGGTCGATGGACGGGTTACGCTGACGTTGCCGCCCTACGTGGCCGAGCGCGACGCGCTGAAGTTCGCGCGCGAGAAAGAGGAGTGGATCCGCCACCACCTTGGCGCGCGGCCGCCTGTCGCGGCGGTCGGGCCGGGCGGTTCCGTCCCGGTCGAAGGGGTAGAACGCCGAATCGTGGCCACATCGGGGCGGCGGATCACGCTGGGCCAAGACGAGATCGCCGTCCCCGTGGCAGGTGCGGCGCGGCGGCTGGAACGGTTCCTGCGGGAACTGGCGCGCGACAGGCTGGTTGCGGCTTGCGACCTTTATTCCGTGCGGCTGGGCTTATCCTACGCGCGGATCACGCTCCGCGATACGCGCTCGCGCTGGGGGTCGTGCTCGTCCGAGGGCGCGCTGATGTTCTCATGGCGGCTGATCCTCGCGCCGCCCGATGTCTTGGCCTATGTCGCGGCGCATGAGGTCGCGCATCTGGCCGAGATGAACCATTCGCCGCGCTTCTGGGCGCAGGTTGAGCGTATTCACGGACCCTATGGTGCGCAGCGGGCCTGGTTGCGGGCCGAAGGCAGTGCGCTGCACCGCTATCGTTTCGACGTGGCGGATTGACCGTGCGGCGATTTGTGATCACATAGGTTTCATGCTGACCACGCGCCCCGGCGATGCCGCCCCTGCAACTCCTGCGACCCACGACCGGGTCTATCGCACGCTCCGCACCCGGATCATGCACGGAGAGATCGCGCCGGGAGCGGCGCTGACCCTGAGGGGCATTGGCAAGGATTTCGACGTGTCGATGACCCCTGCGCGCGAAGCCGTGCGCAGACTGGTGGCCGAGGGCGCGTTGTTCCTGTCCTCCTCGGGTCGTGTCTCGACCCCGGAGCTGAGCAATGACCGGATCGAGGAACTGGCGGCCCTGCGTGCGCTGCTCGAGGTCGAACTGGCCAGTCGCGCCCTGCCGCGGGCGCATATCGCGCTGATCGACCGGTTGCAGGTCATCAACATGACCGTCGCCGAGATGGTGACCAAGCGGGACGCTGTGGGATACATTCGTGCGAACCTCGAATTCCACCGGACGCTTTACTTGCGGGCGCAGGCCCCGGCGATGCTGGCCATGGCCGAAACGGTCTGGTTGCAGCTCGGGCCAACGATGCGCGCGCTTTATGGCCGGTTGCGCCGAACCGATCCGCCGCATCACCACAAGCTGATAATCGCGGCGCTCAAGGCGGGCGACGAGCCGGGCCTGCGCCTTGCCGTACGCTCGGACGTCACACAGGGGCTGCGGTTGCTGGTGAGTTGAGCCAATCGCGGATTGCATGTGCCGTCGCGGCTGGCCTAACCTGCCCCCGACAACAGGGGAGGAACCTAGATGACCGGTTTCACACGGCGCGGCGCGCTCGGATTGATGGGAGGCGCGGCAAGCTTGCCGATGCTGGGAACGCCCGCGCTGGCCAATACGAAATTGACCGTGGGCGCATTGCGCTTCACCAGCCATGCGGCGTCCTTCGTCGCGTTCGAGCGCGGCTATTTCACCGATGAGGGGCTTGATGTTGAGTTCCGGTTCTTCGAGGCGGCGCAGCCGATGGCGGTCGCCATTGCCAGCGGAGATGCCGATTATGCCGTGACTGCCATAACGGGTGGCTTGATCAGCCTTGCGGAAAAGGGCGCGACCAAGGTGATTGGCGGCGCGCTCAGCGAGGAAAAGGGTATCGACGGGCAGATGATCCTGGCATCGAATGCCGCTTACGAGGCCGGCCTGACAAGCCCTGCGCAGCTTGACGGCAAGACATTCGCCGTGACGCAACCGGGTTCATCCTTCCACTACATGGGCTCGAAAATCGCCGGTGCCGAGGGGGCCTCGGTCTCGTTCAAACCCTTGCAGAAGGTGGGGGCGATCATCGGCGCGATGAAGTCGGGCCAGGTCGATGCATGGTCCATCGTACCCCATATCGCCAAGGCGCTTGCAGGGGCCGGGGCGGTGCAGACCATCGGCCAAGTGGCCGATTACATCCCCGATTATCAGGTTACCACCGTCTTTACCTCGGCCGAGAATGCCGCAAACGAACGCGCCAAGTCCGAAGCTTTCTTGCGGGCCTTCTCGCGCGGGGCGGCCGATTTCAATGCGGCGCTGGTGGACAAGACCGCCGGTGACGAGGCGGCCGAGGACATGGTCAAGCTTATTCACAAATACGTCTATACCGACCGCGAATACGAAAAGGCGGCACCCTCGATCCGCAACGGTGCGATGCGCATCAACGCGAATGCCGCGCTGAACATGGGATCGGTCGAGGACCAGCTGGGATGGTTCAAGTCCGAGGGGCTGATCAAGGACGAGATCACGACCGAAACGCTTGTCGACAGCTCGTATGTCGATACCATGTAAGCCGACCGGGCGGGCCGTGCGCCCGTCCGGGACCACCCATTCTTCATGGAACTGAGAACCGAGGCGCTGACCCATCACTATGGCGACATGGTGGTGCTGGAAGATATCTCGCTTGCCATTCCGGCGGGCGAAATCCTGTGCGTGATCGGGCCTTCGGGCTGTGGCAAGTCCACGCTCTTGCGCATACTGGGCGGGTTGGAGCGGCCCGGGCAGGGCAGGGTGCTTCAATTTGGGGAGCCGCCCGCGGACTGCCTGAACCCGCTGACCTTCGTGTTCCAGGATTTCGCCCTGCTGCCGTGGCGCAGCGTTGCCGGGAACGTGTCGCTGGCGCTCGAGGATCACGAGCTCTCGCAGGCGCAGCGCGACGATATCATAGGAGATGTGCTGGCCCGCACGAAACTGTCGGACTTTCACAATGCGCTGCCCCGGCAATTGTCAGGCGGCATGCGCCAGCGTGTTGCCATCGCGCGTGCCTTGGCCGTGAATCCTGCCGTGATGCTGCTTGACGAGCCGCTTTCGGCGCTCGACGCGCAAACGCGCGAGTTGCTGATGGAGGATCTGGTCACCCTGTGGGCGCGGCAACCTTTCACCGCCGTTTACGTGACCCACAACCTTGCCGAAGCGGTAAGGCTCGGACATCGCATCGCGGTTCTGTCCCGCCGCCCCGGTCGGGTGCGCGAGGTGATCGAGATTCCGGTGCCGCTGGCCAAGCGCCAGACAGGTGATCCCCAGCTTGACCGTCTTCAGGCGCAACTTTGGCAGATGATGCGCGAAGAAGCGCAGGCCGCCGATCAGGAGCTTATGAATGTCTGACGGCGCCCGTCCGGTTCCCTTTCGCGGCGGCGGCTTTTCCCCGGTGGCCAAGCGCGGCACCGGCATAGTCGTGTTCGTTCTGCTCCTCTCGTTCATCGAATGGGGCACGCGGGCGGGCTGGATTTCCAACCTGACCCTGCCCCGACCCTCGGATGTTGCTCTCACCCTGTGGGACCTTGCCGAATCCGGTATGCTCTGGACCCATCTTGCGCCTTCGGTCTCACGCCTTGTCGTGGGCAGCCTGATGGGCATCAGCGCGGGCGTTGCCATTGGCGTGATGATCGGGCTCTTTTCTTATGTGCGGGCGGGGCTGGTGCCGCTGGTCGCCGCGATCTTTCCGATTCCCAAGATCGCCCTGCTGCCGCTATTCGTGATCTGGTTCGGTATCGACGAAGGGTCGAAATACGCGCTCATCGCGCTGGGGACCTTCACTCCTACGGTGGTCGCCACCTTTGGCGCCGTGGACAACGTCGACCGCGGGTTGGTACGGATGGGGCAGAGCTTTGGCCTCTCCTGGGCCTCGATCGTGCGCAAGATCGTGCTGCCCGGGGCCTTGCCCGGTATCCTGTCGGGGCTGCGTGTCAGCCTTGCCATAGGGATCATCCTGCTCGTCGCGGCCGAGATGCTGGGGGCCGAGCATGGCATTGGCGCCTACATCCTCCAAGCCGGCAGCCTGTACGATCTTGAGCGGCTTTTCGCCGGGGTGGTGATCCTGTCGACATTGGGCGTTCTGGTCAGCTGGGGAATCGGTCAGGCTGAAAAGCGCCTGCTGGCGTGGCGCGGCTGAACGTGCAGGAACCGGCAGATGAGGCGTGAAGACCACAAAAGACCAGAGCAGGACACCGAGACATGATCGACCGACGCGCATTTTCCTTCGGGCTTGGGGCCCTTGGCCTGACCGCCTGTTCCGCCGGCGGCACCTTGCAAAACACACCCGCCGCCGCCCCGCAGTACCGTACGGTGCCCAATGACGGCTGGAACCGCTGGGTCGCAGCGTTCAAACCTCGCGCCGCCGCGCAGGGGATCAGCCAGGCCACGCTCGACCGGGCGTTTCGCAATGCGGGCTACATCCCGCTGGTGATTGAGCGCGACCGAAACCAGACAGAGTTCAAGCGCAGCCTCGAGGATTACCTTGCCATCGCGGCGTCGGACGAACGCATCGCGACCGGTCGCCAGATGCTGCAACGCCACTCCGCCACGCTGGGTCGGATTGAGGCCCGCTATGGCGTGCCGAAAGAGGTCGTCACCGCGATCTGGGGGCTGGAAAGCCGTTATGGTGCGCGGCGCGGCGACATCCCGGTCGTGTCGGCCACTTCCACGCTTGCCTATGATGGACGGCGCGGTGCCTTCTTCGAAAAGCAACTTATCGCGGCACTCAAGATCCTGCAAAACGGTGACACGACCCCGGACCGGATGCTGGGAAGCTGGGCTGGCGCCATGGGCCACACGCAGTTCATTCCCACCTCCTACGAGCTTTACGCCGTGGACTTCACCGGCGACGGGCGGCGCGACATCTGGGCCGAGGATCCCACCGACGCGCTCGCCTCGGCAGCCGCCTACCTCGCCAATGCGGGCTGGCGGACCGGTCAGCCTTGGGGCGGCGAAGTGGGCTCTGCCGCCGCACGTTCGGGCACGCCGCTGCGCGTGCTCCAGCCGCAAAAGCCCGGCCCCCAGATCGCTGTCTTCCGCAATTTCGATGTCATCAAGCGCTACAACAACTCCGACAATTACGCGATCGGTGTGGGCCATCTTTCCGACCGGATCGCGGGTGGCGCTCCGTTCCAGGCGTCTTTCGGGCCGGACGAGACCGGCCTCACGCTCGCCGACCGCAAGGAGCTCCAGGAAAGACTGACCCGCGCGGGATACGACACTGGTGGCGCTGACGGCGTGATCGGTTCAAAGAGCAAGGCCGCGATCGAGGGGTATCAGCGCGCCAACGGGCTTGCGGTCACCGGAGAGCCGTCGCGCGCCCTGCTCGAACGTCTGCGCGGCTGAAGCGCGGCGCCCGCCTCTTCCTCTTGCCCTAAATATCCCGGAGCGCGAGGCAGCGCCTCGCACAAGACCGGAAAAGCGCGAGGCGAAAGCCTCGCTCCTTCAGGCGGCGGTTGTCAGGCCGCCAGCCCTTTCGATCCCATTTCCAGGAACTTGCGGCGACGGTCGGCGATCAACGCCTTGGCATCCTTGCCGGCCAAGTCGTCCAGCATCGCGTCGACGGCTTTGCCTACGCTGTCGATGGCCGCCGTGCTGTCGCGATGGGCACCGCCGCGCGGTTCGCGAATGATGCGGTCGATGACACCCAGCTTGTGCAGGTCCTGCGCGGTCAGGCGCAGCGCCTCGGCCGCCTCGCGCATCTTTTCGGCATCTTTCCACAGGATCGAGGCACAGCCCTCGGGCGAGATCACCGAGTAGACCGAATGCTCCAGCATCGCGACACGGTTGGCCGTGGCAAAGGCCACCGCGCCGCCGGACCCGCCCTCGCCAATGACCACCGAGACCAGCGGCACGCCGATCCGCAGGCACATCTCGGTCGAGCGCGCGATGGCCTCTGACTGGCCGCGCTCCTCAGCGCCCTTGCCGGGATAGGCGCCGGGCGTATCGACCAGCGTGATGACCGGCAGACCGAACCGGCCGGCCATGTCCATCAGCCGGATCGCCTTGCGGTAGCCTTCGGGCCGCGCCATGCCGAAATTGCGCTCGATCCGCGATTTGGTGTCGTGGCCCTTTTCATGTCCGATCACCATGACGGGCCTGTCGTTGAAGCGCGCGAGGCCGCCCATCACCGCGTGATCGTCGGCAAAGTTCCGGTCGCCGGACAGCGGCGTATACTCGGTAAAGAGCGCTTCGATGTAATCCTTGCAATGTGGCCGGGACGGATGCCGCGCTACCTGGCATTTCCGCCAGGGTGTCAGGTCGCGATAGAGATCCTCGAGCAGGCCTGCGGCCTTGGCGTCAAGAGCCGCGGCCTCGGAACTGACATCCATGCCCTCGGTGCGGCGGGCCATCGCCCGCAACTCCTCGGCCTTGCCTTCGATCTCGGCCAGCGGTTTTTCGAAATCCAGGTATTGGGTCATTGGGCCTCTCGTCGCGCGTTCCGTCGGATATATGACCGCAGCGCCGGTCGGATGCAACTCGGCAAGCGCCCTGCACCGCATCCCTTGCGCGAGCTTTGCTGGCTCACTCAGGCCAGATGACAGGGTAGAGCGAGGCGATCAGCAGCGCGGCCATCGTCCAGTTGAACGCCGCCAATCGCCTGGGGTCTTTCAGCAGGCGCGCCATCTGCTGACCCAGAACCGTCCATGTGCTGACCGAGGGCAGGTTGATCGCGCCAAAAATCAGCGCTACCAACCCGATCGCCCAGATCGAGCGGTCGGGCGTATAGGCGCTGATCGCTGTCAGAGCCATCGCCCAGGCCTTGGGGTTCACCCATTGAAAGGCCGCGGCCTGCAGGAATGACATTGGCTGCCCCGTCGCCTTTCCCGTGGTCGGGGCGGCGGTTGCGATCTTCCAGGCAAGGTACAGCAGGTACAGGACCGACGCGGCCTTGAGCGCGGTGTAACTCGCAGGCCAGGTGTCGAAAATCCGGATCAAACCCGTCCCCACCAGCAAGATCATCACGGTAAAGCCGATGCCGATGCCCAGCATATGCGGAATCGTACGGCGGAAGCCGTAATTCGCACCCGAGGCCATCAGCATCAGGTTGTTCGGCCCCGGAGTGATCGACGAGACAAAGGCAAAGAGCGCGAGGGCGAGAAGAAGATCCAGACTCATTGCCGAACTATCTGTCGACATGCGGTGAATGAAATTGCTTTACATGCCAATTTCGACGAATGTTAGCAATAAATGGCGAAGATTGATCAGATAAACCGCAGGATATTGCAAGAACTGTCTCTCGACGGCCGTATCTCGAATCTCGACCTTGCGGGCCGGGTCGGGCTGTCACCGTCGGCATGCTTGCGCAGGGTGCAAGAGCTGGAGCGCGAGGGCGTCATCGCAGGCTATCGGGCGGTACTGAATCCTGCGGCTATGGGGGTCGGTTTCACCGCTTATCTCGGTGTAGGACTCGGGGAACACACGAAAGCCGCGCAAGAGGCGTTCGAGCGCGCGGTATCGGCCGCGCCCGAAGTGGTCGAGTGCCACAATACCACCGGCACAATCGAATACCTGTTGCGTGTCGAATGTGCCGATTTGCCGTCCTACAAGACGTTTCACACCGATGTCCTCGGGACTCTGCCGCATGTCACCTCGATCACGTCCTACGTCGTCATGGGCTCGCCCAAGGATCTACGCGCCTGATCGAATGCGCGAATCCTTGCCCGAATTCGCGGCCCGCCATAGGATTTCTCCCATGCCATGCCTGTGTCCGTCATGATCCGGGCGAAGGTTCAGTCAGGGAGACGACGATGAAACTTATCCGGACCGCCGCACTTGCCGCCTCGGCGTTGCTGATCGCGGTCGCCGCGCAGGCCGCACCGCTCAAGCTGAAACCGGCCAGCCCGCAACCAAACCCAAAAAGTGGCCTGTCCGTACGATACTCCTGGGCGGGCGATCCGCCGGCCCGCATCCAGACACTCGGCGAGGCCAAGCAGATGCTGCGCAAAGCCAAGGGCGGCCAGCCGCTGCGCGGTCTGGACTATCGCGACACGAACGAGGGCGACCCGGTGCTGACCTCGGGCAAGGCGTTCAACGTGGCCGCCGACATTCGCGGTTACATCCGATTCGACTCACCAGGCATCTACGAGATCGAGACCTGGTCGAATGACGGGATCGATGCCCGTATCGGTGGTCAGCGCGTCGGGTATTACGAAGCCCGCCAGCCCTGCGAGCCGAACCAAAGGGTCGAGGTCGAGGTTCCGCAAGCGGGCTGGTACCCGGTCCAGATCAGCTATTTCCAGAAATACAGCACGGCTTGCCTGATGATGAAATGGGGCAAGAAAGGCAGCGGTATGAGCTGGGTGCCGAACTCGGCCTTCGGACGCTGATCCCTCAGAGAAACGATGCCGGGACGCTGAACCGTCCCGGCATTTTCATGTCTGGTCGCGCCGAAAACGGCAACGCCCTGAGGCGGACGCCCCGAATGGGCGCCCCCGATTGCTGGAGGATCAGCCCTTGGCGATCATCTCGGCCTGTTTCACGATGACTTCGGCCTGCTTGATCGAAGCGATGTCGACCAGCCGTCCCTTGTAGACCGTGGCGCCTTCGCCCTTGGCCTTGGCCTCCTCCATCGCAGTCAGGATTTCGCGCGCCTCGGTCACGGCCTCGTCCGATGGGGTGAAAACCTGGTTGGCAAGCGCGATCTGCTTGGGATGGATCGCCCATTTGCCGACCATGCCCAGCGTGGCCGAACGGCGTGCCTGTGCGATGAATCCTTCGTCGTCCGAGAAATCGCCAAACGGGCCATCCACCGGCAGGACGCCATGTGTCCGGCAGGCCGCGACGATGGCCGTTTGCGCCCAGTGCCAAGGATCCGACCAGTGCTTTTGCCCTTCGTGGATCATGTAATAGTTTTCCTGCGTGCCGCCGATCCCGGTGGTTTGCATGCCCATCGAGGCCGCGAAATCGGCGGCTCCAAGGCTCATCGCCTGAAGGCGCGGCGACGCGGCGGCAATCGCCTCGACATGGGCGATGCCGGCAGCGGACTCGATGATGACCTCGAAGGCGATCGGCTTTTTGCGCCCTTTCGCGCGTTCGATCGCCGTGACGAGCGCGTCAACCGCATAGATATCCTCGGCGCAGCCGACCTTGGGGATCATGATCTGGTCCAGTCGGTCGCCGGCCTGTTCCAGAAGGTCCACTACATCGCGATACCAATAGGGCGTATCCAGCCCGTTGATCCGCACCGACAGGGTCTTGGTGTTCCAGTCGACCTCGTTGATCGCCTTGATCGCGTTGGCGCGGGCCATGTCCTTGTCAGTGGGCGCAACCGAATCCTCGAGATCGATGTTGATCACATCCGCGGCCGAGGCGGCCATCTTCTCGAACAGTTTGGTGTTCGAAGCCGGGCCGAACAGTTGGCAGCGGTTGGGGCGCGCAGGTGCGGCGGGCTGGATGCGAAAGCTCATGTCGGTCCCTCGATTGGTAAGGAAATTGCTCAATTCTCGCCTTCGGCAGTATTAAATTGCGCCTGTATCTGCAAGCGTATTGTGCGGTTGCGGCATCGCAGTTGCGGCATGGTGCGCAATGACGCGTTTCCAAGATGCACAGGATTTGATCAGCCGTGAATCTTCGAAGATTTTTGCGGATGATTTCAGTTGTGTGCAACATTTAACCGACGGCGCGCCGCCACGCTTTGCAAAAAGCGAGATGCTCGTGCAGGGCTTTGCCTAGACTCGGCCGGAATCGTTGAAGGAGGCCGCGCGATGATCGAAACACCCTATCTGCTGTTTCTGGGTGATGCCCCCGACCAGCTGGCGGCCAAGGTCGCCATCGGCATCAAGGACTGGCGCCCCGAGAATGCAGTTGGCCAGTACCGGATGGACGGCTGCAAGGCCGACCTGGGCCTGACCGACATGGACCTTGCCGAGGCGAAAGCCGCGGGCGCCAAGACGCTGGTGATCGGCGTGGCAAACCGCGGTGGCGTGATCAGCCAGGCCTGGAAGAAGGTGCTGGTCACCGCGCTTGAGGAAGGGTTCGACCTTGCCTCGGGGTTGCACAACCTGCTGCGCGACGAGCCCGACCTTGTCGCCGTGGCCGAGGCGACGGGGCGCAAGCTGCACGACGTGCGGATCCCCTCGGTGAAATACCCGATCGCCAACGGCGAAAAGCGCACCGGTAAGCGGTGTCTTGCGGTCGGAACGGACTGTTCCGTCGGCAAGATGTACACCGCGCTCGCCATGGATGCTGAGATGCGCGAGCGGGGCATGAAGAGCACCTTCCGCGCCACCGGCCAGACCGGCATCCTCATCACCGGCGACGGCGTACCGCTCGATGCCGTGATCGCCGATTTCATGGCCGGCTCGATCGAGTGGCTGACACCCGACAATGAAGAAGACCACTGGGATCTGATCGAAGGGCAGGGCTCGTTGTTTCACGTGTCCTATTCCGGCGTGACAATGGCCCTGATCCACGGCGGGGCACCGGATGCGCTGATCCTGTGCCACGAGCCGACGCGCGAGCATATGCGCGGGCTGCCGGGCTACAAGCTTCCCAGCCTCGAGACGCTGCGCGACACTGCGCTGCCGCTGGCGCATGTGGCCAATCCGGACTGCAAGGTGGTAGGTGTTTCGGTCAACACGCAGCACATGTCCGAGGAGGATGCGCGCAGCTACCTTGCGAAGATCGAGGCCGAGATGGGCCTGCCGGCGACCGACCCGTTCCGCTTCGGATCGGGCAAGCTGGTGGATGCCCTGGCCGCGTTCTAGGGTGGGCAGGCCGGGGGGACGCTGTCCCCCCGGACCCCCCTGGGATATTTTCAGCAAGAGGAAGGAGAGGGTACGTGCAGATTGACGTTTCCCGAGAGGTGTTCCGGCTGGCGCAGGTCTTTACCATCTCGCGCGGATCGCGGACCGAGGCGCAGGTTCTCACCGTTCGCATCGAAGAGGATGGCGTGACTGGATGGGGCGAATGCGTGCCTTATGCCCGGTATGGCGAGACGCTGGAGTCGGTCGAGGGCCAGATCGGATCGCTGCCCGGGCGTTTCGATCGCGCCGCGTTGCAGGATCTGCTCCCAGCGGGCGCGGCCCGAAACGCGGTCGATTGCGCGCTGTGGGACCTTGAAGCCAAGCGTGCGGGCAAGCGTGTCTGGGACCTGGCCGGTCTGCCCGCGCCGGGCCCGGAGATCACCGCCTACACCCTGTCGCTGGCCGCGCCAGAGGAGATGCGTGCACAGGCCGAGAAGAATGCGCACCGTCCGCTGTTGAAGATCAAGCTTGGTACGCCCGACGACATGCCGCGCCTCGAAGCGGTGCGCGCGGGGGCGCCATCCTCGCGTATCATCGTCGATGCCAATGAGGGGTGGTCGGCGCAGACCTATGCCGAGCTGGCCCCGCACCTGTCGCGCCTTGGTGTCGCCTTGGTCGAGCAGCCATTGCCCGCGGGCGAGGATGACGCGTTGCGCGGGCTTGACCGTCCAGTGCCGCTCTGCGCCGACGAATCCTGTCACGACCGCGCTTCGCTGCCCGCGCTTGAGGGGAAGTACGACGTGGTCAACATCAAGCTCGACAAGACCGGCGGTCTGACCGAGGCGCTGGCCCTGCGAGAGGCGGCGCTGGCCGCGGGTTACAAGGTGATGGTCGGCTGCATGATGGGCTCTTCGCTGGCAATGGCGCCTGCGACCCTGCTGGCGCAGGGTGCGATGATTACCGATCTTGACGGCCCGCTCCTGCTGGCCGAAGACCGCGACACGCCGCTGAAATTCGACGAGGCCGGGGTCTACCCGCCGGATGCGGCGCTTTGGGGTTGAGGAGGGACGACATGACCCGAACCGTTTACGTGAATGGCGAGTACCTGCCCGAGGGCGAGGCAAAGGTTTCGGTCTTTGACCGCGGCTTCCTGATGGCTGACGCGGTCTACGAGGTGACCAGCGTGCTGGGTGGCAAGCTGATTGATTTCGAGGGCCATGCCGTGCGGCTCAAGCGGTCGCTGGACGAGCTCGACATGGCAGAGCCCTGTTCGAAGGACGCGTTGCTTGAAATTCACCGCAAGCTGGTCGAACTCAACGGCATCGACGAGGGGCTGGTCTATCTGCAGGTCACGCGCGGGTCGGACGGGGATCGCGATTTCGTGTTTCCGGCCGAGGACACGCCGCCGACACTGGTGTTGTTCACCCAGTCAAAGCCTGGCCTTGCCGACAACCCCGCTGCGAAGAAGGGCGCCAAGGTCATTTCGATCGAGGATATCCGCTGGGGCCGCCGTGACATCAAGACGGTGCAACTGCTCTACCCGTCCATGGGCAAGATGATGGCAAAGAAAGCCGGAGCCGACGACGCATGGATGGTTGAGGATGGCCACGTGACCGAAGGCACCTCGAACAATGCCTATATCGTCAAGGGCGGCAAGATTGTTACGCGTCCTCTGTCGAACGGCATCCTGCACGGTATCACCCGCAAGGCCGTATTGCGGCTTGCGCAGGAGGCGCAGATGGAAGTCGAAGAGCGGCTCTTTACCATCGACGAAGCCAAGCAAGCCGACGAAGCCTTCACGACGTCGGCCAGCGCCTTCGTCATGCCGGTGGTCGAGATCGACGGTGTCGCGCTGGGGGCAGGTACGCCGGGGCCCGTCGCGACCCGCCTGCGCGAGATCTACCTCGACGAGGCGCGCAAGACGGCGATCTGAACGGCACGGCCCGGGTTCAACCGAAACGCCAGCCCGAGGCCGTGACACCGCCGAAGATCCCCTTCTGATGGTAGATCCGCGTGGCCGGCTCTGCTTCGGCGGCGCCAAGCGCGGCGAAGATCGGCATGAAGTGATCCTCCTGCGCGTGACACACACGGGCATGGGGGGCGTCCTCCCAGTGCAGGAGTGTTTTGCTGCGTGCCTCTGGTGCCTCGTCCAGCGCTGCGGTCAGCCACTCGTCGAACGCCTCCGAGGGCTCGCGTGCGCTGGCATTCATCAGGCGCAGGTTGTGATAGCTCAGCCCTGAGCCGATGATGACCACGCCTTTGTCACGCAAGGGCGCCAACGCGCGCCCCAGCGCCAGATGCGCCTCCGGGTCGTAGTCCGCCCGCAGCGAGACCTGGAAGACCGGTACATCGGCCTTTGGATACATGACCGCGAGCGGCGCGAAGGTGCCATGGTCGAATCCGATCGTGTCGTCCATCCGAACTGCCAGTCCGGCATCTGCGATCAGGGCCGCGGCATCGTTCGCCAGGTCCGGCGCGCCGGTGGCGGGATAGCTGATCTCGTAGGTTTCGGGCGGAAAGCCATGGTAGTCATAGACCATCGGCGGCCGGGCCGCAGACATCACCGAGAACACGTCGCTCTCCCAATGGCCGGACACCACGAGAAGCGCGCGCGGCACCTCGGGCAGTTGCGCGGGCATGTCGCGCAGCGATTGCTCCAGCGGTGCGAACTCGGCGCGCCACCGCGGCAGCCAGGGCCATGGGCCACCACCGTGCGAGATGAAGAAGCTGGGCATCCGGGCCATCGACAATCCTCCTGATCCGTCGATATACAGCAGGAATAGCCCGCACAATCCGCAGGGGAAACATTCCCTGCGGCACATGATCTGTGCGCGCCCGCGCTCAGCCCTTGTCGGTGACGTTCTCCTTGAAGGCTTGTTCGAAGGCGACCTGTTTCTCCGGCCCGGCCTCGGTCTGATAGTTGGCCTTCCACTCGTCCATTGTCATGCCATAGAAGATTTCGCGCGCCTTGGCCTTGTCCATCTCGATGCCGCGTTCATTTGCGGCCTCCTGGTACCAGCGGCTCAGGCAGTTGCGGCAAAACCCGGCAAGGTTCATCAGGTCGATATTCTGTACGTCTGTCCGGTCTTCCATCAGGTGTTTCTGCAACCGGCGGAACGCGGCGGCCTGAAGTTCGATCTCGGTCTGCTGATCCATGGGTTCACTCCTCGTCTGTCGCATTACAGGTAGCAACGCCAAGGGTCCTGGACAATGCCGGCTCAGAGGCCCGAGGCCGCCAAGGCATCTTCGAGGATCGGTGCCAGCCGCTCTGCCCAAGTTCGCTGGCCGGCGTGATCGGCGATCAGGTCGTTGCGGATCTCGATGAGCGCGTTCGGCCGGTTATGCGCGGTGGCATGCCGGTCGATGGCGTCGCCGGGCAAGTAGCCGGTATAGGGCTGGTTGACCCCGACGCACAGGTCGCTCTCTTGTCGCAAGCGCTCGACGAGGGGATCGGTGAAACGCGTGTCCTCGGCATGCAGGACACCCACATGCCACGGACGCGGTTTGCGCCCGCGCAATTGCCGTGTGAATGAATGCATCGACACGATCACCGCGTGTGGCAATCCGGCAAGTCGTTCGAGCGCCGAGTGATAGGGGCGGTAACACATCTGGAGGCGTCGTTCGCGCTCGGCGGCATCCACACCCCGGTTCGCCGGGATGATCGAACCGTCGTAAAGCTGCATGATCAGCGTGGGGTCGTCCTCGCCACGGTTCGGGTCGATCACCAGTCGCGAAAAATTGGCCGCGACGACAGGGGCGTTCAGGATTTCGCCCAGATGTTTCGACACCTCGTAGGCGCCGACGTCATAGGCGATGTGGCGCTCCATGTCCTCGCGTGGCAATCCCAGGTCGCCGCCTCCCACTTCTGGCGGCACCATGTTCGTGGCATGGTCGCAGGTGATCAGCCAGCGCGCGGGGCGGTCCTCTCCATGAATGAAAAACGGGGTATATGTCATGTGCCTGTCATTGCTTTTGACGCAGGTGTAGGGCAGTTGCGACGCAAAGGGAATTGCGCAATAAGCGGGTCGGGTTGCTGTTTGCGGTAACACAAGCGGCCCGGATCAAGGGGAGAGCGGCATGCGGCGCCAGAGAAACGTCAAGATCGTGGCCACGTTGGGCCCGGCCTCCGAAAGTTACGAGATGATCCGCGCTCTGCACGAGGCGGGCGCCGATGTGTTCCGCCTCAACATGAGCCACGGCACCCATGACGAGATCCGCGAGAAGCATCGCATCATCCGGCAGGTTGAAAAGGATCTCGACAGCACCATCGCTATCCTAGCCGATCTTCAGGGTCCCAAGCTACGTGTCGGAACCTTCGCCGATGGGGCCGAGGAGCTGGAGGAGGGCGCGGCGTTCCGCCTCGACCTCGACACTGCGCCGGGCGATGCCAGCCGCGTCTGTCTGCCCCACCCCGAGATCTTTGCTGCGCTGGAGCCGGGCGCCGGGCTGCTGGTCAATGACGGCAAGATCCGGTTGAAGGTCGAAAGCTGCGGCGCCGATTTCGCCGATTGCATCGTGGTCACGGGTGGCACGATCTCGAACCGCAAGGGTGTAAACGTGCCCGACGTGGTTCTGCCGCTCGCAGCGCTGTCCGACAAGGACCGCGAGGATCTCGAATTCGTCTGCCAGCTCGGGGTCGACTGGCTGGCGCTCAGCTTCGTGCAGCGGGCTCGCGACGTGTTCGAGGCACGCGCGCTGGCGGATGGGCGCGCCGCGATCCTGTCGAAGATCGAGAAACCCGCTGCGGTCGAGGATTTCGAGGCCATCCTGGACGCCTCGGACGGTATCATGGTGGCGCGCGGCGACCTGGGCGTGGAATTGCCCGTCTCGGCGGTGCCGCCGATCCAGAAACGCCTCGTGCGCAAGTGCCGCGCGGCGGCCAAGCCGGTAATCGTCGCCACACAAATGCTCGAATCGATGATCGAAAGCCCGATGCCGACACGGGCCGAGGTTTCGGACGTCGCGACCGCCATCTACGAGGGGACCGACGCCATCATGCTCAGCGCCGAAAGCGCGGCAGGCCAGTACCCGGTCGAGGCGGTGCGCACGATGGACCAGGTCGCGGCCGAGGTCGAGGACGACCCGACCTATTCGCAGATCATCGCTTCCTCACGCACGGCTCAGGGCTCCTCGGTGGCCGACGGTATCGTGTCTGCCGCGCGCGAGATCTCCGAGAAGACCGAGATCAAGGCGATCTGCTGCTTCACGCAAAGCGGGACCACGGCGCTTCTGACCGCGCGGGAGCGTCCGGGCGTGCCGATCATCGCGATGACCTCGTTCCGGGGAACGGCGCGGCGGCTCTGCCTGACCTGGGGGTGCTACTGCGTCATGACGCCCGAACTCGAACGGTTCAAGAGCGCGGTGGTCAACGCGGCCCGTGCCGCCCGGGCCGGCGGCTTTGCCACCGAGAGCGACCAGATCGTGGTGATCGCCGGCGTGCCCTTCCGCGTGCCGGGTACGACGAACATCCTGCGCGTGGCGCCCTGCGACGAGCGTTTGATCTACAACACCGATCCGGGCTAACCTCTGCCGCATGTCCATGGACAGCGACCTTGCCCTCATCCTGGGCCTTGTGATCGGGTTTCTTGCGATACCCGCCATCGTCTCGGCCTATAGCGACGGCCGCCGCCCGATCGCGGCGATCCTCGTGTTGTTGATCGCCGCCGGTCTCGTTGCCTTCGCCGCGTCGTCGCGCCCCGGCGGCTATCGCCTCGCCGAGATCCCGGATGTCTTCTATACCGTGGTGGCGCGTTTTCTGAACTGACCCCCTTGCATGCGGCCCCCGCTTTGGGTAGAGGGCGCGTCTATTCGCGTGGCCGGCCGGTGAGGCATGCCGAGTCGCGCGCTGACCGAACCCGTGAAAGGAGACGGAAATGCCCAAGATGAAGACCAAGTCGAGCGCCAAGAAGCGCTTCAAGGTGACCGCCACCGGAAAGGTGCTGTCGGCCCAGGCCGGTAAGCGCCACGGCATGATCAAGCGGACCAAGAAATTCATCCGCGACGCGCGCGGGACGACCACGCTGTCGGCCCCCGATGCCAAGATCGTCAAGGGCTACATGCCCTACGACCGCTGATAAGGAGATAGAGACATGTCCCGCGTCAAAGGTGGTACCGTCACCCACGCCCGTCACAAGAAGGTCATCAAGGCCGCCAAAGGCTATTACGGCCGCCGCAAGAGCACCTTCAAGGTTGCCCGCCAGGCCGTCGACAAGGCCAACCAGTATGCAACCCGCGACCGCAAGAACCGCAAGCGGAATTTCCGCGCACTGTGGATCCAGCGGATCAACGCAGCTGTCCGCGCCCATGACGAGGCGCTGACCTATTCCCGTTTCATCAACGGCCTGTCGCTGGCTGGCATCGAGGTCGACCGCAAGGTCCTGGCCGATCTGGCCGTGCACGAGCCCGAAGCCTTCGGCGCGATCGTCGACCAGGCGAAAGGCGCACTGAACGCCTGATCCGGATTTCCGGGAGACAGTGAATGACGCGGCCGTCCCGACCGGGGCGGCCGTTTCGCGTTTCGGGGATGGGGTGTTCCCGCCCGGACCGCCAGCCCCAGCTGGCGCCGGGCCAGGCCTCCGGTTGGGCCGGGCGCCCGTTCCGGGCGCCGGGTCTTGCGAGGCTCTGCCTCGCGCTCCGGGATATTTTTGGCAAGAGGAAGACGGCAGAGCCGGCGCCGGCCGCAGCGCGCCCGCGAGGGCGCGCTGCCCGGCCCAACTGGTGGCGGGCCATCTATGATGGTCCTGCCGGCGGGCGGGAGCGCGCTCCTCTATCGTTCGGTGAGCGGACGCTGGAGCAGGGCGCAGATCGCGCCTGCCATGAGAAGACCGGATGCGGCCAGCAGGCTGGTTCCGATCCCGCCCGCAAGATCGCCGAGCCATCCTGCGCCGACCGGGCCGAGCGTCTGTGAGACCGCGAAGACCAGCGTGAGAAAGCTGATCGCGGGCCCCCAGGCCTCGCTGGGCAGGTTCTGCCGTGTAAAGCTGGTCACCGCGCCCGGCGCCATAAAGACGCAGGCGCCAAAGACGATGGCCGAGGCGACCAGCCCTGCAGTTGTCGGCCAGAGCACCGGCAGGGACGAGCCCGTGGCGATTCCCGTCAGGATCATTGCCAGCGGCAGGCCCGAGGCGAAGCGCGCGAAGATCCCTCGCCACAGGAACGGCGACAACGTGATGCACGATCCCAGCAGCACCCAGGTCAGCGCGATCGTGCCGGCGCCGAAATCACGCTCGACCATCCATGCGGACAGGAATGTCAGATAGACGATGTAGCCCAGGCCAAAACCGGCATAGCCACCGATTTCGCCCAGCATTGAGCGTAGCGGCAGGGGTACGGGTGCAGGGGGCTTGGCACGGGGGACGCGCAGCTGTTCGGAAGACCAGACCGCCAGCGGACAGATGAAAAGGCTGACGATCCCGATTCCGATCCAGGCCCAGCGCCAGCTTTCTGCGCCCCAATGCTCCAGCATCAGCGGTACGCCGGCGCCCGCGAACACGATCCCAAGCCCCCCTCCGCCTCCGAAATACAGCGCGATGGCCAGCGCGTTGCGCCGCCCGTCGCGCGGAAAAAGCGCGGCGGCCAGTGCCCCGCCGGTGACGAAGGACAGCGCGCCGAAAAGCCCCGCCGCAACCCGCCAAAGAGTCTGCGCCCACATCGCCTCGTCGAAGCCGGTAGCCAGCAGCGCGACCGAGGTCAGCAGAACCCCGGCGCTGAACAGACGGGCCGGAGAAACGCGCCGGATCAGTGCCATGGTCAGCAGGGCGCCTGCCACGTACCCCAGCGCATTCGCGGTGTTCAGCCAGCCCGATTGCGCGTAGCTCCAGCCCAGTTGCGCCTTCATCGCGGGCAGGACCAAACCATAGGCAAAGCGCGCGAACCCGTTGGTGACGCACACACCCAGCGCAAGGCCGGCGAGGATCAGCCATTGCCGGCCATGTGACAGCTCACTGGTCATAAACGGCGCGCTCATACGCGTCATAGGCCGACATGAAGCGCGGTTCGGCGAAGGGCAGGCTCTGCGTCATCAGTACCGCTGCGACATCTGCAGCGGGATCTAGCCAGAAATGGGTGTTGGCAATCCCGGCCCAGCCCTGGCTGCCGGCGCGCCGCTTGCCGGGCTGATCGCTTTCGAAGCGGGCGAAGGCAAAGCTGTGCGTCGTGTCGGCGGGCAGAACGAAATCGGCCGAGGTCGCGGGCGTGGCGCTGCGCATCGGCAGGACGGTCAGCCCGCGCATCTGGTCAGCCAGAAGCGCCCCCACCGCCTGTTCCGACAGAAGGCGTTCGCCGTCCAGCGCGCCGCGGTTCAGCACCATCCGCAGGAACCGCATGTAATCCCCGGCCGTCGAATAAAGCGCATGACCCATGCCATAGAATTCGGGCTGTGCGGGGGGAGACAGCTTTCGCCGGGCGAAGCCGCCATCGTCCTGCCTCTGCCAGACGGCGGCAAGCCGGTCTTCGAGCCCGTCAGGTTCGAAGCGGGTGGTGTCCATCCCGAGCGGCGCAAAGATCTCTTCGCGGCAGAAGGTGTCGATGCGCCGACCATCCACCGCCTCGACGACCTGGCCCAGCCAATCGGACCCCGGACCATAGCTCCACCGCGTGCCGGGATCTGCCATCAGCGGGTAAAGCAGCGACGCCTTGCGCCCCGACATGATGGTGCGCAGCCCGACTGCCTGCATGTATCGCCTGACATCGCCATCCCAGAATTCGTAATCCATCCCGGCGGTATGGGTCGCGAGGTGGCGGATGGTGGCCGTCTCCTTCGGCGGGCGCATCACGGGGGTGTCGCCGTCGAACCGGTCGAGCACCTGAACCCGGTCCCAGTCAGGCAGGATCTCGGCCACCCGCGTGTCCATCCTCAGCTGGCCGCGGTCGATCAGCATCATTGCCGCCAGTGCGCCGATCGCCTTGGTCATGGAAAAGATGCGGAACACCGTATCGGGTCCGGCCGCGCAGCCGGGCGCGGCTTCTCCGGCGGCGCCTTCAAAGGTGATACCGCCCGAATTGCCCGCCATCGCCACGGCAAACGGCATCGCGCCACTGGTCACGGCCTCGTCCAGCACCGATTGAATCGTCATGATGTCTCCTCCCGATACCGGATTGGTAGCTGCCCATACCGGCTGTCGCCAAGCCCTGCTTGCATTCGCCCCGCGCCCCCGGTAGCAGAACGTGGCGTTATCACGGGGACAGTGTCATGGACGATCTCAAGGCGAAATACCTGGGCCAAATTGCAGAGGCCGCCGACGAGGCCGCGCTCGAACAGATTCGCCTCGCCGCTGTCGGCAAGAAGGGCGAGGTCGCGCTCAAGATGCGCGAGTTGGGCAAGATGACCCCCGAAGAGCGTCAGACAGCGGGCCCTGCTCTCAACGCGCTCAAGGACGAAATCAATTCGGCGCTCGCCGCCAAGAAGGCGGCGCTGGCCGATGCCGCGCTCGATGAGCGTCTGCGCAGCGAATGGCTGGATGTCACGCTGCCCTCGCGCCCCCGGCGGCAGGGCACGATCCACCCGGTCAGCCAGGCCAGCGAGGAGCTGACCGCGATCTTTGCCGAAATGGGCTTCTCGGTGGCCGAAGGGCCGCGCATCGATACCGACTGGTACAATTTCGACGCTCTCAACATTCCCGGCCACCACCCCGCACGGGCCGAGATGGACACGTTCTACATGCACCGGGCCGAGGGCGACAATCGCCCACCGCACGTGTTGCGGACCCATACCTCGCCTGTGCAGATCCGCTCGATGGAGAAGATGGGAGCGCCGCTGCGCATCATCTGCCCCGGTGGCGTCTACCGCGCTGATTACGACCAGACTCACACGCCGATGTTCCACCAGGTCGAGGGGTTGGCGCTGGACCGTGACATCTCGATGGCGAACCTGAAATGGACGCTCGAGGAGTTCTGCCGCGCTTTCTTCGAGATCGACGATGTCGAGCTGCGTTTCCGCGCCTCGCACTTCCCCTTCACCGAACCCTCGGCCGAGGTCGACATCCGCTGCTCGTGGCAGGGCGGCACGCTCAAGATCGGCGAGGGCGATGATTGGATGGAGATCCTCGGCAGCGGCATGGTCCACCCCAAGGTGATCGCCGCGGGCGGCATCGACCCCGACGTCTACCAGGGCTTTGCCTTCGGCATCGGCATCGACCGGCTTGCCATGCTGAAATACGGCATCCCCGACCTGCGGGCCTTCTTCGACAGCGACCTGCGCTGGCTGCGCCACTACGGCTTTGCCGCGCTGGACATGCCCAACCTGCATGGCGGGTTGAGCAGGTAAATGCTCTACGCGCCCGCCGGACGGGCGCGTGTTTTGCGTTTTGTTGGCATGCTCTTAATTCGTTTGGTTCAGGCCTTTTGCCGCCCCTCCGGCGGGAACAGGCTGTCATAGCCCCAAGTGAATACGAACGCGTAGCCCATGTAGAACAGGGCAAAGGCAATCTCCATCACCAGCGCCTGTGCCAGCGAGACGTCCAGCCACAGGGCAAAGATCGGCACCAGGATCACCAGCAGCGTCGCCTCGAACAGGACTGCATGCAGGACGCGCAGAGGCACCGTCTTTGCCGGGGTCCCGCGCCACCTGACCAGCGCGTGATCGAAGCCGAGGTTGAAGGCATAGTTCCACCCCGTCGCGGCCGTGGCGCCCAGCAGGGCAAGCACGCCCATGTCCCCGATCGGATGATCGAAGGCCCATGCGAACAGGGGGGTGACGATAGCCAGCCCGATGATCTCGAAACTCAGGGCCTGACGAATACGGTCTGAAAGGCTGCGCAAGTGACTGCTCCGGTTACATGTCCGGGCCGTCCCGTCTGCTTGCGGATCATCCGCGCGAGGTCGTCCTCGCTGAGAGGCAACATGAAGCCACCCGCCCGCGATTTCAACCCCCGGGCGAAGTAGTGTTAGAACTGCGCCCGCCTGCCATGCGATGCAGGCACCACACCCGGCAAACTGGAGATACCGATGCTCTTTCAGAAAGATCACCGCAGCGATGGCACGAACCGGCAGAAACGGGTCTACGCAATGTTCGAACTGGCCTATACGGCGGTCGATTTCGCGGCCGCCACGCTCTTCGTGATCGGGTCGATCATGTTCTTCTCGGAGGATTGGCAGACGCAGGGAACGTGGATGTTCCTCATCGGCTCGATCTGTTTCGCGCTCAAGCCCACGCTGCGCCTGGCGCGCGAGCTGAAGCTGGCCGCGATGGGTGATGTCGACGACCTTGCAAAGCGTGTCGGCCGGGACTGAGCCTGCCCCTTTTCCCGCCCGGTCTGATCGGCTAAAGCGCATGGGGAAAGTGGCGGCAGGACAGGGAAAATGACCCGTATCCTCATTCTGGAATCGAACGCGCCCGAGATCGTGGCCCGTGGCATCGCAGATGCCGCGCCGTTTCTCGACACGTTGCCGCAACTCTCCGAGGAGCTGACCCTCACGGTGGCCGAACCCTATGTCGCACCGCTTACGCCAGCCCTGCTGGACGAGGCCGAGGCGGTGATCTTCACCGGCTCCGGCGTGGCATGGTGCGTCGACGATCCGCGCGCCGAACCGCTGGCGCAGGCCATGCGCACGGTGTTCGACCGCGGCCTTCCGGTCTGGGGCTCATGCAACGGGATGCAGCTTGCCGCGCATGTGCTTGGCGGGGCTGTCGGCGCCTCACCCAATGGTAACGAGGACGGCGTGGCGCGCGACATGCGCCTGACCGAGGCGGGCAGGGCACACCCCATGATGGCTGGCCGCGCCGACGGGTTTGCCGTGCCCTGCGTTCACCGCGACGAGGTACAGCACCTGCCCGATGGGGCCGTGCTGCTGGCGGGCAATGACCACAGCCCGATCCAGGCCTTCGCCTACGAGCGTGACGGCGTCGATTTCTGGGGCGTGCAATACCACCCCGAAAGCTCTCCGGCGCAGATTGCCGGCTGGATCGATGCGCGCCAAACCCGCACGGCCGAGATGGAACGGATCGCGGACGCCATGCGCGATGCGTCCGCCGACCCCGAAAACGCCCGTAGGCTGGGGGTGGACCCGGCCGATCTGACATTGCATTCAAGGGCCCGCGAGCTGATGAACTGGCTGGCCCATATCAAGAACAGGACCTCGACATGAAATTCACCCTTTCCTGGCTCAAGGACCATCTCGACACCTCTGCCAGCGTGGCCGAGATCGCCGAGGCGCTGACCGACCTGGGGCTCGAGGTCGAAGAGATCACCAACCCCGCCGAGCGCTTGGCCGATTTCACGCTCGGCTACGTGACCCATGCCGAGAAACACCCCGACGCCGACAAGCTGCGCGTCTGCAAGGTCGACACCGACGAGGGGGAGCTGCAGATCATCTGCGGTGCGCCCAACGCGCGCGAGGGGATCACCGTGGTCGTGGCCAAGCCAGGCGTCTATGTCCCCGGCATCGACACCACGATCGGCGTGGGAAAAATCCGCGGCATCGAAAGCTACGGAATGATGGCCTCCGAGCGCGAGCTCGAGCTCAGCGACGAGCATGACGGCATCATCGAACTGCCCACAGGCGAGGTGGGCCAGCGCTTTACCGACTGGCTGGCCGAGAACGACCCGTCCAAGGTCGACCCGGTCATCGAGATCGCGATCACCCCCAACCGCCCCGACGCGCTGGGCGTCGCGGGCATCGCGCGTGATCTGGCCGCCCGCGGTCTGGGCACGCTCAAAACCCGCGCGCATGAGCCGGTGCAGGGCGATTTCGCTTGCCCGATTTCCGTCACCATCGACGAGGATACGCGCGACGGCTGCCCGCTTTTCACCGGGCGCGTCATTCGCGGCGTCCGCAACGGCCCCAGCCCGCAATGGCTGCAGGATCAGCTGCGCGCCATCGGTCTGCGCCCGATCTCGGCGCTGGTCGACATCACCAACTACATGACCTTCGATCACAACCGGCCCCTGCACGTCTTTGATGCCGACAAGGTCGCGGGCGGGCTGCGCATTCACCGCGCACAGGGCGGCGAGACACTGACGGCGCTCGACGAAAAGGAATACGCGCTCCAGCCCGGCATGATGGTCATCTCGGACGAGAACGGCCCCGAATCCATCGCGGGCATCATGGGCGGCGAAGAGACCGGCTGCACCGAAGAGACAGCGAATGTCTTCCTCGAAAGCGCGTTCTGGGATCATGTCCAGATCGCGATGACCGGCCGCGCGCTGCGCATCAACTCCGATGCGCGCTACCGGTTTGAGCGCGGTGTCGATCCCGAATACACGCTCGAAGGCCTGGAACACGCGACCCGCATGATCCTCGACATCTGCGGCGGCGAAGCGTCCGAGGTCGTCATCGCGGGCGAGGTGCCGGACCATTCCCGCGCTTACCGCCTCGACCCCGAGCGCGTGATCTCGCTTGTCGGCATGGATATCCCAGAGGCCGACCAGCGCCAGACCCTGACCCGGCTGGGCTTCCGGCTAGAGGGGAACATGGCGCATGTGCCGTCCTGGCGCCCCGATATCCAGGGCGAGGCCGACCTCGTCGAAGAGGTCGCCCGGATCGCCTCGCTTACCAAGCTGGTGGGCAAGCCGTTGCCGCGTCTTACCCCGGGCATTCCCAAGCCGGTGATGACACCGCAGCAGCGCCGCGCCCAGATGGCGCGCCGCTCGGCCGCGGCACTGGGCTACAACGAATGCGTCAGCTACAGCTTCATCGACCGCGCCTCGGCGGCCCTTTTCGGCGGGGGCGAGGATGCAACGATGCTGGAAAACCCCATCTCCTCCGAGATGAGCCACATGCGCCCCGCGCTGCTGCCGGGCCTGTTGCAGGCCGCTGCCCGCAACCAGGCGCGCGGTTTCGCCGATCTTGCGCTGTTCGAACTTGGCCCGGTCTTCCACGGCGGCGAGCCGGGCGAGCAGCGGACCGAGATCGCTGGCCTTCTCGTCGGCCGCACCGGCCCCAAGGACGTGCATGGCGCCGCGCGGCCCGTCGATCTCTACGACGTCAAGGCCGATGCCGAGGCCGTTCTTGCTGCGATCGGCGCGCCCGCAAAGGTCCAGATCCTGCGGGGCGGCGAAGGGTGGTGGCATCCCGGTCGCCATGGCCGGATCTGCCTCGGCCCGAAAAAGGTGCTGGGCACCTTCGGAGAGCTGCACCCCCGCGTGCTCGAGGCGATGGACGTCAAGGGCCCGGCGATGGGCTTTGTCATATACCCTGAAGAGGTGCCGCTGCCGCGCAAATCGGGGGCAACGCGCGCCGCGCTGGAAATGCGCGACCTTCAGGCGGTCGAGCGCGACTTCGCCTTCGTCGTCGACGCGGGCGTCGAGGCGCTGACGCTGGTCAACGCCGCGGCAGGGGCCGACAAGGCACTGATCGAGGATGTCCGCGTCTTCGACGAGTTCATCGGCGGAAGCCTTGGCGAGGGCAAGAAATCGCTCGCCATCACCGTGCGGATGCAGCCCACCGACAAGACGCTGAAGGAAAAGGACATCGAAGCCATCAGCGCCAAGATCGTCGAAAAGGTTGCCAAGGCGACCGGCGGCACGCTGCGCGGCTGAGCTTTCCGGCAACTGTTCGGAACAAGGTGAAGGGGCGGCCAGCCCCTCCATTCCCATAGGAGGACTGCACATGACGTTGAACATCTACCTGTCGGGCGAAATCCATACCGATTGGCGCGAACAGATCGTCGAGGGCGCGAAGGGGCTCGATGTCAACTTCTCCGGGCCGGTGACCGATCATGCAGCCAGCGATGATTGCGGGGTGACGATCCTCGGTGCCGAAGACCAGAAATACTGGCACGATCACAAGGGCGCGATGCTCAACGCCATCCGCACCCGGCACGGGATCGCGCAGGCCGACGTGGTCGTGGTGCGCTTTGGTGACAAGTACAAGCAGTGGAACGCCGCCTTCGACGCGGGTCAGGCCGCTGCCCTGGGCAAGCCGCTCGTTGTTCTCAGCCCGCCGGAACACCAGCATGCGCTGAAAGAAGTGCATGCCGCCGCCCTCGCCGTGGCCGAAGAGCCGCGCCAGGTGGTCGAGATCCTGCGCTACGTCCTGACCGGGGCATTGCCGGGCTAACCTCTTGATACGGCAGGCCGCCCCGGCCTAGGCTTTCCCGATCAGGGAGGGCCGGTCATGGAATTCGATTACGTCATCGCGGGCGGAGGATCTGCAGGCTGCGTCATGGCTGCAAGGCTCAGCGAAGATCCCAGTATCCGGGTCTGCCTCGTCGAGGCCGGCGGGAGCGGAGAGGACGTGCTGATCCGCGCCCCCGCGCTGGTCGCCGCCATGCTCTCGGGCAGGCCCAAGATCAACAACTGGGCCTATCAGACCGAACCGCAGCCGGGGCTGAACGGGCGGCGCGGGTTCCAGCCGCGCGGCCGCGCGCTTGGGGGCTCCTCGGCGATCAACGCGATGCTCTACATTCGCGGCCATCCCGGCGATTACGACGCCTGGGCCGAGGCCGGATGTGACGGGTGGGACTGGCAGAGCGTGCTGCCCTATTTCCTGAAATCCGAAAACAACCAGCGCGGCGACAGCGATCTGCACGGCGCGCGTGGGCCGCTGGTGGTGTCCGACCAGTCCGAGCCGCGCGCCATCAGCCGCGCCTTTGTCGATGCCTGCGCGTCGCTGCAGATCCGCGAGACGGATGATTTCAACGGCCCCGAGCAAGAGGGCGCGGGGCTTTACCAGGTCACCCAGTTCCATGACGGTCCGAACCGGGGCGAAAGATGTTCGGCCGCCGCGGCCTACCTGCGGCCCAACCTCAATCGCCCGAACCTGACGATCCTGACAAAATGCCCGGTTCAAAAGGTTCTGTTCGATGGCAAACGCGCCACCGGCCTCCTTGTCCGCCACCAGGGCAAGGAACAGGAGATCCGCGCGCGTGCCGAGGTCATCCTTTCGGGCGGCGCTTTCGGGTCGCCGCAGATGCTGCTGCTGTCGGGGGTAGGGCCGCGTGACGAACTGGCCGCGCACGGGATCGAGGTGACGCATGAATTGCCAGGGGTCGGGCAGAACCTGCAGGATCATCTCGACTACATCATCAGCTACCATTCCAAGCGGCGCGACGTGGTCGGCCTGACGCCCGGTGGGCTGCGCGATCTCGCCCGTGACGGGATGCGGTGGCGACGCGAAGGCACCGGCCCTTTCGCCTCTCCCTTCGCCGAAGGCGGGGCCTTTTTGCGGTCCGATCCGGGGCAGGACCGCCCCGATCTGCAACTGCATTTCGTGGTGGGCATCGTCGACGACCACATGCGCAAGATTCACGTCAAGCACGGGTTCTCCTGCCATGTCTGCGTGCTGCGCCCCCACAGCCGCGGCCATGTCGGGCTGACCTCGACCAGGCCCGCCGCGCCACCGCGTATCGACCCGGCCTATCTCTCCGACCCGCGTGATCTGGACCTGCTCAAGAAAGGCGCCCGCATCATGGAGGGTATCCTCGAAGCACCCCCGCTGGAGCCGTGGCGGGGCAAGCGTCTTTACCCGCATGACGGCAGCGACACCGCGCTCGAGGCCGATATCCGCGCCCGTGCCGACACGATCTATCACCCCGTGGGTACCTGCCGGATGGGCACCGACGAGATGGCCGTGACCGACAGCGCCGGCCGCGTTCACGGGCTGGAAGGGCTGCGCGTGGTCGATGCGTCGCTGATGCCGACCCTGATCGGCGGCAACACCAACGCGCCGACCATGATGATGGCGGAAAAGATCGCCGCGGGCATGACCGGGACGCAGCCACACGGGGCCACTGGACCGGACCACGCATTTGTCGCAGGTTGAGCGCGAAATCGTGCAGCAGGAAAGAGAGACTGAAAGATGGAAGACATGATGGCCGAGGCAGCCCTTCTGGGGCCGCTGATCCTCAACGCGATCAAGGCGCTGATCGTCCTCGTGGTGGGCTGGATGGCCGCGGGCGCGATCTCGGGCGTCGTACGCCGGCGCATCAACAAGACGCCGCGCATCGACCCGACGCTTGGCAATTTCGCGGCAGGCGCGGTGAAATGGATCATCCTTGCCATCGTTCTGGTCGCGGTCCTCGGCCTGTTCGGAATTCAGGCGACCAGCATCGTCGCCATCCTCGGTGCCGCCTCGCTGGCCATCGGCCTGGCGCTTCAGGGCACGCTTGCCGATCTTGCCGCCGGGGTGATGCTGGTGGTGTTCCGCCCCTACAAGCTGGGCGATTTCGTCGATATCGCGGGCACTTCGGGCACGGTCAAGAACCTCGACCTCTTCACGACGGAACTGGTGACGCCGGACAATGTGCAGATCATAGTGCCCAACGGCAAGGCGTGGGGCCAGATCATCACCAATTTCTCGGCCCACCCGACCCGGCGGCTCGATATGACCTTCGGCATCGATTACGATGACGATCCCGAAAAGGCGATGGCCATCATCCTCGACATCGCCCGAGCCGAGCCGCGCATCCACGACGACCCCGAGCCGTGGGTCCGCGTCACCAACCTCAATGACAGCTCGGTCGATCTGACCGCGCGGCTGTGGTGCGATGCCGCCGATTACTGGGAGTTGAAGTTCCTGCTCTACAAGGAGGTCAAGAAATCCTTCGATGCGCAGGGAATTTCCATCCCCTATCCCCATCAGGTCATCAAGCAGGCCTGACCGCGACCGAAAAAAACGACGGTGCCGGACGGAAAGTTTCATATTTCCGTTTGACACCGCCCGTCAGCTTGGGTACCTGACGCGCCGTGGATACGGCGTGATAGCTCAGCTGGTTAGAGCACAGCACTCATAATGCTGGGGTCGGCGGTTCAAGTCCGCCTCACGCTACCATCCTCCCCCCGTATCCCTCCTGACAGACACGCCCCGCGCTGCTAGTCTCGCCTCTGGTGACAGAGGAGGCGCGCGCGATGATCACCGGAGAATGCCTCTGTGGTACGGTGCGCTGGCGCGTTGTCGGGCCGCTTGCACCACTCAGTCATTGCCACTGCGCGATGTGCCGCAAGGCTCATGCCACGCCTGTCGTCAGTTTCACCGCCTGTTCCGCCGATGCCTTCGACTGGATCTGCGGCGAGGATGCGATCGTCGCCTATGCCTCTTCGGCGGGCTTCATCCGCCCCTTCTGCGGCCATTGCGGGTCCTGCCTGCCGGGTACCACGCCCGACCCGAACGAGATCTCGCTGCCCGTGGGTACCCTGCAAGGCGATCCCGGCCTGCGCGGCGGGCGGCATATCTTCACCGCCGACAAATTGCCCTGGGTGACGATCTCCGCCTTCGCCGAAACCATCGCGGGCCATCCTCCGGGGACCGACCTGCCTGAACAGCCCGGCCCGGACCGGGCCGATGCCGCACCCGGCGGTCCGTTGCGCGGTTCCTGCCTCTGCGGCGCTGTGGCCTATGAACTGTCCCAGCTGCCCGAGTTCTACAACTGCCATTGCTCGCGCTGCCGTCGCGCCCGTGCCGCCGCCCATACGACCAATGGCGTTGTTGCGATCGACGCGCTGCGCTTCACGCATGGAGAAAACAACGTGACCACATTCCGCCTACCGGGGGCTCGGCGTTTCGGCCAGGCGTTCTGCCGGACCTGCGGCTCAGGGCTGCCCCGGCGGGACGTGAGCTTCGGCACCGCGATCGTGCCGCTTGGCAGCCTCGACAGCCCCGCGCCCGGACCTGGCTGGCACATCTTCACTGCCTCAATGGCACCATGGTGGCAGATCTCGGACGATCTGCCCCGATTTCCCGGTGCGCGCCCTACTTGATGACGAGCGAGGGTGAAACCACGTCAATCCCCAGCGCCCGGCCCACCGCGTAATAGGTCAGCTGCCCCGCGTGCACGTTCAACCCGTTCAGCAGGTGCGGATCCTCGGCACAGGCCTGTTTCCAGCCCTTGTCGGCCAGGTTCAGCAAAAAGGGCAGGGTGGCATTGCCCAGCGCGATGGTCGAGGTGCGCGCCACTGCGCCCGGCATGTTGGCGACGCAGTAATGCATGATCCCGTCCACCTCGTATATCGGGTCGGCATGGGTGGTTGGCTTCGAGGTCTCGAAACACCCGCCCTGGTCGATGGCCACGTCCACCAGCGCCGCCCCCGGCTTCATTTCGGACAGCTGCGCCCGGCTCACCAGCTTGGGTGCGGCGGCGCCGGGGATCAGCACCGCGCCGATCACCATATCCGCCTGAGCTACCAGCTCGGCCGTCGCCCCGGCCGTCGAATACTGGTTCTTGAACTGACCGCCGAACACGTCGTCCAGGTAACGCAGGCGCGGCAGCGATCGGTCCAGCACTGTCACATCCGCACCCATACCCGCGGCGATCCGCGCCGCATGGGTGCCGACAACGCCGCCACCGATCACGATGACCCGCGCCGGGCCAACGCCCGGGACACCGCCCATCAAAACGCCGCGACCGCCATTGGCCTTTTGCAACGTCCACGCGCCGACCTGCGGCGCCAGCCGCCCGGCGACCTCGGACATCGGCGCCAGCAGGGGCAGCCCGCCCCGGTCGTCGGTCACCGTTTCATAGGCGATGCAGGTCGCGCCCGAGGCCAACAGGTCATGCGTCTGCTCGGGGTCCGGGGCGAGGTGCAGATATGTGAACAGGACCTGGCCTTCGCGCAGCATCTTGCGCTCTCCCGCCTGCGGCTCCTTCACCTTCACGATCATGTCGGCGCGGGCGAACACCTCCTCGGCGGTCTGCACGATTTCGGCGCCCGCATCGACATAGGCCGCGTCGTCAAAGCCCGAGCCCGCGCCAGCCTGCGTTTCGATCAGAACCTCGTGGCCATGCGCCACCGCCTCGCGCGCCGCGTTGGGGGTCATGCCCACGCGGAACTCCTGCGACTTGATCTCTTTCGGACAGCCGATCTTCATGACGTTTCCTCCCGTCGTGCCTTGGCCAGAATCATGCCTGAAACGGTCCGGAATTTCTCTGAAATTCCGCTCGCCAAACTCGGCGTATGCGCGATATTGTTGCGTGTTACTGGCACTCTACGCAAAGGAAACGCGCTATTGGCCCTCGACGCGACCGACCGCAAGATTCTCACCGCGCTTCAGCGCAAAGGGCGGATGTCCAACGCCGAACTCTCCGAGACCGCGAATCTCTCGCCGTCGGCCTGTCACCGGCGCGTCCAGCGGCTCGAATCCGAAGGGTACATCCGTGATTACGTGGCCCTGCTCGACGCGCGCAAGCTGGGCGTGCCCACCACGGTCTTCGTCGAAATCACGCTGCAAGGCCAGGCCGACGACCTGCTCGAAGCCTTCGAAAAGGCGGTCGCGCGTATCCCGGACGTGCTCGAATGCCACTTGATGGCGGGTACTGCGGATTACATCCTCAAGATCGTGGCGGAAAACACCGACGATTTCGCCCGCATCCATCGACAATACCTGTCGCGACTACCCGGCGTCGCGCAAATGCAAAGCTCGTTTGCGCTGCGCACCGTGTTCAATACCACGGCGCTTCCTGTATGATGGCGCGGATTGATCTGGCGCATTCCGCAACCCGACACGATCACGTTACAATCAGACGATAGCGGGACCCAACCCGCCGAGACATGAGGAGACGACCTTGACCGAGCGATCCGACAACGAACCCAAGGACTGGCTCGAAGCCGAGCTCGAAGACACGCTCGACGAGGATTTCGAGATCGAGTTCAGCGAACCGATGCTGTCGATGGAGATCCGCAAGATCTACAACAAGCAGCACCCCGACATGCTCGACCGCAAGGTCTATTTCCGAAACCTGCTGCGCTTGCAGGCGGAACTGATCAAGGTGCAGGACTGGGTTCAGCACACCGGCGCAAAGGTCTGCATCCTGTTCGAGGGCCGCGACTCCGCTGGCAAGGGCGGGGTGATCAAACGTATCACCCAGCGCCTGAACCCGCGCGTCGCCCGCGTGGTGGCGCTGCCCGCGCCCTCGCGCCGCGAGCAGAGCCAATGGTACTTCCAGCGCTACGTCCCACACCTGCCGGCGGCGGGCGAAATCGTGCTTTTCGACCGGTCCTGGTACAACCGCGCCGGGGTTGAGCGGGTGATGGGTTTCGCGACCGAGGATCAGGTCGAACAGTTTTTCCAGGACGTTCCCGAATTCGAACGCATGCTCGTGCGATCCGGCATCATCCTGCTGAAATACTGGTTCTCGATCACTGACGAAGAACAGCAGCTCCGCTTCCTCATGCGTATTCACGATCCGATGAAACAGTGGAAGCTCTCGCCAATGGATCTCGAATCCCGCATCCGGTGGGAGCAGTACACGAAGGCCAAGGAGGACATGTTCGCCCGTACGAACATCCCGGAGGCGCCCTGGTACATCGTGGAGGGGAACGACAAGAAACGCGAGCGGCTCAACTGCATCGAGCATCTTCTGACCAAGATCCCTTACGAGGACGTGCCGAGCGAAAAGGTCACCCTGCCGGATCGCAAGTACAATCCGGACTACGAAAGACAGGTTCTGCCGGACGAGCTCTACGTCCCCAAGATCTACTGAGCCGGGCGCCGAAGTTTTGCGAGGCTCTGCCTCGCGCTCCGGGATACTTCTAGCAAGAGGAAAGACAAACGCGCACCCAGCCTCCTTCCTCTTGCCCAAAATATCCCGGGGGAGACGCCCGGAACGGGCGGCGGGGGCAGCGCCCCCATAGCTAGTTTTCGGCTTGGCTCAGACGGTCGATGTTTCCAAGAAACCGGCGCAGGTAGTCCGTGAAAGCTTCGACGTCCTGCGGGGTAAATCCGTCGAGCAGGTCGCGTTGCCGTCTCAGCGCGCTGTCGAGGATCCGCCCGTGCAGGTCCCGCCCCAGATCCGTTAGCGCCCAGTCCTTGCGCCGGTCGTCTCCCGGCTGGGCTACGGAGCTGACATATCCCTTTGTTTCGAGACGGCGCAGCGACCGGCTGACCGCGGCCTTGTCGATGCCGATGATCCGCGCGGCATGGGAGACAGAGCTTCCTGGCTCGCGCGTCAGCATCACGAGGATGCGCCAGTCCATCGCGCCGATCCCGAATTCTTCCTGGTAGTGTCGCGCCGCCGCACGCGTGAAGCGGTTGCCGGCAAAGGTGATCAGCACCGTCGGTGAACGCGAAAAACTGAGCGTGGCGGCCGCCGGGCCGTCGTCTTCCTTGTCCGGATGGACGAGAAACAGGTCGTCAGGGAGTGGCTCGGGATCCGTCATGGTCAGAGCCTAGCGAAAATGTGTTGACATGACAACACGTGTCGCGCACCGTGATATGAGTTGACATGACAACAGTGAGGAGGGGCCATGTCCAACGCACCGGTATTCGAGATCGAACCGCAGGCCTTCTGGCGCGATCCCTATCCCACTCTCAAGCGCATGCGCGCAAAGGCTCCTATCGCTTACGTACCGCAATTGGGCGCGACCCTGATCACCCGCCGTGACGACATCTTTGCAGAGGAAAAGCGCGTGGAGGTTTTCTCCTCGGATCAGCCCCAGGGTTTGATGACGGTGTTGATGGGGCAGAACCTGATGCGCAAGGACGGGGTGGACCATGCAGCGGAACGGCGCGCGATTTTCCCCACAGTCTCGCCTCGCACGGTCAAAGAGGTCTGGACCGAACAGTTCCGTCTCGCCACCACGCGCATCCTTGATGATCTTGCAGCGGGTGCAAACTGTGACCTGGTGCGCGATTACGCGATGCCCGTTTCGGGTGAGGCGCTCAAGGCGATCACCGGATTGACGCAGATCACCGCAGCCGAGATGGACAGGGTCAGCCAGGGCATGATCGATGGCTGCGCCAACTATGCCGGGGATCCGCAGGTCGAGGCCACTTGCCATGACTGTACTGCCGCCATCGACCGCTACATCACCGAGCGGCTTCCCGCATTGCGTGCTACGCCGGATCATTCGCTGATCTCGGTCCAGGATCGTGCGGGCCTGTCGGAGGCGCAGTTGCGCGCGAATGTGAAACTGGCCATTTCCGGGGGGCAGAACGAGCCGCGGGACGCCATTGCCGGTACTGTCTGGGCCTTGTTATCTCATCCGCACGCCCTGGCGCGGGTGCGGGCAGGGGAGGTCTCGTGGTTGGCAGCCTTCGAGGAATACGGGCGTTGGATTTCCCCTATCGGCATGTCGCCGCGCCGCGTCGCGACGCGTTACGAGAGGGACGGCATCGTCTTTGAGCCCGAGGACCGCGTTTTCCTGATGTTCGGCTCCGGCAATCGTGATGAAACGGTGTTCACCAATCCCGATGCCTATGACCTCGACCAGGACAATTCTGGTGCGATCACCTTTGGCGCGGGTCCGCATTTCTGCGCCGGCGCCTGGGCCAGCCGCGCGCTGATTGCCGATGTCGCCCTGCCATTGCTGTTCGACCGCTTCCCGGGACTGGCGCTGGACGGCGAGACCGAGTTCGGCGGCTGGGCCTTTCGTGGTCCGCTGCGGATGCCTGTGCGATTGATTTAGGGGGTACCGTTAAGGGATCGATAAGTACAAAACGGCCATACCGCGCCCGGAACCGTGTACAAAACGGTCAAACCGGGCGGTACCCATCTTGTCATCGGTCGGGAGCTCAAAAAAGACAAACCCCCGGGGCGGGGCCGCGGGGGTCGTCACATCTTCAAGTGTTCCAAACGGAAGGTAGCTTAGAGCATGCCTTCGCGCTGGGCTTTCTTGCGTGCCAGCTTGCGGGCCCGGCGAATCGCCTCGGCCTTCTCGCGCGCTTTCTTCTCGGACGGTTTCTCGAAATGCTGCTTGAGCTTCATTTCACGGAACACGCCTTCGCGCTGCAGCTTCTTTTTCAGGGCACGAAGCGCCTGATCGACATTGTTGTCGCGAACACTAACCTGCATGTGGTTGTCACCACCTTTCTAAGTTTCGGGTTGCAAGGAAATTTGCAGGAGTTGGGCGTATAACAGTGCTTTTCGCGTTTGTCCAGCCTGCACGGGGGTGGTCGCAGGGTCTGCCTTGCGCCATATCAACAGGAAGACACCCAATGGCGAAAGGGTATGACATGACCGACACGACAGAAGAGATCATCGACAAACTCCTCGACGCGGCGCTGGCGCATGTGCCTTTCGACGGCTGGTCCGAGGCAAGTTTCCGGGCCGCCATTGACGATAGTGGCGTAGAGGAGTCGGTGGCACGGGCAATCTGCCCACGCGGCGCTGTGGATCTGGCGCTTGCCTTCCACGCGCGTGGCGACCGCGCCATGTTGGAGCGTTTGCAGGCCACCGACCTCGACGCGATGAAAATCCGCGACAAGATCGCCTTTGCGGTCAGAACGAGGCTTGAGGTCATCGAAGATCGCGAAGCCGTCCGCCGCGGCGTGACCCTGTTTGCATTGCCAGCTTATGCCGGGGACGGGGCCAAGGCGGTCTGGGGCACTTGCGACCTGATTTGGACAGCGATCGGAGACAGGTCCGACGATGTCAACTGGTACACCAAGCGCGCTACACTCTCGGGGGTCTATTCCTCGACCGTGCTTTACTGGCTGGGCGACGATTCGCTCGATCATCAGGCGACGTGGGAGTTCCTCGACCGCCGGATCGCCGACGTCATGCTGTTCGAGAAATTCAAGGCGCAGGTCAACGGGAACCCGTTGCTCAAGCCCTTGCTCGCGGGACCGAACTGGCTGGCCAGCCAGATCAAGGCCCCCGTGCGGCTGACCGAACGCCAATTCCCCGGCCAGCTGACCCCTCGGTCCTGACCCGTTTCCACCCGCCCCGCGCAGTGCTAGGCAATAGGAAACGGAAAAGGATGCTCAAATGACAGAGATGATGCGCGCGGTCGAGATCACCGAACCTGGCGGACCGGAAGTACTGAAGCCGACCGAGCGGCCCGTGCCGCAACCGGACCATGGCCAGGTGGTGATTAAGCTCGCTTATGCCGGGGTAAACCGACCTGATGCGCTGCAACGGGCGGGTTCCTATGCGCCTCCGCCCGATGCAAGTGACCTGCCGGGTCTCGAAGGGGCGGGCGAGGTCGTAGCGGTCGGCGCCGGAGCCGAGGGGGTGGCCGTGGGCGACAAGGTCTGCGCTTTGCTGCCCGGTGGTGGATATGCCGAATATGTCGCGACAGCTGCCGCGCATTGCCTTCCTGTGCCCAAGGGCATGAGCCTGAAGGACGCGGCCTGCCTGCCCGAAACCTTCTTTACCGTCTGGTCCAACGTCTTTACGCGTGGTGGCCTCAAGGCTGGCGAACGTTTCCTTGTTCACGGCGGGTCCAGCGGTATCGGGACGACGGCCATCCAGCTGGCCAATGCCTTTGGTGCGCGCGTCTTCGCGACCGCCGGGTCCGAAGAAAAGTGCGCGGCCTGCCGCAAGCTCGGTGCCGAGAGGGCCATCAACTACAAGGATGAGGATTTCTCCGACGTTCTGAAACAGGAAGGCGGCGCCGACCTGATCCTTGACATGGTCGGTGGCGATTACATTCCCCGCAACATCAAGGCCTTGGCCGAGGATGGTCGCCTCGTGCAGATCGCATTCCTTCAGGGGCCGGTTGTCGAGGTCAACTTTGCCATGATGATGGTGAAGCGTCTTACCATCACCGGAAGCACCCTGCGTCCGCAAAGCGTGCTGGCCAAGGCGCGCATTGCGCAGGACCTGCGCGAAGCGGTTTGGCCGCTGCTCGATGCCGGGCGCATTGCCCCGGTCATGGACAGCGAGTTCGACCTCGATGATGCGGCCAAGGCCCACGCCCGCATGGAAAGCTCGGGCCATATCGGCAAGATCGTCCTCAAGATCGGCGGCTGAGAATTCGCGATTGCCCGGACGGGCATTGCTGCTACCCTCCGGCAAAATCTGCGGGAGGGTAGACATGACCGATAAAGCGCGCACCGTCGTCTTTCACGAAACCGGAGGCCCCGAGATCCTGAGACTGGAGGATCGGACGCTTGGCGAACCGGGGGCGGGGGAAATTCGTATCCGGCAAAAAGCCTGCGGTCTGAATTTCATCGACACCTATCAGCGCAGCGGGCTTTACCCGATGGACCTGCCGCATGCCTTGGGAATGGAGGCCGCCGGTGTCGTCGAAGCCGTAGGGCCCGGCGTCGATCATCTGAAACCGGGAGATCGGGCCGCCTATGCCGCAACGCCACCCGGCGCTTACGCCGAGGCGCGCGTGATGCCCGCGGCGCAGGTCTGTCCGCTGCCCGAAGGGATCGGGTTCGACACCGGCGCGGCGATGATGCTCAAGGGTTTGACGGTCGAATACCTGTTTCACCGAACGACCCCCATTTCCAAAGGCGATACGGTCCTGTTCCATGCCGCTGCCGGCGGTGTCGGATTGATCGCCTGTCAATGGGCGCGATCCGAAGGCATCACATTGATCGGGACGGCGGGGACGGACGAAAAGTGTCAGCTGGCGCTCGATCACGGTGCCACGCATTGCATCAACTACCGGACCGAAGATTTTGCAGCGCGGGTTCGGGAATTGACCGATGGCCGGGGCGTGGATGTCGTGATGGACTCGGTCGGCAAGGACACGTTCGAGGGATCGCTCGACTGCCTCAAACCTCTTGGGATGATGATTTCCTTTGGCAATGCGTCGGGGCCGGTGCCGCCGGTCAACCTTGGATTGCTGGCTCAGAAGGGATCGTTGAAGGTCACGCGGCCGACGCTGTTTACCCACATTGCCGATCACGACACCTGCCAGTCGATGGCAATGACGTTGTTCGACAAGGTCAAAACCGGTGCCGTCGAGATCCGGATAGATCAGCGGTTTCCTCTGGAACAAGTGGCCGAAGCACATCGCACGCTGGAGGCGCGCAAGACGACCGGCTGCACGATTCTGACGCTTTAGGGGCTGGCAGAACTGGTCTGCGCGGGCGGACGGAGGCCTCGACATAAAAAAGGGGACCGATGCCTACCGCGCCGGTCCCTTGTTTGGTTCATGACCTTGCTTGTCAGCCGAACACGCGGCCCAACGCGCCGTCCACCGCTTCGGTGATGCGGTCGATGTCGTCGGCGGTCGCGATCAGTGCGGGCGAGAAGCACAGCGTATTGTTCTTTCCCGGGACCGACCGGTTGGTGACGCCGATGATGACGCCCTGCGCCATGCAGTCGGCGACCACGGCCTGACCCAGTTTTTCGTCAACCGGCTCCTTGGTGTCGCGATCCGCGACAAGCTCGGCCCCCTGGAACAGGCCTTTTCCACGCACGTCGCCGATTACCTTGTGCTTGCCCATGAGTTCGCGCAGGTTCGCATCCAGCCGCGCGCCCATGTCGGTGCAGTTTTGCAGCAGGTTCTCGTCCTCGATGATCCGCATGTTCTCGATCGCGGCAGCGGGGCCTGCCGTGCAGCCTCCGAAGGTCGAGATGTCGCGGAAATAGTTCAGCGGATCGCTGGCATCGTCCTTGAACATGTCGAAAACGCGCTCGGTCGTGACCATGCAGGCGATGGCTGCATAGCCCGAGGCGACGCCCTTGGCCATCGTCACGAAATCGGGTTCGACCCCGTAGTGCTGGTAGCCGAACCACTCGGTGCCGGTGCGGCCGACGCCACAGACGACCTCATCGATGTGCAGCAGGATATCGTATTTGCGGCAGATCTCTTGCACACGCGGCCAGTATCCCTCGGGCGCCTCGATCACGCCACCGCCGGCGGTCACAGGCTCAAGGCAAAGCGCGCCCACCGTGTCGGGGTCTTCGCGAAGGATGACCTCTTCGATCAGGTTGGCAGCCGCGATGCCGAAATCCTCACCCGACAGATTCTCGAGCCCCAGTTCGTGCTTGCGGTATTCCATGCAATGCGGCACGCGGACGAAGCCCGGCGCGAACGGGCCATATTGCACGTTCCGTTCATCCTGTCCGCCTGCGGACATCGCCGCCAGCGTGCCGCCGTGATAGTCGCGGTCGCGGTAGAGGATCTTGTACTTCTTGCCGCCATAGCGCTTGTGCGCGATCTGGCGCACCATCTTGAACGCTTTCTCGTTCGCCTCGGAACCCGAGTTGGTGTAGTAGACCCGGCTCATCCCCGGCATCTTGTCGATCAGCATTTCGGCAAAGATCGAACCCGGGATGGAACCTGCCGACTGCGCGAAATAGTTCATCTTCATCAGCTGGTTGTAAACCGCCTTGCAGATCGACTCGCGGCCATAGCCGACGTTGACCGTCCACACTCCTCCGGAGACGGCGTCGAGATGCTCCTTGCCCTTCTGGTCCCAGACACGCATGCCCTTGCCCTCGACAATGATGCGGGGATCGTTTGTTTCCAGCGGCTTGTGCTGGAACAGGTGATGCCAGATATGGGCGCGATCAGCTTCGACCACGCGGCTGATGTCATTCTCGTTGAACGTGCCGTCCATGACATGTTCCTTTCTAGAAAAAATAACGGACCGTCCCGTCCGAGCACAGCTTGCACTTACAGGATATCAAAATCCAGAGGGGCCGAACCTCGTCCGTGATGATAGGGCCAGAGCATCCGCAATTCTATGTCCAGTGGCCGGTCAAGCACGGACTAATCTTTGGCAGACAAGCGGAATTCCTTGTCGCAGGGGGCTTGCACACTTCAATTTCGTCTTTCCGTAGCACCGGAATCTGCCTAGATTGGCCGTTGATCAGGGGGCAGGACAGGTCGCCGATCGCAACGGATCGTGGGCCCGCGGGTCGACTGCCGGATCACTGGAAGGCGGAAAACCGCCAAGACTTTAGGCCGCCCATACGGCGGATGAACAGGGAGACGACGAATGACTTCGAAACACAAGCTGATGGGGGCGGCTGCGGCATTGGCGATGATCGCCGGGGCAAGCCAGTCCCTCGCCGAGGAAATCACTGTCGGCTATTTCCTGGAGTGGCCGATGCCGTTCCAGTACGCCAAGGTCAACGGGACCTACGACGAGGAAATGGGCGTGACCGTGAACTGGGTCAGCTTCGACACCGGAACCGCGATGAGCGCTGCTATGGCCAGCGGCGACGTTCAGCTTTCCGTCAGCCAGGGTGTACCCCCCTTCGTGGTCGCGACCAGCGCGGGTCAGGACCTTCAGATCCTTGACGTGGCGGTCAGCTATTCCGACAACGACAACTGCGTCGTCCGCTCCGATCTTGAAATTGACAAGGACAGTGCGGGCGAACTGGCTGGCAAGAAGGTCGCGGTTCCGCTGGGCACCGCTGCGCATTACGGCTTCCTCAAGCAGATGAACCATTTCGGCGTCGATATCGGGTCGATGGAAATCGTGGACATGGCTCCGCCCGACGGTGCCGCCGCGATTGCTCAGGGGTCGGTTGACATGGCCTGTGGCTGGGGCGGTTCGCTGCGCCGCATGAAAGAGCACGGCAACGTCCTGCTGACGGGTGCCGAGAAGGAAGAGCTGGGCATCCTGGTCTTCGACGTGACCTCTGGTCCGGCCAGCTGGGTTGCAGAGAACTCCGACCTCGTGGCGTCCTTCCTCAAGGTGACGGCCGATGCCAACGCCATGTGGAATGCAGGCGGCGCCGATGCCGAAAAGATGCTTCCGATCATCGCCAAGGACGCGGGTATGGATGAAGAGGCCACGAAGGCCACGATTTCGACTTTCGTGTTCCCCTCGGTCGAAGAGCAGATGAACGAAAAGTGGCTTGGCGGTGGCGCTCAGGAATTCATGAAGGGCGTAGCGGATGTGTTCGTCGAGGCGGGCAGCATCGACGCTGCGCTGGACAGCTATTCCGATGCCGTGAACACCGGCCCGCTGGGCGGCGTGTCCAACTAAGCGCAAGGCAACCGGCGGCGGGTTATTGACCGCCGCCAGGGAATGGGCGCTCGTCCAATTGTGGATGGGACCCATTCCCGCTTCATTTTCAAGAAAGGTAAAGATGTCGGGATTGGCGATCGACAAGATCTCGATGCGTTTCGATTTGGCGAACGGAACCTCTGTTCAAGCCTTGAAGGATGTATCGCTGTTTCTTGAGGAAGGCGAATTGATGAGCGTGCTGGGGCCATCCGGCTGCGGAAAGACGACGCTCCTCAACATCGTGGCAGGATTTCTGGCGCCCACCGAGGGACAGATCGTGATGAACGGTCACACGGTGACCGGACCGGATGCCGAACGTGGCATGGTGTTTCAGCAAGGCGCCCTGTTCGAGTGGATGAGCGTGCGCGAGAACGTCAGTTTTGGCCCGAGGATGGCTGGACAGCGTGAGAAGGAATGGGGCGGCAATGTCGACCACCTTCTCGATGTCGTGGGCCTTCGGGATTTCAAGGAAAAGGCTGTTTATGAACTGTCGGGCGGTATGCAGCAGCGTGTGGCGCTGGCCCGTTGCCTTGCCAACGACCCGGACGTCATCTTGATGGACGAACCTCTGGGTGCGCTTGACGCGCTGACCCGCGAGAAGATGCAGAGTCTGGTTCTGAAGCTGTGGAAAGAGACCGGCAAGACGATCATCCTGATCACCCACTCGGTCGAGGAGGCGCTTTTGCTTGGCGAACGCCTGCTTGTCATGGCGCCACGCCCGGGACGCATCCACCGTGAATATCGGCTGCCCTTTGCCGATCTGGGCGTCGGCCAGGACCTGCGCGAGGTCAAGAAGCATCCCGAGTTCAACGAACGCCGCGAAGAAATCCTGGGCATGATCTGGGACATGGAAGAAGAGATCATGGGCCGGACGGAGGAAGCGTCATGATCGTTTTCCTTATCTATGTTGCGATCTTTGTCGCGTCATTCTTCATCGTCAAGTTCGTCGCGCGGAAAACGGTCACCGATTACACCTCGCTCAAGACAGTGACATTCGGTGACGAAAGCGCGGTTACACCGAACCGTGTGGCGTCTGTCATTTCGGTTCTGACGATATTTCTGCTGTGGGGGGCGTTCACCGGTTCCAAGCTGGTGCCGGGGTTCCTGCATGCGCCTGGCCCGTTCATCGGCGATGCCACTTTTAGCTACACGGCCGAGGCCGATGACGGCACACAGGACGATGCGACGGTTACGGTGCGTGTCTTCGAAGTCGGGACCGAGGTCGATGCGCCCGATGTCGAACCGGGCGAAGGCTGGGCCAAGAACGACGCCGAAACTGTGGGCGCTTGGCGCTCCGGCCTGATCCGCGTCGACCAGAACGATGAGAAGGGCCGTGACCAGGGTCACCGCGTGGTCGCGGTAAACGGCGAAGCCATTGCGCCCGGCGGGAGCGTTCAGACCGAGTTTGGCCGTGTCGGCATGTCGCCAAAGGGAACGCTGAACTTCGAACCGGCGAAGGGATGGCAGATGGAGCCGATCTGGCTCCCCGCGCCCGAGGCTGTCTGGGCGCGTTTCCTTGAAATCGCGTCCGAAGGGTTCCGAGGCTCAACGCTGTGGGAGCATCTGGGCTATTCGCTGATGCGGGTCATCGTGGGCTTTTTCTTCGGCGCTTTGGTCGGCATCCCCCTTGGATATGCCATGGGGCTGAGCGACTGGTTCCGCGGCTGGTTCGACCCGATCGTCGAATTCATGCGCCCCGTGCCGCCGCTGGCGCTGATCCCTCTGGTCATCATATGGGCCGGCATCGGCGAAGTGGGCAAGATCATCCTGCTGTTCCTTGCCGCACTATGGATCATGGCGATCGCAGCACGATCGGGTGTCTCGGGCGTCCGAATTTCCAAGGTTCACGCCGCCTATTCGCTCGGCGCGAGCAAACCCCAGATCATGCGCCACGTGATCATGCCGAACTCTTTGCCCGAGATCTTTACCGGGGCGCGGGTTGCGATGGGTGTCTGCTGGGGCACGGTGGTTGCGGCCGAACTTGTCGCGGCCGAGAAGGGCGCGGGCATGATGATCATGGTCGCGTCGAAGTTCCAGAATACGGACATCGTGATCATGGGTATCATCCTGATCGGCATCATCGGTTTCGGTATCGACATACTGATGCGCTGGGCCGAAAGGGTCCTGGTTCCTTGGAAGGGTAAGGGCTGACGCCCTGTTCAACTGTCAGGAAACAGACCGGGGCCAAGGCGGCCCCGGTTTTTTGTTGCGGAACCTGCGTAGTTTTACGATCTTTTCTTGCCGGTGATACTTGTGGCAGATCTCCGGCCAGACCGCTCAAGGGAGGAAAGCAAGGTGACAGGGACCAGCATCTATGACCGTGATCTCGACAGGACGGCGGCAAACTTCGCCGCTCTGACACCGCTGAGTTTTCTCGAGCGCACCGCGCGCGTCTATCCGGATTACCCCTCGGTCGTCTACGGCGCGCGGCGCTATACTTGGGACGAAACCTATGCACGCTGCCGCAAGCTGGCCTCGGCGCTGCGCGCGCGTGGCATTGGCCAAGGCGACACCGTATCGATCATAGCTGCGAACATCCCCGAGATGTACGAGGCGCATTTCGGCGTGCCTATGTCGGGCGCGGTCCTGAATACGATCAACACGCGGCTTGATGCACACATCATTGCCTTCATCCTCGATCATGCCGAATCCAAGGTGCTGATCGTCGATCCGGAGTTTTCGGATGTCGTGGCCGAGGCGCTTGAGGAGGTGGGTCACGACATGCTTGTGGTCGACATTGTGGATGAAAGTTTCGACGGGGGAACCCGGATCGGCGCGCTGAGCTATGACGAGTTGCTGGCCGAAGGGAACGCCGAGCAGGATTGGGATTTGCCTGCGGATGAATGGGACGCCATTGCGCTGAACTATACATCCGGCACCACGGGCAACCCCAAGGGGGTCGTCTATCACCATCGCGGCGCGGCGCTGAACGCGATGTCGAACATCCTGACCTGGGGCATGCCGCAACACTCAGTCTACCTGTGGACCCTGCCGATGTTTCACTGCAATGGCTGGTGCTTTCCCTGGACCATGGCCGCCAATGCGGGCACCTCGGTCTGCTTGCGCGCGGTAAGGGACGAACCGATCTATCGCGCCTTTCGCGAAGAGAAGGTGACGCATTTCTGCGGTGCGCCGATCGTCTTGAACATGCTTGCGAATGCACCGGACGAGATGAAGGACTTTACCCATCAGATCAAGGTGATGACCGCAGGTGCACCGCCACCGGCAAAGGTGATCGCGGGGATGGAGGAAATGGGCATCGAGGTCACCCATGTCTATGGTCTGACCGAGACCTATGGCCCGTCCGTCGGCTGCGCCTGGAAATCGGAATGGGACGCCCGTAGCGTCGAGGAGCGCGCGGCGCTCAAGGTGCGTCAGGGCGTCAAGTACATCGCGTTGTCAGGGCTCATGGTCGCCGACCCTGAAACGCTGGAACCGGTTCCGTCGGATGGCGAGACGATCGGCGAGATTTTCATGCAAGGCAACATTGTCATGAAAGGATACCTCAAGAACCCCGACGCGACGGCCAAGTCGTTTCGCGGCGGCTGGTTTGCAAGCGGCGACCTTGGGGTGATGCATCCTGACGGCTATGTGCAGATCAAGGACCGGTCCAAGGACATCATCATCTCGGGGGGCGAGAATATCTCTTCGGTGGAGGTGGAAGACATCCTTTACAAGCATCCCGCGGTGATGGAGGCCGCGGTTGTCGCCCGTCCAGACGAGAAATGGGGTGAGACGCCTTGCGCTTTTGTCGAACTGAAGCCGGGAAAAGAGGTCAGCGAAAGCGAACTGATCTCGTTCTGTCGCGATAACATGGCGCATTTCAAGGCCCCCAAGACTATTGTGTTCGGGGCGCTTCCAAAGACCTCGACCGGCAAGATCCAGAAATTCGTGCTGCGCGATCAGGCCCGCAATCTGTGATCTTTCGGACGCCATTGGCGGATTGCCGCCATTATGCGCCCGTCTTGCAGGAGAGGGGCGTGGCATACGGGGCGTCGCCTCGACTCGGACCTGTGGGCCTTTATACTCGGCAGGAAACCGTCCGGTGCCGACCGGCCCGAAGCGGTGGCAGTTTCACCCCGGAACGCAACGTTCCCAAGTTGAGGTAAGCCCATGCGTCATATTGTTTTCGCCCTTTCCGCTCCTGCTCTGATTTCTCTGGCGGCTTGTTCCAATGTCGGGGCAAATTACCAGCCTGTGGTCGATGGTCCGGTCGGGCCCAACTATAACGCCGATCTCGCGCAATGTCAGGCGCTCGCCCGTTCGCAACCCACAATCAACGAGCGCACGGCGGCCTCGGCCCTGACGGGTGCTGCGACAGGGGCCGCTGCCTCGGCGATCATCAATGACAGCAGCGACGATCTGGGACGCTCGGCCGCGGCCGGTGCCCTTGTCGGCGCCACGGCCAGCGCGATCCAGCAGACCCAGAACCAAGAGGTCATCGTGCGCAATTGCATGCGCGGGCGTGGATATAACGTCGTAGGATAATGAACCGGCAGGCGCGGCAAGGTCCGGGCCTGCCTCATCCGACCGGGGTCAGGCGTTTTTGGTGCGGTGATGCAGAACACGGCCCAAGGCGTTCATCAGAAGCTGCGCGGCGAGGATCGACGTGCTCCCGGTCGGGTCATAATCTGGAGCAACCTCGACAAGGTCGATCCCGACGATCTCTCCGCGTTGAGCCAGCCCGTCGATGAATTCCAGCACTTCGTAATAGAGAAAACCCCCATCGCTGGGTGTCCCGGTCCCGGGCGCAATGGACGGGTCGAACGCGTCGATATCTATGGTGAGGTAGTAACGCTCACCTGCCGGAATTCGTTCTAACAACTTCTCAATGCCCAATTGTCGCACGTGGCGGACCGACAAGATGTCGGACCCCATGCGCCGTGCATCCTCGTACCCGTCGCGTGCGGTTGAGGACACGTTGCGGATTCCGATCTGGGTCAGACCGCTGACATAGGGTTTCTCGGCGGCACGCCGCATCGGATTGCCGTGGCCATGACGCACACCATGACGCTCGTCCACGAAGTCGAGATGCGCGTCGATCTGCACGAGATGCACCGGGGGTTGGTCGTCGAACGCGTTGATGCAGGGAATGTTGATCGAATGATCGCCGCCGATCACCACAGGCAGAGCGCCTGCGGCAAGGATCTTGCGCACGCCGGCCTCGATGTTCGCGTGGCTTTGAACCGTATCGGTATGGATGATATCGGCGTCGCCAATATCGACAATCCGCACCTGTTCCGGATCGAGATAGGTAATGTCGTCCTCGAAATCATAGGCCCCGGCGTGACCGAAGGAGAACAGCGTGGAAGCCTCGCGCACGGCGCGGGGACCCATCCGCGCCCCGGACCGCCATTGCGTTCCCGCGTCGAAAGGCGCTCCGAGGATCGCTGCATCGGCCTCGATCCGGTCCCAATCCTCGACATAGGGATATTTGCCGAATGTGCAGATGCCCACGAAAGGCAGGTTGAGACGGCCGGTTTGATACCCGTGATCGGCCATATGCGATCTACCCCTCGGGTTTGTGGTTGTCGGGATGCGCAGCTGCAAATGCCGGGTGATCGGCGCAGGCGGCCTCGACCGCAAGGGTCCTCTCCAATCCCGAAAGGTCCACTTCCCATCGCCGGGCGTTGTACATTTGGGGCATCAGGCAGATATCGGCGAAACCGGGGGCATCGCCCGTTGCAAACGGCGCTTGGTCAAACCCCTCCAGCAGGGTCTCGAAAGCTTCGAGGCCCGGCCGGATGAAATGGCGCATCCAAGCTCCCGGCATGTCATCCCGCCCACCGGACAATTCGGTTGCGAACTTCGCGACTTTGAGGTTGCAGACAGGATGGATGTCCACCGCCAGAACATGCGCGAGGGCCTGCACCCGCGCCCGTGCTGCGGGATCCTTGGGAAGCAGGTTCAGGCCGCGCGTCTGATCGAGATAGTCGAGGATCGCCAGGGATTGCGTGAGGCGCAATCCGTCGATCTCGAGCACCGGCACCAATCCCTGGGGGTTGCGCGCAAGATGCTCGGCGCTGCGATGTTCGCCCTTGGTCAGGTCTACGGGTATCTGGTCATAGCCGATTTCGGCCATGTTCAACGCAATCCTCAGCCGGTAGCTGGCCGATGACCGCCAATAGTCGTAAAGCGTCGCAGCACTCATCGCGTCTTCCCTTCAAATTGTTGTCCCGGTCGGAACGGATGCATCGCTCCGACCGGGATATCGGCCCTTGGCCGGGTTCACCGCACCCAAAGCCTTTCGGCTCGGAGCGCCGATCCGTTCAGACGCTACTCAATTCCTTGGCATGAAGCCAATCGGCATGCTTGGGGGCCTTCTTGGTTTTCGACCATTCCTCAAGCATCTCCCATTTGACTTCGTTCAACCGGGACAGCATTTTCTCTTCTTCGGGATCGGGACAGGCCAGTTCCACGCGGTGCCCGTTCGGATCGAAAAAGTAGATCGAATGAAAGATCGAATGATCCGTTACGCCAAGAACGTCGACGCCGTTCGCTTCGAGATGGTCCTTGAATTCCAGCAGTTCATCGCGGTCTTTCACCTTGAAGGCAATGTGCTGCACCCAAGGGGGGGTGTTCGGGTCGCGCCCCATCTCCGGCTTGGTCGGCAGTTCGAAAAAGGCCAGAACATTGCCGTCCCCTGCATCAAGGAACAGATGCATATAGGGATCCGGCTCATGCGTGGATGGTACATGATCTTCGGCGATTGCCAAGATGAAGTCCATGTTCAGCATCTTGCCGTACCATTCGACCGTTTCCTTCGCGTCCTTGCAGCGATAGGCGACGTGATGAATCTTTTCGATTTTCATGAGAGTTCCTCCTCCTTCAATGCAGCGGCTACCAATGCTTGGCGCAGCACGTCGCGGTCACCGATGTGATTTGCCAGCACGAGGACAAGCCGCGCGTTCAGCGCATCGCTTTCGGATTTTTCCAACCCTTCATGCGTTGCCAGCAATTCGGCATAAAAATCGTCCGGTGTGTCGATATTCGGTGTCAGGATCAGGTCGGCCATCACTGCAGGTCCTTTCCGGTGGCCCGGCGGATCGCATGCCGGAACTGGTTCTCGTCAAAGCTGGGGCGCCGCGCCGCGACATGCTGGTCAGGCCGGATAAGGTAGACACCGCTGTCGCAGTCACCGAGGTACCGGCGCTTGAGTTCGAGTGTCGGGTCGTCCTTCACCGAAAGTGCGAGCCGTTCGACGCGAATGCCGTCTTCCTCGATCACGTCGGGCGCGTCGGCATCTATGGTCAGCAGTGTGAACTTGCCGGCAAGTTTGGGTAGCAGGAATTCATCGCCGAGCGGCGCATCGGGACAGGGTGCACCGGGCCGCGTGCGATCCGGGCCGCCCAGGGCATCGGCCGAGTTCAGCGGTGAACCGTCATAGGTGCAGGGCACCGAAAGTCTGCCGGAATTGACCAGCGGGCGTGCGAATTCATACTGCTCGCTCAGATCGAGGACTGCATCCCGCAATACGCGGCTCATCTCGGATTTCGGCGTGATGAAATCGGTTGAGCGCGAAGAGTTGAGGATATTTTCGTCCGCGCCGTGCACCCTTTCGACATCGTAGCTGTCGAGCAAGCTTTCCGGTGCATTACCGTCGATCACCATCTTGAGCTTCCAGCACAGGTTGTCGGTGTCCTGCAGGCCCGAGTTGGCGCCGCGCGCGCCAAAGGGGCTGACCTGATGCGCGGCATCGCCGGCAAAGATCACGCGACCGTGCCGGAACTTTTCCATGCGGCGGCACTGGAAGGTATAGATGGACACCCATTCGAGTTCGAATTCCACGTCCTCGCCCAGCATCTGTTTCAGGCGCGGGATCACGTTTTCGGGGCGTTTCTCGCGTTCCTTGTCGATGTCCCAACCCAATTGCAGGTCGATCCGCCAGACTCCGTCGGGTTGCTTGTGCAGCAGGGCCGACTGTCCTTTGTTGAAGGGGGGATCGAACCAGAACCATCGCTCGGTCGGGAAATCGGCTTCCATGATCACATCGGCGATCAGGAAGTTGTCCTCGAAAACCCGGCCCACGAAATCGAGCCCCATCATCCTCCGGGTAGGTGAGCCGGCACCGTCGCAGGCGACCAGCCAATCGGCTTCTACTGTATAGGACCCTTCGGGGGTCTCGACCTCCAGCTTGACGTGATCATGATGGGTGCCAATCGCCTCGACCTTGTTGCGGCCGCGTATCTCGATCGGAGCGCCTTCGGATTGCAATTCGCGAACGCGATTCACGAGGTACTCTTCGAAGTAGTACTGCTGAAGGTTGATGAAGGCGGGGCGCTGATGGCCTTTTTCCGGCAACAGATCGAACTCGAATACCTTGCGGTCGTCAAAGAAGACCTTGCCGAGGTTCCAGACAACGCCTTTGTCCACCATCGGCTGACCGCATCCCAGCCTGTCGAGTATTTCAAGTGGCCGCTTGGCGAAACAGATCGCACGACTGCCGAAGCTGACCTTGTCGTTGTCGTCCAGCACCAGAACCTCGACCCCTTGCTGCCCGAGGTCGATCGCGGCGGCGAGGCCGACAGGACCTGCTCCGATAATGATCACCTGGTGGCGTACGGGGGCCGGCGCATCCTGGTCAGGACTTCTCTGGTAGCCGTAGATAGGCGTTTCAAAAATCTTGTTCACGGGGCGGTTCCTCCCAAACGAAATGCCGCATATGGGCACAGGTATCAGGTTTCCCGGCGCGCATTGACGCCGGGAGGGTTGCATCAAACTCCCAAAAATTTTTGCCGGGCGACACGATCTGGATCAATGTCGCCCGGTTAGATCAGCCCTGCAGGGCCTCCCACATCTCCAGATCGCGCTGAGCGGTCCAGATCCGGGGTGTCTCGATGCCTTGGGCTTCGTCATAGGCGCGGGCAACGTTAAAGGGCAGGCAGTGCTCGTAGATTGCGTAATCCGCGAACTTCGGGTCGCACTCCTCGCGCACCGCATCCCACGCCTCTTTCAGAGAGCCGCCACGAGCTGCGACCTTGGCGGCGGGGCGATACGTGCTTTCGACGAAATCCCGGGTGTTCTCGATGGCGGCATTCACCATTTCTTCGCCCACCAGCGCATCCCCGCGGCCCGGTGCGATTGCGTCGACGTTGAAGGCCTTGATGTTGTCGAGCGTGTTGCCCCAATCGGCAAAGTGCCCGTCGCCACAATAGCAGGCCGAGTGATACTCGACGATGTCGCCGGTGAACATCACGTTCTGATCGGGCACATGAATCACCGCGTCGCCTGCGGTGTGCGCGCGGCCAAGCTGCATGATGTCGACGCGGCGATTGCCGAGATAGACGCTCATCTTGCCGTCGAACGTCGTGGTGGGCCAAGTCAGGCCCGGGATGCTCTCATGCCCTTCGAACAGACGGGGAAAGCGCTGGAACTCGCTGTCCCAGTCTTCCTGACCGCGCTCCGCGACCATCCCGCGGGCTGCGCCGGACATGATGACCTGCTGCGCGTTAAAGGCGCTGGCGCCAAGCACGCGCACAGCATGATAATGGGTCAGAACCACGTGGCTGATCGGCTTGTCGGTGACACTCCGAACACATTCGATCACCTTGTTTGCGAGGCGCGGGGTGGCCTGCGCCTCGACGATCATCACGCTGTCATCGCCAATGATTACGCCCGAGTTGGGGTCGCCCTCGGCGGTGAAGGCGTAAAGCCCTTCGCCGACCTCGGTAAAGGTGATTTTCTTTTCGGTCATGTCGCCTTGCGACGCGAAAGCCTTGGCCATGCTTCAGTCCTTTTCAAGGAATTCCAGCCGGTTGCCGAAGGGATCTTCGGCAAAGAACCGGCGTCTGTTTTCGATTGTCTCGTCCCAGCGTGGGGTCTGGCCGGTGGCCTCAACCCTCTCCGCGACGATGTCGATATCGGTCACCGCGAAGCCCGGATGGGCCTTGCGGGCAGGGGCGAAACGTTCTTCCACCCCCAGATGCAGCTCGGCGCCGTCAAGCGCGAGCCATAGTCCACCACGCCCGCGCAGCGGCGCGGGTTTCTCGATCTCGACCAATCCCAGCCCGGCGCACCAGAACGCGCGTGCGGCATCCTCGCCGCCCGCAGGCATCGCAAGCTGGATATGATCGAGACCGAACATCGTGATTTACCGCGCGAACGGGTCTTTCAGCGCAGGCAGTACGGTGCCGACGCAATCGCCGAAACCGATCGTGTAGCCATCGCCCTTTGCCGCGCCCTTGAGCGAGAGTGTATCGCCGTCCTCGATGAAGCTGCGGGTTTCACCGCTGTCCAGCGTGATCGGTTCCTTGCCGCCCCAGCTCAGTTCGAGAAGCGACCCGCGCTGGGACTTCTCTGCGCCCGAGATCGTGCCTGAGCCGAGTAGGTCACCGGTATTCATCGGGCAGCCGGCGCTTGTGTGATGGGCCAGTTGCTGCGCGGCGGAATAGTACATCTCGTCGTAATTCGTGCGGGCAATCGTCGTGGCCGGTTTGCCCTCCGGTGCAATCGTAACCTCAAGGTCGATGTCATAGAGCATAGGCCCGCAATCCTTGAGGTGGTCGAGAAGCTCGAATTCGCGCGCCGGGGTGTCGGTGCGGAACGGCTCCAGCGCGGCTTTGGTGACGATCCAGGGGCTGATCGACGTCGCCGTCGCCTTCGCCTGGAAGGGGCCCAGCGGCTGGTACTCCCACGCCTGAATGTCACGCGCGGACCAGTCGTTCAGCAAGACGTAGCCGAAAATATGATCGTCGGCCTCTTGCACGGTGATCGGGCCATCCGACGGCGTGCCAACGATGGCTCCCATTTCCAGTTCAATATCGAACCGGCGGCAGGGCATGAAGGCGGGCTGGTCGTGGTCCGGCGATTTGAGCTGGCCCCACGGACGCCGGATCTCGGTTCCTGACACCACCACAGACGACGCGCGGCCATTATAGCCGATCGGGATATGCAGCCAGTTCGGCGGCAGCGCGTTTTCGGCTCCGCGAAACATGGTGCCGACATTCGTCGCATGGTGACGGCCAGCGTAGAAATCGGTGTACTCGCTGACGGCAAAGGGCATGTGCATCTCTGCCTCGTCCATCGGCACCAGAAGGGGCTCGACCTTGGCCTGTTCCTCGGCCCCTTCGGCAAGCAGGGCGAGCAGCCTTTCGCGCAGCGCGGCCCAAACGGCAGGGCCTTCTTCCATCAGTTCGTTCCAGAAAGGTACATCGAAAAGTGGCGTGTCCGACAGGGTAATCAACCCTTCGGCCTCTGCCGCGGTTACATCCAGAATCATGTCGCCGATGGCGACGCCACACCGCGGGTCGGTGCCTTCGGTCGAGAATACGCCATAGGGCAGATTGTTGAGGGGGAAGGGGTGCGCGGCGTCGTTCGCCGACGTCACCCAGGATTTCATTAAAGGCATTCGCGTTTCCTTTGGCGGTGCGGTGAAGATATGTCCACCATGATTTTTCGTTCAGCTTTCCAGCGACTTGAGACCCAACAGCGCGGCTGCTGCGATCATGAAGCCGCCACCGATCCGGTCAAGCCAGAGTTTGGCGTGCCCCTGAAGCCGTGCCGCCAGCCAGCTTGCGCTTGCGCCGTAGGCTGTCAGGAACATCCCGTCGATCACGAGGTAAGTCACTGACAGGAGGGCTAGTTGCGGCCAGAAGGGCAGGGCCGGGTCAATGAACTGTGGGAAAAGCGCAGCGAAGAACACGACAGCTTTGGGATTTGCGGCCGATGTCAGGAAGCCCTGCATCCACAAGGTTCTGCGGGATGATTTGAGGGCCATGCCGGCACTCTTTGCCTCGGCCCGCAGGATCGTGCGCAGGCCGAGAAACACCAGATATGCCACGCCCATCCACTTGATCGCGCTCAGAGCGGTCGCAGATGCGGCAAGGATCGCGGCAAGACCAAGCCCGGCTGCGAGCATCTGCAACAAGTTTGCCGTCAGGTCGCCCGCCGCCGTAAACAGACCCCGTTCCAGCCCATTGGCTGCCGAGTTGGACAGCATCAACAGTTGGCTGGGTCCGGGCGTGCTCATCAGCAGCAGGACGGTTGCCAAGTAGGTGATCCAGGTTTCCCAAGCCATCACGCGGTCACTTCTTTCCCGGTGTCCCGTCGAACTTTTTCTCGAGGCTTTCCCAGCAATCGATATAGTCGTCCTGCATCGGAGCCTCCTTTCCTGCAAACTCCGTCAGGTGCTGCGGGAAACGGGTTTCGAACATAAAGGACATCGTCCGATCCAGCTTGTCGGGGCCAAGATTGGCATTGGACGCCTTTTCGAAGGCTTCCTTGTCCGGACCGTGCGGCAACATCATGTTGTGCAAGCTCATGCCACCCGGCACAAAACCCTGCGGTTTGGCGTCGTATTGCCCATAGATGTTGCCCATCAGTTCGGACATGATGTTCTTGTGATACCACGGCGGGCGGAACGTATCCTCCATCACCATCCAGCGTTCGCGGAACAGCACGAAGTCGATGTTCGCCGTACCCGGCACGCCCGAGGGCGCGGTCAACACTGTAAAGATCGACGGGTCGGGGTGGTCGAACAGGATGGCGCCGACAGGGCAGTAGGTGCGCAGGTCGTATTTCACGGGTGCGTAGTTGCCATGCCACGCGACGACGTCGAGCGGGCTGTGGCCGATCTTGGTCGTGTGGAACTGGCCACACCATTTGACCGTCACGGTCGAGGGCACCTCGCGATCTTCAAAAGCGGCCACAGGCGATTTGAAATCGCGCGGGTTCGCCATGCAGTTCGCGCCAATGGGCCCGCGGCCGGGTAGTTCGAACTTTTGACCATAGTTTTCGCAGACGAAGCCTCTTGCCGGGCCGTCCAGTACCTCTACGCGGTAGACAAGGCCGCGGGGGATGATAGCGATTTCCTTGGGTTCAAGGTCGATGATCCCCAGCTCGGTCGCAAAACGCAGACGGCCCTCTTGGGGCACGACCAGCAGCTCGCTGTCGGCTGAAAAGAAATAGTCGTCACGCATCGACTCGGTCACAAGGTAGATGTGGCTGGCCATGCCGACCTGCGTGTTCACGTCACCAGCGGTTGTCATAGTGCGCATGCCGGTCAGCCAGGTTAGCTTGTCCTCGGTGTGCGGGACCGGATCCCAGCGGTACTGGCCCAACGATGTCACGTCTTCGACAACATGGGGGGCCGATTTCCAATAGGGCAGGTCGATACGGTTATAGCGATGCGAGTGCTTCACCGATGGCCGGATCCGATAGCACCATGTCCGCTCGGGACGTTCGGCGGTAAATGCAGTACCTGAAAGCTGTTCACCATAAAGCCCATAGTTGCATTTCTGCGGGCTGTTCATTCCCTGTGGCAGTGCACCGGGCAGCGCCTCGGTCTCGAAATCATTGCCGAAACCGGGCATGTAACCTTCGGTGGTGCCCACGGGCGTTGCGGCCTGCGTCAGCGTATGGGGATCTGTCGGACGGTTCATTGCGCGTTCCTCCGTTTGCTGCTTGCGGAATAATAGTTGATTTTGTAACTAACAACCATGCCAAAGCCTGAATCTGCCGAAAAAGATGAATTCGACCTGCGGGATTTCCTGCCGTTCCTCTTGAACCAAGCGGCCGAGGAAAGCTCGTTGCGCTTTCAAAACGTGTACAAGGGCCGCTATGGCATGCTGCGCACGGAATGGCGTGTGCTGTTCCACCTTGGGATCTACGGCGAGTTGACCGCCAAGGAGATTGGAGACCGTGCGCGCATCCACAAGACCAAGGTCAGCCGGGCAGTCGCGAAACTGGCCGAGAGGCGCTTTCTCGTCCGTACGCGCGACGACAATGACCGCCGGTCGGAAAAACTGCAACTCACTCAGCAGGGGCAGTCCGTGTATCGCGAACTGCGCGACGTCGCGCAAAGCTACGATTCGCAATTGGCCGCCATGTTCACCAAGGGCGAAGCCATCTTGTTGCGTATGATGCTGCGCAGGTTGGCGAACAAAGATCACGAATGATTCGAGGCATGCGCTCTGCGTTACAAGCGTCAGCATCCCTGTTTGTGTTTCTGATTTGTGAACAATCCATGACGTTGCGCCAGTTTTAAGGGTATTGCGTTGCTCAAAATCGCGGTTTCATTGCATGCAGGCGCGTCTGTGGTATGATTGTCTAGGTTCCTTTGGGGAAGATTGAGATGTCCGTTATCAAGAATGCAATTCTGTCCGCTGCCGCAATCGTTGCGAGCACAGGCGCTGCATCAGCGCAGTCGTCTTCTTTCTGGGATCGCTGGCGCGACTGGTTTGCCAACATTAACGATGGCAATACCGGCGGAAATACTGGTGGAAGCTACTCGCAGGTGCCGGAAATCGATGCATCCTCCGGACTTTTGGCCTTGGCTGCGATTCTGGCCGCCTCGTTGCTGATCTGGGAGATTCGCCGCCGCCGTCGGCGCGGCTAACCCACCTTTTCAGATAAGTGACCATTGCATTGTCGCCGCGGCCCACGCGGCGATTATTCCGTTTGCGACAACATGTGCCTGAATCGGGCTTGCCAGATGTCGCGTGCGCAACATCAAAAGACCAAACACGAGCCCTGAAACCAGTGCTGCGGCAAACCGGTCGTGCAACAGTGCGAAGGCCAAGCTTGATACACAAAGCGCGACGGCACGCCAGCCCCATCCGTCGCGGTCCAAACGGGTCAACAGGTATCCGCGGAAAAACAGCTCTTCGATCAGGGGGATCAAGGCGACGGTCGCGAAGACGCGCACCATGATCCACCCCGGTCCGCGTTCGGTCACCGACATATCAGGTTGGGCTGTCACAAGCCAGCCGACACCTACCGCGGTGCCGGCGACAAGGGCGATGCCGTCCATTCGCCAAGGGATCTGTCGCAGGGCAGGCAAACACCAGATCAACACGCCGACCATCATCGCGACCCGCAGAGGATAACCGCTTTCGGGATCCGGCCAGAAGGCTTGTGCGACAAGGCCCGAGATCATCATCACGATGAAAGGGGCAATCTGTGCGACAATTGGGTCGCGTGAAAGGGGGGGCTCTTCGGTCGGCGATACGTCTTGCCGGTGAAGCCAGCGCCAGCGATGCGCCACTGCCAGCACACCGATCGCCAGCAAGGTGAAAAGCAACCAGCCGGCGTAGGAATGAAAGCCGTTGAGCGCGTGATCCGGCGAGACCCAAGCGCCGATCATGATCAAAAGCGAGATCCGCAGGACGTTCAGCGTCCAACTTGTCAGCAGCGCCAAAGGATAAAGGACCAGCCAATACCGGGCCTGCCGGATTTCGCCGCGCATCAGCAAGGCATAAAGCGCCATGAAGATCGAGATGAGGGCGATCCCCTCGACTCCAGAGCACGGGCTGCCGACCTGCACGTTGAATCCGTCCATGCCGATCAGATGCATGTCGGGGTTGGCCCAGACGTCCGCGCCGGTCGAAAGCAGGACCAGATAGACCAAGGCAAAGGTCAGGTCTGTCAATGCCTGAAGATACCAAAGGGGTCTGAGACTATCGGCGAGATCGGGAACCAGCAGCGCGCCGGTCAGGACAAGTGGCAACAGGAACCCATCGCCCCGCAGCCACTCAAGCCATGCGCCTTCACGTCCGGTTGCAAGGAAAGCCCCCACAGCTCCAATCATTGCGCCCGTTCCCATCATCGCGAGGCTGGGAAGAAATCGCAGGTTGATCGCCTCCACCCCAAAAAGTGGAAGAGGCAGGAAGATCAGTATCAACCCGGCGATGTGAACTGCCCACCAGGTTGACGCGCCCGGCTGCACCGTGACCAGCCCCGCCAGCCGCCGAAAGGATGCGGGCCTGAGCCAGAAAAACAGGGCCAGCGCAGTGATGATTGCAAGCCCGCGCGCCGTCATCGAGCGCAATGCGCGGCAGGCCAGTTCCATTTCCGTGAGGCGACACTCTATAGACGCGATGACCTGGTAGACGATTATGATCGCAAGCAATTCCACCACGGCAAGTGCCGCAAGCAGGATAAGCCGACGCGCGCCAATATTCCCGGTCATCGGCATGACCCGGTCAGAACCGGACCTCGACGCCCGGAAGCTTGAGTTCCTTCATCATGTCGCGCAATTCCTGACGCGCCGCGATGTTCGAGATGTTCAATTGGCGCACGCCGATATCCTTGAGGTCGAGGAGTGTAAGCCCGCGCGGAAACAGTTCGCGAAAGATGACACGTTCCGAAAAGCCGGGCGCGATGCGAAAGCCGATGCGCTTGGACAGCATGTTGATCGCCCGTTCCATCTTTTCCTTGTTAACCATGCGCTGCGTACCGACGCGGTTGCGCACGACGATCCAATCGATGGGTTTCAGCCCGGCTTGCGCGCGCAGTTGTCGCGCGTTCCAGACCATTTCGGAATAGATTGACGGGCCAAGTATCTTTTCGCCGCCCGAGTCGATCCGTGCCAACAGGTCGAAATCAACGAAACTGTCGTTCAGGGGCGTGACCAGTGTATCGGCCAGCGAATGGGCCACTTGGCTAAGCCGGGTGTGCGAACCGGGACAATCGATGAGGATGAAATCGCTGTCGGCCTCAAGCTCGGCCACGGCTGCCGAAAGCCGATGATCGTAGATGTTTTCGCCCGGGCCAAGGGAGGCAGGGTCGATCTCGGGCAAGTTGTGATGCCTTGGAGTGGGAAGCGACAGGTCGGATTTCTTGAGAAACGCAACGCGATTGTCGAAATACCGTCCAAGGCTGCGTTGACGCAGGTCTAGGTCCAGCGTGCTGACCTTGTGTCCCAGCCTGGCCAGTGCCGTTGCGACATGCATCGAAACGGTGGATTTCCCCGCTCCGCCCTTTTCGTTTCCCACGACGATGATATGCGCCATGTCCGTTCCCCTGCGGCCGTCTTGATGCGGCTAATGCCTTCTTCCCGTACCACATCTTGGGGGTAATGCAATGCAAAGCCCCCATTAAGGGGACAACCGTCTTGGACTGTGCCGCCTGTACACTGGCCGCTAGCTGGAATCGGCGTTTCAGGGTATCCTTCCTCTATTGGATTTCGAAAATTTCAGGCGGCGCAATGGACATATTTGAACGTGTCATGCGGGCAGGGGGCTTTGCGGTTGCCATCTCGGCGATGCTGGTCATGCCCGGGATTGCGCAGCAGCTAGGTCAGGTTCCCGGTTTGCGAACTCAACTTGCGGCGGTCGTCGATGCACAGGGCTTCGGGCAGCCTGTACCGGCGGCGCGGATCATGATCCCGGCGGGGTGGTCGACGAAAGGCGGCGTTATCTGGACGCCTCAGGACAGCTGCAACCCTTATGGCTATAATTACGAGTGGCAAGCCGGATCGCCGGATGAAACGCAGGGAGTGTTCCTTCTGCCGATGGTTCGGTGGGTGGAGCAGGCCGACGGGCGTGGCTGCCCGCAGAAAAGCATCCGCGATGCGCGTGGCCTTCTGCAATGGATCACCGAAGCTGTCCTGCCGCAGGCGCGGATCATCGACTATCGCGCGCGCCCTGACCTCGTGCAGGAAGCCAACCTGAGAGGCGGCCGCACCGATTATGGCTACGGCATGAGCATGACCACGACGGTGGATGCCGGCGAAGTCCTGATCGCATTTCAGGACAAAGGACGGGAGATGCGGGCCTCGATCGCGGTCGCGATGATGAGCTGGGTTTCCGAAATGCAGGGTTCTTACGGGATGCCCGGCATCCGGGTGGCCGGAGGATCGTCTTTGCCCGGCTTTGGCGCTGTCGCGCCTGACGGACAGCTTGACCTGCGTACGGTTGAACTGATCCGCCGCTCGATTACGCCCGATCCCGAGTGGTCTCGCCGGATCGCGCAGCATCACCGTGTCATCGACCGTCAAAATGCGAAGGGCGCCATGGATCGCAGCCGCATCGTGTCGCGCACGAATAGCGAAATCAGCGACATCATTCACCAAGGGTATCAGAATCGCTTGAACATCCGAGCGCGCGGGGACCGTGAGGCCAGCGAGTACTATGGCGGGTACGAGACCTACAATGACCCCACCACCGGCGGCACGATCGAGCTTGACAGCGGATACCGCAATGCGTGGCAGATGAATGACGGGACATTCATCCTGACCGATGATGACAATTTCAATCCGGCTGATTTGAACATGCTTGGCCAGCGTCTGGACGTGACGCAATAGGAGGACATGCCGTGAAACGGATCTTCGCGTGGACCGCCATCATAATATTGGGTGCTGCGCCGGGCTGGACTCAGAACAGCTTCAACCAACCCGTTCAGCAGGGTCAGTTCGGCCAGCAAGGCTATGGCCAGGGCCAGATGGGCCAACAAGGCTACGGCCAGGGTCAGATGGCTCAGCAAGGCTATGGCCAGGGCCAGATGGGCCAGCAGGGCTATGGCCAGGGTCAGATGGGCCAGCAAGGCTACGGCATGGGTCAGATGGGCCAGCAGGGCTTTGGCCAGGGCCAGATGGGCCAGCAGGGCTACGGCCAGGGTCAGATAGGCCAGCAGGGCTACGGCCATGGTCAGATGGGCCAGCAGGGTTACGGCCAGGGCCAGATGGGCCAGCAGGGCTACGGCCAAGGTCAGATGGGTCAGCAAGGCTACGGCCAGGGTCAGATGGGCCAGCAGGGCTATGGTCAGGGCCAGATGGGCCAGCAGGGTGGAAATCCGCTCGATCAATTGGCGCACTACGAACGTCAAGACTTTGGCGTTCAGCCCGTCCAGCAACTTCACGCAGGTCAGATGCATGGGCAAACCCCGGCGTCGATACCGGGAGGGCAACTCTTGACGACCAAGGGACTTGTTGAATTGGTCCAGTCGCGGCAAACGCCGTACCTTCTTTTCGATGTGCTTGGCGGCGGAGAGACCCTGCCAGGCGCGATTCCAGCGGTCCAGGCGTCTTCGCCCGGGCATTTCCAGGATCAGACGCAACAGGCCTTCGGGCAATTCCTTCAGCAAGCCACCCAAGGCAATCAGGAGGTGCCTTTGATCTTCTACTGTGCCTCGATCGAATGCTGGATGTCTTACAATGCCGCTTTGCGGGCGATCAACCTTGGGTACCGCAACGTGCTCTGGTACCGCGGAGGGCTTGCCGCGTGGAAACAGGCGGGCGGCCTGACAAGCCAAGCCGGGCAGGGCTGGGGACAATAAGATTCCCGAAACGCAAAGCGCCGCCCGAAGGGGCGGCGCAGAATCTTTTCGTAGCGGTCAGGCTCAGAAGCCCAGACCCTCGTATTTCTTCTTGAACTTCGACACGCGGCCGCCGGCGTCCATCAGGCGCGAGGAGCCACCGGTCCATGCCGGGTGCGAGGAGGGGTCGATTTCCAGCGCGAGGCTGTCGCCTTCGCTGCCCCAGGTCGATTTCATCTGAACCACGGTGCCATCGGTCAGCTTGACGTCGATGATGTGGTAATCGGGATGGATGTCTTTTTTCATGAATCCGGTCCTTACGCCTCGGCGCCCGACTTGGGCTTGTAATTGGTGACCTCTGCGATCCGAGCCGACTTGCCGCGGCGCGAGCGCAGGTAGTACAGCTTCGCGCGGCGAACCTTACCGCGGCGCACAACCGTGATGCTGTCGATATTGGTCGAGTAGAGGGGGAACACACGCTCCACGCCCTCACCGAACGAGATTTTGCGCACGGTGAACGATCCGGCAATGCCTTCGCCGTTCTTGCGGCTGATGCAGACGCCTTCGTAGTTCTGCACACGGGTGCGCGACCCTTCGGTCACTTTATAGCCGACACGCACGGTGTCGCCTGCCTTGAAATCGGGGATATCTTTCCCCAGGGCGGCAATCTGTTCCGCCTCAAGCTGTGCGATCAGGTCCATCGCAATTCTCCTTATGCTCGTGGTTGCCCCACGAAGGTGATGCTGACCGAGAGCTCTTGGTCTTCACCGGGTCCTGCACGCGCAGCCCGCCAGAGATCGGATCGGCTGTTCCTTGTCCGAGTAGTCGACCTACCATTCGCGCCGTCGAAGAAAACGGATGCACATTGGTTGGCACAACCTACAAAGGCCCGGAGCCGCGCAAGCGGATCCAGACCCGCGCGGCATAAGGGCTTTCGTGCCTGGGATCAAGCCCTTTTGAACGGCGGTAGACCGCGCACGGCTGTCGCAATAGCGGGGTAGGGTCTTTCCACTGCCCTGTCGTTTCTGTCACATCTGCACAAGTTCCGCAAAAGGAGATCGCCCTTGCGCCTGGTTCTGCTGATCGTTCTGTGTCTTCTGGCGTCCGCCTGTGGTCGTCGCGACCCTGCACCTGAAAGTTCGGCACCGCGCGCCTCGGCCGCGACATCCGATGCGATCTCCTCTCTCGTAACTTATCCGAAGTTCGGCGATGCGGACCCGCATTCCTGGACGGGGCGCGGGCCGAGTTCCTATCCGATCCATGGGATCGACATCTCGCGCTGGCAAGGCGACATCGACTGGCCGCGGGCTCGCAATGCCGGTGTCAGTTTTGCTTTCATCAAGGCGACAGAGGGGGGCGACATCGTCGACCCCAAGTTCGACACGTACCGTCGTGGCGCGCGCGCGGCAGGCGTTCCATGGGGGGCATACCACTTCTACTATTTCTGCCGGCCCGCAGCCGAGCAGGCGCGATGGTTCATTCGCAACGTACCTCGCGGCGCGGACCTGCCACATGTGCTCGACATGGAATGGAACCCGTTCTCGCCCACGTGCCGCCTGCGCCCCGAGGGCACAAAGGTGCGCGCCGAGGCCGAGATATTTCTCGACATGCTCGAGGCCCATTACGGCCGGAGGCCCATCGTCTACACCACAATCGATTTCTATCGCGAAACGGGGATCGGGCGCTTGCGCGGGACAGAGTTCTGGCTGCGTTCGGTGGCTGGCCATCCGCGCCAGGTTTATCCCGGTGCGTTCTGGACCTTCTGGCAGTATTCCGGCACCGGCCTTGTGCCTGGGATCAACGGCAAGGTAGATCTGAACGTGTTCCACGATTCCCCGGAAATCTGGCTGCGCTGGAAAGCGGGGCAGATCTCTCGCCGCTAAACGCTAGGTGTCTCGGTCCTTGTAAGCCTCCCAGAGATCGGGGCGGCGTTCGCGTGTGATCTCTTCGGCCATGTCCTGACGCCATTGGGCAACGCGCCCGTGATGACCCGACATCAGAACCTCGGGAATCGTGCGCCCCTGCCATTCCGCAGGGCGGGTATACTGGGGATGTTCCAGAAGACCGGAGGAGAAGCTCTCTTCCTCCGCCGACGCTTCGTTGCCCAAAACACCGGGGATCAACCGCACGGTTGCGTCGATCAGGGCCTGCGCCGCGATCTCGCCGCCTGTCATCACGAAATCGCCCAGTGACACCTCTTCGACACCGTAGTGATCAAGCACGCGCTGATCGACGCCTTCGAACCGTCCGCAAAGCAGCGTGACCCCGTCGCAACGCGCAAAGCGGCGCATCATGGCCTGGTCCATCGGTTTGCCACGCGGGCTGAGATAGACGAGAGGCCAATTGCCGCGAGCATCTCGCATCGCGTAGTCGATGGCCGCCCCCAGCACGTCGGCGCGCAGCACCATGCCAGCGCCGCCGCCTGCTGGCGTATCGTCGACATTGCGGTGTTTTCCGATTCCGTATTGCCGCAGATCAACGGTCTCTAACTGCCACAAACCCTCCTGCAAGGCGCGACCCGTAAGGCTTTCGCCTAGAACGCCGGGAAAGGCACCAGGGAAGAGGGTGATGATCTTGGCTTTCCAGGCTCCATGCAGGTCAGGCGTCGAGGTGATCAGTTCGCGCGGCTTCAGCACTTGGCGGATTGCCTTGCGTGCATGGGATCGCGGGGCAGAGGGTTGTTTATCGTCAGACATGGCCGCGTCTTAAGCCAAAGCTGTAGCCATGCAAACGCCGAATGGCGACGTCAGACAATCGGGAACACGCCAACTGTGGCTCAACGGCGACCAACGCCGAGAATAGCGGACCTCTCCGCGTTCCGTCAGAACAGCCCCTCGGGCGGATCCGCGATAATGCGCCCCCGATACAGATCGACTGTCGGTACGGCTTCAACCGTGAAGGGCAACAGAACTGTCGATTTCAGCCCCGGACCGTGAATCTCGAGCAGGTCGGACGCACCGTGATTGAGAACCGACCGAACCCGTCCAAGCAAGCCACCCCCGGTGTCATACACCTCAAGGCCAATGAGATCGGCATGGTAGAACTCGTCATCGGGCAGGGCAGGAAGTTGATCGCGCCGTGCAAACAGGCGAAGACCCCTGGCGGCATCGGCCTCTTCCTTGGTCTCGATCCCGCCGAGGCGCGCCGCGAAACCGTTCTTGACTGCACGGGTGATGACGATGGGGATACGTCGTCCGCCGTTTTCGTCCGTCAATGGGGAGTAAAGGGCAATATCTTCCGGCTCGGCGCAGAAACTTTTTAGTCGCACCTCTCCCCGAACACCGAAGGAGCCGGCAACGGCGCCGACGCAGATCAAATCCTTGTTGGTATCGTCCGTCATCTCGTCGCAATCCCGATGCGCGCATGGCAGGCCATGGCGAAGATAGCGGAAGTAACGTCCGGCCCCAGCGGCGCCGCATTGCTGCAAAAATGCGCCTCGGCCAGAACGCTTGGCCCCGAAGGTACGTCGAAGCGGCGCAATCGCACCGCCCCGACGTTTGAAACATCACTCTTCGGCAGGTGCTGCGTCGGCTTCGGCCGCTTCTGCTGCCTTGGCGGCTTTCTCTTCGGCCCGCTCCTGGGCTTTCTTGCCGGGTGCGCCTTTCTTGGGGTTGTTGCGCTCGGCCTTGTCGCGGGTGCCTGCAGCTTCAAGCATGCGCGCGATCCGGTCGGTGGGCTGTGCGCCCTGGTCCAGCCAGTACTGGATGCGCTCCATGTCCATCTTCACGCGATCTTCGCTGTCCTTGGGCAGGAGCGGGTTGTAGGTGCCCAGCTTCTCGATGAAGCGGCCATCGCGCGGCATGCGCGAGTCGGCCGCCACGATGCGGTAAAAGGGGCGCTTTTTCGAGCCACCACGGGCCAGGCGGATTTTCATTGCCATTTTATGTTCTCCTTTAATGGCGGGGTGACGGGGAATTCCCCGCCCTATGCTTGGTGTTGCTTATGGTGCTGAATGACTTCAGCGATGATGAAGTTCAGGAACTTCTTGGCGAATTCAGGGTCCAGATCGGCCTGAACCGCCAGGTCTTCGAGCCGTGCGATCTGCGCGGCTTCGCGCGCAGGGTCGGACGGGGGAAGGTCGTGCTGGGCCTTGAGTTTGCCCACGGATTGGGTGTGCTTGAACCGCTCGCCCAGCGTATAGACCAGGATCGCGTCGAGCCTGTCGATGCTTTCGCGATGGCCCTTCAACAGCTCGGCAGCGCGGGCAACGGAATCGGAAGCGGTCTCAGTCAAGGGCCCATCCTTTCGGTTTGAAGAGCGGGTCGGCATAATGCGCGATCTCCATGTCGATTCCGTGCGCCAGTTGCGTACCGTCCAGCTGCGAAGGCGACGGGTGGCGATAGACCGCGTCATTTCCGTCGATGGTTGGCGCGTCGTGGTCCTTCTTGGCACCAAGGCGTTCGGCAAGGCGGATCGAGTCGAGGTTCTTGGGGTCAATATAGCTGACGGCCGTTTCCCACCCGCGCTCGCGGTAGAACCAGGCGCGTGCCGCATGCGTAGCCTCCAGAGCGTAGCCTTTGCCAGCTGCATCGGGCCAGATCACCCACGCAATCTCGGCCTCGGGCCAGCCTGCGGGCTTCCAGCCCCCGGCCATGCCAAGCGTCGCATCCGTTTCCTTGTCATGGATCATCCACATGCCATAGCCGCGGATCTCCCAATGGCCGATTTCGGCAGCATAGAGCATCCATGCCTCGTAGGTATTGAGAGGTCCACCCATGAACCGGGCGCGGTAGCTGGTGAAAGTCGCCTTGAAATTCGGGTAATCCTCCGGCTCCGGCCCTCGCAGGACCAGCCGCCGTGTCTCGATTACCGGGATGTTGACTCCGCTCATGCCATGCCCTCCGAGGCAGGGGCACGGTGCCGCCAGATTTCCATCCGGCCGAATTCCGGATGGTCGTAGTTGCTCTCGAACGCGGCGCCGAGCCGAGCAGCAACCGCCTTGCTGGCATCGTTGGCCGGATCAATGAGCGAGATCGCTGTCGGCCAACCCAAGACCTCGTAGGCATGAGCGCGCGCCGCGCGGCCGGCTTCTGTCGCGTATCCCTGACCGGTCGCGTTTGTCATCAGCGTCCAGCCGATTTCCGGCTCGGGCCAGCCATAAGGGTTCCACAGGCCGACATGACCAAGATAAGCACCGGTTTCCTTCGAATCCACGCTCCAGAACCCGTAGCCGCGGATCACCCAATGACCGATCATGCCCGCGAGGGAGCGCCATGTCTGGTCGGGGCGTCTTGGGCCGCCGACAAAGCGCGATGCATCCGTTTCGAAGAACGCGGCTTCGGCAGCGAAATCCGCCTCGCTTGGTGCACGAAGGATCAGACGCTCGGTTTCGATCACCGGTATATCAAGGGTGATAGCGCTCATGCATAAGCCTCCACCCCGCCCTGCACCTCGTTCGGATGCGGGTGGCGATAGACGACATCGTCCGGGTCATGTGCGGATGCCGCCGCATCGTGATACGCACCGAGCCGTTTCGCCAGCGCGACGGAGCGTGCATTGTCACGGTGGATGTAGCTGACCAGCGTGGGCAGGCCGCGCACTTCGAATGCCCAGTCCAGCGCGGCGCGTGCGGCCTCTTCGGCATAGCCCCGGCCCTCGAAGCCGTCGAACAGGATCCAGCCCAGTTCAACTTCAGCGAAATGCGGCGGCTTGGTGATCGCAACCTGCCCGACAAGCGCGCCGTCGGGCGTCTCGATCGCCCATCCACCCCAATTGCATAGCGACCAACTGCCGACTTCGGAAGCGAAGCCGTACCACAGATGCGTCTCATCCGAAGGCCCGTCGACATAGCGCGCCCGATCGCTCCGAAAGAACTCCCGGAACGCATCCATGTCGCTCAGGACATGGGGCCGCAGGCGCAGCCGCTCTGTCGATATGATGGGCGCTTCGGTCATTTCATTTCTTCTTGCCGAACCCGCTCAGACCGGGGGGGAGGGCCATGCCGCCACCCATACCCGGCAAGCCACCCTTGCCGCGCCCCATCGCCTTGGCCGCCGCTTCCAGCGCCTTGGGGTCCATGCCCTGTGCCATCTCCTCGGGCGAGGGGCCGCCCTTGCCGAACATGCCCGACATGGCCTGTTTCAGCATCTTGCCTTTGCCCATCTTGCCCATCTTCTTCATCATGTCCGCCATCTGGCGGTGCATCTTGAGAAGCTTGTTGAGGTCGCTGACCTCCATCCCGGCACCGGCGGCGATCCGCTTCTTGCGGCTGGCCTGAAGCAGCTGGGGATTGGCGCGCTCGCGCTTGGTCATTGACTGGATCAGGGCGATCTGCCGGCGGATGACGGTGTCGTCCATGCCGGCATCCTCGACCTGCTTGGCCATTTTCCCCATGCCCGGCATCATCTGCATCATGCCTTGCATGCCGCCCATCTGGATCATTTGTTCAAGCTGCATCTTCAGGTCATTCATGTTGAAATGACCCTTCATCATGCGCTTCATCATCTTCTCGGCCTGCTCGGCCTCGATGGTCTCCTGCGCCTTCTCGACCAGGGCCACAATGTCGCCCATGCCGAGGATCCGACCGGCGATCCGGTCCGGCTCGAACGTTTCAAGCGCGTCCATCTTTTCGCCCAGACCGACAAAGCGGATGGGCTTGCCGGTCACGGCGCGCATGGACAGCGCGGCACCACCGCGCCCGTCGCCATCCATTCGGGTCAGGACGACACCCGAAATGCCGATCTTGGCGTCGAATTCCTCGGCCACTTCGACGGCGACCTGACCGGTCAGACCGTCGACAACCAAAAGCGTTTCGCGCGGGGTGACCACGTCGCGGACGTCTTCGACTTCCTTCATCAGAACTTCGTCGATCTGCAAGCGGCCCGCAGTATCGAGCATGTAGACGTCATAACCGCCCAGAGCTGCCTGCTGCTTGGCGCGGCGGGCGATGTCGACAGGTTTCTGACCCGGCACGATGGGAAGCGTGTCGACGCCGATCTGCGTGCCTAGCACGGCCAATTGGTCCATCGCAGCCGGGCGGTAGATGTCGAGCGAGGCCAGAAGCACCTTCTTGCCCTCGCGTTCCTTCAAGCGCTTGGCGATCTTGCCGGTGGTGGTCGTTTTGCCACCGCCCTGAAGGCCGACCATCAGGATGGGCGCGGGCGGGTTGTCGATCTTGAGCTTGCCCGGTTCCTCCTCGCCGCGCAGGACATCGACCAGCGCGTCATGCACGATCTTGACGACCTGCTGGCCCGGCGTGACCGAGCGGGTCACGGCCTGTCCGGTGGCCTGTTCCTGCACCTTCTTGACGAAATCCCGGGCGACCGGCAGCGACACGTCGGCCTCGAGCAGGGCAACGCGTACCTCGCGCAGGGCAGTCTTGACGTCATCCTCGGACAGCGCGCCCTGCTTGGTCAGGCGATCAAAGACGCCAGAGAGGCGTTCGGACAGATTTTCAAACATGGCCCTCTTGGCTCCTTCGCCGGTTGCTGTGGCGCCCTCAAACTAAGGACGAACGGGTGACTTCTCAAACCCCCAAGCCGGATGAGATGTAGCCAAATGGCTTTGCCCCCACGGGCGCAACGCGCTGGTGGGGGGCGATCCCTGAACGGCTCACGGGACCGGAAGGTGTTACGCCTCCGGAAGATTGATGGCTCGTTACGCGGGATGCCCTGCGGAGTCAACCCTACGGGCCTTGCACTCGAGCGGCTGACCGGGCAGGGAGGGGCCATCTAGACCGAGGGGATCATGGACGCTTCATCTGCCCACCAGGACAGCCTGCCGATTACTTCTGACGCATTGCTTGCCCGTTTCGACAGCTGGGGTCTGACCTATCGGCTGCACAGCCATGTTCCGCTACGCACCGTCGACGATGCCAAGGCGGTCGAAGATGCGTTCATGGTCGACGGCGAGAACGCGTTGCGCCTCAAGAACCTTTACCTGCGCGACAAGAAAAAGCGCAATTACCTTGTTACCGTGGAACAATCGCGCGACGTCGATCTCAAGGCGCTGGCATCCACGTTGGGCGCAGGGAACCTGTCCTTTGGTTCTCCCGATCGGTTGATGCAGAATCTCGGGATCCGGCCCGGCGCGGTCAGTCCGCTGGCGATGATCACCGGGGTTGGGCAGGGGGTGCAGTTCTACCTGGACGCCGCTGCGCAGCAGTGCGACGTGATCTACATGCACCCGCTGGTCAACGATCGAACGATTGCCATGCCGCGAACCGACCTGATGACATTTCTGGATCGGATCGGTTGCGCGGTGAACTGGCTGCAGGCCGCCTAGATATCCGAGAAATCGCCGCCTCGGCCCTTACCGGCGGCAAAGCGGGCTGCACCGGCCTTACCCTCGGCGGCAAAGGTCCGGGCCGAGCGCCACTCGCGGCGCAATGCATCGGCAAGACCGGCAGGGGTGATCCGCGCCGAAAGGTGATCTGCCAGCATGCATTCCTGCGGAAACCGCGTCAGGTCGCGGGCGATGTCCTGCGCGACGGCCAGCGCCTGACCCTTCGGGCAGACGCGGTTGGCAAACCCCAGCCCCAGCGCTTCTTCGGCTTCGACCGGACGACCGGTGAGGATCAGGTCATTGGCCCGACCCTGACCAAGGATGCGGGGGAACCGAATAGTGCCGCCGTCGATCAGTGGAACGCCCCAGCGGCGACAAAAAACGCCGGTAACGGCCCCCTCGGCCATGATGCGCATGTCGCACCACGCCGCCAGCTCCATGCCACCGGCGACGGCGTGACCCTCGATCGCAGCAATCACGGGTTTGGACAGCATCAGTCGCGACGGCCCCATCGGGCCGGGTATCGGTTCGTTGACCGGATCGCTCCAGTCATCCGGAATATCAATGTCATGTATCCATTGGTCCGAGTCGCCCGCCCCGGCTGCCTTGAGGTCGAACCCGGCACAAAACGCACCCGCAACTCCCGTCAGAATGGCGACGCGCTGTTCCGGATCGGCCTCGAAGGCAATAAACGCATCATAAAGGCGCTCAGCGGTCGCGGGATCAACCGCATTGCGCAGTTCGGGGCGATTGATTGTGATGGTCGTGACGCCCTCGGCGTGGTCGATGATGACGGTCATTTCAGTCCTCCCTTTGGGCGAAGTGTCGACAACGGCGTCATTGCGTGGCAAGCGTGACGTTGCGCCGAACCCGGTCAACAGGAAACATGTCATGCAGCATCTGGAAGAGCGGATTGCCCACTTGACGCGGGCGATCGACGAATTGAGTGACATAGTCGCGCGCCAGCAAAACGAAATCGACGTGCTGACACGGCGGGTGCGGATGCTCATTGAACGTGAAGCCGATCGCCAGCAGGAGGGATCCGGAGGCGTCGTCCTGGGGGACGAACGGCCACCGCATTACTGAACGGAACGGCACCACAACGGCAAAACCGTACAGTGATCTACGTTTTTCTGCCTACCTTTTGCGGTTTGGCGGGTTGGCATTTGGAACCCTGTGCCGAGATGCCATAAAATGGCGGTAGGCTGACACATCAAGAGAGGAACGCCATCGGATGACGCCCGATCAAAAGACCGAGAAGAACCTGCGGGCCGCCGTAGAAAAAATGCCGGTCGCTATCGTGATCACAGATGCGCAGGCCGAGGACAATCCGATCACATATGTCAACGACGCGTTCCAGCGCGTAACGCTCTACAGCCGCGAATACGCCGTTGGGCGCAACTGCCGTTTCCTGCAGGGTGAACGCAGCGAACCGGAGCAGGTCGAAAACATCCGCAAGGGCCTTAGAAACGAAGAAGAGTTTCAGGTCACGCTGACCAACTACAAGGCTGACGGGACGCCTTTTCGCAACCTGCTGATGATTTCCCCGATCCACGATGATCAGGGACATGTCTCGGCCTTTTTCGGTGTACAACGCGAACTGAAAGACGAAGAGCAGGAAAAAGTACCGCAAGGCGAAGCGCTGCCACTGCTGCGGGAGTTGCAACATCGGGTCAAGAACCACCTGTCCATGATTGTCGGCATGATCCGGATGCAAGCCCGACAAAAGGTTACGCCGGATTCGTTTCACGCCATTGCACGGCGAATCGAAAGCCTTGCCCTGCTTTATGACGAACTCCTTGATACAAGCAGGGGGTATGGCCGGGATGACGAGATCTGGGCCGGCGCGTATCTCAGCCGCATCGTTTCGGTGATCTCAGCGCTCGAAGGGCGTGCGGCGGTGCGGGTCAACGCCAATTGGGAAGAGATCCGCCTGCCCGTGGACCAGGCTGCACGGCTTGGCCTCCTGTTGTCCGAGCTTTTGACCAATGCGCTGGAACATGCGTTCGAAGGGAGAGAGAGCGGCAGTATCACGGTGGATTTTCGACAGCGTGAAGATGGCAGCGTCAGGCTGGTCGTCTCCGATGACGGAACAGGCTTGCCCGAAGGCAGCAACTGGCCTTTCGGCGCGATAAGCGTGGAGGACCAGCAAAGCCGCGCCCGCGCCACGGCAGACCAAAAAGGTCCACTGGACACACGCGGCGAGGAAGGTCGCGCAGGGGTGGGCGGCTCAATCGTTCTGTCCCTGACGGAATCCATGGGCGCCAAATTGTCCGTCAAAAACAACGACCCGGGTACACGCATCACGGTTGATCTGCCTAGACGTCAATAGCGGCGCAGACCAAGCTCTCCTCAGTTAGCCGGTGCCTCGTGTTTCAGGTAAATGCGACGAACAGTCCAAAGCAGACAAGAACGCCCCCGGTGACACGAGTGAATGTCTGACCCGCGCCAAGGATCTTTTCAGCAAGCACATAAAGGGCAAGGCCGACGATCCAGTACAGGTTCATAATGCCCCCCACGAACAGAAGTGCCATCAGGGCCCAGCAACAGCCGAGACAGTAAAGCCCGTGATGGGCACCTGTGCGAAAGGCGCCAACTGCGCCTGGCCTTGCATGGTCGGCAAGAAACTGTGCCGGTGACCGGCAATGGCGCAGGCAGGCTTCCTTCAGCCCGGTGAACTGGTAGATCCCTGCAAGAAGCAAGACAGCCCCGGCAACGGGCCGGGATTTCAACGTCATCATGGGACCATCCGACAGTCCTGTCGCCTCGGTTGCCCACTGAAGCCCTGTTGCCACGAAACTGAAGGCGCCCCAGGCAGCAAGGTAGCCGGAAAGGAACACGAGGCTCAGCATGACGGCCTTGTCGCTCTCTGGACCGCGTTTTTTCAGGGCTGTGTAAAGCAAAAGCATCGGCGCGGCGCTGGGCGTCATCATGGCGATCATCATGATCCACCACATGAAAAACATCAGCACGGCATAGGAAAGCGACCAGACGGGTTGCTGCCCCATCGACATCGGGTCGCCGATGGGGCCTGCCATCCTTGTCATATCGGCTGCCGTCATGGACATGCCGACGCCGAAATAGGTGTAGAGCGCCGCAAGCAGGAAGATTAGGCCGGTTGCCGCTATGACGATCTGCCGATCGTGGCGGACCAGTCTTTCGACCCGTCCGCCGGAGTTTGCCGGTTGCATCGTTGGATCAGGCCGCGACGCGACCGTTTCCTGTCAGGTGCAGCGACGCGATATGGGCATGTGTTCCTGTGTTCTTGAGAAGGTCGAGCGCACCGCCACTCGTGCGGCTTTGTCCCTTGGCCATTTCAGCCCTGCCGAACTCGAACCCGTGCGGAAGTTGGATGCTGACCCGGTGCGGGTCGCCAGTGACGATATTTGGTATCGGCATGACGTCGGTTTCGACGATGCCATCGATGCGCCCTTTGCCGATCCGGTTCTCGGCATCGATTTCGACCGAGACGGGGGCATAAAGGGTTTCGTGCTGGGTCGGGCTCATCGCTGTGAAAACGAACCACATCGTGGCCATCTCGGCGGTGTCTTTGCCGGTCATGATCGCCTCTAGCGCCGCGCGCTGTTCCGCAGAGGCGTTTTCGTCGATGATCAGTTGAAACTGGCCGTTGCCCTCATGGATCGGACCGGGCCACTTGTAGATCCCGGCAGCGGTCAGTCCGTCCAGTGAGACATCGCCGTAATGGCCCTTGTCGAACCGAAAGAACGCGACAGCCTCGCAGGTTCCGTCTGTCGGCGCCACGCTGAATTGGCATGGGCAGCCAAAGTTGCAGTTACAATTCGCCAGTTCTTCGCCTTGAATACTCCAGTCAATCATGGGTCCCCCCCGCGAAAAAGGCCGCTCAAGGCGGCTTGCATCAATGCGTATTGCTCCTCGACAAGGTACCCCGGTTGTTCTGAAAGAACTTGGTTTGCAGTTTTTTGGATGACGTCAGGATAGCATATCTCGACCGTTTCGAGAACCGGCTTGCGATACCTGGTCCTTTCCGCCCCGTTGGTCTCGACCGGGGGAAACCCCGATCGCATCGCGTGGTGTCGTCAAAGTTCCTCGACCGTCATCACCCCGTCGAGAGACTTAATTGCCCCTTTGATCTGGGGGCTGATTGGGAAATCTTGGCCCAGCTCCATCTCGACATCCCCCGGCAGGCCCGGCCCCAGCAGACACAGCTGGATCGGCCCGCGCGCCGCCCCGCGAGCGGCTTCCGTAGCCTCTTCCAGCACACGCGCGACGGTCGGCAGGGCGTTGGGCTGGTCGAGATAGATTTTCAGGCCGGCCGTGCCGGCATCGGCGACCGCCATGTCCACCGGACCCACGGTGCGGCCCAGCAGCTTCAGTTGATCCGCTTCCAACGTGGCCTCGGCGGTCAGGATGACCTTGGCTCCGGTTTCGAGAAAATCGCGCGATTTCTCCAATGCTTCGGAGAACAGCGTCACTTCGTACGCGCCGGACGGGTCGCTCATCTGCACGAATGCAAAGCGGTTGCCACGGGCCGATTTTCGCTCCTGGCGGCCTGCAACGACGCCTGCCATCTTGGCAACGATGGGGCCGGAGCGCGTCTTGTGCTCGACCTCTTCCAGTGTCAGCACGCCCTTGCGCTTGAGCGCGCCCATGTAGTCATCCAGCGGATGGCCGGACAGGTAGAAACCGACGGCCTTGAATTCTTCGCTCAACCGCTCTGCGGGAAGCCAGTCGGGCACTTGCGAAAGCCTTGGTTCGGGCAGGTCGTCCCCCGCATCGCCGAAGAGCGAGACCTGATCCGAGTTCTGCTGGTCATGCACGGCCGACGAATACTGCACCAGAGCATCGAGGCTTTCGAAGACGCGGCGACGGTTACTGTCCAGATTGTCGAACGCGCCTGCGCGGGCCATCATTTCCAGAGGACGCTTGCCGACCTTCTTCAGATCGACGCGGCGGGCAAAGTCATAGATGTTGACGAACGGCCGTTCGCCATTCTCCGTCTGTCGTCCGCGAACGACGAGGTTCATCGCCTCGCCCCCCACGTTCTTAAGCGCGCCGAGCGCATAGACCAGCTCGCCGTTCACCACGTCGAAGGTCGCCAGCGAACGGTTCACGCAGGGCGGCACCCAAGGCAGGCCAAGGCCTTTGCGGACCTCTTCGAAATAGACACCCAGCTTGTCAGTAAGGTGGATATCGCAGTTCATGACGCCGGCCATGAACTCCACCGGGTGGTTCGCCTTGAGCCACGCGGTCTGGTAGGAGACCACGGCATAGGCCGCCGCGTGCGATTTGTTGAAGCCGTAATTGGCGAACTTTTCCAACAGGTCGAAAACCTCGGTGGCCTTTTTCCGGTCCACGCCGTTCTCTGCTGCGCCCTTCTCGAACTTGGGCCGTTCGGCGTCCATCGCCTCCTTGATCTTCTTGCCCATCGCGCGGCGCAACAGGTCGGCGCCGCCCAGCGAATAGCCCGCCATGACCTGCGCGATCTGCATCACCTGTTCCTGGTAGACGATGATGCCCTGCGTTTCCTCCAGGATATGGTCGATCAGCGGGTGAACCGATGCGATTTCGCGCAGACCGTTCTTGACCTCGCAATAGGTCGGGATGTTTTCCATCGGGCCGGGCCGGTAGAGCGCGACAAGGGCCACGATGTCCTCGATGCAGGTGGGCTTCATGCGCTTGAGCGCATCCATCATGCCCGAACTTTCCACCTGGAACACGGCGACTGTCTTGGCGGCAGAGTAAAGTTTGTAGGTGGCCTCATCATCCAGCGGGATGAGGTTCATCTGGTTCTCGCCACCCGGCGCGGGTACATACAATTGCGTGCCATCCGCGGCTTGATGCAGCATGCGGCCTGATTTCAGGATCAGGTCCAATGCGTTCTGGATGACGGTGAGGGTCTTGAGCCCGAGAAAGTCGAACTTCACCAGCCCGGCCTGTTCGACCCATTTCATGTTGAATTGGGTGGCCGGCATGTCCGAGCGGGGGTCCTGATACAGCGGCACCAGCGCATCCAGCGGCCGGTCGCCGATCACGACACCCGCGGCGTGGGTCGACGCATTCCTGAGCAACCCCTCGACCTGCTGGCCATAGGTCAGCAACCGGTCAACAACCTCTTCACGACGGGCTTCCTCTGCCAGTCGCGGCTCATCCTGAAGTGCCTTTTCGATCGAGACGGGTTTGACCCCTTCGACCGGGATCATCTTTGACAGCCGGTCGACCTGACCATAGGGCATCTGCAACACGCGGCCGATATCGCGAACGGCGGCCTTGGACAGAAGCGCACCAAAGGTGATGATCTGGCCGACCTTGTCGCGCCCGTATTTCTCCTGCACGTAGCGGATGACTTCTTCGCGACGGTCCATGCAGAAGTCGATGTCGAAATCGGGCATCGAAACCCGCTCGGGGTTCAGGAAGCGTTCAAACAGCAAGCTGTAGCGCAGCGGGTCGAGGTCGGTAATGGTCAGCGCATATGCCACGAGCGAACCCGCGCCCGAGCCACGGCCTGGACCGACGGGAATGTCGTGATCCTTGGCCCATTTGATGAAGTCGGCAACGATCAGGAAGTAACCCGGAAAGCCCATCCCCTCGATGATGCCAAGCTCGAAATCCAGCCGCTTCTGGTATTCCTCGGGGCTAACCGCGTGGGGGATGACCTTGAGCCGCTCCTGCAGGCCCTCGTTGGCCTGCCGGCGAAGTTCTTCGACCTCGTCATCGGCGAATTTCGGCAGGATCGGATCACGGCGATAGGCCATGAAGGCGCATCGCTTTGCAATCTCGACAGTGTTCTCGATGGCCTCGGGCAGGTCGGCGAACAGGGTCACCATTTCCTGCTGTGACTTGAAATAATGCTGCGGCGTCAGGCGGCGGCGCGGATCGGCCTGATCGACATAAGCGCCCTCGGCGATACAGATCAGCGCGTCATGCGCCTCGTACATGTCCGAGTTTGGAAAATAGACGTCGTTGGTGGCCACCAGTGGCAGCGCCTTGGCATAGGCCATTTCCACATGCCCGCGTTCGGACAATTGCTCCGCCTCGGGCAGCCCGTCCTCACCCGGATGGCGCTGCAACTCGATATACAGCCGGTCGGGAAACATGGCTGCCAGCCTGTCCACCAAACCTTCTGCCGCCGGACGCTGCCCTGCGCGCAGCAGCCGCCCCACCGGACCGTCCGGTCCGCCCGACAGACAGATCAGCCCTTCGGAACGCGCTTCCAGTTCGTCCAGCGTAACATGTGGCAGCTCGCCCGGCTTTGCCACGTAAAGGCAGCTGGAGAGCTTCATCAGGTTCTCGTACCCCGCCTCGGACTGCGCCAGCAGCACGATGGGGGCAGGGGCGGCGGGACGGTCGCCGGGCCTTGTCTCGACATATGCCAGATCGACCTGACATCCGATGATGGGCTGGATGCCGGCCCCGGACAGGGTCACCGAAAATTCAAGCGCCGCGAACATCGAGTTGGTGTCGGTGACCGCGACCGCAGGCATCTCCATCTTCTCGCACAGGGCGGGCAGCTTTTTCAGCCGCATGGCGCCTTCGAGAAGAGAGTATTCGGTATGGGTGCGAAGATGAATGAATCGGGGGGTGCTGCTCATGGCGGCAGACTACTCCGGCCCGGGGCAGGGCGGAAGGGTGTCAGGTTGATGGAAAATGAGGCGGCATTCTCTTGTTTCGTTTGAAGCTGTTTCAGCCCCCGCCTTGTGCTTGGATGCGTAAACTGCTGAATACAAAAGCATACAGCTTCTTGGGCGCGACAGGATGTCCCGCCTTCATGGGGTGACGCGGCGGTTTCTCTTGCCAGACTGCAGGTCGGCTTTCTAACCTTTCCGCCAATATTAGGCCCGCTCTTTCTACGTCGCATCGAAAGAGGCATCCGGGCTTCAACAGGGTAACGCGACGGGTTTTGGTCCCATGGACATCACCTTTCTTCTCAATGGAGAGAGAGTGCGGCTGCATGACGTGGCTCCCACGGTCACGCTGCTCGACTGGCTGCGCGAAGAGCGCGGTCTGACAGGTACGAAAGAGGGCTGCAACGAGGGCGATTGCGGTGCCTGTACCGTCATGGTCAGTGACGAGCACGACGCCCGCGCGCTGAACGCCTGCATCCTGTTTTTGCCCCAACTGCATGGCAAGTCCGTTCGCACGGTCGAAGGCGTGGCTGACGGCGATACCCTGCATCCGGTGCAGCGGGCGATGATCGACCATCACGGCTCGCAATGCGGTTTCTGCACACCGGGTTTCGTCATGTCGATGGTTGCGGCCCATGCGAATGGTGCGACCGATCACGATGTGCAACTTGCCGGTAACCTGTGCCGCTGCACGGGCTACGCGCCGATCATCCGGGCAGCGAAAGCGGCTGAAACAGCGCCCAGGCCCGATTGGTTGGGGCGCGACCGATCCTTGCTGCCATCGGAAATATCTTCTGAGGAGGCCGCAGAAAAGAATGCAAAGCCTCTCGACGCCAATGAGGCAGGGGAGCAGACAGCGTTTGCACCCGGCAACGCGGACGAGTTGGCGGCGATCTATGTGGCCCATCCCGATGCAACGCTGGTGGCGGGTGCGACCGACGTAGGTCTCTGGGTTACAAAACAACTGCGCGATCTCGGGCCAGTGATCTTTCTCAACAGGTGCGAGGATCTGCGCGCCATCGACGTGAGCACCGACACGATCCGCATCGGAGCGATGGTCGACATGAACCGGCTGCGCCTTCTGATGGAAAACCACCACCCGTCTTATGCCGAGATGATCCGCCGCTATGCCAGCGTCCAGATCCGTCATGCCGCAACGATCGGGGGCAACATCGCCAATGGCTCGCCAATCGGGGACAACCCGCCGGCGCTGATCGCCTTGGGCGCGCGCTTGCATCTTCGCAAAGGGGATGCGCGGCGCGAGATACCGCTCGAAGAGTTCTTTCTGGATTACGGCAAACAGGATCGGGCACCCGGCGAATTCGTCGAGGCGGTCAGCATCCCGCGTCAGCCTGACCAGTTGAAATGCTACAAGCTGAGCAAGCGGTTTGATCAGGACATCTCGGCTGTTTGCGGATGTATCAGCGTATCCATTACCGATGGTGCAGTGACTGCGGCACGGATCGCCTTTGGCGGCATGGCTGGCATACCGAAACGCGCCCGGACCGCCGAGGCCGCATTGATCGGCTCTTCCTGGGACGAGGCGGCCATCGTGGCCGCGCAGGAAGCCCTTCTGGCCGATTTCTCACCACTCACGGATATGCGAGCCTCGGCGGGCTACCGGATGGAGGCGGCCAAGGCGATGCTGATGCGCTACTTTGCCGAGGACCACGGCATGACCACGGATGTGCTCGAGGTGCGGGCATGAGCGTCGCGAAACCCCTTCCGCACGATGCCGCGGGCCTGCATGTCACTGGGGCCGCGCGCTATGTCGACGATGTTCCGGTGCCAAAGGGCTGCCTGCATCTTGCTTTCGGGCAGTCGACCATCGCACGGGGCCGCATTGCAGCGATGTCTCTCGACGATGTCGCCAGCGCGCCCGGAGTGGTTGCGGTACTGACCGCCGATGATCTGCCCTTTGCCAACGATGTCTCGGCCTCGATCCATGACGAACCGCTTCTATCGGGCGGGGTGGTACACTACCTCGGGCAACCGCTCTTTCTCGTCGTGGCGACCAGCCATCTGGCGGCGCGGCGGGCCGCGCGACTTGCGAGCGTTGAATATGAAGAAGCAGAGCCGATCCTGACCGTCGACGCGGCACTGGCGGCCAATTCGCGGTTCGAAGATGGCCCGCGCATCTACGAGATGGGCGATGCGGCGACGGCCATTGCCGATGCCAAGCACGTGGTCGAAGGCCGCTTCGCCATCGGTGGGCAGGAGCATTTCTATCTCGAAGGGCAGGCTGCTTTGGCGCAGCCGGGCGAAAATGGTGACATGCATGTCATCAGTTCGACCCAGCACCCAACGGAAATCCAGCACAAGGTCGCCGATGCCATCGGTTTGCCGATGCACGCGGTACGTGTCGAGACGCGTCGCATGGGCGGCGGGTTCGGCGGCAAGGAAAGCCAGGGCAATGCGCTTGCAGTCGGTTGTGCAGTGGCCGCGCGGTTGACGGGCAAGCCCTGCAAGATGCGCTATGACCGGGATGATGACATGATCATCACCGGCAAACGTCACGCGTTCGAGATTGCCTATCGCGCCGGGTTCGATGCTTCGGGCCAGGTTAAGGGGGTCGAATTCACTCAATATGCGCTTTGCGGATGGGCGCAGGACCTGTCCTTGCCTGTTGCTGACCGGGCGATGCTGCATTCCGACAATGCCTATTTCCTGCCCAACGCCCGTATCGAAAGCCACCGTCTGAAAACCAACCACCAGTCGGCGACAGCCTTTCGTGGTTTCGGCGGTCCGCAAGGCATGGTGGGGATCGAACGGGTGATGGATCACGCGGCTTATGTGCTCGGGATGGACCCGGTGGAGCTGCGGCGGCGGAACTATTATGCGGCCGCAAGCGAGGCGTCGGACCCGTCCGAGCATGTCGACCCGACAGTGCCTGCCGCCGAACCCGGCAACGACCTTACAAGTCGCGGTGCCGTGCCGACCAGCGATCCGGACAAGGTCACGGTCCGCGCGGCGCAAGCGGCGCAGTCATCGCTCACCAACCCGGCTGCGCCTCGGACGAACAACCTGACGCCTTACGGTATGGCCGTCGAGGACTTCGAACTGCACGCAATGACGGATGCATTGCTGAAATCGTCGGATTATGCGGCGCGCAGGGTGCGGGTGGATGAGTGGAATGCCACGCACCCACATCTGAAACGCGGGATCGCGTTCTCTCCGGTAAAATTCGGAATATCCTTCACGCTGACCCACCTGAACCAGGCGGGGGCACTGGTGCATGTGTACCAGGATGGATCGGTTCACCTGAACCATGGTGGCACCGAGATGGGGCAGGGGCTGTTTCAGAAAGTCGCGCAAGTGGCGGCAAGCCGGTTCGGCATCGATCTGGACGCGGTTCGGATCACCGCGACGGATACCGCCAAGGTGCCCAATACCTCGGCCACGGCGGCATCTTCGGGATCGGATCTGAATGGGATGGCGGTTCGGGTTGCCTGCGACACGATCCGCGACCGCATTGCCGACGTGATCGCCGAACGCCATCAGGCCGAGCCCGCATCGGTTCGGTTCGCGGATGGCCGCGTGATGGTTGCCGATACAACGTACAGTTTCGCCGAGGCAGCCGCCTTGGCTTACCAAGCGCGGGTCAGCCTGTCCTCGACCGGGTATTACAAGACGCCAAAGATTGAATGGGATCGAATCCGTGGGCGCGGCAGGCCGTTTTTTTACTTTGCTTATGGCGCAGCGGTAACCGAGGTGGTGGTCAACGTCCTGACGGGGGAGAACCGGATTCTCCGGGCGGATATCCTGCACGACGCGGGCGCTTCGCTGAACCCCGCGCTCGACATAGGACAGGTCGAAGGTGGTTATGTTCAGGGCGCGGGCTGGCTGACGACCGAGGAACTGGTTTGGGATGCGCGCGGGGCCCTCAAGACACACGCGCCATCGACCTACAAGATCCCCGCCTGTTCCGACCGGCCGGAGGTGTTCAACGTGGCGCTTTGGGACGGGCAGAACCGGGAAGAGACGATCTATCGGTCGAAGGCGGTCGGTGAGCCGCCTTTCATGCTGGGAATCTCGGCTTGGCTGGCCCTTTCGGATGCCGTGTCTGGCTGTGGTCCGCATTACCCGGGCCTGAACGCCCCGGCGACGGCCGAGGAGGTCTGGAACGCAGTGCGGAGGGCGCGCGATGGGCTTTGACCTGAACGCCTTGCGCGCGGCGGTCGCAGCGCATGGCCGCGTGAGCCGCGTGGTCATCGCATCTGTGCGCGGATCGTCACCGCGCGAGGTCGGCGCGGCGATGCTTGTCTGGGACGCTGGCCAATCCGGCACGATTGGCGGCGGTGCGCTCGAATACGAAGCGGCCCGAAGAGCGCGTGCAGGCGCAAAAGGGTTGAGCAACCATGCATTGGGTCCGGAAATGGGCCAATGCTGCGGTGGCGCCGTGGTCCTGTTGACCGAGACCTTTGATGCCCAAGCGCTGGACCGCCTTAGTGACGATGTGATCGCAAGGCCGGTAGCAGGGGCGGCGATGCCTCTTGCGGTCAAGCGGCTTCTCGCTGCTGCCCGCAGTCAGGGAAGGTTGCCTGACCCGCAACTGCTCGATGGCTGGATGATCGAGCCTGTCGCTCGCCCCTCGCGCGAGCTGTGGATCTGGGGTGCGGGCCATGTCGGCCGGGCACTCGTGCAGGTGCTTTCTCCCTTGCCTGAAATGGCGATCACTTGGGTCGATACAGCGCCCGAGCGATTTCCGGCAAGGATCCCCGAAGGGGTGACAGTGGTACCGGCGGCCAGCCCGGCCGACCTTGTGCACCATGCGCCACGCAACGCCGAGCATCTTGTGCTCACTTTTTCGCATGCGCTCGACCTTGAGCTGTGTCACAGGCTGCTTGGGCAGGATTTCGCCTTTGCGGGGCTGATCGGGTCGGCTACGAAATGGGCGCGATTCCGTTCCCGACTGTCGGCGCTTGGCCATAAGCCTGAGCGGATCGCACGCATCACATGTCCGATCGGCACGCCGGAATTGGGCAAGCACCCGCAGATGATCGCCGTGGGCGTGGCAGCGCAGTTGCTACAACGCGCCGTCCCGGTGGCAGGACAAGAGGATCTGACCGCGTGAGCACGCCTTTGTTGCAGATCGAGGGCCTGACCAAGGCCTATCCCGGTGTCGTCGCCAACGATAGCGTCTCCTTCGATATCGGCGAAGGTGAGGTGCATGCGCTTCTCGGAGAGAACGGAGCGGGTAAATCCACCTTGGTCAAGATGATCTACGGGCTGGTAAAACCCGACAGCGGGCGCATGCTGCTGCGGGGGCGGCCATATGCCCCGCCCGAACCGCGTGCCGCGCGGGCCGATGGCGTTGCGATGGTCTTTCAGCATTTCTCGCTGTTCGAGGCGCTCGATGTCGCCGAAAACATCGCGCTGGGCATGGAAAACCCGCCCGCCATGCGTGATCTGGCCGACGACATCCGCCGGGTGAGCGAAACCTACGGCCTGCCGCTCGACCCCTATCGCCGGGTCGGTGACCTCTCCGCCGGTGAGCGGCAGAGGGTCGAGATCGTGCGCTGCCTGTTGCAGGATCCCAAGCTCTTGATCATGGACGAACCGACAAGCGTCTTGACCCCGCAGGAGGTGGACATCCTGTTCGAGACGCTGCGAAAGCTGCGCGAAGAGGGGACATCGATCCTGTATATCTCGCACAAGCTCGAAGAGATCCGGGCGCTGTGTGACCACGCGACGATCCTGCGGCTCGGCAAGAACGTGGGCGAATGCGACCCGCGCGAGACATCGGCCCGTGACATGGCCGAGATGATGGTGGGCAGCGCGCTCAAGACACCCGAGCGGGCTGGGCGCAGTTTTGGTGAGGTGGCCCTTGCCGTCGCGGGGCTGTCGGTGCGGTCGCCCTCGGAATTCGGCACGGCCCTCAAGAATGTGCACATGACCGTCCGCAAGGGCGAGATCCTCGGTATCGGGGGCGTCGCGGGCAACGGGCAGGACGAGCTGCTGGCCGTTTTGTCGGGTGAAATCCTCAGTGACGCATCGGCGGTGAACCTGCATGGTCGCCCGGTGGGCCGAATGGGACCGGGTGCACGGCGGGGACTGGGTCTTTTGACCGCACCCGAGGAGCGTCTGGGCCATGCGGCGGCGCCGGATATGAGCCTGACGGAAAATGCCCTTCTGACCGGGGCGGTGCGCGAAGGTCTCGTTTCGGGTGGCTTCCTGCGCTGGGCGGATACGCGAGCCTTTGCAGAGCGGATCATAAAGGCGTTCGACGTGCGGACGCCCGGGCCGGACAACGCTGCACGCTCGCTTTCCGGTGGCAACCTGCAGAAATTCGTGATCGGGCGCGAAGTATTGCAGCGTCCCGAGGTGCTGGTCGTCAACCAGCCGACCTGGGGGGTCGATGCGGCGGCCGCGGCCGCAATCCGGCAAGCCATTCTCGACCTCGCGGCAGATGGCGCGGCCATAATCTGCATCAGCCAGGATCTCGACGAGCTCATGGAGATATCCGACAGCTTCGCGGCGTTGAACGAGGGCCGCTTGAGTACGCCGCGCGAGACCGCCGAGCTGAGCGTCGACGAGATCGGCCTGATGATGGGTGGGGCGCATGGCATGGAGGTGGCCCATGTCTGACCCGCGCGCGTCCATTGCAAAAGAACACGAAGACAGGGGACGGTGCCCATGATCGTGCTGGAGAAACGGCCGCAGCCATCGCGGTTCTGGTCCCTTGCAACGCCGCTGGTCGCCGTTGTGGCAACCATGATCGCGGGGGGGCTGCTGTTCGCGGCGCTGGGCAAGAACCCGGTCGAGGCGATTGGTACGATCTTCTGGCAGCCTTTGTTCGGGGAATACGCCTTTTATTACCGGCCGCAACTGCTGGTGAAAGGCGCACCACTCGTGCTGATCGCCATCGGGCTCAGCCTGGGGTTCCGGGCAGGGATATGGAACATCGGCGCCGAGGGGCAGTACATCATCGGGGCATTGGCCGGGGCGGGCGTGGGTCTCGCATTCTATCCGCTCGAGGCTTGGTACGTTTTCCCGCTCATGGTCATGGCCGGCGCTTTGGGCGGCTGGGCGTGGGCGATGATCCCGGCATTCCTGAAAGTCAGGTTCGGAACGAACGAGATCCTCGTATCTTTGATGCTGGTCTATGTGGCCGAGCAGCTGCTGGCCTCGATGGCGCTGGGACCGATGCGCAACCCCGAGGGCCACGGCTTTCCCGGCTCGCGCAACTTTCAGTCCTATCCCAGCGGGCACAACGCAGAACTGGTCACGGGCACCGGAATGCATTGGGGCGTGGTCGCGGCGCTGATCGCGGTGATCTTTGCCTATATCCTGCTCAATCGGCACATGCTGGGCTATCAGATCCGGCTGACGGGTGAGGCACCCCGCGCGGCCCGGTTCTCGGGCGTCCGTCCTGCGCGCCTCATCCTGTTCTGCCTTGGGCTTTCCGGTGCTCTTGCCGGTCTCGCCGGGCTGTTCGAGGTGTCGGGCCCGTCTGGGCAGGTCTCGATCGACTTCAACGTCGGTTACGGCTTCACCGCGATCATCGTTGCCTTCCTTGGCCGCCTGCATCCCGTCGGCATCCTTCTGGCGGGCGGGTTGATGGCGCTGACATACATTGGGGGCGAGATCGCACAGGGCAATCTCGGCCTGCCCGCCGCAGCCATCCAGGTGTTCCAGGGCATGCTGCTGTTCTTCCTTCTGGCGTTTGACCTGCTGACAAATTACCGCATCCGGTTCGCCGGGCAGGAGGTGGTGTGATGGACCTGTCTGCAATCAATCCCGTCCTTCTGATCGCCTCGCTCATGGTCGCGGCGACGCCACTGTTGCTTGCCGCGATCGGAGAGTTGGTGGTCGAGAAATCCGGCGTCCTGAATCTCGGCGTCGAAGGCATGATGATTGTCGGCGCGATCAGCGGGTTCGCCGTGACGGTCGAAACCGGGTCATGGGCGCTTGGCTTTGTCGCCGCCGCATTGGGGGGTGCGTTGCTCTCGACGCTCTTCGCGCTGTTGACGCAGGTTGCACTGGCGAACCAGGTGGCCTCGGGCCTGTCGCTGACGCTGTTCGGGTTGGGCCTGTCGGCGCTGATGGGGCAGCGATACGTGGGGATCAAGCCGCCGCCCACGCCAAAACTGGATATCCCGGGGCTGAGTGATCTGCCTGTCGTAGGGCGCATCCTGTTCGGTCATGACCTGATGCTGTATGTCGGTATCGCGCTGGTCGCCGGTGTCTGGGCGGTGCTCAGGTATACGCGCGCCGGCCTGATCCTGCGCGCGGTGGGTGAAAACCACGACGCCGCACATGCGCTGGGGTACAAGGTTGTCCGCATTCGCACGCTGGCGATCTTGTTCGGCGGTGCCTGCGCGGGACTCGGCGGGGCTTATATCAGCCTCGTGCGCGTGCCCCAGTGGACCGAGGGCATGACCGCCGGTGTCGGCTGGATTGCGCTTGCGCTGGTGGTCTTTGCCAGCTGGAAGCCGTGGCGCGTGCTGCTGGGTGCCTATTTGTTCGGCGGTATCACGGTGTTGCAGCTTAATCTGCAGGCGGCGGGCGTTGCCATCCCGGTCGAGTATCTGGCAATGTCGCCCTATATTGTCACGATCCTTGTGCTCGTGATCCTTTCGGCGGACAAGAGCAGCGCACCTGCCTCGCTGGGCCGCACGTTCCATGCCTCGCATTAAGCAGGCCAATTCTACCAACTGGGGAGACACCTGAATGAAATTCACCAAACTTCTGGCAACGGCCGCGATCGGTCTTGGCTTGGCGACGGGGGCCGTCGCGCAGGAGGACAAGACCAAGGTTGGCTTCATCTATGTCGGGCCGGTCGGCGACGGCGGCTGGACCTATGAACATGACAAGGGCCGTCAGGCGGTCGAGGCGCATTTCGGCGACAAGGTCGAAACCGTCTACCAGGAAAGCGTTCCCGAAGGTGCCGACGCCGCGCGTGCGATCACGCAGATGGCGCTGAACGGGGCGGATCTGATCTTTACCACCTCGTTCGGGTTCATGGATCCGACCATCGCGGTGGCGCAGAAATTCCCGAACGTGAAGTTCGAGCACGCGACCGGCTACAAGCGGGCCGACAACGTGTCGACCTATTCCGCGCGCTTCTACGAAGGCCGCGCGATCCAGGGCCATATCGCTGGCCGGATGACCGAGTCGAACATCATCGGCTATATCGGTTCCTACCCGATCCCCGAGGTGATCCGCGGCATCAACTCGGCCTTCATCCACGCGCGCAAGGCCAACCCGGACGTTCAGTTCAAAATTGTCTGGGCCTACACTTGGTTTGATCCGGCGAAAGAGGCAGATGCAGCCAAGGTTCTGATCGAACAGGGTGCTGACGTGATCCTGCAGCACACCGACTCCACCGCGCCGCAAGCGGCCGCACAGGAGGCGGGCAACGTGATCACCTTCGGCCAAGCGTCGGACATGTCCGAATATGCACCCAAGCCGCGCGTTAGCTCGATCATCGACAACTGGGCACCTTACTACATCGACCGCGTTCAGGCCGTGATGGATGGAAGCTGGGCGAGCAAGGACACTTGGGACGGTATTGGTCCCGGCATGGTCGAGATCGGCGAGATCAGCGACGCCGTGCCTGCCGATGTCAAGGAAGAGGCGCTGGCCCTCAAGGCGCAGATCGCGAGCGGCGAGTACCATCCCTTTACCGGCCCGATCAACAAACAGGACGGCTCGGCGTGGCTGGCCGCAGGCGAAACCGCGGATGACGGAACCCTCGCCGGCATGAACTTCTACGTCGAGGGCCTCGAAGGCGACATTCCGCAGTAACGCCCGGATCCTTAAACGAAACCACCAAGGCCCGCCGCATAGGCGGGCCTTTTTCGTTCATGGCCCACCTTTGCACCGCGTTTCGGAGGTGGATCGACCTCAGCCACCGAGGGTGGGTGATCAGGTCTGGTATTCCCGCATAGGATGCTGGTTGGATTTGAGCTATCGTAAAATTGCCCATTTCTTTTTCCGGGCGCATTTTTCGAAAAGGAGTTAGTCATGGCAAGATATGTTGTTGATACCGGCGATCTGAAAATGGACCGGGACTCGGAACTGCAATTGCAGGGTGAAATCCAGAAACTCGTGCTTGGTCACATCGCCCGGACCGGATTCGAAAAGCCGTGGGTCACCAAGTTCCCCCGCGAATGGTACGGGATCATCCTTCACCCGGACCTCGACCCGCTGCTTGACCGCGAAAAGGAATGGGGCGGCATTCTTGGTCGCTTCGGCTAAGTCATGGCCACGAGTGACCGCACATGCCCGAGTGCGACCTGCACGCCGGGCAACCAACTTCTCGGGGTCAAAGGCGCGGACGGATACGTGCGCCACTTGCGCACCGCGCTCACCATCGATGCGGATTTCGTAGAAACCGCCTCGGAGCTTGGCAAACCCGAAGCACGTATGCGCTTTGCCTCGACCTGCGCGACATCGGGCTGTGCCCAGTGGACTGGCACGCGATGCGGCGTGATCGATCATGTTATCGAGCATCTGGAGCAAGTCAAGGTTCCGCTGGCGCCATCGATCCCACCCTGTCCGATCCGAGGGTCATGCCGATGGTACGACCAGACGGGCGAGACAGCCTGCCGCGCCTGCAGTCTTGTCGTCACGGATCAAAGCGCAATCGCAGCCGAATAAGAAAAGGGGCCGGTTTCGGCCCCTTTTTTCACGGTAATCGGCCACGTGGCTTTCGCTCAGAAATCCAGCACGAAAGCCCGTCGCAGGCCCAGGGAAACAGTGAGCATCTCGTCATCTACCACGATGGGGCTGCTTGCGGCATCCCCTTGCAGTTTGTCCCAGCGCGCGCGCCCTTCCAGCCACCAGCGGTCACTGATCTGGTAGGTGCCGATCATCTCGACCCCGGCGCTGACCAGGCCGCCGCCCGCGTTATACGCGTTGAACGCGCTGGCCGCGGCTTCGGCCGGGGTGACACCGAAATAGGTGCTTGTATAGCGGTCGGTCCCGAACAGGAGCCGAGGACCAAAGCGGAGGACGAACTTGTCGGCGGGTCGCGCGACGTAATAGGCGCTCAACTCGCCAACCCAGCTTTTATGCCCGGTCACACCGTACCGGACATCGGCGAACGCCTCGACCTTCGGCCATGCATACCCGATCTTGCCACCCACCTCGAGCGCGGCGTCGAGGTCCTGCATCCCCGTTAGTTCGGGATGATCTGCGGCCTCGCGATCGCCGATGTAACGGAACGACGCGCCAAGAACCAAGCCCAGCGGAAAATCGTTGGGGTCGTCGTCGAACGCATCCGCCTCGTCACCCAGCTGGAGCTGTCCGAGGTTGAGCGAAAGCAGGTTCGGCGAAAACTTGACAATGCCCTCGTTATCGCCCGACCCGAAATAGGAAGGGCGGCTTTCCCCGCCCAACAGGAAGGTGAAGATCAGGCGGCGGTCGGTCGACCGAGTGCTCAAGGTTCCGTATCTGAGCCCATCGTCGAAGGCATTTTCCTGCGCGGTTGTGGTGTCTTGCGCAGCGACCGCATTGGCGAGGAAGCAGGAGGCGGCCACGACGGGCAGCAGTTTCTTCAGCAGCATTTTGTATCCTCGGTAAACGAGTGTCGGATCGACTCGCTTTCTACCTACGATATAGGACAAGGTCCTGAACTGTCACGGTGTTCGGTGATGCTGAACGACCGAATCTTCGGCAGTCGCGTCGTTGCGGACACTTGCCCCGAAATCTGCGGCCGTCCCGCGACTGGAACCAGACTGCAGTTGGTGTCCGGCAGTGGATGTTTCTGCCTTCCAGCGTCCGGGTCCACGTGTCATTCTGTGAGCATGGAAACGATGAACACTCCTCTTCTCGACGCGCCGGATGGAACGCCGGTCAGTCGGTTCGCTTTTGGCACAATGCAGTTCGGCGGGCGGGCGGATGCCCTGCAAAGCGAGGCGATGTACAACAACGCCCGCGCCGCCGGAATCACGCATTTCGACACGGCGTATGTCTATACCGACGGCGCTTCGGAAGAGATGCTGGGACGGATGATCGCGGCAGAGCGGGAGCAACTCTTGATCGCGACCAAGGTTGGCTATTCCGGTGGCGCCGGCGCAGCCAACCTGCGTGCGCAGTTCGAACAGTCGCGCAAGCGGCTCGATCTCGACATGGTCGACGTGCTTTACCTGCACCGTTTCGATCCCGACACCGAACTGGGCGAGACCATGGATTTCTTCGCCGAGGCGCGCATGGCCGGGCAGATCCGCTATGTCGGCCTGTCCAACTTTGCCGCATGGCAGGCCATGAAGGCACAGGCCGAGGCGCAGGCGCGCGGGTTTCAGATCGCCATCATGCAGCCGATGTACAATCTCGTGAAGCGCCAGGCCGAGGTCGAGATTCTGCCGATGTGCGCCGATCAGGGCATCGCGGTCGCGCCATACTCGCCGCTGGGCGGTGGTCTCTTGACCGGGAAATACGCGAAAGGCGGAGCAGGGCGGTTGAGTGAGGATGATCGTTACGCGACCCGCTATGGCGAGCAATGGATGAAGGAAGCAGCGCGAGGCCTGGCACAGATGGCCGAGGAACTGGACACAGATCCTGCGACCCTTGCCGTAGCTTGGGTCGCGTCGGCGCCATGGAGGCCGACCCCGATCGTATCTGCCCGCTCCGCCGAACAGCTGGCCCCGTCGCTTTCCGCGCTGGATTTCGAGATGAGCGACGACCTGCGTGCACGGATCTCGGCTTTGGGTCGGACGCCGCCACCGGCCACCGACCGCCTGGAGGAGGGTTCATGAGCCGTAAGCTGCCTCCGCAGGCCAGTGTTGCCGAAAAGACCGAGGGGGCAAAGATGTCGGCCCCCGCTGCCGAACGCAATTCGGGTGCCCTGAGCGATCTTCTGTCAGAGGTCGCGCCTCTTTCGGGCCGGGTGCTGGAACTCGCCAGTGGAACGGGCCAGCATGTCGCTACTTGGGCGCGGCGCTTTCCTTCACTGCACTGGCAACCGTCCGAACCCGACGCTGAGCGTCGTGCTAGCATCGATGCATGGGCTGAGGGGGTGCAGAATGTTGCCCCCGCCATCGACCTTGACGCCGCACGCAAAGGCTGGGCCGAAGAGCACGCCGGGCAGGACCTGATCGTTCTGGTGAACCTTCTGCACCTGATATCCGAAGCGGAAACCGCGATCCTGATCGCCGAGGCCGCACGTGCCCTGAATCCCGGCGGCCGATTTCTCGTTTACGGCCCTTTCATGCGTGCGGGCGAGTTGACGAGCCACGGCGATGCCCGGTTCGACGCGACGCTCAGGGCGCAGGACCCCGAGATCGGGTACAAGGATGATTTCGACATGATCGACCTGATGCAGAATGCCGGTCTTGAAATGGCTTTGGTGGTGGAAATGCCAGCCAACAATCTCGCCCTGATCGCCGAACGCCCGCGTTTCTGATCGAGGTCAATGTCGCGCTGTGCGCTGACCCTATACGCATTCGTCAAACACAATGCGAAAGAGGGACATCGCAATGAGCTGGACCGAGAAGTTCGAAGCAACCAAGGCGCAGGTGCGCGGCATCAACACGGCCATCCCGGAGACGGCAAAGGCTTTCGGCGCGCTGGGCAAAAGCGTGAAATCCGACGGCGCGGTAGAGTTCAAGACCAAGGAGTTCGTCGCGCTGGGAATCGCCGTGGCCACGAAATGCGAGGCCTGCATCATGTTCCATATCGAGGCGCTGATCCGCCTCGGCGCCACCCGCGAAGAGGTGGCCGAGGTTCTTGGCATGACGATCCAGATGGGTGGCGGCCCCTCGCTGATGTACGCGGGCAAGGCGTTGGAGTGCTACGACGCGCTCAAGGCGGCATAAGACGCTGTGAGTCTACGAGAGGCGAGGGATGCAGGCGCATCGCTCGCCTCCCCTGCTTGCCCCGGCGCAGGCCATGGGCTAGACCGCGCGCGACACTGCAAGCCCGCAAGGACCTTCCATGGCAAAGCCCAAGAAACAGCCCCGCCCCAAGGCCGTGACGCCGAAAGGGTTCCGCGACTATTTCGGACAGGATGTCACGCAGCGCAGCGAGATGCTGCAGACGATCGCCGGGGTTTATCATCGGTACGGGTTCGACGCGCTGGAAAGCTCGGCGGTGGAGACGGTCGAGGCGCTGGGAAAATTCCTGCCCGATGTCGATCGGCCCAACGCGGGTGTCTTTGCCTGGCAGGAGGAAGACGAGGGCGACAAGGGCGAGTGGATGGCGCTGCGCTATGATCTGACGGCGCCGCTGGCGCGGGTCTACGCGCAACATCGCAACGATCTTCCGACGCCTTACCGCCGCTATGCAATGGGTCCGGTCTGGCGCAACGAGAAGCCGGGACCGGGGCGCTATCGGCAGTTCTATCAATGCGACGCGGATACCGTGGGATCGGCCTCGATGGCGGCAGATGCAGAGATCTGCGCCATGCTGTCCGATACGCTCGAAGCGGTCGGCATCCCGCGCGGCGATTACATCGTTCGGGTGAACAACCGGAAGGTTCTCAACGGCGTGCTTGAGGTCATGGGCCTTGAAGAAGGCGAAACGCGCGAGGCGGTGCTGCGCACCATCGACAAGTTCGACAAGGTCGGCGAGGCGGGTGTGCGCGAACTGCTGGGCAAGGGGCGGCTCGATGCATCCGGTGCCTATATCGACGGTGTCGGCTTGGCCCCGGAACAGGCCGAGCCGGTGATCGCCTTCCTGACCTCGCGCGCGGACGATGCCGCCGCAACGCTTTCCAACCTTCGCGCCGCCGTAGGTGACAGCGCCGTGGGCGTCGAGGGCGTGGATGAATTGGAACAGATCGCCGCGCTTCTCGACGCGGGCGGCTATGGCTCCGACCGCATCGTGATCGACCCGTCGGTCGTGCGGGGTCTGGGCTATTACACCGGCCCGGTCTACGAGGCCGAGCTGACATTCGAGATCCTCGACGAAAAGGGCCGCAAACGGCAGTTCGGCTCGGTCGCGGGCGGCGGGCGCTACGATGATCTCGTCAAGCGATTTACCGGGCAGGAGGTGCCTGCAACGGGCGTGTCGATTGGCGTCGACCGGTTGCTTGCCGCTCTCCGCGAAAAGGGCCGGCTCGGCTCGGTCGAGCGCGGTCCGGTCGTCGTGACGGTCATGGATCGCGACCGCATGGCCGATTACCAGGCCATGGTGGCCGAACTGCGCAGCGCTGGCATCCGGGCCGAGGTATACTTGGGCAATCCCAAGAATTTCGGCAACCAGCTCAAATATGCCGACCGCCGCAATGCCCCGGTCGCGATCATCGAGGGAGCCGAGGAAAAGGAACGCGGCATCGTGCAGGTCAAGGACCTGATCCTCGGCGCTCAGATCGCCGAGAACGCGACACTGGAAGAGTGGAAGGAACGTCCATCCCAATTCGAGGTGCCGCGCGATACGCTCGTTGCGCGCGTGCGGGCACTCCTCGAAGAGCAGGACGTACAAGTCTGATGCCAAGCCGCGCTGAAACGCTGGAACAGGCGGCCCGCCTGCGTTCCCATTTCGAGGCCGCCGGCGCGCGATCCGTCGAAACGCCCATCCTGCAGCCCGCAGAAACGCTGCTGGACCTTTACGGAGAGGACATCCGGGGCAGGGCCTATGTCACGTCCGACGCATTGCGCGGCGAGCAGATGCTGCGCCCTGATTTCACCGTGCCCGTGGTGCAGATGCACATGGCGCATGGCGCGAACCCGGCGCGGTATACCTATGCCGGAGAGGTTTTCCGCCGCCAGGAACACGATCCCGACCGGGCCAACGAGTATGTGCAGGTGGGCTACGAGGTGTTCGATCGCGATGAACCCGACAACGCCGATGCCGAGGTCTTTGCGCTGATCGCGCAGGTGCTGGACGGGCTGGATGTCCGCGCCTCCACCGGGGATATCGGCATCCTGATGGCTGCGGTCGATGGTTTGCAGACCTCGGACCGACGCAAGGCTGCCTTGCGGCGCCATATCTGGCGTCCAAGGCGGTTTCGCGCGCTGCTCGACCGGTACGCAGGTCGAACACCCGTTCCGCCAAGCCGGACCGCGCTGCTTGCCGCCTCCGATCCCTTGGCGCAGACCGGGCCCAAGATCGGCAAGCGCGGCACGTCCGAAATCGAGGAACGGATCGCTGCGCTGCGTGACGACGCCAACACGCCGCCGATCTCCGAATCCGAGCTTCGGGCACTTGAGACGCTGCTTTCGGTGCGCGAGACAATGCCATTTGCGCTTGAGCAATTGCGGGACGTGGCCGTGGACCTGCCACAGATCACGCCGGCGCTCGACCGCCTCGAGGCCCGGATATCGGCGCTCAGCGAGCACGGTATAGATGTCGGCAAGCTGGAGTTCGAGGCATCATATGGCCGGACCTCGATGGAGTATTACGACGGTTTCGTCTTCGGCTTCTACGCCGAGCGCCGCCCCGATCTGCCGCCGATTGCGACCGGTGGGCGGTATGATGCCTTGACCCGCCAGCTCGGCAACGGGGCCGAGATACCGGCCGTCGGCGGAGTCCTTCGGCCCGGGTTGATGCTGCAACTGGCGGAGGTCGCGCCATGAGCCTGAAACTGGGTGTGCCGTCCAAGGGGCGGCTGATGGAAAAGACCTTCTCCTGGTTCGAGAAACGCGGGATCCACCTTAGTCGATCCGGCTCGGATCGCGAATATGCCGGCCGTGTCGACGGGATTGATGGCGTGTCATTGGTCCTGCTTTCGGCCGGTGAGATCCCGCGCGAACTGGCCGCCGGTCGCTTGCATCTGGGTGTCACCGGGACCGACCTCGTGCACGAGAAACTGCCGCGCTGGGAACAGCAGGTCGAAGAGCTGGAGACGCTGGGATTCGGCCAGGCTGACCTGATCATCGCCGTGCCCAGGGCATGGGTGGATGTCGATACGCTCGACGATCTCGATGCCGCGGCCGCCGCATTCCGGGCGCATCACGGCCACCGGCTGCGGATCGCGACCAAGTATCATCGCCTGGTGCGAGAGTTCCTGACCGGAGAAGGCGTAGCCGATTACGCATTGGTCGACAGTCAGGGCGCGACAGAAGGTACCGTCAAGAACGAAACGGCAGAGGCCATCGCCGACATCACCTCGACGGGTGAGACGTTGCGGGCCAACCACCTGAAGATTCTCTCTGACGGGCTGATCCTGCGCAGCCAGGCAACGCTGTGGCGCAGCCGGGTGGCCGAGACGCCAGACGATGTGCGCGTGACGCTGAAAACGCTGCTGAAAAAGTTGGGCTAGGGGCTGGCACTGGCCAAGCTGCCCGGCATTTGCCAATCTGGCCTTCGATCCGATCGAAGGTCAGACAACGGGTGATCACGAAACTCAAATACCTGTACGAAGGTCATTCGCCCCTTGCCCAACGGTTTCGCTACGGGCTGATATTCTTTGACCTGGGCACGATCCTGTTCGTCATCGTGACCTCGTTCTTCCCGCATTCGCGCGGGGTCGAGATTGCGGACATGGTTCTGGGCGTGATCTTGCTGCTCGACTTCCTTGCCCGCATGGCGATAGATCCGAAACGGGCGAACTTTCTTGCGCGACCGACGACATGGGCCGATATCGTGGCAATCGCATCGTTTCTGGCGCCGATCGCCGGCGAGGGGTTCGGCTTTCTCAGGGTTCTGCGCACGCTGCGGCTGTTGCATACCTACCAGTTGCTGCGCCGTGTCAGGCAGGACTTTCCCTATTTTCGCCAGAACGAAGAGGCCATCCTTGCGACGGTCAACCTGATCGTCTTTCTCTTCGTCATGACCGGCGCGATCTACGCCCTGCAGCACGAGGTGAACCCCGAGATCGCCAACTACGCCGATGCGCTCTACTTCACCGTAACAACGCTGACGACGACAGGGTTCGGGGACATCACGCTGAGTGGCACGGCGGGGCGGCTCCTCTCCGTGGGGGTGATGATCGTCGGGGTCACCCTGTTCCTGAGGCTGGCTCAGGTCCTGTTCCGCCCGACCAAGGTGCGCGAAACCTGTGAGACTTGTGGCCTGAGCCTGCATGACGCCGACGCGGTGCATTGCAAGCACTGCGGCACAACGATCCACATCAAGACAGAAGGGATGTGACCGTCAGATAACGCCGATCTCCGCCAACGCGCGGTTCAACTCGGCGGGCAAAGGCTCTTCCCGCTCGCGGCCCTTGGGCAGGTCAGGGGGCGTTTCTTCGGGTTTGAGGTAGCGCCAGCCTTGAAAGGGGCGTTTCAGGGCGCCCTGCGTCCGGTGCAACTCGGGGTCGAGCACGATGGCACAACGGCGAATTCCGTCCTCGCGCGTCACCTCCTCCAGCCGCAGAATGCGTTGCCGGCATTGCACGACGCCCTTGATGACCCAGTAGATCGACCCGCCATTGACGATTTCGGCTTCGCGCTTCGGCCACATGCGCGTGACATGTCGGGGCAGGGTATCCGCATAGCGCTTGCGATAGCTCTTTTGCCATGCGGCAAGGTCGTCCACCGTCTCTGTTCCGACCGAAAGCTTGATGAGATTGATATGGTTATCCAAGAGAGTCGCCCCCAGCTTTGGCTTCATATTGTAGGTATTCCCGCGACGACTTCAAACTGTTGTGGTTCGACGCCATTATCGGTAATCTGGAATGCCCCCCAAGACCGAGGAATCACCCGATGAGCCGTTTCGCAGCCCCCATCGCAGAGCAGATATGGGACATGAAGTACCGTTTCAAAGAGGCGGACGGTACGCCGATCGACCTTACGGTCGAAGACAGCTGGCGGCGCATCGCGCGCGACCTTGCCAAGGTCGAGGAAGACCCGGTCGCGTGGGAAGAAGAATTCTATGGCGCGCTCGAGGATTTCAAATACCTGCCTGCGGGCCGGATCACGGCCGGCGCGGGGACTGCGCGGCAGGTGACGCTATTCAACTGTTTCGTGATGGGCACGATTCCCGACAGCATGGGCGGTATCTTCGACATGCTGAAAGAGGCCGCCCTGACCATGCAGCAGGGCGGCGGGATCGGTTACGATTTCTCGACCATCCGGCCGCGCGGCGCGGATGTAAAAGGCGTCGCCGCCGATGCCTCAGGCCCGCTTTCGTTCATGGACGTCTGGGACGCCATGTGCCGGACCATCATGTCCGCAGGCTCACGTCGCGGCGCCATGATGGCGGTGATGCGCTGTGACCATCCCGATATCGAAAGCTTCATCAGCGCGAAATCCGATCCTGCCCGGCTGCGTATGTTCAACATGTCGGTTCTGGTCACCGATGCGTTCATGGAGGCGGTCAAGGCCGACGGCTCGTGGGAGTTGCAATTCGACGGCAAGGTCTACCACACGGTGCAGGCCCGTGACCTGTGGAACAGGATCATGCGCGCGACATACGACTACGCGGAACCGGGCGTGATCTTCATCGACAGGATCAACAAGTCCAACAATCTCAACTACTGCGAGACGATCGCCGCCACCAATCCCTGCGGTGAGCAGCCGCTGCCACCTTACGGCGCCTGCCTGCTCGGGTCGATCAACCTTGCGCGGCTGGTCGCCGACCCATTCGGCGCGGATGCGGGCCTCGACGAGGCCGCGCTCGAAAAACTGGTCACCACTGCCGTCCGGATGATGGACAATGTCGTCGACGCCTCGAAATTCCCGCTGCCCGAACAGGCCGATGAAGCGCGCAACAAGCGCCGGATCGGTCTGGGCGTCACCGGCCTTGCCGATGCCCTGCTGATGGTGGGGCTGCGCTATGGCTCGGAGGAGGCGGCGCGTCAGACCGAGCGCTGGTTGCACCGGATCGCCCGCGCCGCCTACCTGGCGTCGGTTCAATTGGCAAAGGAAAAGGGGCCGTTTCCCCTGTTCGATGCCGAGGGGTACCTTGCCAGCGGCACGATGCAGAACATGGATGAGGATGTCCGCGAGGCGATCCGCGAGCACGGCATTCGCAATGCGCTTCTGACCTCCATCGCGCCAACCGGCACCATCTCTCTCTATGCCGGGAACGTATCAAGCGGGATCGAGCCGGTCTTTGCCTATGCGTACACCCGCAAGGTGCTTCAGAAAGACGGTTCGCGGACCGAGGAGGAGGTCGTCGACTATGCCGTGCAGATGTGGCGCGACCGGTTCGGCGATGCGGACCTGCCGGAGTATTTCGTCAATGCCCAGACCCTGACCCCGGCCGAGCATGTTCGGATGCAGGCAGCAGCGCAGAAATGGATCGACAGCTCGATATCCAAGACCATCAACTGCCCCGAGGACATCTCCTTTGACGCGTTCAAGGATGTCTACATGCAGGCTTGGGACGAAGGATGCAAAGGCTGCACGACCTATCGGCCCAACGATGTGACGGGTTCGGTTCTTTCGGTCAGCGAAACGGCGGACCAGGCACCGGGTGAGACCGCCGATGCGCCGCACCCGGCCGAGGGAGGCGATGTGATCTACATGTCCGAACCGCTGGATCGCCCGCAGGCTTTGGAAGGAAACACCTACAAACTCAAGTGGCCCGACAGCGAGCATGCAATCTATCTGACGATCAATGACATCGTCATCGGTGGACGCAGACGGCCCTTCGAGGTGTTCATCAACTCCAAGAACATGGAACATTTCGCGTGGACCGTGGCCCTTACTCGCATGATCTCGGCCGTGTTCCGCCGCGGCGGCGACGTATCGTTTGTTGTCGAGGAACTGAAGGCCGTCTTCGATCCGCGCGGCGGCGCTTGGGTGCAGGGAAAATACATCCCCTCGATCCTTGCGGCGATCGGCGGCGTGATCGAGCGGCACATGATTTCCATCGGCTTCCTCGAAGGCGAAGGGATGGGCCTGAAATCCGATCCGCAGGCACAGGTGGTCAACACCGACACCCCGCGCGGCAAGGCTTGCCCGTCCTGTGGCCAATACGACATGCGCATGGTCGAAGGCTGCATGACCTGCGGCAGCTGTGGCTACTCCAAGTGTCAATAGACCGCCGACGGCCCGGTGGGTTTTCGACGGCCCGCTAGCGGCCAGCGGCGAGCTTTGCGGGCGAATGAAGTCAATCGGGCGAAAACGCCCGATTGCGGCGGCTCGTATTGCGTCGTTCTCCCTTTCAAACGAACCTAGGTCGGCACTTGCTCCTCTCGGCTGCGATCTGACCAGGCCATGGCCAAGGGGACGGCGGCAAGACCCAGGCCGATCGCCGCACTGGTGGCAAAGCTGATGCCGATCAGGTCGATCTCGGGTTTCGCAAAGAACAAGCCGCCAAAGAACAGGGCCAGTCGCTGCGCGAACCCGACCACCCCTTTGCGCAGGGGGCCGATCAGGCTGATGTGACCCTGCAGCGCCATGCTCAGCAGCGCGACGCCGATAAGCGCCGAGGTCAGCGCGATCGCCACCTCCATCGGTGGGGCATGCCCGATCAAGGCCGGGTTCAGCACGAAGAAGAACGGAGCGATGTAGATGACCCCGCCGAGGCGCATTGCCTCGAACCCGGTGCGGATCGCATTGTCCCCGGCCATTGTCGCAGCGGCAAAGGCGCCAAGGGCGACGGGCGGGGTGATGTAGCTGACCATGCCCCAGTACAGGATGAACAGGTGCACCGCCAACTGGTTCAGCCCGCCCTGTTCCAGCGCGGGTGCCAAGACCACGGCAAGGAAGATGTAGCAGGCCGTGACCGTCATCCCCATGCCGAAGATGAACGCCGTCAGGGCCCCCATCAGCAGCAGGACAAAGGTGTTGTCGCCCGCGATGAACACCAGCTCGTTCACCAAGGTACCGGCCAGCCCGGTGGCCGAGAATGCGCCTACGATCAGGCCGACGCCAAGCAGGATCGCGGTCAATTCCGCCAGGCCCTGGCCGACGCCGACGATCATGTCACCGAGTTTCTTCAGGGAAAGGCGATGGCTGGGCAGGATCTGGTTGATGACCAGCAAAAGGGCGGTGGCATAGAAGGGCGCAGACGTCTCGCGCCGCAGCACGACCAGCATGAAGATCAGCACACCGAACACGCCGACATAGAGCCAGCCTCGCCGCAGCGTCTCGGTCAGACGGGGCAGGTCGACGGCAGCCATGCCCTTGAGCCCGCGCCGGGCGGAATAGCTGTCGATCTGCGCGAAAAGGCCGAAATAGAACAGCAGCGATGGGATCGCCGCCGCCAGCGCGATCTCGACATAGGGCCGCGACAGGAACGAGGCCATCACGAAGGCGGTGGCACCCATGATGGGCGGCATCAGCACGCCGCCGGTCGAGGCGCAGGCCTCGGTCGCGGCGGCCGTTCGTGGGGAAAAGCCCGATTTCTTCATCGCCGGGATCGACACCGCGCCCGTCGTCAGGACATTCGAGATCACGCTGCCCGACATGGACCCCATGAATCCGCTGGCAAAGATCGACACCTTTGCCGCGCCACCCCGGTAACGTCCGACCAGTGAAAGGGCCAGGTCGTTGAAGAACGCGCCGCCGCCGGTGCGTTGCAGAACCGCACCGAACAGGATGAAACCGATCACCACCCCGCCAAAGGCCCGCATCGGGATGCCAAAAGAGCTTTCGGCCGAATAGACGTGGTAGCTGATCGCCTCGGTCACGGTCGATTGAAATCCGGAAAACGGGTCCGGAACGTGCCCGGCAAAGGTCGGGTAGAAGGCAAAGAAAACCACGATCCCGAACAAGACCAGCCCGCCCGCGCGGCGCGTCGCCTCCAGCACCAGCGCGACAAAGACATAAGCCACGTATTGCGCGGTTTCGGGGGCAGCATATTCCCAGCCCTCCGACAAGTTGCGCTCCGCCGTCGCAGCAAGATAGCCGGTGATCCCGAGCGATGCCGCCATCAGCGCCCAGTCGAGCAGGCCGGGTTGCCCGCCCTTCGACCCGTCCGGCCGGAAGATCAGAAAGGAAATCGCAAGGAAGATCCCACCGAGGATGTACAGGTACCGCCCCTGCAACAGGACGATGCCGCCCATCTGAAGGTTGAACAGCTGGTTGATCACCAGCACGATGCCCGCCAGCGTGCCGATGATCACTGCGACACGCGCCGCGAAGGAAAGCGGCGTTTCGCGCGTGCCTCCTACATCCGCCTCGGATAGACGGTCGGGGTTTTCCATGATGCATGACCTCCCTCGGTGGCGCCTGCCTTTGATGGCTGCTTGTCGCGCCGCGTCGAAAAACCCCGCGCGAAACACGCGGGGTCCGTTTCCATCACGTCGATACGATCAGAATACGACGTCGAAACCGCCGGCTTCGAGTGCTTCGCGACGCTTGGTGGCCCATGCCTCGTCCCAGTTGTCGGGACCCTCGGCCGCAAGCTCTTCCCACGCCTTTTGCAGCGCCTCCTGCCGGGCGATCAGGCCGTCATTGTGCGCCTGCGCCTCGTCGTTCCACATGCCCGCTTCCTTGTAGTAGCGGATTGCACCGTCGTGATAGGGGACGACCCAGGTCATGTCCTGCTTGTCCAGCGCCCAGCCGTTGATGCCCGGCGCATTACCGGCATAGGCATCGAACAGCTCGACCATCGCCTTGGTCATGTTGTAGGCAAGGTCTTCTTCCGTCGATGCGGTGCCGACCAGAACCGGATAGGCATATCCCGCGCCCTGGTAGCCGTCGGTGCCGTCGATATTGGCGCCCACGATGGCCTTGTTCGGGCTGAAGAAGGGGGCAATCGCCTGCATCCGGCCAAGTCCGTCGGCATTGTCGGGATCGATCGGCGGCCATGTCAGGCCACGCGGGCTGGTCGCCGCTTCATACGCCATGCCCGAGTTGGTCGAGGCAAATGCCGCGTCGACCTGGCCTTCCATCAGGCCTTTCCAGGACGCACCGAAACCGCCGAAATCGACTCGCTCGACATCGTCCCAGGTCAGCCCGCCATAGGCCAGATAGGCCTCGGTATTGACGTTGAGTGCGGGCGCGCCCACCACCCAGGCAACGCGCTTGCCCTTGAGGTCGCTATAGCTTTCGACACCGATGTCACCTGCCACACCCACGGCCAGGTTGATTGCGCCACCGTTATTGGCCATCAGCACGCGGATCGGCTGCGGCCCCCAGTTTTCGGCGCCGAACTGGAACGCACCTTCCTGTGCCATGAAGCTGCCGCCAACACCGGTGGCCGAGAACTGTACTCGTCCCTGGCGAAGCGGTTCGGTCCGCGAAACGTCATTCTTGCCGGGCAGCACGCGCAGGTTCACGCCAAGTGCATTTTGCAGCGCGGCCCCGATGGCAACCGCCTGGTTGTAGCCCGCCGATCCGGTGTCATAGGCCGTCCAGGACATTTGCCGTGGCAGTTCGGCGGTGGTCTCCTGCGCGATGGCCGTGCCCGTGACCAGGCCCGCTACACTTGCCGCAAGGACGAAAGTCCGCATGATTGTCATATGTCTCCTCCCAGAGTCGTTTCGGGGTTTTCCCCGGATTGGCCTCTGCTCGCGCAGTTTGGGTGCGCTTTGCAGAATTGCGTTCCGCAATGCGATACTGGTGCTGCCGCAAAGTCAAGGTCGAAGTCGGATGACGTGCCGACCCGCTCCAGTACGAAGTTGCGACACTTGATTGTAGGCCGTCCGGATACGAAATCACGCTGCCGGGAACCGTATGCGCATTTGCAAGTTTGCTACGCAGATGCCGAACAGCGATGCACCCTTGCGCGCAACAGTTGCCTCGGCAAAATCAGGGCAGGAACAGACAGCGATGGATATGGTGGTGCAGCGCGAGGCTTCGCAATCAAAGGTCTTGGTGGTCGAGGATGAACTCATCATCGGTATGGACCTCGTCATGACACTGGAGGATTGGGGCTATCGCGCCGAAGGCCCCCTCAACAGCGTGGCCAAGGCGCTGGACTCGATCGAGAACGAAACACCCGATATCGCGATTCTCGACGTCAATCTCGGCAAGACCGAAACAAGCATGCCGTTGGCCGAAAGACTGACCGAGCTGGGCATTCCCTACGTCTTCCTGACCGGCTACGATCCGGCCCGGTACGAGAATGGCCCTGAAAACCTGCATGCCCCATACCTGCGCAAACCGCTCGACCAGGGCGCGCTTCAGGACCTCCTGCAGGAAATGGTGCCGGCCCATAACGCCCGGCACCGGGTCGGCTGACCCTCCTGATATCTATTCCGACACGCGGCGACCCTCTGCATCGAACAGGTGAAGATCGACCTTGGCCGCTGCGAAGCGCGCCGTGTCGCCGGGCGCGGGAACGGTCTCACCAGTGACACTTGCAATCACCTCTGTCGTCCCGTCCGGCAACATGCCGTGAATGTTCGACGTCGCGCCCAGCCGCTCGACCACCCGCACCGTCATCTCGACAGGCCCGGCCGGGTCGGCGATGAGGGCTTCGGGACGCACGCCGATCGTCATGCCGGCCGATGCAGTGTCATGCGCCGCCAGCCCCGGCACACGATCTGCGGGAATGATGTTCATCGGCGGTGAGCCGATAAAACCCGCCACGAACAGAGAGGCCGGCCTCGCGTAAACCTCCATCGGGGCGCCGACCTGTTCGATCCTGCCCGCATTCATCACCACCAGCTTGTCGGCAAGGGTCATCGCCTCCTGCTGGTCATGCGTCACGTAAAGCGCCGTGGTCTTCAGCCGTTGTTGCAGATCGCGGATCTCGACCCTTGTCTTGACCCGCAGTTTTGCATCGAGGTTTGACAGCGGCTCGTCGAAGAGAAACGCCGCAGGGTCGCGCACGATCGCGCGGCCCATGGCGACGCGCTGGCGCTGGCCGCCGGACAATTGCCGCGGCTTGCGTTGCAGGAAATCCTCCAGCCCCAGCACCTGGGCCGCCTCCCGGACCCGTCGCTGGATCTCGGGCTTGGCAGTGCCACGGTTGCGCAGCCCATAGGCCATGTTGTCGAAAACCGACATGTGGGGATAGAGCGCGTAGTTCTGGAACACCATCGAGATGTCACGCTCGACCGGCTCCAGCTCGTTCACCCGGCGCCCGCCAATGCGAATTTCCCCGTCGGTGATGGGCTCCAGCCCCGCCACCATGCGCAGCAGGGTCGACTTGCCGCAGCCTGATGGCCCGACAAGGACGCACAACTCGCCCGCCGCAATGGAAAGTTCAAGGTCGGGGATCACCTCGACATTGCCTGGATAGACCTTACGGACATTTTCGATCTGGATATCGGACATTGTTATTTCTCGACTTCGACAAGGCCGCGTACGAACAGGCGCTGCATTCCGATGATGACGGCGACGGGGGGCAGAAGGGCCAGGATCGCGGTTGCCATGATGAGGTTCCACATCGGTTGTTCCTCACCGGCATTGGCCATGCGCTGAATTCCCATCACCACGGTGTAGTAGCTTTCATCCGTGGTCACGAGCAGCGGCCACAGGTACTGGTTCCAGCCATAGATGAAAAGGATCACGAACAGAGCCGCCAAGTTGGTGCGCGACAGCGGGACAAGGATATCGCGAAAGAACTTCATTGGCCCCGCGCCATCGACTCTTGCGGCCTCGGTCAACTCCTCCGGAATGGTCATGAAGAACTGCCGGAACAGGAATGTCGCCGTGGCCGAGGCGATCAGGGGGATCGAAAGCCCGGCATAGGAATTGAGCATGCCAAGCTGCGCCACGACCTCGTAGGTGGGCAGGATCCGCACCTCCACCGGCAGCATCAGGGTGACGAAAATCGTCCAGAAGGCCAGAATGCGGAACGGAAACCGGAAATAGACCACCGCAAAGGCCGAGAGCAGCGATATGGCGATCTTTCCAAAGGTGATCGTCAGCGCCATGATGAACGAGTTGAACAGCATCAACCCGATAGGCGGCGCACCGGCATTGGACAGCCCTTCGCCCAGGACCTGCGCGTAATTCTCGAACAACTGGTCGCCGGGCAAAAGCGGTATGCCCGAATTGACCTCGCGCGCGGTGTGGGTTGACGCGACAAAGGCCAGCCAGATCGGAAAAACGAAGATCGTCACGCCAATGATGAGGATGACGTGCTGAACGACGTTCAAGATGGGTCGGTTCTCGATCATCAGTATTCCACCCGGCGTTCGATGTAACGGAACTGGATCGCCGTCAGCGCGATGACGATCACCATCAGGATGACGGATTGCGCTGCCGAAGAGCCAAGGTTCAGCCCCTCGAACGCATCGCGCCAGACCTTGTAGACCAGGATGTTCGTCGCGTTGCCCGGCCCGCCCGAGGTGGTGGCGTGCACGACCCCGAAGGTTTCGAAGAAGGCATAGACCACGTTCACGACGATCAGGAAAAACACGGTCGGCGAAAGCAGCGGCAGCTGGATCGACCAGAACCGTTTCACAGGCCCGGCCCCGTCGATGGCGGCAGCCTCGGTCAGCGATTTCGGGATCGCCTGCAGCCCGGCCAGAAAAAACAGGAAGTTGTAGCTGACCTGCCGCCACGTGGCCGCGATGACGATCAGCGCCATGGCGTCGCCACCGTCGAGGTAATGGTTCCAGTCATAGCCCAGCATGTCCATCGCATAGGCCGCGATGCCGATCGTGGGATTGAACAGGAACCACCACAGTACGCCGGCCACCGCAGGCGCGACCGCGTAGGGCCAGATCAACAGCGTCCGATAGGCGGTTGCAGTCCGGATCACCCGGTCGGCCATGATCGCTAGAATGAGCGCGATCAACATCCCCGAGGATGCGACCATCGCGCTATAGGCCATCGTGGTCCAGAAGCTCTCAAGGTAAAGCGGATCGCCGAACAGCCGTTCGAAATTGGCCATTCCCACGAACTCGGTCCGCAGTCCGAAGGCATCCTGACGCAGGACGGATTGATAGATCGCCTGGCTTGCCGGCCACAGGAAAAAGATGATCGTGATGATGATCTGCGGCGCGATCAGCGCGTAGGGCAGCCAGCGATGCCGGAAGGTAACTCTCTTTGCGCGCAAGGCGGGGCTCCGGTCGGGTAACGGAATTGGGTAATGGAAAAAGGCGGCCCGGTCGGGCCGGACCGCCCTTCAATCAGGTTGTGGGTGGATCAGCCGTTGCTGGCTTCGAAGTCGCGCAGAAGCTGGTTGCCGCGTTCCTGTGCGGCCTTCAGCGCCTCGGCGGCGGTCTTGTCGCCTGCCCACAGCGCTTCGAGCTCTTCGTTGATCACGTCGCGGACCTGGACGAAGTTACCGAAACGCACGCCCTTGGAGTTCGCGGTCGGCTCGTTCAGCGACAGCTGCTTGATCGCCGTGTCGGTGCCCGGGTTGCTCTCGTAAAAACCCTGCTCCTGGCTCAGCTCATAGGCGGCAGTGGTGATCGGAACGTAACCGGTCGCCTGGTGCCAGTCGGCCTGGACCTCGGGCAGCGAGACGTAGTTGAAGAACTCGGCCACACCCTGGTAATCGGCCTCGTCGTGACCTTCCAGAACCCACAGCGTCGCGCCGCCGATGATCGAGTTCTGGGCGGCGTCACGCGCCTCGGTGTTCACGGGCAGCATGGCCTGACCGAATGCGAACTCGGCCTGCTCCTTGATCCCGGAATAATAGGCCGAGGAGTTCATCCACATCGCGCATTCGCCCGACACGAAAAGCGGCAGGCTGTCACCGCGGCGGCCGCCATACTTGAAGGTGCCATCCTCCTGGCTGTCGGCGATGCGCTGCAGCAGGCTGGTCAGGTCTCCGCTTTCGGCAAACTGGAACTCGGTGTCGAACCCGGCAAAGCCGTTTTCCTTCGATCCGACGGGCTGGTCGTGCCACGCGAGGTAGTTCTCGAGCATGACCCAGGACTGCCAGCCGAACGAGAACGCGCAGTCATGGCCGTTGGCCTGCAGCTTCTCGGCCGCGGCGAACATCTCATCCCAGGTGCCGGGCACTTCGGTCACGCCAGCAGACTCCAGCAAGTCCTTGTTGTACCACATGACCGGGGTCGAAGAGTTGAAGGGCAGGGACAGCATGTCGCCTTCAGGCGTGGTGTAATAGGACTTCACCGCAGGCAGGTAGGCGTCCGCATCCCATTCGATATTGGCGCCTTCCATCATGCCCTGAACGGGGCGGACGGCGCCCTTCGCGGCCATCATGGTGGCGGTGCCCACCTCGAAGACCTGCACGACATGCGGCTGCTCGCCCGCACGGAAGGCGGCGATCGCTGCGGTCATGTTCTCGGTATAGTTGCCCTTGTAGGTGGGCACGACGGTGAATTCGTCCTGGCTTTCGTTGAAACCGTTGGCGATTTCCTCGACCTTCTCGCCAAGGGTTCCGCCCATTGCGTGCCAGAGCTGGATCTCGGTTTGCGCCAGCGCCGGAACGGCGGCGGTGGTCAGCAGGGCAGCCAGTGCAGTGGCGGTGCGATGCAGGGTCATGTCTCGTTTTCTCCCGTTAGACAAGATGTCCGTGGTGGTGTCTCGGTCGCGCGGTATCGCGCGATGTGGCATAGAAAGCGGGAAGCACCTCATGTTTCAAATGAAGTTCTTTTGACGCTGCTCATAACATCATGTTATCGGCGGGCATGATCGACGATCCTGCCCCCGGCGCATCGCTGCGCAGCACCCGCATCAGCCTGACACAGCTCGAGGCGTTTCAGGCGGTCGTGCAGGCGGGCAGCTTCACGCGCGCGGCGGCGCTTCTGGGCAAGTCGCAGCCTGCGGTCAGCCGCCTGATCGCTACCCTGTCCGATTCTGTCGGCGTGCGCCTGTTCGACCGCGACGGCGCGCAGGTGACACCCACCGCCGAGGCGCGGCTGCTGCTGACCGAGGCCGGGCGCGTCCTGCAATCGGCGGCAGGGTTCGAGCAATTGTCCCGCGACATCTCGGACCGGCAGGCAGGGCACCTGCGCATCGCCTGCCTGCCCGGCTTTGCGACCGTGCATTTGCCGGGTGTGCTGGCCCGGTTCCTCGAACAGCGCCCGAATGTCGAGGTCACGCTGGAACCCGACCGCCCCGAACGGATCCTCGACTGGATCGTCAGGGGCGAATGCGATCTCGCGCTGACCGCCTATTTCGCGGGCCACCCTGCGGTGGACGCCACCCGCGTCAACATGCGGACCGCCTGTATCCTGCCACCCGGACATGCCGCGGCCGACAAGGCCGAAATCGTTCCGGCCGACCTGCGCTCCGACCGGCTGATCCATACGCTGCGCGACGATCCGTTCTATACCGAGGTGATGACGGCATTCGAACAATGCGGCGTGACCCCCAAGGGCGGGGTAGAGACGCGCCAGTTCGGTACCGCCTGCCGCTTGGTGGCCGACGGCATCGGCGTCTCCATCGTCAGCGAACTAGACGCCGCCGAATACGCCTGGACCGGGCTCGTTTCCCGCCCTTTCTTTCCGCGGGTCGTGCATAATCTCGATATCCTGCGCTCGCGCCTCTCGCCGGTCTCGATGATCGCTCTGGAATTCGAGGATCTGTTCCTGCGCAGCCTCGATCCCTTCCGGGCGAGACCGGGACTGTTCTGACAGGCTGCGCATCAGGCCGGATAGGCCGTGTCCGCCGCCATGCTGGGCGGCAGTCCAAAGAAAGAGCTGAAGTCCCGGCTGAACTGGGCGGCGCTGGCATATCCCACCGCATGTGCGGTTTCTGCGACGCCGAGATTGTTGTGAACCAGCAGGCTCTTGGCCTGCATCAGACGTTTGCGCTTGAGGTATTGCAAGGGCGGCAGGCCCGTCACCGCCTTGAAGTGGCGATGAAAAGACGCGGCACTCATTCCGGCGGCCTTTGCCAGATCGTTCACACCGGGAAAGCTCTCCGGCGCGGCTTCGAGGTCGCGCAGGACACGCGCGATCCGCGCTTCGGGCCTGTCGCCGGAAAGTTGGCTCAGCAGTGCGCGGCCGTGCCGGTCAAGAAGGGCATGAAAGAAGATTTCCCTCAACGTGCCCGGTGACAGAACGGCGGTCTCGGCGGGGGTCAGCAACTGGCGAACAAGGCGCGTGACCGCATCCAGCATGGCCCCTGGCATGGTTAGCGGTTCGATGCCGAGACCGGGCTTTGCCGGCAAGGCCGGCAGGTCATGCGCCGCCAGATCCCCGGCAAGACCGAGAAGCATCTCAGGTTCGCCGCTCATGAAAATCCCGATCAGCGGGTCCTCTTTCGTGGCTATGGTCTCGCATTCGAAGTACAGCGGCAAACCCACGGCAAGATACTGCCCCGGTCCGTACTCGATCCGTCGCTCATCAAAGTAACCGACCTTGCAGCCCGAGACGATAACCGCGATGCCGGGCGCATAGCTCAGCGGTGCGCGGGCGACCGGCGCATCGGACCAGAACAGGCGCACCGATGGCGCGGCTGTTTCCACGAACCCGATGCTTGCGCGGCTGTCCTGCGCGTCGCGCAGCGCGCCCAGCTGCGTTTTCAGCTCCCCGTTCATCGCAAAATTCCCTTTGATCGTGACAGAATTTGGCACGTTTCACGCTCGCAGTCTTTCACAAAGACCAACTGTTGAGAGAATCGGGCATGAGCTTGAGAGAAATCGAAATTCAGACCGCCCCGGCAGGTCATTAAGTCTCCTCTGGTCCACGAAACAACGGAGACGAAGATGACTGACCAACAGAACATCCCCGCCGACAAGCTTGCCATCGTCAAGCCGCTGGCCGGTTTCGCCGTAAAGCCTGCCTTTCGCACGCCGGTGCACAAGACGCCCGCCGATCACGGGATCACCGAGTGGGAAGACATCTATTTCCCCTCCGACGATGGCACCCCGCTCGAGGGGTGGTATGTGCCCGCAGCGGGTGGCGAAAGCGACAGGCTGATCATCATGAACCACCCCATGCCGATGAGCCGCTCGGGCTTTACCGGCCATTACGGGGACCCCTGGAACCAGGTCGACGATATCGAGATCGACTTCGTGGCCCATATCGCGCATCTCGTCCGCGCGGGTTACAACGTGCTGGCCTACGACCTGCGCAACCACGGTATGTCCGGGGCCGCAAATGGCGGGATCTGCGGGATCGGGCGCTATGAATGGCGCGACTGCGTCGGTGCCAAGCGTTACGTCGACACGCATCCCCGCCTGTCGAAGATGAAGCTAGGCCTTTACAGCCAATGCACCGGCGGCAACGCCCAGTACGAGGCCATGTCACGGCGTCCCGACCTGTTCGGAAACGTGCTGTGCATGCTCAGCCCGCTGGTCGTGTCGATGACCGCGCTCATGGGATCCTTTGCCAAGCTTCAGGGCGTTGGTGAATACATGGAAGCGATGGATTTCGAGCAGAAGAAGCTGGGCGGTTTTGCCAATGCCGAGATGACGCCGCACTTGTTCGCACCCGATGTCACGGTCCCCACCTTCGTCGTTCAGGTCCATGACGATGCTTGGACAACACCCGAAGACGGCGAAAAGACCTTTGAGCTGCTGGGCAGCGCGGAAAAGGAATTCTTCTGGATCGAAGGCACGACACGGCGTTTCGATGGTTACAACTACTTTGGCGAACATCCCGAGCAGATGATCGCGTGGTTCGACAAGTACATGCGCTGAACACGGTGGCACCGGTCCGGCCCTCGGAACCCTCTGGCGCCCCAGGGCCGGTGTCATCCTTAGGCGGGTGATCTGTGCCACAGGGCGCAGCCGTAAATGACCGTTCCGGGTCAAGACCTGTCCCGGAACGGTCCCGCCTGGCACAGGCGCGCGCTCGGGAACACTTGCGAATTCGTGAACCTGTGCTATCCCGATCCGGCAATGAAGCTCTCGTCGCGGATAATCCCCTTGCGTGCGCTGGTCGTACTGCTGGTTGTCGCCTTGGCGACGACGGGCTTTGCGCACCGCTTCCTTACGCCCTCTCAGGCAGAGGCGATGGAGTTCGCCGTGACGTTCGGGCTGGATGCCTCGGGCATTTGTGGCGATGCGGGTGACATGGGCGCGGCGCCGGAATGTGGGGCCTGCCTTCTTCACGCCGCCATGTCGCTGCCCGAACCCGCTGTTGCGGTCATCATTGCCGAGCTTTCGCTCGATCCGGCCGAATGGGTGCCGCAACCGCTTCTCCTGCATGAACTGACCGCCGAGTCGATACGCCCGGCCCGCGCGCCTCCCATCGTCTGAATTTTCCCGACCCGTTCGTGAAAGACCCCGGCCCTTGCCGGATCAGACCTGTGGAGAGTCCCATGAAATACGCTATTCCCGCGGCCATAGCCGCCCTTCTTCCCGCAACCGTGGCGCTGGCAGATCAGCCGGTGACGATCAACTTCACCGCCGAGATCGGCGGTCAGCCTTTCGCCTGTGACGCCACATATACTGGCCTCGGAAAGAGCGAGGCCGAGGTACGCGCCACCGATTTCCGTCTCTATGTCAGCGACGTTGCGATGGTTGCTGCCGATGGCAGCCGCGCGCCGGTGACGCTGGACGAGACAGCATTCCAGCATGCCAGCGTGGCCCTGCTGGATTTCGAGGATGGAAAGGCCGCCTGCGCCAACGGCACGGGCCCGATGAACACGGCGCTGACCGGCACCGTAGCCGATGGCGAATACACCGGCGTCGCGTTCAAGGTGGGCGTTCCGTTCGAGATGAACCATGGCGACCCGACCGTCGCGCCGACCCCGCTGAACCTGACCTCGATGTTCTGGAACTGGCGCGGCGGGTACAAGTTCGTGCGCATCGACATGGTGCCGACGGACAAGGCGGAAACCGGGCCAAAGGGCTGGTTCCTGCATCTCGGTTCGACCATGTGCGCCTCGGCGGGCAAGACGGATGCCCCCGCCGCGCCCTGCAAGAATCCGAACCTGATCGACGTGTCGTTCGACGGCTTCGATCCGTCGACGCAGACGCTGGTGATCGACCCCGCGCCGGTCGTGGCGGGCGCAGACCTGCGCTTCAACACGCCCGAAACATCACCGGGCTGCATGTCTTTCCTGAACGATCCCGACTGCAACACGGTCATGACCAGGCTGGGCCTGCCGTTCAACGACATCGCCGCGGGCGATCAGAAACTAATCGCGGTGCGCTGATGCGTCCCGCCGTGCTGGGCGCGGCGGTCATGGGGATCCTGTCCGGGGCGGCCCTTGCCCTGGACACCGCGGCCTATGACTGGCCGCTGCCCGACTGGATGCCGCATCCGCCCGTGCCTCAGGACAACCCGATGAGCGCTGCCAAGGTGGATCTCGGCAGGCACCTGTTCTACGATTCCCGCCTCTCCGGTGATGGGACGGTCGCCTGCGCCTCCTGCCACGATCCGGCGCGTGCCTTCACCGACGGGCGCGAGACGTCCGTGGGACTTCACGGCACGCAGGGAAACCTCAACGCGCCAAGCCTTGCAAATGTGGCCTACCTGCCGGTGAACGCCTGGGCCAACCCGCACATGACATCGCTGGAGTTCCAGGCGCTCGTGCCGCTTTTCGGCGAGGCGCCCGTCGAGATGGGCGCGACCGGGCAGGAGGGGCGTATCTTCGCCATACTGGCGGCCGATCCCTATTACGCCGCGGCCTTTGGGCGGGCCTTTCCCGATCGTCCGGGGCCTGACCTCTTCACGGTGACCCGTGCGCTGGGCGCGTTCCAGCGCAGCCTGATGTCGTTTGACAGCCCTTATGACAGGTTCAAGTACGGCGGAGATATGGACGCGCTGTCCGACGCCGCAAAACGAGGCGAGCAGTTGTTCTTCGACCATCGGTTCGAATGCTATCACTGTCACCAGGGCGTCCTGTTCACCGACAATTTTCAGCGCGCGGACAGCCCATGGGTCGAGACCGGCTTTCATAACACCGGGCTATACGCCGACTATCCCGCCACCGCCCCCGGCCGGATCGAGTTTACCGGAGAGCCGTCGGATGCCGGTCTGTTCCGTACGCCCTCGCTGCGCAATGTCGCGGTCACCGCACCTTACATGCATGACGGCTCCATACCCGACCTGCACGGCGTGCTTGCCCACTACGCCAAGGGGGGCCGCGACGGACATGCGAACCAGGACGGGATGATCGTGGGCTTTACAGCCACCGACCGCGAAATTGCCGACATCATCGCCTTTCTCGAAAGCCTCACCGACGAGGCGTTCCTGAACAACCCGGACCACGCCGACCCGTGGCCCGAAGGCCACCCCGCCCGGATCGACCGGGCCGACCCCTGAGAGGATAAACATGAAACGCTTGATTCTGTCCCTGATCTTGCTGGCCTCGCCGCTGGCTGCCCACGACCAGATGAGCGGCGATCTGCACATCATTCACCCGTCGATGCCGCAGCCGCTTGCAACGGCCAGGTCCGCCGCCGGATACGTCACCATCTCGAACGAGGGCGACACGCCCGAGGAGTTGATCGGCATACGCTCTCCCTTTGCCAAGTCGACGACCCTGCACACGACGATCTTCGAGGACGGGATCGCCAGGATGCGTCCGCTGGTCGGCGTTCCCATCGCACCGGGCGAGGTGATCAACCTGGAACCGGGTGGAATGCACGTGATGTTCATGGGGCTCACCGGCACCGCGAATGAGGGCGACATGATCCCGGCCACGCTGATCTTTCGCAACGCCGGAGAGGTCGCCGTCGAATTCATGGTCGATCCTGCCGATGGCGCCGATCACTCCAGGATGGACCATTCCAACCACTGATCGATGCATCTCGCGGGGTTCATATCGCGCGCGCTGTTTGTCCTGGCGCTGATCTGTTCGGCCACGGTGCCGGACGGGTTCATGCGTGCGCAGGGCCCCGGCGGCATGAGTCTCGTCCTGTGCACGACCGATGGCACGCAAGAGGTTTGGCTGACCGATACGGGTGAGGTCGTCTCTGTCGAGGGGTCGGGAACCGGACATGACCCGCATGACGGCTCCTCCTGTGTACAGCTGACCGTCTCGAGCACTGAAAACCCGCCACATCCCGGTGCCCTGATCCGCCTGTCGCCTTGGCCGACCGTGCCGCCCCTCGCCGGTGAACAATGTCTCGCATCGGCGCACCACCCCAAACGCCATCGCACACGCGCCCCACCGCCCCCGGCCTGAATGCCTCGCCGGGGGCCATGCGCCCCTTGTCCAGTGATCCAAGACAAGGACGTTCAAGATGAACGCGATGAACCACAATTGGGCCGAGGCTTCGGCCCGCCCGAACGCGGCACGTCCCACCCTGTTTCGCGGGCTGCCGCGCAAAGACATCCGGCACCTTCTGAACATCTTCGAAGAGGACCGCCTCGCTGATGGCGATCCCCTGCCGCGCGGCAGGGCCGAGCCGCCCTTTGTCGGGCTGGTGCTCGATGGTGCGCTGCGCGAGGACGTGCGCACCCCGCAAGGGGGGACGCGCCTGTTTGCCCTGACATTCGCAGGCGAGGCGCTGTCACCACTCGGTCCGTGCCACAAGGGCGGCCGGCTGAGCGCGATGGGCGACACCCGGCTCCTGACCTGCGACCGCGCCGTGTTCGACGTGCTCGCCTCTTCGATTCCGCGGCTCTACATGAACCTGCTCGGCGTCATGCAGGACCAGATCACCGATGCCTATCGCTGGCAGACGCTGCTTGGCCGCAAAACGGCGACCGAACGGGTCGCCTCGATGCTGACCTGGTTCCACGCCCGCCAAGGGACACCGGCAGAGCTGACCCTGCCCCTGAGCCGGGCCGAACTTGGCGAGATGTCCGGCCTGACGCTGGAAACGGTTTCGCGCCAGTTCCGCAATCTGCAAAAGGCCGGGGTGATCGCCTTGCCGCGACCGCGCCAGGTGCGGGTTCTGGACACCGAAACCCTGATACATCTTTCGGGTGACGCACCGTTGGAGCATGCCGCCTGATCTGCTTGTGAAAGCATCGAAGAGCAATGGCAATGCGCCATTCCTCTGGTCGTTCCCTCTCAAGGCGGGGCAGGGAGGTCATGCTCCGCCAGCCTATCCACCAGCCAGCGGGTGCGGGGGTCGCGCTCGTTCCTGCGATGCCAGAATACCGACACCGGGAATGGGCGAACCGCGATCGGCGGCGCCGCGACGACCAGCCCGAAGCCCGGCGCAAAGCTGTGAGCGATACTGGTGGGCAGGGTCACCAAAGCGCCCGAAACAGACACCGCGGCAAGGGCTGGCAGGAAAGCCGGAAGCCCGAGGGAGACCCTGCGGCTTTGCCCGATCCGGTCCAGCTCTTCGTCGACGATGCCGCGCATTTCGCCCCCGGGAGAGACCAGCACATGATCCGCCGAGCAAAAAGCCTCCAGGCTGATCGCCGGTGCATCGGGCAGGGCGTCCGGCCTGCCCACCACGCAAAAGCTTTCCTTGTAAAGGCGCAGGCCGGAAATGCTGTCAGGCTGCTCCAGTAGAAACCCCAGCGCCAGATCGACGCGGTTATCCACCAGCGCATCGACCGCCGCATCGCGCCCCAGCGGCAGAACCGATAGATTCAGGCCAGGCGCATAGGTGCGCAGGAGTTGCGCCAGCTGCGGGATCAGAACCGCCTGTTGGGCATCAAGGGCGGCGATGCGCACCGTCCCGCGGGCGGTTGCGGGGTCGAAACGTTGTGCCGTTCCCAGCGCGCCCCGCAATGCCTCGACCGCGGCGGTCACCGGGGCCTCCAGCGCAAGCGCCGTGGCCGTGGGTTCCATCCCGTGGGGTCGGCGCAGGAACAATTCGTCCTTGAACAGGCTGCGCAAACGCTTAAGCGCCTGGCTGATCGCGGATTGCGTCAGGCCGAGCGACTCCGCCACATCGCTGGCCTTACGGTACTTCAATAGCCCCAGCAGCACCAGGAGCAGGGTCAGATCCAGGCGTCTGAGTTCGGTATCGCTTAAGTCAGTCATAAGACTAATTCGTTTTTCCTTCTTTCACCGCTTTCATATCTTGCGGCCAGAGACTGAAGCAAGGAGCAAGTCGAAATGCGCATCGCGATCATTGGAACCGGCAATGTGGGCGCCGCCATTGCCCGGGGTCTGGTAGGTAAGGGCCATGACGTGACCCTCGGCGCCCGCGAACCCGAAAATCCCGGCGTCACTGCCCTGGCGCAGGAAACCAGCACCATCGCGCTGGAACAGGCAGAGGCCGCCGCGACGGCCGAGATTGTTATCCTCGCCCTGCCATGGGCCGTGTCCGAGGGCGCGATAAAGGGGCTCGGCGATCTCTCCGGCAAGATCGTGATCGACTGCATGAATCCGCTTGGCATGATCGACGGCACCCTTGGGCTTACGGTCGGGCATGACACGTCCGGCGGCGAGATCGTGCAGGCTTTGTTGCCCGGTGCCCGCGTGGTCAAGACGCTTAACCAGGTCGGGGCAGAGATGATGGCCGACAATTCCGCCCTCCCGCATCGCCCGGTCATGTTCCTTGCGGGCAATGACGACATGGCCAAGGCGGCGGTGTCGGCCTTGCTGACAGATCTCGGTTTCGCGCCGCTGGATTCCGGCGACATCACGACATCCCGCCTGCTCGAACCGTTCGCCATGGTGTGGATCAACCAGGCCCTGATGCGCGGCAAGGGCCGCAGCTGGGCCTTTGCAGCCGTGGAGGGCTGAACATGACACTTGAAAACAAACACATCCTGATCGTTGGCGGTGCCAAGGGCATGGGGCTGGCAACCGCCCGCATGGCGGCCGAGGCCGGCGCAAAGGTGACGATCACCGCCCGTACCAAACCCTCGCTCGATACCGCCCTGTCGGTGCTGCCCGACAGTGTCGCAGGGGTGAAACTGGACTTCACCGATGCGGCCTCGGTCGAGAGGCTCGCGGCAGCGGTTCCGGCGCTCGATCACCTGGTCCTCTCGGCCTCCAGCAACGTGGCATGGGGTCCTTTCGCCGATGTGGACGAAAGCGGCTTGCGCGCGGCCTTCGACGCAAAGTTCTGGGGCTACTGGCGCGTGATCCGCGCCCTCGCACCCCGGATCGCGCGCGATGGCTCCATCACGCTGCTCACCGGTGCCGCGGCCCGTGCTGCGATGGTCGGCACGTCCGGGCTGGCGGCGGTCAACGGCGCGCTCGAGGCCATGGCAAAGACACTTGCGGTCGAACTCGCACCGCTGCGGGTCAACACCGTGTCACCCGGCATGACCGCGACCGAGGCCTATGCCGGAATGCCCGCCGAGGCCCGCGAAGGCATGTTCGCAGGGGCAGCGGCCGGTCTTCCCGTCGGCCGGATCGGCGCGCCCGAGGATATCGCGGGCGCGATCCTGATGGCGGCGGCGAACCCCTTCCTCACCGGTGCTACGCTGGACGTGGACGGCGGCGCGCACCTGGCGCGCTAAGCGATGGCGACTGCCACCGCGCGGCCAGATACGCGGCCGCGCGGTGTTCCGCTGCACAGGGTGTGGCCCTGCTCCTCTGGCAAACGCGGAACGCTCTGCGCTTCAAGGGCGGCGCTGGAACAGGATCACCAGCAGCGCCAGCAGCGACGACCCCAGCATCAGCAGCAGCGAAACGGCGTTCAGGAGCGGTGTCGAGCCTTCCTTGAGGCGGTCGAACATCGCGATGGTCAGCGGCGCGTCCGAGCCGACCAGCATCAGCGTGGTGTTGAAATTCTCGAAACTCATCAGAAACGCCACCACCACCGCACCGATGATCGCCGGGGCGAGAAATGGCAACGTGATCGTGCGCACCGCCGTCAGCCGGTCGGCCCCGAGATTCAGCGCCGCCTCCTCGAGCGTGCGATCGAATTTCTGCAACCGGGCCGAGATGACCAGCGTCGCGATGGTGGTGATGAAACTGAACTGCCCGAGAATCACCAGAAGGAGACCGGGGCGCAAAGCCTGAACATCCAACTGCGCGACGGACCACAACCCGTTGGCCAGCGTGGATGAGAACACGAGGATCGAGATGCCCAGAACGATGCCGGGGATCACCAGCGGCAACAGCATCAGCACGTAAAGCAGCCCCTTGCCGCGAAACTCGTAGCGGTTGAAAAGAAAGGCATTCGTGGTGCCCACAAAAACCGACAGCACCGATACGCAGGCCGCCACAAAGGCCGAGGTGCCGACAGCGCGCAGGATGCCGCGTTCGTGAAACACGCCGATCTGCGGGCGCTCATCGCCAAAGAACCAGTTCCACGTGAACCCCTCCCACGGCAGCGAGGGGAACTGGCTGTCATTGAAGGCAAAGACCGCCACAACCGTCAGCGGCAGGGCGAGATAGATAAAGAACAGCGCGACATAGCCGCCATATGCGATGCGAAATGTGCGCGAGGACGGTATCGTCGGGATCATCCCATCGTCTCCTTCAGCGTCCGGCCCGTCACCCGCAGCATCCCCCACACGATCACCGAGGACAGCACCAGCAGCATGAAGCCGAAGGCAGCCCCAAGCTCCCAGTTGGAGCGGACGATGAACTGGTTGTAGATCATCTCGGTGAACCACAGGCTGTCCTTGCCGCCCAGCATCGTCGGCGTCAGGTAATTGCCGAGCGACAGCATGAAAACGACGATACAGCCCGATACGATGCCGGGCATGGCATGCGGGATGATGATCTCGCGCAGCACTGACAGGCCGGTACCGCCAAGGTCATAGCCCGCTTCGACCACGCTGTCGTCAAGGCTTTCCAGCGTCGTGACCAGCGGCACCACCATGAACAGCATCGATGTGTAGACGAGGCCGACCATCATGGTGGCATCCGTGTACAGCAGTTCCACCGGCTGATCCGCCAGACCCACCCATTGCAGCAGGTTCGAAACAAGGCCGGTTTCGCGCAGCAGGATCATCCAGCCAAAGGTGCGGACCAGTTCCGACACGTAGAACGGGATCAGGCACAGCATGAAAAGGACCTGCTGCAACCGCCCCTTGGCCATCTTGGCGATGTAATAGGCCACCGGAAACGCGATCAGCAAGGTGATCGCGGTGGCCAGCACCGACATCACCGCCGTACGCCAGAACGTCCGCAGGTACAGCGGCTCGGTCAGGGCCTTTTCGTATTGCAGCAGGCTCGGCTCATAGACGCCAAAACTGACGCGCTCGCGCAAGCTGATCAGCGCCATGTCGATATGCGGAATGATGATCAGCAGGCCCAGCCACAAAACCAGCGGTGTCAGCAGCAGGAAAAACGCGATGCGGGACTGGTTGCGCATCACGCCGCCCCGAAACAGGTGGCCTGTCCCGCGCCCCAGCCGACATGCACCGTATCGCCGCGTTTCAGGGATGCGAATTCGCCCGACTGGGGCAGGGTGACCTCCAGCGTCTCGCCCACGCCGTCCTGAACCAGCACACGGCTGGCCGCACCGTTGAACAGGATGCTGGTCACCGTCCCCTCAAGGCTGTTGTCGAATCCCGACAGCGCCTCGGCACTGCCGGCAAGGCGGATCGCCTCCGGACGGACAAAGATCTCGGCCGCGCTGCCCTCGGACAGGCCCGCACCCGTGGCACGCATGGCAAGCCCGGTATCGGTGCGCAGCTGAACCGCGTCGCCCTCGATCCGTTCGATGCGCCCCTTCCAGCGGTTCGCCTCGCCGATGAACCCGGCGACAAAGGGCGTCTCGGGACGGTAATACAGGTCCTGCCCGGTACCGACCTGCTCGAACCGGCCTGCGTTCATCACGGCGATCTGGTCGGACATGACAAGCGCCTCGGACTGGTCATGCGTGATGTAGACGAACGTGGTGTCGAACGCCGCCTGCAGCGCCTTCAGCTCGACCTTCATGTGTTCGCGCAGCTTCAGGTCCAGCGCGCCCAGCGGTTCATCCAGCAACAGCACGTCCGGCTCCAGCACCATGCAGCGGGCGATGGCCACGCGCTGCTTCTGCCCGCCGGACAGCTCGTCAACCTTGCGCCCGCCGATCCCCGGCAGGCCGATGCGCTCCAGCGCCTCGTCGACCTTGCGCGCGATCTCGGCCTTGGCCATACCGCGCCGACGCAGCCCATAGCCGATATTGTCGGCGATGCTCATCATGGGAAACAGCGCAAGGTGCTGGAACACCATGTTCACCGGGCGCTTGTTCGGCGGCGTGTCCAGCACCGAACCGCCCTTGATCCGGATGTCACCGGATGACGGGTTGAGAAAACCCGCGATCATCCGCATGATCGTGGTCTTGCCGCAGCCCGAAGGCCCGAGGATAGAAAAGAAGCTGCCCGGCGGCACCGAGAAGGAGACGGTGTCGACAGCCGTCGTTTCGCCGAACCGCTTGACGAGATCGACGCATTCCAGATCAGGGGTCATGGGGAGTCCGTAAAAAGGGGCGGCACCCGGCACAGGTGCCGCCCGGTTGGTCAGTTTGCGGCCTGAACGCGGTCCAGAACTTCGCCCTCGATGGCTTCCAGACCGGCGGGAACCGGCGGATACCACTTGATGTTGTCGATGGCCTCCTGAGGGAAGCTCGCCTGGTACTTGGCCTTCAGGCTGTCCTCGGCGAATTCGTCCGCCCCGGCGGACGCGGTGAAGTTGCCGGCCGCCGCGGTGATCTTGGCCGCGATCTCGGGCTGCATGACAAAATTGATCCACTCATAGGCGACATCGTCCGCCTGACCCTTGGCCGGCAGCACGAACGTGTCGATCCAGCCCAGCGCACCCGATGCCGGGGCCACGAAGGTGATGTCGGCATTGTCGGTGTTCAGCTTCCAGCCGCCGGTATCCCACGCCATCGATGCAGTCACTTCGCCCGAACGCACGAGGTTCATCAGCTCGTCGCCGCCACCCCAATAGGTTTTGACGTTGGGCTTGCACTCGATCAGCTTGGCCTCGACCTTTTCCATGATCTCCTTGTACTTCGCCTCGTCGCCATAGGCGGCGAACGGGTCCTCGCCCATCGCAAAGGCAAAGCCGATCAGCGTCGGGCGCTTGAGACGATAGGAGACCTTGCCCGAAACGGCAGGATCGCACAGGTCGGTGTAATCCTTCACCACCTCGCCCGCCTCGGCGGTGTTCATCACAAGGCCGGATGTACCCCAGACATGCGGCACACCATAGACGTCACCGTTGACGGTCGTGTTTTCCATCGTCGCCTTCAGCATCGACGGGATGAACAGGTCCTGGTTCAGCTTCGAGACGTCCATCGGTTTGTAGATGCCGAATTCCATCTGCGGGCCCATCACGCGGTCCTGCGAGGGCTGCGCAAGGTCGAAACCGCCGCCACCGGTGGCGCGCAGCTTGGCGATCATTTCTTCGTTGTTCGACTTCGTCACCTCGACAGTGTGTCCGGTCTGTTCCTCGAACATCGCCACGACGTCATCGGGTGCGTAGCCGCCCCAGGTCAACAGGCGCAGCGTGTCGGCCTGTGCAACGGACGCAAGGCCCGCCAGCACGGTGCTGGCCAGCAAAATGGTTCTGGTCATTGGGGTGTCCTCTCTGATGTCTTCTCTTATTTCCCGATCAGAATGCGCGCGTTGAACCAAATGGTCAAATTTTTGTTTCAACGCGAAACGCCCCCTTGTGAGCCGGAATTGCGAAACTGGCGTGACAGTCGGGCAAAATAGCCATCCCCAAGGGCGCCGCACGCGGGACATACCTCGTTCAGGCCGACAAAACCCGGCAGGCTCTCCCGCCAGGAACCCGCTCACCTCATGCGACATGAAACCTTCTCGAGGCGCACACATCCAGAAAGGCCCGGACCAGCGCATTGTCGTTGCTTCTGGCTGCAAACGCGTGCTCCTGCACCTTTCCCTTCAGCTCCTCCACTTCCAGCCGCAGCAGATCATCGGCCCGGAATGAGCTGTGTTCCCAGATGAATCCGATTCCCAGCTCGTTGGACACGGCCTCCAGCACCCCATCCCGGGAATCGCAGACGACCACCGGTCTCGGGCGCAGGCCCGCGGCATTCAGCGCCGTATCGACCCGGTGCTGGGTCGATGACCCCGAGGACCGAAAGATCAGTGGCTGATCTTTCAGATCGGAAATCGCGATCCGGCCCATGTCGTTGTAGGGATGGGAATGCGGGACCACGGCAACGACGCGCTGCTCGAAACAGACCACGGTTTTCAGGGCTTTGCTTTCGCGCACGCCGGGCAGGATCCCGACATCGATCTGGTCGGCCTTGAACAGGTCCATGATACGGTCCCAGTTGCCGTTTTCCACGTTGATCGTGACCGAGGGCATGTCCCTGCTGAACTTGCGGATGATCGCCATGCCCGGATAGGCGTTGCCGATTCCGACGCGCAGGGTGCCGGACTCCTTAAGGCGCGAAGCTTGAAGGACCTTCTCGGCCCTTGCTTCCGCTTCCCGCAGCTCAAAGGCAACAGGGTAAAGCTGGTCCGCCGCAGGGGTAGGGATCAGGCGACGCCCCGATTTCACGAAGAGCGTAACGCCGTATTCCTCTTCCAGCGCGCGGATCAGCTGGGTGATCGACGGCACGGAGTTTCCAATGGCATGGGCCGCTCCGCTAAAGGTCTCCGCCTCGTAGACATGGATGAACGCGCGCAGGCGTGTTGTAGAGATCGGCATCGAACCATCCTCTCCAATGTTTAGGATGCTCTTTAAGGGTTTCCTAAAGTTGTCGCAAATGGGTCATCACGAATCGTTAGGTCTCCGCCCGAATAAAGACCGGAGGCCACCTTGTACTGCTTTGATTTTGATGGGGTTATCGCTGATTCCCGCGCGGTCTGCCTTGCGGCATGCGAGCACGCCTGCCAGGTGCGGGGCGGTGCCCTTGGCGACGCTGACCCCTTTGCCACGCTGGATCCGCTGACCTTCGAAGCCATCGCAACGCAACGCGGGCTGGACCCTGCGGTCTTTGCCCGCGACGTGTCCGATTACGTGGCCAGCCAGCCGCAAGTATCGACCCTGATACCCGGTATGGGCGATGCCCTGCACGCGCTGGCCGAAACGGCGCCGCTGGCCATCATCAGCGCCACCCATGGCAAGGTCCTGCGGCGCTTTCTCGACGCCCACGATCTGGCCGCCTGTTTCGACCATGTCATCGGCGGCGATGCCGGGCTGTCCAAGGCCGAGGTGCTGAAACGGCTCGCCGACCATGCTGAAACCCGTCCCACCGTGATGGTGGGCGACGCGATCAGCGACATTCGCGCGGCTCACGCGGCGGACTTGCCCTGTATCGCCGTCACCTGGGGCTGGCAGCCGCGACACATGCTGACCGGTGCGGACCGGATCGTTTCCGCTCCCGCCGATCTGCTCTCGACCATCTCCGAGCTTGGGGCAGCCTGACATGAAATTCATTCACCTCACGGATATTCACGTGACCGAACCCGGCGCGTCCCTGTTCGGCCAGTCGCCGAACCTGACGCTGGATCGATGCATCGATGATCTCAACCGCAATCATGCCGACGCGGATCTGTGCCTGATCACCGGCGACCTGACGCATAACGGGACCGTCCCGGAATACGCGGCCGCGCGCGACATCCTCGACCGGCTGAAGCTGCGCAAGCTGATGCTGATCGGCAACCACGATCAGCGCGGCCCCGCCCTCGATGGCCTGTCCGAGCTTTCGGCGGACGAACACGGCTTTGTCCAGCAGGCCGTCCCGACCGGGGCAGGCATCTTCGTCCTGATGGATACCAAGACCGATGACACCCATTCAGGGGCCTACTGCGCGGCTCGGCAGGACTGGCTGGCGCGCGTACTGCGAGACCATCGCGATCGGCCAGTGTGGCTGTTCATGCACCATCCCCCCTTCGAAACCGGGATGCCTGCGATGGACCGGATCGGGATGAACCGCAACGATGCTGCGGCGATCGCCCGTCTTGCCGTCGGTCATGGCAATGTCCGGCACATGTTCTTCGGCCATTTTCACCGCCCGATGAGCGGCACGTGGAACGGCATCCCGTTTTCCAGCCATCGCTCGATGATGCTGCAATGCGCGCTGGATTTCGAAACTGCCAACGAGGTTGGCGGGATCTTCGAAGAGCCGCAATACGCGGTCGTCACCGTCACTGGCGACATGACCTGCATCCATTACCACGATTTCGACAGCACCGCGATGCGCCAGTCGATGGGCGGGCCCGAGGAATGACGCCGTATCCCCGGTCTCGCGCCGCCTTTCCCTCTCACCTTTTCACCACTCTCCATAAAATCCCCCAAGGAGCAAGACATGCGTAAATCCGCACAATCCATCGCCAGGGCCTTTACCCGCCGCGATGCCCTGAAAACACTTGGCGCGGCCAGTGCCGCAATGGCCTCGCCCGCCATCGTCAGCAAGGCCTTCGCGGCCTCGGGCGAGGTCAACGTCTATTCCTGGGACGCCTACATCTCGGAAGACATGATGCAAACCTTCGAGGCCGCGTCGGGCATCAAGGTCAACCTGTCCACCTTCGGCACCAACAACGAAGTGCTCAACAAGCTCCGCGCCTCCAAGGGCGAAGGTTTCGATATCGTCCTGCCGTCGATCTCGTCGCTGCAATCGTGGTACGACGCCGGCGCCGAGGATGGCAACGAACTGCTGCAACCGATCGACGAAACCCGTCTCACCGCCGGTCAGATCAATCCGTCGATCTATGAAAAATCGCTCGACCTCGGCGCGTCGCAGCGTGGCGCACGCTATGGCGTTCCATTCAACTGGGGTACCGAAGGGCTGGCCTTCAACAGCGAAGAGCTGGACCTCACCTGGGAGACAGCCTCCTGGAACGACCAGTGGAAGGGCGAGTATGCCGGCAAGATGGCCATCCGTCCGCGGTCGGGCCTGACCTCCATCGCGCTGATGATCGACGGCACCGGCAAGATGCTCGACGATGCCTACCAGGACGAGGCGGTCGCCCACGAGGTTTTCTCCAAGGCGCTCGAATTCGGCATGGACCACAAGCCCAACATCAAGGTGTTCTGGAAGACCGCCGCCGACCTGACCGGCGCCTTCACCGCCGATGGGTGCGTGGTCGGCCAGTCCTGGGACGGCACCGCGATCAACATGTGGAAGGAAACCGACGGCAAGATCCGGTATGTCTCGCCGAAAGAGGGCGCGCTTACCTGGATGGACGGCCTGTGCATCCCTTCGGGTGCGGTCAATGTCGATCAGGCCTATGAGCTGATCAACTTCCTGACCTCGGCGCAGGGGGGCGGAATGCACGCCGTGCATTCGGGCTACAACTCCTCCGCGATCGGTGCCGAGGCAGCGCTCGATGCAGCGGCGCAGGAACGGTTCAAGATGATCTACGGCCCCAATGGCGAGGCCATCGCCAACCTGTGGTGGTGGAAACCCGAGGCCGGCTGGTTCTCGAAACTGCGCAGCGAATACATCACCCGCTGGGAAACCGCCTGACCCGTTGCCATGCCCTGCCACCGGGCGGGGCATGGCGCCTACCGCCACCGACACCTCGGGAACGCGTCGATGAAAAACATAGAACTGGACAATGTCACGCTGCGCTTCGGCGACTTCACGGCCGTGCGAAACGCCACTCTCGAAATCGAGGCTGGAGAGTTCTTCTCGTTCCTGGGCCCCTCGGGATGCGGCAAGACAACCATTCTGCGGATGATCTCGGGGTTCAACGACCCCACCGAAGGTGTGATCCGCATCGGTGGCCGCGATATGGCGGGGATCGGCCCGAATGACCGTCCGACATCGCTCATCTTTCAGAATCTCGCCCTGTTCCCGCTGATGAGCGTGTGGGAAAACATCGCCTATGGTCTTCGGGTGCGCGGCCTGTCGAAAAAGGACCAGCGCCGCCGCGCGGACGAGCTGCTGGACATGATCGCCCTGCCCGGACAGGGCGACAAGATGGTCAGCGAACTGTCGGGCGGACAGAAGCAGCGCGTCGCCATTGCCCGCGCGCTGGCCGTGGAACCCGCGGTGCTGCTGCTGGACGAGCCGCTTTCGGCACTGGACCTCAAGCTGCGACAGCACATGCGGGCCGAACTGCGCGCCATTCAGCAACGTACCGGCGTGACCTTCATCTACATCACCCACGACCAGGGCGAGGCGCTGACAATGTCCGACCGCGTCGCGGTGATGAGCCAGGGCGGGCTGGAGCAGGTGGCCACACCGGCCGAGATCTACGCCAATCCCGCAACCGCCTTCGTCGCCACATTCGTGGGCGAGAACAACCCCCTCGCGGGCCATGTCGTCGATGTCAGAAACGGCCACGCGGTTCTCGACACGTCGATGGGCACATTGCGCGCGCGCAACGACCGCAACCTGTCCATCGGCGACAAGGCGATGCTCTTCGTCCGCCCCGAACGGTGCCACGTGGCCCGGCCCGATGCCGCTCCGGAAAACCTCGTATCCACAAGGGTCGAGCGCCTGGACCTCGAAGGCAGCTATATCAACCTCTTCGCTCGCGGAACCTGCGGCAGCCGCTTCGTCGTGCACATGACGAACAACCAGGACATTTCGCACCTGCAACGAAACGCGGATGTGCAGATCGGGTTCTCGGCGGACGCAGCCATCGCCCTGCCTGCCACGCGAATGGCCTGAGGCGCGGATATGGAAGCCATCTCATCCTTTCGCAAACGCTATGGCGCGATCCTCACGGCCTATGTTTTCGTGGGCTGCGCCATCTGGCTGATCGGCATGATCGTCGCGCCGCAACTGCTGATGGTGCAGAAATCGCTGATGTATACCGACCCGGCCGCGGCGGCGGCCGTGTCGCAGATGAAATCCGCGACCGACCGGCTCTTCGTGGAAAAGGGCAGGGCGGAACGTGAACTGCGCCGGATCGAGGCCGATATCCAGACCGGCGGCAGCGCCGGGGCCGATCAGGGCAGCGGCGGCGTGTTCAGCCCCTTCGGCTCAACCGCCAAACGGAACACCGGCGCCACCGTCGCAGAACTGGAACAGCGCCGCGATGCGTTGACCCTCCGCCTGGGCCAGATCGCCGATGAGATCGCCGCCAATGACGCCGCGCTCGTTCAGGCCGAAAAGGCCGCAAAGCCGCGCGTGAGGCTGCAGAACTATTTCGAACTCTTCTCCAACGACGCCAACCGCCCGATCTTTTTCAAGACGATCTGGTCGTCGATCCTCGTGACCGCGATTGCGCTGGTCGTCTGCTACCCGGTGGCCTTCTACCTCGCGGTCAGCGCCAGCAAGGACACCACCGCGCTTTTGATGCTGGGCCTGATCGTGCCCTATTGGGTGAACGAGATCCTGCGCACCTTCTCTTGGCTGATGTTGCTCTCGACCAACGGGGTCATCAACCAGGCGCTGATCTGGTCCGGGCTGACGGATACGCCGATCGACTGGCGGGGCGGCAATTCCGCGGTGCTGATCGGGATGGTCTACGCCTACATCCTGTTCATGGTCTTCCCGATCTACAACACGGTCGAGACGCTTGACAGAAACCAGATCGAAGCCGCCCGCGACCTCGGCGCGCCCCGCTGGTTCATCCATTGGAGCGTGGTGATCCCCCATGCCAAACCCGGCATCGCGGTCGGCTGCATCATGACCTTCATGCTGGCCGCAGGATCCTACGCCGTGCCGGTCATGCTGGGCTCGACCACGTCGAAATGGTTCACCGAAATCATCTACGACCAGTTCTACGAAGGCGGCAACTGGGGCCTGGGATCAGCCTATGCATTCGTGCTGCTGATCACCTGCATCCTGTTCATCATGACGATGATGCGGCTGTTCCGCGTCAACCTTCAGGACATCGCGAGGTAACGGGCAATGATGAGCGACACGACACATATCCAGCCGCGCTTTGCCCTCGGGGCATGGGTCATGGACAGGCTGCCCGGCCTCTACATGGCGCTGTTCTTCGTCTACATGTTCATGCCGCTGGCCTTCATGATGATCGCGGCCTTCAACACCACGGCCGTGCCACCCACCGCCCTGCCGTTCGAAGGATTCACGCTGAAATGGTTCGGCGCGCTCTTTTCCAATGCGCCGCTGCTGGCCGCCGTCGCCAATTCGCTGATCATCGGCCTCGGCGTGGTGGTTCTGTCGCTGACCCTTGGCCTGTCCGGGGCGCTGTTGATCACCCGTTTGCACGCGCGGGCGAAATCGGTGCTCTATGCGTTTCTGGTCTCGCCGCTGCTGACGCCGGGCATCATCCTCGGCATCTCGACCCTGGTCTTCTGGAACTCGGCGGGCATGCCGGGCGGGCTGTTCGTGGCCGGTCTCGCGCAAAGCACCTTCATCGCCTCCTATTGCATGCTGATGTTCATCGCGCGCCTGCAACGGTTCGACAACGCGCTGGAGGAGGCCGCGCTCGACCTTGGCGCAAGTCATCAGCAGGTGTTCCGGCACATTACGATGCCGTTCCTGAAACCCACGATCATCACGGCCGGTCTGATCGCGTTCCTGCAAAGCTTCGAGAACTTCAACACCACCGTCTTTGCCATCGGTACGGAAACGACCCTTACGATCAAGCTGGCTGCCCTTGCGCGCAGAACCCCCACGCCCGAGGTGAACGCACTGGCGGTGATCTTCATCGCGCTGACGGTGGTCATGGCCATCCTGTGGGAGGTCAAGCGCCGCGCCGATGCCGCGCGCGAAAAGGCCATCGCGGAACGCGCCAGCGACGCCGACAAGGATATGGTGAGCCTACAGATCGGCAGCGTTGTCGCCGCCGGCGAAGCGAAATAAGCCCCAAGGCACAGCCATACCGACAGGAGCCTGCCCGTGAACGTCACCTTTCGCTGCCCGCCCGAACTGGAACAGGTCCTGCCGCGCCCCGTACCGGCCAAGGTCGGCCTGCCGGACTGGCTGCGCCGGATGCCTGCAACCGCCCATGACGAGGTGCTGGGTGTCGAGCTGATGACGGTCAAGAAATGCGCGCCGTTTCTCGACGCGATGGGCTACGGCTTTCTCATGCCGCTGGCCTGCGATCTGCAGATCGACAAGGGGCGTCTCAGCTGGGATTGGGATCTGCCCGCCACCCCGGGCGAAACCTACAGCCGCTCGCCTGTTGCGCTGCATGCGGCGGCACAGGTGCGTGGTTCTCCCTTCGAAAAGGGCGCCGCCCCGATGCTCAAGTTCAATGCGTTCTGGACCATTGAACTCCCCGCTGGCTGGTCGCTCTTGTGCACCCACCCTGTGAACCGAACCGACCTGCCGTTTCGCAGCCTGACCGGGATGGTGGACAGCGACCGCTACACCGATAACTTCATCAATTTCGTCGCGGAATGGATCGACCCGAGCTTTTCAGGCATCCTGCCCAGGGGCACGCCGGTCGCGCAATGCATCCCGGTCCGGCGCGAAAGCTTCGACTACCGGTTCGAGGTGATGACGCAGGACGAAACGGACGCCTTTCGCGACACGCGCGACAGCATGGATGGAACGGCGGGCGTCTATCGCCGCGACATGCGGGTCAGAAAGTAGGCGCGTAACCCGTCAGCGATATGCTCCCCGCGCTGGCCGTCGATTTCGATTTCAACACCAGCGGGCGCGCATCGGGATCCAGCGCAAGCGCCCGGTCATAGACTGCCCGCGCCTCGTCATGGCGGCGTAGCTCCTGCAGGCAGTAGCCCAAACCGATCAGCGCCGCGACATCGTCTGCCTGTTCGGTCAGGTAGGCCCGATACAGCTCGGCCGCATCGGCAAAGTCGCAGCTTTCCCGCAGGCAATGGGCCAGCCCCAGCAGCGCAGGGGCGTTCGCCGGGTCGAGGTCTAGCACATTTTCGTAATGCGCAACCGCCTGCGGCAGAGTGCCTTCCCGTGCAATCGCAAGGATCGCGGTTATCAGGTTCCGGGTGATGACGGGGTCGCCCGCTTTCTGCTGATGCGCCCGGCTCAGGTACCCATAGGCGCGTTGCCCATCGCCCGTCGCAAGGCAACACACCCCCCGCAGCAACAACACCTCGGGACCGTTCTGTCGTTGGTCCGGCAAACCGTCCAAAGCGGTCAGCGCCTGCAAGGGCTCGTTCCGCTTCAGGCTGTCTATCGCTCTTTCGATGGGATCACCGCCCATAGCGTGGCCTCGGGGTCGTCCTGTTTGGCCCGTGATACAAGCAAATCGAAAGCTGTCCCAGTGTTTAACCGCTGTAAATCCCTGCGTCCCGGCCTGCGATCATTGGGCGATTTCCACGTCAACACGCTGGGTATGACAAATCTCGATCATGTTCTCCAAATCATTCATTATCCGCGTGACCCGATCTGCTGTATGCCCTTCTGAAACCACCTGTTCAGGAGCGTTCGAAATGACGCATCTCGTCACCGATCATGTCCTCGTCAACAACACCCGCATCGCCCACGGTGTGCACGGCGCGGGGTCTCCGGTCGTGCTGATCCACGGCACGCCTTCCTCCTCCTATATCTGGCGCAACATCCTGCCGGCGCTTGTCGCGGCCGGCCACAAGGTCCATACCTACGATCTCCTCGGTTATGGCCTGTCCGAGCGCCCATGGGATCCGCAGATCGACACCTCGGTCACCGGGCAGGTGCCCGTTCTCGAAGGGCTGCTGGATCACTGGGGGCTCAAGGACGCCCATATCATCTCGCACGACATCGGGGGCGCGGTCGCCCAGCGGTTCTCGATCTTCTCGCGGCCTCGCGTCCGGTCGCTGACCATGATCGACGTGGTCAGTTTCGACAGCTGGCCGTCGAAGCGCACGCACCAGCAGATGCAGGCGGGGCTAGAGGCGCTGATCAAGGCGCCCGACACCGAACATCGCGCGCATTTCCGCGACTGGCTGCTCTCGACCGTGCAGAACAAGGACCGCCTGTCCCAAACCTCGCTGGAAACCTTCCTCGATTTCATCTCGAACCCGGTCGGCCAGGCCAGCCTGTTCCAGCATCAGGTCAGGCATTACGACCCCAAACATACTGATGATCTGACCCCGCGGCTCGCGGAACTGGGCCAGATTCCGGTTCAACTCATCTGGGGCGCGGATGACGCGTGGCAGGTGGTCGACTGGGCCCACAGGCTGCACCGCGCGATCCCCGGATCGGAACTGAACGTGCTGGACGATTGCGGCCATTTCGCGATGGAGGACCAGCCCGAGAAGATCTCGGCGCTGCTGGTCGATTTTCTCGGCAGGAAAGGGTGACCCATGACCGATATGACCAAAGCAGCATCCGTTGTCAGCGACAGGCGGCGTCTCACCACCCTGTTCGAGATCACGGGCTCGGTTCTGGCCATGGCCTACGCGCTTCTGATCGCATCGAATATCGGGGCCGAGATTGCGGGCTTCGCGCTGCTGCTGATCTCGTCGGCCCTCTTTGCCGCCTGGGCGGTGATCGACGGGCGCTGGACCTTCCTCTTGCTGCAGGGGTTCTACGCCTCGTCGGCGGTAATCGGGCTGATCCGGTGGGCCTGACGCCGCGATTGCCGCAGCGGGCACCATCGGTTAACATGACACCTGTGGTCCAGACTCCAAAGGCAATCGAAATCCGTCATGTCAGACAAACTGGTTCAACGCCTTGATATCGACGCGCTCCGCGCCCTCGGCGCGATCGAGGAGCAGGGCGGCGTGACCCGCGCCGCAGCGCATCTCGGCCTGTCGCAATCGGCCGTCAGCCACAAGATCCGCAGGCTCGAGGTCAACCTCGACTGCGCGCTGCTGACCCGGCGGCCGGGCGGTCCGCTGTTCACCGATGCCGGTCGCGATCTGCTCGGCTATGCGCGGCGCATCCTCGACATGCATGACGAGGCGCTGCGCGCACTGTCGCGGACACCGGTGCAGGGCAAGATCAGCCTCGGCCTGACCGAGGATACGACCTGCAGCGATCTCAGCCGCATCCTCGGCCGGTTTGCACGCCTGCATCCCGGCGTCACCGTGCGGACCCGCGTGCTGCAAAGCCTCGTGTTGCAGGACCGTCTGGCGGCCGGAGAGCTTGACCTTGCCATAATGCAGATCTTTGACCACGAGGTCCGGCCGCATGACATCACCCTGTTCCAGGAGCGCTTGTTCTGGGTGAAATCGCCGGACATGCCCCTGGCCGCAGGCGGGCCGGTTCCGTTTCTGTCCTTCGACGACAATTGCTTCTACCGCCGTTGGGCGATGGATGTCGCGCAAGAGGATGGCACCACCTTTGCCACCGTGCTGGACTGCGCCAGCGCCGCCGGGATCGTCTCGGGCGTGCGCAGTGGCCTTGGCGTTGCGGTCCTGAACGAACGGCACGTAACGCCCGACATGGAGGTCGTCGAGGGCCGCTTTGCCGAGCCGCCCGGCGTGACCTATGTCGCGCGCCGCGCCCGCAAGATGCGCAACCCGGCAATCGACACGCTGATCGACGAGATCAAGCGCGAAGTCGCCGGAGAGCGCAGCCTGCGGATCGCCTGAGACCTGCCAGCCAGCGCAGACCGGCAAGCGCAATGCCGCGCGCTGCTCAGGTCCTTGCCGTTCCGGTTGCAAGCCCAAAGGCTTCCAGCGCCCGTTCGGCCACTGCCACGCCTTGCTCCTGCACGAAATGCCCCGCCTGTTCGATCTCCATAGGGTCAGGGCAGCCGCGGATCACGGTCTGCATGTGGCGCATCACCTGCGGACCAAGCATCTCGTCCTGCATACCGATCGCCATGTAACTTTCGCCGGTCCAGTCCTGCGACCAGAACTTGCCCGCCTTCTGCGAAATGGCGACGCCGGGCGTATCCATCGTGGTGGCGACCATCTCGGGAAAGCGGCGCACCCCGGCCTTGTAGCGTTGGTCCGGGAACGGCGCGGCATAGGCTTCGGCTTCGGCCGCGCTGATCTCGGGGGCGTATTTCTGCATGACCGCCGCAAGCGGGACATCCGGGTTCGCCGTGATCGTCTCTTTCCACTCGTCAAAGGCGGGGCTGTTGGCCGGGCCGGCCATGAGCGCGGTATTCATGATCAGCAACCGCTTGAACCGCTCCGGCATCTCCATCGGCAGGGTCAGGCCCAGCAGCCCGCCCCAGTCCTGGCACACCAGCGTGATGTTCTTCAGGTCCAGCCGCTCGATCAGGGCCAGCATGTAGTTGCGGTGAAAGTCGAAGTGATATGTCGCATCGTCAACCGGCTTGTCCGACCGGCCAAAGCCCAGCCAGTCGGGCGCGATCACCCGCACCCCGGCCTTGGCAAAGACCGGGATCATCTTGCGATACAGATAGCTCCAGGTCGGTTCGCCATGCAGGCAGAGGAACACCTCCTCCGCATCGCGCGGGCCTTCGTCCAGGTAGTGCCCGCGCAGCCCTTCATAGCCGGGCAGGTCTTCGATGTAATGCGGGGCGAAATCGTAATCCGGCAGGGTCTCGAACCTTGCGTCGGGCGTGCGGAGGGCTTCGATCATGGTAAATCCTATATCTGGAGAGGGAAGAGGAGGCGGCCCGGCCTTCGCGGCCTCAATGCGTGGCCGATTTCGACAAGGTGTTCAGGACCACCACGCCGGCCACGATCAGGCCGATGCCGCCGATGCCGGCAAGGTCCAGCTTTTGCCCGAACAAAACGAACCCGATCAGCGCGACCAGCACGATGCCCAGCCCAGCCCACATCGCATAGGCGATACCAAGCGGAATGGACTTGAGCGCAAGCGTCAGGCAAAAGAACGACAGCCCGTAGAACCCGACCACCAGCACGGTGGGCAGCAGCCGCGTGAACTGTTCCGAATTCTGAAGAAAGGCGGTCCCCGTCACCTCGAACACGATGGCGAGGGCCAGGGCGACATAGGGGTTGGTGAAAAACAGCATCGGGTCATCCTCTGGTCAGTGCATACGCAATACGGTCCGCCCGATCCGTCCGGGCGTTTTCAGGGTTTCGAACGCGGCACGATAGTCGTCGAGCGGGAACTCCAGCACCGGGCCGGTCTCCAGCGCACCGGTGACGACCTGGCCCGCAAGCTCCGTCAGCAGGGCCGTGTCGCCGCGATCGACGTAAAGCTTGCCGGTCTTCTGCCGACGAAACGGATTCGCCGCGATGGACAGGGCGGTCTTGACCGGATCGGCCGGCACGAACACGCCGCGCGGCGCCAGCAGCGGGCGGATATCGCGAAAGCCGTAGCGGGCCGACAGATCCAGCACGACGTCGAACACGCCCTCGATCTCAGACAGCGGCGTTTGCCGGTAGTCGACGACCCGCTCCGACCCGAGCGCTTTCATGATGTCTTGCCCTGCAGGCCCGGCCAGGCCGGTGACGCGGGCGCCGATGTTCCGGGCGATCTGGATCGCGATGACGCCCAGCCCGCCGCTGCCGCCGACGATCAGCACTTTCTGCCCCGGCCTCACCCGTGCCACGTCGCGCAGCGCCACCAGGCTCGTCTGCGCCGCAAGAGGAAATCCCGCAGCCTCGGCAAAGCCCATGCCATCGGGGATCTTGGCGATGTACCCCTCGGGCACGCTGATCACCTGCTGATGGGTCTTCGGCCCCTTGAGGAGATGCGTGTACCCGAAAACGCGCGTGCCCGTCGGGAAACGGGCGCTGCCATCCAACACCACGCCCGAGAATTCCAGCCCGGTGCGCGCTGGCTCCTTTACGCCGTAAAGCCGGAAATACAGGTCGAATCCGCCCTTCACGATATCAAGGTCGGTCGGGTTCACCGAGGCATGGTGCACGCGCACGGTCACCTCTTCGGCACCGCGGGCCGGCTCCGTCTGGCCATCGACAAGCGACAGCGCACGGTTGATGGTGTGAAGGGCTTTCAATCTGGTGCTCCTTGGGTCGATTGACCTAATTCCAGCATCAGTTAGGTCATTTGACCTTATGCGTCAAGGGGCCTATGTGAAGTCCCGGAACGAAACGACCAGAAGGGGGGCGCATGCCCGCGCAAGACCGCAAGACAGTGATCCTCGACGCCACCGAAGCGCTGCTGATGGAAATCGGCAACGCCGAACTGACGATGCGCAAGGTGGCCGCGCGTGCGGGGATAAGCCTCGGCAACCTGCAATACCATTTCCCAACCCGCGAACACCTGCTGCTCGCACTGCTGCTGCGCTTTCTCGAACCCTACGAGGCCAACCTCGACCGCCGGCACGCCACCGACGGGACAAGCGACCTGACCGGGGCGTTGCGTCGTCTCTTTCTCGAAGTTCTCACGCACCCGGATTTCGACAGGTATTCCATCATATTCAAAGAGATATGGGCCGCCGCCAATCACTCCGACGACATTCGCGCCGCGGTCGATGCCTATTACGTGCGCCTGGCCGATTTCTACCGGTCTGCGGTCATCGAGGCCGGCGGGACACGGTCGCAGGCCGACCGCGCGGTGCTGGTCCTTCTGCCGCTACTCGAAGGGTCCTGCATCACCCGCAAAGCGCTCGACACACCCGCCGAAATACTCGCAACTGCCTGGGCCGATACTTTCACCCTGATCCTCGGTCCAGAAGGGTAGCAGGTAGACGCACCCAAAAGACTGGGGACAGACTTGCACAAGGTCTAACCACGCTGCGGGACGCCTGCCGCGCGGCGGGTCAACGCGGCCGGTGAACCGGTTCTGTCGATCAAAGAGGGCGAATTCGCCTGCATAGGCAGGCCGGAACCGCAGGTCAGGACCAGCCCGATCCGGAAAGCCACATCAGCCCGGTAAATGGCGACCCGACCCGCACCGGAATGGACCCCACGACGGGGTGAAACCCCACCCTACTACCCTTGTAGGGTCGGCTTCCAACCCACCGCCCACAAGGATGGACCCGGCCCCGACCCCGCGCTATCGTTGAAGAAAACAGATAAGGGCAGCGCGGGCATGGAACTTCTTACCTTCATCGTATGGGCCTTGGCGGGGTTCGCCGCGTGGTTCCTCGTGATGCTCGGCATCGCCTGGTGCCGGGTGACGCTGCGCCGGATACCCCGCTGCGGTACGCCCGCCATCCGGCGGGCGATAGCGCGGGGCGATCCGATACTCGGTATCAGCGAAAGCGAGCATTTCGGCGACGATGAGCGCGTACAAATCAGCGGCCCCGCGCCCGAAATCCGCACCATCCCAATCCGCACCGTCATGTCCGCGCCGAAACCGTAGGGTTGGCTTCTAACCCGCCCCTCACCACGGCCACCACCGCCGCCGCTCCGCCGCAGGCTCTCCGCCTTCGACCGGCTCCAGCCCGCCTGCCTGCAGGATCCGGCGTTCCTCGGCGCGGGTCATCTGGATTTTCTGGACCTGGATCGCCGCCTCGCGCGCGGTCACGTATCTCCCGTCTGGCCCCGGCTCCATCCCCGGCACGGGGCTTCGCTTGCGCCACCATCCGCGCAGCCCGCTCAGGGGGTGTTTCCACCCGACCTCGCCATCGTCCGACAGGTCCCAGATCCGTTGCGCCTCGGCCATCGAGACGAGGGCGGCGACGGGCGCGCCGTGGCGGGTGAGCAGGATCACCTCGCGCGGGTCCTGGGCGCGGGTGACGAGTTGGCCCAGCATCTGGCGGGCCTACGAAACGGAAAGCCGCATGGGTGGTACCCCCTTGTACAAAACGGTCAATGAGCCGCTGAAGCGTTGTACAAAACGGTCATTTCTTTCCTGCCGGACGGTACGCCCCGGTCGCGCGCAACAGCTCACTCGGCCGGGCGGAACCCTTCGATCAGCTGCCGCAATCCCAGCGCGGCGCCCGCGAAAATCGCAAGAAACGTCACCGGCGCGCTGATCGACAGCAGGCTGAACGCGGTCAGCCCTTGGCCCACGGTGCAGCCCATCGCCAGCACCGCACCCACGCCCATGATCGCCGCCCCAAGGATCTGGCGGCGCAATTCGCGCGGGTCCTCGCAGGCCTCCCAGCGGAAATGCCCCTTGATCGACGACCCGATAAAGGCCCCCGCCCAGACCCCCGCGACCGAGCCCACAGCAAAGGAAAGGGGTCGTAGGCTTCCGGTCATCGTCCACAGGATCGTTTCGCCAAGAGGCGCGGAAAAGCTATGAGAAACAACGGGTAGCGCCTCGAAACCTGCACGTGCGACCCATTGTGTCCCGGCCCATCCAGACACGATGGCCGTGCCCACGACCAGCGCCCAGAGGATCGCCTTGGCGTCGCTGCGCAGGGATGATCCGGCAAGCGCGCCGATGCAGATCACCGCACCGATCGACAGGCCTATGACGTGCACCGGCAAGCCGCTGACAGCCGAGGCGTGATGCGCAAGGCCGGGCGGGATGCCACCGGCGACCTCGACCTGTGTGAAGAAGAAGTTGCGGATCGGCGCGAGCGGCCCGCTGAGCGTGACATAGGTGAAAACGCCCATCACCAGAACGATGACAAAGGCGCGCAGATCGCCACCGCCGAGCCGCGCAATCGCGCCATAGCCGCAATTGCCCGACAGCGCCATGCCATACCCGAACATGAGCCCGCCGATCACCGAGGCCAGCGGCATCCAGCGGACCGAAAGGTAAAAACTTTCACCCGGATCGAGAAGCCCAAGGGCCATCAGCCCGAAACTGCCCACCACGGCGCTGCCGATGGCCAAAGCCCACATGCGCATACGCAGGTCCGACCCGCCATAGAGGAGGTCTTCGATTGCTCCCAGAGTGCAGAAACGACCAAGCCGTGCCGCAAGCCCCAGCAGCAAGCCGCCGAACAGACCGATCGCGGCGACAAGCTGATAGTCGCTCAGATATTGGTGCATGCCGAGGATCCTCCCGCGTCGAGCATGACGCAAAGGCCCGGCTCAAGCAACACTGGGTGCTTGCCGGTCTGCCCATAGGCCGTCAATCCGCAGCGGAGTCTCCGTTGCAGAACAACTCGTAAACGGTTTCGAGCATCCGGCGAGGGCGGTCATCGGCCAGGCGATAATAAATCGCCTTGCCCTCGCGGCGCGGCACGACGAGGCCCTCGAGGCGCAGCCGGGAAAGCTGCTGCGATACGGCGGCCTGTCGGGCGGACAGCAACTCTTCCAGCTCGGTCACGGATTTTTCGCCCGTTACCAAGTGGCACAAGATCATCAGGCGGCCTTCGTGGCTGATTGCCTTGAGGAAATTTGACGCCCGGGTGGCGTTGTCCACCATCTTGTCGATTTCTTCCTCGGCCATGTCGGTCGAAAACTGCGGCAGTGCCATCGTCGCTTTTCCTTTTCGCCCGGACCACCCGGGATACCTGTCGCGGCAATTTCGGAGCCGCTGTTGACTGTTATTCCATTACATATGCCAAAGAGCCGGCAGGTCTTGCCATCAGCTCCCCGGTTCGGAATAAGGCTCGAATGAGGTATGTTCTTCGAGCAGGTCTTCGAGAACCGGCCAGAAAAAATCGGGGCCGGGATATCCTTCGAGCCGCGCCAGTTCCTCGCCATTCTCGACGATCAGAAAGGTCGGGGTGAAAGACACGCGCCGATCCAGTGTGATGTCATCCGGCAGGGCGCGCAAATCGACCCGCCGCAAGGGGGCAAACTTGCCTTCATGCGTGTTGGGATAGGCGGGGGCTATCTCTTCGTTCCATCGCTCGCACCATGCGCAGCCGCGCTGTTCGACCATCACAAGCTCCGCCGCCGCAACCTGAATGGCCGAGAGGACAAAAGCAACCGAAAGTGCAATAGCTGTGAGTTTCATGGCGAGACCATTGACGGGGTGATTATCCTCAATGTAATTTGAATGTATGAATTGATCAACCTGCGCGGCGCAGAAGATGCGGCGAAACACCGCCACATATCGCGTCAGATGAGGGCTCATGCTGGAAATTTCGCTGTTTGGGGCCCTCTTTGCCGGAATTCTCAGCTTTTTCACACCGTGCATCCTGCCGATGGTGCCGTTTTACCTGTCTTACATGGGTGGGCTCAGCATGACCGAATTGCGCGGGGATGGAGAGATCGCATCCGGTGCGCAAAAGCGGCTGATCGTTTCGGCATGCATGTTTGCATTGGGTGTCACGACCGTTTTCATGTTGCTGGGCATGGGGGCGACCGCCCTTGGCCAGTTGTTCGGCCAGTACCTCGACACCCTGTCCTATATCGCGGCCGCCATTCTCGTCGTGTTCGGTTTGCATTTCCTGGGGGTGGTGCGAATCCCCCTTCTTTACCGAGAGGCGCGGATGGAAAGCAGCGCCGAGGCGTCGACGATTCTTGGCGCGTATCTTATGGGGCTGGCCTTCGGTTTCGGATGGACGCCCTGCGTGGGGCCCGCGCTGGCCTCGATCCTGATGATTGCAAGCGGAATGGGCGATCTATGGCGGGGCGCACTGTTGTTGTTCGTCTACGGCCTCGGCATGACGGCCCCGTTCGTTATTGCAGCATTCTTTGCAAAGCCTTTCCTGGCATGGGTGCAGCGCCATCGCGCTGTCTTTGCCTGGGTGGAAAAAGGAATGGGTGCGATGCTGATCGTGTTTGCTATCCTGATCGCAACGGGCGGCGTGAACCTCATTGCCGACGCGATGATCCGCTGGATGCCCGGTTTCGCGAACATGGGCTGATGAACGGCCCTTGAACAGTCGGGGAGGAGGAAAGATGAGGACGATTCTGACATGGTTGGCTGCGATTGCGCTTGCGGTGCCGTTGCATGCGGCAGAACTGGGCGATGACGGTCTGCACAAGGCGGACTGGATGCGGGACACCTTCAAGGACCTGCAGGAGGACTTCGCCGATGCGCAGGCCGAGGGAAAACGTTTGCTGGTCATCGTAGAGCAGCGCGGGTGCCTCTATTGCCGCGACATGCACGAAAACACCTTTCCGGACCCGCGGGTGAAGGCGCTGCTGGAGGAGGAGTACTATCCCATCCAGATCAACCTCCATGGAGATATCGAGATCGTGGACACGGATGGTGAGGCGCTGTCGGAAAAGCAGGCGACGCGGAAATGGGGCGTTCTGTTCACCCCGACCATGATCTTCTTTCCCACCGAACTGGACGAATCACTGAACGCGGGACAGCAGGCCGTGGCCATTATGCCGGGCGCTTTTGCACCGGGTACGACCATGGACATGCTCACTTGGGTTGCCGAGGAACGCTATCTCGACCAGTCCGAGGAAGATTTTCAGCGCTATCACGCCCGCAGGATACAAGAACGGGATGACGGCGACACGCGATAACGAATGAAAAGCAACCAGTAGTCTCCGGGAAACAAATGAAAAAGAATCCACCGACGTCGCGGATCGATATAACAATTCACATTCGTGAATTTGATGTTGCGTCCGGTGGGGTCTGTGGCCTACGGTATACAAAGCAATGTCGCCGCTGACCGTTTGTGCGAGTCGGGCGTCAGCCAAGGGAGGAAACATGAAACTGAAATCTCTGACACTGGCCGCCGTTATGATCGGTGGTGTCGCATACGCCGCCGAAGTCGCGCCAACCGAGGTTGCGTTCGACGAATATGGCGCGGTGGAAGCATCGTTGACAGGCAAGCCGGGTGATCCGGCGGCAGGCGCGATGGTGGTCGGATCGAAATCGGCCGGAAATTGCGTTGCGTGCCATGCGGTTTCCGCGCTGTCGGATATTCCGTTTCATGGTGAGGTCGGCCCGACGCTTGATGGGGCAGGCGATCGTTGGTCCGAGGCCGAGCTGCGCGGGCTGATGGTGAACGCAAAGAAAACCTTCGACGGGACTGTGATGCCGGCCTTCTACAAGACCGACGGCTTCACCCGGCCGGGTGACGGATACACCGGCAAGGCTGCCGGGGCTGATCTGCCGCCGCTTCTGAGCGCCGAGCAGATCGAGGATGTGGTCGCCTTTCTGGTGACCCTGAAGGAGGAGTGAGCCGCGCGCTGCCGCGGTTCGACTGACACAAAGGAGAGAACCGATGGAATTCACACGTCGTGATACCTTGGGCCTGGCCCTCGGTGCGGCGGCCCTGACCGTCCTTCCCTACCGCGTCAACGCGGCAGGCGAAGAGGCGATAGAAGCCTTTACCGGCGGGGCCGAGGTCAAGGATGGCGGAGTTAACCTCACCGCACCCGAAATCGCCGAAAACGGCAATACCGTCCCGATCGAGGTGAGCGCCCCGGGTGCTTCGGCGATCATGGTTCTGGCGCTGGGCAACCCGACGCCGGGCGTAGCGACCTTCAACTTCGGCCCGATGGCCGCATCGCAGGCCGCGTCGACCCGCATCCGTCTCGCCGGTACGCAGGACGTCGTCGCCATCGCCAAGATGGAAGACGGTTCCTTTGCCAAGGCGTCCTCGACCGTCAAAGTGACTATCGGGGGCTGCGGCGGCTAAGGCCGACCCCTCCCGCTCGTAACAGGAGTTATAGACATGGCATCTGGTGTAAAACCCCGCGTCAAGGTCCCAAAGAGCGCTTCGGCCGGCGAAGCGGTCGAAATCAAGACCTTGATCAGCCACAAGATGGAAAGCGGCCAGCGCAAGGACAGCGACGGCAACACCATCCCGCGTTCGATCATCAATCGCTTCACCTGCGCGTTCAACGGCGAGACCGTGATCGACGTGACGATGGAGCCCGCGATCTCGACCAACCCGTACTTCCAGTTCGAAGCCACGGTGCCCGAAAGCGGCAGCTTCGCCTTCACCTGGTATGACGACGATGGGTCGGTCTACGAGGACAGCAAGGACATTTCCGTCGCCTGATCCGCGACCCCAAGGCAGAAAAAAGGCCCCGCGCAGAGGTATCTTTGCGCCGGGCCGACCACCCAAGGGAGGATAATGAATGAAATTCAAGGCAATGACAGCAATTGCCGCTTTGGTGGCCGCACCTCTGTCCGCGGTGGCTGAGCCCGATGACGATACTTTGATCGTCAACGAAGAGATCGAGATGGTCACCAAGACGGATGCGCCGGCGCATCTTCAGGACGTGATGGATACCGTCATGTCCGGTTGGCACTTCCGCTCGGACGAAACCCAAGCGCTTCAGGCAGATGACTTCGAGAACCCGTCGATGGTTTTCGTTGATCAGGCACAGGAGCTTTGGGACACGGTCGAGGGAACCGAGGGCAAGTCCTGCTCCTCGTGCCACGAGGATGTTGCCGATAGCATGAAGGGTGTTCGTGCCGTATATCCGAAATGGAACGACGCCACGGAGGAAGTTCGCACCCTCGCCATGCAGATCAACGCCTGCCGCGAGAACAACATGGGTGCCGAGAAGTGGGGCTACACCAGTGGGCAGATGGCGTCCATGGAAGCTCTCATCTCGGTTCAGTCGCGCGGGATGCCCGTCAATGTCGCAATCGACGGTCCGGCCGAGTCGGCCTGGGCAATGGGTAAGGAGATCTACTACACCCGGTACGGTCAGCTCGAGCTGAGCTGCGCATCGTGCCACGAACTGAACTATGGCAACATGATCCGGGCCGACCACCTGAGCCAGGGTCAGATCAACGGGTTCCCGACCTACCGCCTGAAGAACGCCAAGCTGAACACTGTTCACGCGCGATTCAAGGGCTGTGTTCGCGACACCCGCGCCGAAACGTTCAAACCCGGAAGCCCGGAATTCGTGGCGCTCGAGCTTTATGTCGCTTCGCGCGGCAACGGATTGTCGGTCGAAGGACCGTCCGTTCGTAACTGATCATCGCAAGACGCCCCGCGTTCGCAACCGGACGCGGGGTAATTTGCACCAATAAAATTCACACATGCGAATGTGTCGCATGTTTCAGATGGGAAAGCTGAACCAAATGATTTCGCGTCGTGACTTTCTTCAGGTCTCCATGGCTGCATCGGCCCTTGTTGGCGCCTCGGGTTTTGGCGGCTGGGCACGGCTTGCTGCACAGCAGGCTCTGACACAGGATCAATTGCTGGAGTTCGATACCTTCGGCAACGTAACGCTTATCCATGTCACGGATATTCATGCGCAGCTCAAACCCATCTTTTTCCGAGAGCCGTCGATCAACCTTGGCGTTGGTCCCAACAAGGGCGAGGTTCCACACATCACGGGCGCCCAATTCCGCGAATTCTACGGGATCAAGGACGGAAGCCCGAGCCATTATGCGCTGACCTACAACGACTTTTCGTCGCTTGCGCAGGCCTATGGACGCGTTGGTGGCCTTGACCGCGTTTCGACGGTGATCAACGCAATCCGGGCAGACCGGCCCGAGGCGCTGTTGCTTGACGGCGGTGATACGTGGCACGGCTCTTACACCTGCTATCACACCGAAGGGCAGGACATGGTCAACGTGATGAACGCGTTGAAACCCGATGCAATGACCTTCCACTGGGAGTTCACGCTTGGTTCGGACCGGGTCAACGAGTTGGTTGAGGGACTGCCCTTTGCCGCACTTGGCCAGAACATTTTCGACGCGGAATGGGATGAGCCGGCCGAGCTGTTCAAGCCCTATGAGTGGTTCGAACGTGGCGGAGCCAGGATCGCGGTGATCGGTCAGGCTTTCCCCTACATGCCTATCGCAAACCCGGGCTGGATGTTCCCCGAATACTCCTTTGGTATCCGGGACGAGCGGATGCAGGAACTCGTCGATGAGGTTCGTGCCGAGGGGGCCGATCTGGTTGTCGTGCTCAGCCATAACGGCTTTGACGTCGACAAGAAGATGGCGGGAGTGGTGCAGGGCATCGACGTGATCCTGTCGGGCCACACCCACGATGCCTTGCCCGAACCGGTCTTGATCGGAAAGACGCATATCATAGCCTCCGGCTCGAACGGCAAATTCGTCAGCCGTGTCGATCTGGATGTGCAAGATGGCCAGATGATGGGGATCCGGCACAAGCTGATCCCGATCTTCTCGGACGTGATCGCGCCGGATCCGATCATCACCAAGCTGATTGACGAACAGCGCGCACCCTACGAGGCGGAACTCAAGGAGGTTCTGGGCCAGACCGAGTCGCTGCTCTATCGCCGGGGTAATTTCAACGGCACTTGGGACGACCTGATCTGTGATGCGCTATTGTCGGAGCGTGAAGCCGACATCGCCATGTCGCCGGGCGTACGCTGGGGGCCATCGCTGGTTCCCGGCGATGACATCACGCGCGAGGATCTGTGGAACGTGACCTCGATGAGCTACCCCAATGCTTATCGGACGGAGATGACCGGCGAGTTCATCAAGGTGATCCTTGAAGACGTGGCCGACAACATCTTCAACCCCGATCCCTACTACCAGCAGGGTGGCGACATGGTTCGCATCGGTGGCATGGGGTACAAGATCGATATCTCCAAGCCGCAGGGCGAGCGCGTATCCAACATGACCCTGCTCAAGAATGGCGAGGCAATCGACCCGGCCAAGAATTACGTCGTGGCCGGTTGGGCCAGCGTTAACGAAGGCACCGAGGGACCGCCGATCTGGGATGTGGTGGAAAGCCACATCAAGAAGCTGGGTACTGTTTCCGTCACCACGAACAACACAGTCGAAGTCACCGGGATCTGAACCGGTCGATTTCAGAGTTTAAGAGGAGGCAAAACGCATGACGTTTGGTTTCAAGGACAAGAAGCCGTCGCGCCGTCAGTTCCTGACGGGCACGGCGGCTGCAGCGGCCGGAGCGGTCGCGGCAGGCAGCACGCGAGCGGCCGAACCCGATCCGCTCATCACGGAGATCCAGGATTGGGCCGCTGGCCTGGGTGACGGCGTGGATGCAACCCCTTATGGCCTGCCGATCAAGTTCGAGGATGATGTCGTTCGCCGGAACGTCGAATGGCTGACGGCGGACACAATCAGTTCGATCAACTTCACCCCGATCCATGCGCTGGATGGAACGATCACTCCGGCGGGTTGTGCGTTTGAACGCCACCACTCCGGCGCGATTGAACTGCGCAAGGAAGACTACCGCCTGATGATCAACGGGTTGGTCGATAAGCCGCTGATCTTCAATTACGCGGATCTGGAACGGTTCCCGCGCGAGCAGCATGTGTACTTCTGTGAGTGCGCCGCGAATACCGGTATGGAATGGGCCGGATCGCAGCTGAACGGCGCACAGTTCACGCATGGCATGATCCACAACATGGAATATACCGGCGTGCCTCTGCGCACTTTGCTCGAGGAAGCGGGGCTGGACGCCGCAGGCGATCTTTCTGACAAGTGGGTTTATGTCGAGGGTGCCGACGCTTCGTCGAACGGGCGCTCGATCCCGATGGAAAAAGCCCTGGACGATGTGTTGGTGGCCTTCAAGGCCAATGGCGAGGCGCTGCGCAAGGAGCATGGCTATCCCGTCCGCCTCGTTGTTCCCGGCTGGGAAGGCAACATGTGGGTCAAGTGGCTCCGCCGCGTCGAGGTCATGGACGGGCCTGTCGAAAGCCGCGAAGAGACTTCGAAATACACCGATACACTGGCCGACGGGACCTCTCGCAAATGGACCTGGGTGATGGACGCGAAATCGGTTGTCACCTCGCCGAGCCCGCAAGCGCCTATCACGCACGGACCCGGTCCACTGGTGATCACTGGGCTTGCCTGGTCGGGGCGCGGGGCGATCACGGGGGTGGATGTTTCCATTGACGGTGGCAAGACATGGCAGCCTGCGAGACTGGCTGCGCCGGGCACCGACAAGGCGCTAGCACGGTTCTACCTCGACCATGTCTGGGACGGCTCGGAAATGCTTTTGCAAAGCCGGGCACGGGACGAGACCGGCTATGTCCAGCCCACCAAGGCACAGCTGCGTGAAGTGCGCGGCGAGAATTCGATCTATCACAACAACTGCATCCAGACCTGGTGGGTGCGCGAAACCGGAGAGGCGGAAAATGTCGAAGTCTCCTAACTCGATGCTCTTTGTCGGAACAGGCGTCGGCGTGGCTGCCGTGCTGACGCTGGCGGCGAATTTCGGCGATCATTTCGTGCAGTCCGTACCGGACAACCCGAGCATGTGGGTCGCACCGGCGGACAGCCTGTTCGTCAGCGCGGCAAACGCGGACAGCGAAGCAGAGGCGGGCGCCAAGTTCGGCCTCGGGCGCGAAGCGCTGCCAGAAGAGATCGCCGCTTGGGATCTTGACGTGAGGCCGGACGGAACGGGACTTCCCGAGGGCTCCGGCGATGTCTGGACGGGCGATGAGCTGTTTGCAGAGCATTGTGCAGTTTGTCACGGCGATTTCGCCGAAGGGCGCGACAACTGGCCCAAGCTGGCAGGGGGCAAAGACACCCTTGCGGACAAGGATCCGCTCAAAACGGTGGGGTCCTACTGGCCGTACCTTTCGACCGCGTGGGACTATGTGCACCGTTCGATGCCGTTTGGGAATGCCCAGTCCCTGAGTGCGGACGATACATACGCTATCGTGGCCTACATTCTCTACTCGAATGACCTTGTGGACGACGACTTCACGCTGAGCCACGAGAATTTCCTCGACGTCGAAATGCCGAATGCCGACGGGTTCATCGTCGATGACCGTGACACGGCCGAGAAGCATTTCTGGACGGACGAACCTTGCATGGAGAACTGCAAGGAAAGCGTCGAGATCACGATGCGGGCCGCGGTGCTGGACGTGACGCCCGAGGATGAAAGCGCTGAGGTGGAGGCATCGGCAACGACCGAGGATCAGCAAGAAGCCTCCGCGGTTTCGGCCGGTGCTGAAAAGGGTGAGGTTGAGGTCGCAAGCGTGGATGCTGCAGCACAGACCGATGCAGCGGAAAGCACGACAATGGCGGCTCCTGATCCCGAGCTGGTTGCGGCGGGCGAGGGTGTGTTCCGCAAGTGCAAGTCCTGTCACCAGGTCGGGGACGGTGCCAAGAACCGTACGGGTCCGATGTTGAACGGTGTGGTCGGTGCGCCAGCAGGGCATATCGAAGGGTTCCGTTACTCGAAGCCCTTGGAGAAAGCCGCTGCTGGCGGTCTGGTCTGGACGCCTGAAGAGCTTCGCGCTTTCCTCGCCAACCCTCGCGGTTACATGAAGGGTACCAAGATGTCCTTTGCCGGTCTGAAAAAGGATGAGGACCTGGATGCTGTAATCGCCTATCTTCAGAGCTTTTCGCAGTAAAATGCGGGGCTTGGGAGGAATAGTCTTGGCTTGGGCCGCCCTGGCGGGTGCGGCCCAAGCGGAAGAGATCGGTGATGCGTCGCGCGGGGAGGACCTGTTTCAGGTTTGCGCGTCGTGCCATGCCGTAGGAGAGGGAGCTGAGCACGGGATCGGACCGCACCTCAACAACATCTTTGACCGCAAGGTCGCACAGTTTGAGGATTTCGAGTACTCGGAAGGCATTGAGCGCGCGCGTCGTGATGGAATGGTCTGGACCCTCGAAAACCTCGACGCGTATCTTACGAACCCGAAACTGCTCGTCTCGGGTACGAACATGGAGTTCGCGGGACTGCCTGACAAAGGGGAACGGGGCGATGTGCTGGCCTATCTGCGGCAGTACTCGTCAAGCCCCCGAGACATTCCCGAAGCGGCACCCACGGCTGTACCCCAGGAGGTCAGCCTGACCCCCGAAGTTCTGGCGATTGTCGGTGATCCGGAATATGGTGAGTACTTGGCGACCGAGTGCACGACCTGTCACCGCACGGATGGCGACTACGACGGTATCCCGGTGATCACGGGCTGGTACGAGGAGGATTTCGTGCTGGCGATGCACGCATACAAACAAAAAATTCGACCGCATCCGGTCATGCAGATGATGGCAGGGCGTCTCTCGGATGAAGAGATAGCCGCACTCGCTGCATTTTTCGGCGCGTTGGAGTAGACCTCCGGCGCGTTTTTCTTTGGGAGGAGAGGAACATGACCCTGAACAGACGAAGCTTCATAGGGGCTGGAGTGGGCGTGGCTGCCGCACTCGGCGCGCCGATGGTAATGGGACAAGGCACACCGCGTGTCGTAGTGGTCGGTGGGGGCGCCGGCGGAGCTACAGCTGCGCGTTACATCGCCAAGGGTGCACAAGGCGCGATCGACGTTACCCTGGTCGAGCCTACACGCACCTATTACACCTGCTTTTTTTCAAATCTCTATATCGGCGGGTTCCGAGAATATGACAGCCTTGGCCACAGCTATGCCAAGCTTGCCAGCGATTACGGCATCAACGTCGTACATGACTGGGCCGTCGGGGTCGATCGCGATGCTCGGACGGTCTCGTTGGCTTCGGGCGGACAGCTGCCATATGACCGTTTGATCTTGTCGCCGGGTATCGATTTTGTGGACGGCTCGGTGCCGGGCTGGGATCTTTCGGCTCAGGATACCATGCCGCATGCTTACAAGGGGGGGACGCAGGCCGCGCTGCTCAAGGCCCAGATCGAGGCGATGCCCGAAGGCGGAACCTTTGCCATGATTGCTCCGCCCAATCCATATCGTTGCCCGCCCGGACCTTATGAACGGATTTCGATGGTCGCCCATCTGCTGAAGCAGAAGAACCCGACGGCGAAAATCATCGTTGCCGACCCCAAGGAGAAATTCTCCAAGATGGCTCTTTTCCAAGAGGGTTGGGGCAAGCATTACGATGGTATGGTCGACTGGATCGGGCCGGAATTCGGCGGAGGCAATGTCGAAGTGAACCCGGCGGCAATGACCGTAAGCATCGACGGCGAAGAAATGAAGGTCGACGCGTGCAACGTCATCCCCGGAATGAAAGCCGGTCGGATCTGTGAGCAGGCGGGCCTGACCGACGGCAACTGGGCCGCCGTCGATGGCCGCACCATGCAAAGCCGGTTGGATGAGAACGTGCACGTGCTGGGCGATGCGTCGTCGCAGGGAGACATGCCGAAATCGGGCTTCTCTGCCAACAGCCAAGCAAAGGTTGCGGCCATGGCCGTTCGCTCGGCCCTGACCGGGTCCAAGATGTTCCCGGCGAAGTTCTCGAACACCTGCTGGTCGCTGATCGCAACCGAAGACGGTGTGAAGGTCGGCGCAACATATGAGGCGACCCCAGAGAAGATTGCAAAGGTGGACGGTTTCATAAGCCAGACCGGCGAAGATGCCGAGCTGCGGGCACGGACGTACGAGGAAAGCCTCGGCTGGTACTCTGGTATCACGCAGGACATGTTCGGCTGATCGAATTTCCCCGTTTCAGGAGTAGCCACCCCCGGCCCGAGCGTCGGGGGTGTTTCGTTCCGGATCGGAAAATAGGCACACTGTCTCGTCCGGGTGCCCTTGCAGCCCCCCGGAGGCAACACTAAGACTCGGGTAACCCTTGAGCGGGTACCGTCCCCGACTATCCAGAGAAGCAGGCAGATTATATGTTCGATCCAGTTGATACCTACATGAATACCCTCGTCCCGATGGTCGTCGAACAGACCAGTCGCGGAGAGCGCGCATATGACATCTTTTCGCGTCTGCTGAAGGAGCGGATCGTTTTCATCAATGGACCGATCCATGACGGCATGAGCCACCTGATCGTGGCGCAGCTGCTGCATCTCGAGGCAGAGAACCCCAAGAAGGAAATCTCGATCTATATCAACAGCCCCGGCGGTGTGGTCACCAGCGGGTTGTCGATCTATGACACGATGCAGTACATCAAGCCGAAATGCTCGACGCTCGTGATCGGGCAGGCGGCTTCGATGGGTTCCCTTCTGCTCGTCGGTGGCGAGGCTGGAATGCGGTTTTCGCTGCCGAACAGCCGGATCATGGTTCACCAGCCTTCGGGCGGGTTCCAGGGGCAGACGACCGACATCATGATCCATGCGACCGAAGTACAGAAACTGCGTGATCGTCTTTACGACATCTACGTGAAGCATACCGGCCAGACCAAAAAGGCCATCGAAAAGGCGCTGGAGCGTGACTATTTCATGAGCCCGGACGAAGCCAAGGAATGGGGCCACATCGACGAAATCGTCGAGAACCGGGTCAAAGGCGACGAAGTCGAAGCATAAATGAAGCGCGGCGGCGGAGGGCTGCGGCCCTTTCCCGCCGCTTCGGAATTTGCGATTGTAGAGGTCGGATAGCTGGCCTAAGCTGCCCGGAACAGGCGGCAAGAAAGCGTGGCCCGACCGCGGGCCCGGCACGGACGGAGCCGGAAAGGTAGATCATGGCAACGAATTCAGGCGGAGACAGCAAGAACACCCTCTATTGCAGCTTCTGCGGCAAGAGCCAGCACGAAGTGCGCAAGCTCATCGCGGGCCCGACGGTGTTCATCTGCGACGAATGCGTCGAACTCTGCATGGACATTATCCGCGAGGAGACCAAGGCCAGCGGTTTGAAGGCGACCGATGGTGTGCCGACGCCCAAGGATATCTGCGACGTGCTGGACGATTACGTGATCGGCCAGGCCACGGCAAAGCGTGTCCTTTCTGTCGCCGTGCACAACCATTACAAGCGTCTGAACCACGCGCAGAAAGCCGGTGGCGACATCGAGCTTGCCAAGTCCAACATCTTGTTGATCGGCCCGACCGGCTGCGGCAAGACGCTGCTTGCGCAAACGCTGGCGCGGATCCTGGATGTGCCGTTCACGATGGCTGATGCCACAACACTGACCGAGGCCGGCTATGTTGGCGAGGATGTCGAGAACATCATTCTCAAGCTACTTCAGGCCAGTGAGTACAATGTCGAGAAGGCCCAGCGTGGCATCGTCTATATCGACGAGGTCGACAAGATTACGCGGAAGTCCGAGAATCCTTCGATCACGCGCGACGTGTCTGGCGAAGGTGTGCAGCAAGCCCTGCTGAAACTGATGGAGGGGACCGTCGCAAGCGTCCCGCCGCAGGGGGGGCGCAAGCACCCGCAGCAGGAATTCCTGCAGGTAGATACGACGAACATCCTGTTCATCTGTGGCGGTGCCTTTGCCGGGCTTGACCGCATCATCGCTCAGCGGGGCAAGGGCTCTGCCATGGGTTTCGGCGCCGATGTCCGTGACAATGACGAGCGCAATGTCGGTGAGCTGTTCCGCGAACTTGAACCGGAGGATCTGTTGAAGTTCGGCCTGATTCCGGAATTCGTGGGTCGCCTGCCCGTGCTCGCCACGCTTGAAGACCTGGATGAGGATGCGTTGGTCACGATCCTCACGCTGCCCAAGAACGCCTTGGTCAAGCAGTACCAGCGCCTGTTCGAACTGGAAGATGCCGAGTTGGACTTTACCGAGGATGCATTGCGTGCCATCGCGAAACGCGCCATCGAGCGCAAGACCGGCGCGCGCGGGTTGCGGTCGATCATGGAGGACATCCTGCTTGACACGATGTTCGATCTTCCGGGCTTGAAGAATGTAACAAAGGTTGTGGTCAATGAAGAGGCGGTGACCTCTGACGCGCAGCCGCTCATCATTTATGCTGACGCTGAAAAGGAACCGGCAACCGCTGGCTGAGTGATGAGGGCCGGACGGTCACAACGACGCGGAGGCCATGTGCTTCCGCGTTTCTTTTTTGGGGGGCCGGAACCTCTTTGAATAGCATGACAAAGGCTACTGGGGTTTGTGAGATTACCTTGGCAAGTTGATTGTCAGAAAGGACACGGAATGATCCGGCGTATATCCTCAGGCGGAGTATTTGAAGACAAGGCAGGCTATTGCCGGGCAGTCATCGCCGGAGGTTTCGTCCATGTGGCCGGCACTGTCGGAGAGGGTGATACGGCGTATGACCAATGCCGCGATGCCTTGGGAAAGATCGAAAGAGCGCTGTCGGAAGCTGGTGCTGATTTCGCCGATGTCGTTCGGGTGACGTACATGCTGCCTGATCGGACAGAGTTCGAATCCTGCTGGCCCTTGTTGAGGGAGACCTTCGGACCGAACCCTCCAGTGGCCACTATGATCGAATGCGGATTGATCGATCCGAAATACCGAATAGAAATCGAGCTGACTGCGCTCGCGCGGGAATGAGCCTGCGCGCGGATGTCCCGTGCGGTGCCACTGGACCTTGGCGGGGCTTTGCGCCATACCTTCGGACGATACTTGGCAGGAGAAAGCTGATGGGCATCCTGAATACGTTGCTGCAAGCGGTGACCTGGTGGAACGGGTCCACTCTCAACACGCGTATCTACACCTCTCGCAAGGGCGTGAAAGTCGGCGAGGACGATCAGGGCAACGTCTTCTACAAGACCGAAGATGACAGTCGGCGCTGGGTAATCTTCAATGGCGAAGCAGAAGCCAGCCGTATCGATCCATCATGGCATGGATGGCTTCACCGGACGTGGGACGAACCTCCGACCGAAAAGCCGCTGCCCCGGAAAAGCTGGGAAAAACCGCACATCGAAAACCTGACCGGAACGGCCTTGGCCTATGCGCCTGCTGGGTCGCTCCGTCGCGCCGATCCGGTTGAGAGGCGTGACTACGAGGCCTGGACGCCCGAGTGATCGAACATGGGAACGTATTCCTCCACCGAGGTCCTGGTGGGCGGTGCGGTTGTTGCGGTTGCAATTGCCTTTGGCATCTACTCGGCTCAAGCGACAGGCCAACTGCTTGGGGAAGGGGAATACCAACTCGGTGCGTCTTTTCGATCGCTTGAGGGGGTCGGGGTTGGTGCCGATGTCCGGCTGGCTGGCGTCAAGATCGGCTCGGTGACAGAAGTTGCGTTGAACCCTGAGAGCTATTGGGTCGATACGCGTTTCTCGGTTGCCGATAGCGTTCAAATCCCCGAAGACAGTGCGGTGGTTGTTTCGTCCGAAGGTCTATTGGGCGGGAACTTCATCGAGGTGCTTCCCGGTGAATCGCCTTTTCATTTCGAGCCGGGTGATGAGGTTGCCGACACGCAGGGTGCTCTCAGCCTGATTGCCTTGCTCGCAAAATTCGTGGCCAGCAATGGAGGCCGAGATTGATCCGTTCACTATCGATTGTCATGGGATTGGTTGCAGGTCTTGCCGCCGCCCAACAGGATGAACCCGTAACCTCGGCATCTGGTGCGGTGCTTCGGGGACTTGATAAGGTGAATGGCCGCACGCTTGACCTCAGGATCCTCAATGGCGAGACAGCCGAGGTTTTTGGGCTTGACGTGGCACTCGGTGATTGCCGCTATCCGGTCGACAATCCGACAGGGGATGCATTTGTCTATCTCACCATCTGGGAGCGTAACGAGCGTCAGGCGCTATTCGACGGTTGGATGGTTGCGTCCTCCCCGGCGCTGAACGCCCTGGACCACGCCCGTTACGATGTCTGGGTGATCCGCTGTATCACGTCCTGAGGAGTTTGAACGAGCGGGCGGTTGAAATCCGCATTTTCGGCAAGCGCTTTCTCCAGCATACGGTGATACTCGGCTCTTGGTATTTCCACGGCACCAAGTGAGGCGAGGTGGGGCGTCAGAAACTGCGTATCGAACAGTACGAACCCCGTCTCCCGCAGCCGGTCCACTAGGTAAGCAAGCGCGATCTTCGATGCATCCGTCCGGCGCGAAAACATGCTCTCGCCGAAAAACGCCGCCCCGAGTGTCACGCCATACACGCCGCCGGCAAGAAAGCCATCTTCCCAGACCTCGAGGGAATGCGCATGCCCAGCGTTGAATAGAGTTTGGTAGGCCTTCCGCAGATCAGCGTTGATCCATGTCTCTGCGCGATCTGCGCATCCGTCGAGAACGGCGCCGAAATCGCGGTCGATGGTAACGTCCAACCCACCGCGTCGCATACGACGGGCAAGCGAACGAGAGATGTGAAACCCGTTCAACGGGAAAACCCCGCGGCGTTGCGGGTCGACCCAGAAGATCTCCGGGTCGTCCCGGTGTTCTGCCATCGGGAAAATGCCGACGGCATAGGCTCGCAGCAGGAGTTCAGGAGTGAGGCTCACCTGCTCCCCCATCATGAGGCCCGGTTCACGCGCTCAGGTTTTCCTCGAGCCAGCGCTCCAGCCAGTGGATGTTGTACTTTCCCTCAAGAACATCTGGTTCCTGCAAAAGAGCATGGAACAGTGGGATAGTCGTATCGACGCCATCGACGATCAACTCACCCAAAGCGCGCTGGAGTCTCGCCAAAGCTTCCTGCCGGTCGCGTCCATGGACAATCAATTTGCCGATAAGGGAGTCGTAGTAAGGCGGGATGGTGTAGCCGTCGTAAAGAGCCGAGTCCATGCGCACGCCCAAACCACCGGGCGCGTGGTAGGCCGAGATGCGACCGGGGCAGGGTGAGAAATTCGGAAGTTTCTCGGCGTTGATACGCACCTCGATGGCATGGCCGTTGATAGTGAGGTCTTCCTGGCTGAAAGACATTGGCAAGCCTGACGCGACCCGGATCTGTTCACGCACAAGGTCAACGCCAAAAATGCCCTCGGTCACGGGATGCTCGACCTGCAGGCGCGTGTTCATTTCGATGAAATAGAACTCGCCGTTTTCATAAAGGAATTCGATCGTCCCTGCGCCCGCATATTCGATCTTGGCAACCGCTTCGGCGCAAATCCGACCGATTTCGGCACGCTCTTCGGTCGAGATGCTGGGGCCGGGGGCTTCTTCGAACACCTTCTGGTGACGCCGCTGGAGCGAGCAGTCACGTTCACCCAGATGCACTGCGTTACCCTTGCCATCGCCAAAGACCTGTATCTCGATATGGCGCGGCGTGGTCAGGTACTTCTCGATATACACCTCGTCATTGCCAAAGGCGGCTTTGCCCTCGGCCCGTGCGGTGTGAAAGGCGCGCTCCATTTCGGCGGCGGACTTGGCCACCTTCATTCCGCGGCCGCCGCCGCCGGCGGTGGCCTTGATGATCACGGGATAGCCGATCTCGTCGCCGATTTTCTGGGCGGTCTCAAGGTCTGGCACGCCGCCGTCCGAGCCGGGAACGCAGGGAACGCCAAGTTCCTTCATGGTTTCCTTGGCGGTGATCTTGTCTCCCATCACGCGGATGTGCTCGGCGCGCGGACCGATAAAAGAGATGCCGTGATCCTCGACGATCTGAACAAAGGCCGCGTTTTCCGACAGAAAACCGTATCCCGGATGGATTGCCTGCGCTCCGGTTACCTCGCAGGCCGAGATGATGGCTGGCACCGAAAGGTAACTCTGCGGGCTAGGGGCGGGTCCGATGCAGACGGATTCGTCGGCCATGCGCACGTGCATCGCGTCAGCGTCGGCAGTGGAATGCACCGCGACGGTCGCGATTCCCATTTCTCTAGCCGCACGGATAACGCGCAGAGCGATCTCGCCGCGATTGGCAATCAGGATCTTGTCGAACATCGTCCCTGCCTTATTCGATGATGACGAGGGGCGAGCCATACTCGACCGCGGCGCCATCCTCTACCAGGATCCGCTTTACCGTGCCGGATTTCGGCGCGTGGATGTGGTTCATGGTCTTCATCGCCTCGACGATCAGCAGCGTGTCTCCTTCGGAGACCGAGGCTCCGACCGTGATGAAGGGGGCGGCACCCGGTTCTGCCTGCATGTACACGGTGCCGACCATGGGCGAAGTGACCGCGCCTGGATGGCTGGCCGGATCTTCGGGCGCAGCGGACGGCGCGGCTGCCGGAGCCTGGGCAGGGGCCGCCACGGGGGCGGGTGCGGGAACGGCAACTTGCGTCGGGGCCGAAGGGCTGGCGATCGACCGGCTGACACGGACATTCAGGCTGTCCTCCTCGCCGTATTCACGCTTGACCTGCACTTCGGTCAGGTCGTTGTCCCGCAAAAGCTCGGCCAGCGCCTTGATGAACGCGACGTCTGCTTCGTGTCTGCTATCTGTCATTGAGTATCCTCGACGGTTCCTCTTTGGCCCTCATCGTTGCCCGGGCCGAAAATTACGCGGCGTTATAGGCCATCGCCGGGGACATGAAAAGCGCCGTTCTGCGGCGCGCCCATCCACCTTCCGCCGCGTTCGATACCCGCTCAAAGCGGCATACCGGACAGCTTGGCAACAAGCTCGGGCAATTTGCGAGCGCCGAATTTCTGCAAGAGCCGGGCGCGATGCGCTTCGACCGTTCGATAAGACAGTCCAAGCTGCGCGCCGATCTCCTTGGCCGACAACCCGCGGCAGGACAGGATCGCGACGTCGCGCTCGCGCGGTGTCAAAGCGACCATAGGGCGCTCTTCGGATATGTCCGAGAAACTCCAGATGCCATGCCTGAAGGGGTCGTCGGGTGTAAGGGACCGACCCCGAGCCCGGCACCAGAACAGATCGCCATTGCGACGTCGCATGACCCGCTCGTCGGAATACGTGTCGGTGGAGCGCATGACCTCGAGCCATTGTGCGCCGATACGTTCGAAATCAGCCAATGACGGATAGAGCTGCATCAGGGGCAAACCTGCATAATCCGACGTATCGCCGCCAAACATCTGCGCGAACTGGCGGTTGCAGCGGCGAATGACACGGTTTTCCAGTTCGACAAGTCCGACCGGGGCATATTCGAAGGCGGCATCGTTCATGACGCATATCGTGACGCGTATTACTACGGAATTGAAGCCCGGTATGACGCGAGCCTAATCTCGATGCAACAAAGGGGAGGAGGCGATGAATATCGCGAATTGGCTGGCGCGGCGCGCGCAGCTTGATGGCAGACGACCTGCGTTGTTTTTGGGCCGGGAGCAGGTCGCCGAATATGCCGGTTTTCATGATGCAGCGGCCCGGGTCGCCAGTTGGTTGATCGGGAAGGGGATACGGCCGGGGGATCGGGTTGCGATCTTCATGAAGAACTCCCCTGAATACCTGATCTCGCTTTATGCAATCTGGTATGCGGGTGCGGCGGCGGTTCCGATCAATGCCAAGCTGCATGGGCGTGAGGCCGAATACATTCTGAACAATGCCGAAGCGCGGCTGGTCTTTACCTCTCCTTCACTTACCGAAGCGCTGGCCGAAACCGGGACGCGGGCCGATGTCTTGGATATCACGGGCTCGGATTTTGCCGCGGCGCTCGCATGTGTGCCTGTGGACGGTCCGGTTTCGCGCGCGTCCGAGGATTTGTGCTGGCTGTTTTACACATCGGGCACCACGGGACGACCCAAGGGCGTGATGATCACTCATCGCATGATGATCGCGATGTCGCTGACCTACCTTGCCGATGTCGATCAGGCTACGGGGGACGACACGATCCTATACGCCGCTCCGATGAGCCATGGCGCAGGTATCTACAACATGTTGCATGTGCTGGTCGGCGCCCGGCATGTCTGTCCCGTTTCAGGCGGGTTCGACGAAGCCGAGATATTCGAACTCGCCCGCCATTTTCGCAACGTCCAGATGTTTGCAGCGCCCACAATGGTGCGGCGCATGACCGACGTGGCCAAGATGACCGGCGAGACGGGGGAGGGGCTGCGTACTGTCGTCTATGCTGGCGGCCCGATGTACCTGGCTGACATTCGTGAGGCCGTGGACCGGTTTGGTCCGGTCTTTGTCCAGATCTATGGGCAGGGAGAGTGCCCCATGGGTATTACCGCGTTGTCACGGCATGACGTCACCGATCGCGATCATCCGCGCTGGCGCGAACGGTTGGCCAGCGTGGGGCGGGCGCAGTCCACGGTCGAAGTGGCCATCGGCGATGCCGATGGAAACCCTTTGCCTCCCGGCGCCCATGGTGAGATCATGGTGCGCGGCGACGTTGTCATGCCGGGGTACTGGAACAACCCCGAGGCGACAGCCAAAACACTGGTCAAAGGCTGGCTGATGACCGGAGACATGGGATTTCTGGACGAAGACGGGTACCTGACCATGCAGGACCGGTCCAAGGATGTCATCATCACCGGCGGTTCGAACGTGTACCCGCGCGAGGTGGAGGAGGTTCTGCTCCAGCATCCCGACATTGCCGAGGTTTCCGTAGTTGGGCGCAGACATCCCGAATGGGGCGAGGAGATCGTTGCGTTCGTCGTCGGCCAAGCCGAGCCAGCCGAGTTGGACAGGCTGTGCATTGAAAATATAGCCCGGTTCAAACGGCCAAAGGATTACATCGCCATCAAAGCCTTGCCCAAGAACAATTACGGCAAGGTACTGAAGACGGAATTGCGCAGGATGTTGGAGGAGGACGAATGACGGATCTTACGGGGAAAACGGCGCTTGTAACCGGATCGGTGCAAGGCATCGGCTTGGCCATCGCCGAGGCATTGGCCGGGGCGGGCGCGCGGATCGCGGTGCACGGATTGGCGGGCGATGCGCAAATCGAGGAGGTTTGCGCACACCTGAAGCAAAAGGGAAGCCCACAGGCCGAGTTCTTTAACGGCGATCTTCGCCAACCCGACCTCATCGAAGACCTCATGGAAGCGGTGGCAGCCTGGGGCGGGGCGGATATCCTCGTGAACAACGCAGGTGTTCAGCACACGGCTTGGCTGGCAGATATGCCCTCGGACACATGGGACACGGTTCTTGCCATAAATTTGAGTGCAGCGTTTCATACCATGCAAGCCGCGCTGCCGGCGATGGCCGCGCGCGGTTACGGTCGCGTCGTCAACATCGCATCGGTACACGGGCTGGTCGCATCAAGGCAAAAGGCGCCCTATGTCGCGGCGAAACACGGCCTGATTGGTCTGAGCAAGGTGGCGGCGCTGGAATACGCCGCGCGCGGGGACAAAACCAAGGGTGGAGTGACGGTAAACTGCATTTGTCCGGGCTGGACCAACACCGCGATCATCGAGCCGCAGATACAAGAGCGGATGGCCGCTTTCGATGGTGATCGGGACGCCGCCGTCGCCGACATGCTGAAAGAGAAGCAACCCTCGTTGCGCGGGTCCGATCCGTCCGAGATCGGGGCGCTTGCACTTTGGCTATGTGCGCCTCTTGCCCACAACGTTACCGGTGCGTCGATCCCGGTAGACGGCGGATGGACCGCGCAATAGGTCAGGTGGAGCCGAACCAGTCAGGAAGGCGGGTCCGGATCTTGGGCTGGTCCCTTCGAACGCGGACAACGCCGCGTTCGGGTTCGCGCACCGGATCGGCGGGATAAAGGCTGTACGCTTCTGCCTCGGCTTCGTTCCAAGGTATCTCGGGCAGCGCGTGCAGTTGCTGAAAGAACCGCCTGCTATCCGTGCCGGGGTTGGCCCATGCCGGCCCGGGCAGGCCCTTGCCGGGGATCGTGGCCATTTCTCGGCGATGGGAGTAACTGTCTGCCAGGGCTTGCGTATTCGCGTATTTCAAGTGTGCCATGTAGACACCGCGCGGCATCACAAGGGCAAATCGGCGCACGTGACGCGGCCGGACCTGCGCACCGTGCAGCTTCAGCCCCGCTCGGCCGCGGACGGCAAAGGCCTTGGAGTAATTCGGGGTGAATACTGCGGACCTGCGCAGGCCCAGTACCAGTTCATCTGCTCCGCAGGGCTTGTCCTCTTCGCTCTCCGCGACGTTGAGGCCTAGCGCAAACAGGGCACTCGTCTGGTGCTTTGCGAACAGGTCTGCAAAGCTCGAATGTTGTTCGGGGTCGAGACAGATCAGCTCGTCGGCATCGGTACGGATCACCCAATCATAAATGCTGGCGAGCCCAAGCTGGAAGCCGTTCAGCATATCGGTCCGGCGTCGGTCGAAATGCTCAAGGTCGTCGCGGGGAATGGTGAGCACGCTGGCGCCGGGGCAAATTCGTGCGACTTCGGGATCGGCACCATGGGCGACAACGAAAAGGTTCTCGGCCCCTAGATGACGGGAAAAGTGCATGTACCACTGCGCCAAGGCCCAGTAATCGCGATAGACCATGGTCAGGGCGCATATCTTCATGTCGGACATTTAGGCTGGCCGGCCGTGCTCTAGCAAGACTTTCGGCCTTGGGAATTGCCATGAAAAAAAAGAGAACCGGCCCCGAAGGGCCGGCTTGAAGTGGTCAGTATGGCGGCCGTCGCCATACGACGGGGAGTATCCGTTCAGATCGCGAGGTATTCTGCCCGCAGTTCTTCGTTCTCGAGGACTTCGGCAGCCGTTCCGTCGAAGACGATTCCGCCGGTGTCCAGGATCACGGCCCTGTCTGCGAGTTCGAGGGCGCGAACCGCGTTCTGTTCGACAATGACCGTCGTCATGCCCTGTTCCTTGATGTGAATGAGAGTCTTTTCGATCTCGTCGACGATCACTGGAGCGAGACCTTCATAAGGTTCGTCAAGTAGCAGCACCTTGATGTCGCGCGCCAGGGCGCGTGCGATGGCCAGCATCTGCTGTTCGCCACCCGACAGTGTTACGCCCTCTTGCTTGCGACGCTCACCAAGGCGCGGGAACAGGTCGTAAAGACGATCCAGCGACCAGCCGATCGGAGGGGCAATCTGGGCCAGTTGCAGGTTTTCCTCGACCGTGAGGCCGGGAATGATGCGGCGATCTTCGGGTACAAGACCCAACCCGCAGGACGCGGCCTGGTAGCTTGTCATTTTGTGCAATGGCTGGTGGTCCAGCCAGATCTCACCGTGGCGGACCTCGGGATCGCCGGTACGGGCGATCGAACGCAGGGTCGAGGTCTTGCCCGCGCCGTTGCGCCCGAGAAGAGCAAGGATCTCGCCCTCGTGCACGTTGAAGCTAATGCCCTGCACGATGTAGCTTTCACCGTAATAGGAGTGCATGTCCCAGACCGAGAGAAAGGCAGGGGCTGTCTGCGCTGCGTTGGCATTTTTGGAAAAGTCCGGTTTGACGTTCATGATCGGATCTCCTTACGCCGACTCGCCCAGATACGCTTCGCGTACCTTCGGATTGCCGCGGATGTTTTGTGGATCGTCCTCGACCAGCGGTGTCCCTTGCGCGAGCACGGTGATGCGATCGGCCAGGCTGAACACCACGTGCATGTCGTGCTCGATGATCGCGATGGTGATGTCGCGCTCTTCCTTGATTTGCTTGAGCAGGTCGATCGTATTGTTGGTATCGGCCCGGGCCATCCCGGCAGTGGGTTCGTCCAAGAGCAAAAGCCGCGGGTTCTGGCTGAGGCACATGCCGATCTCGAGCCGCCGTTTGTCGCCACGTGACAGCGCGGCCGAGTGCATGTGCCGCTTGTCGGACATGTTCATGTCCTCCAGCACCTGCTCGGCGCGTTCGATCACGTCCTTCTGCGACAGGACCGAGGTGATGGCGTTCATCTCGAATGCCCCGTCGCGTTGGGCGAAGATCGGGATCATCATGTTTTCCATCACTGTCAGATCACCGAAGATCTCGGGGGTCTGGAACACGCGCGAGATGCCCATCTGGTTGATCTCGAACGGTTTGCGTCCCAGAACCGATTGCCCGTCGAACATCACGGATCCGGTATCAGGTATGAGCTTGCCGACCAGGCAATTGAGCAGGGTCGACTTGCCCGCGCCGTTGGGCCCGATGATCGCGTGGCAGGCGTTTTCGCGGATACTGAGGTTGACATCACCCAGAGCCTGCAGGCCACCGAAGCGCTTGTTGACGTCCTTGACTTCAAGAATACCCATGACTTGCGCTCCTTATTCTGCGGGTTCCGTGGCCTTGCCACGACCCGAGCCGTCTTCGGCCTTCTTGCGACGCAGGGCTGCGCCTATCCGCTTGCCGCCTTCGACCAACCCGCCGGGCAGGAAGATGACGACCGCCATGAAGATGAGGCCGAGGGTGAGGTGCCAGCCCTTGCCGATGAAGGGATAGATGATTGCGACCACGAAATCCTCAAGCCCGTCTGGCAGGAAGGCAAACCAGCCATGGAGGATGTCCGAGTTGATCTTGGACAGGATGTTCTCCATGTACTTGATGATGCCTGCACCAAGAACCGGGCCGATCAGCGTTCCGGCACCGCCCAGAATGGTCATCAGGACGACCTCGCCACTTGCGGTCCAGAACATCCGTTCGGCGCCGGCTAGCGGGTCCATCGCTGCCATCAGGCCACCGGCAAGCCCCGCATACATTCCCGAGATCACGAAGGCCGCGAGCGTGTACGGGCGGGTGTTCAGGCCCGTGTAGTTCATGCGCTGCTGGTTCGATTTCACCGCGCGCAGCATCATTCCAAACGGCGAGCGGAAGATCCGGATGGCCAGATAGAAGGCCAGGATCATGAAGGCCGCGGAGAAATAGTAACCGACGTTGAACGTGAACTCCCACGGCCCGAGCACCAGTTCGGCCGAGTCTCGCATTTCGAGGCCGAACAGGCTGGGAACCGGGATGTTTCCGTCCGCCGCCGTGCTGGAGCCCAGGATTCGTGGATCGTCGAGCGCCAATTGCAGCCCGGTTTCGCCGCCGGTGATCGGTGTCAGGACCGAGTAAGCCAGAGCGAATGACATCTGCGCGAAGGCAAGCGTGAGGATCGAGAAGTAGATCCCTGAGCGTCGCAGCGAGACAAAGCCGATCACGAGAGCAAATACTCCGCCCATGATGACCGCGAGGATGATCGCCGGCAAAACGTTCATGCCGAGAAGTTTGAACATCCATACCGCCGAGTAGCTGCCGACGCCGAGGAAGGCGGCGTGACCGAACGAGAGATAGCCGGTCAGACCAAAGAGGATGTTGAAGCCGATGGCGAAGATGCCGAAGATCACGAAGCGCTGCATCAGGTCGGGATAACCCGCGTTGAACTGCGCCATGGCCGAGCCTTCGGGGAAGGGGTTGAGCAGGAAGGGCGCGAACAATGCGAGCCCGACGACGACCAAGAGGAGGGACGTGTCTTTCTTGTCCAGTCCGAACATGGGATTAGTCCTCCATCACGCCTTTGCGACCCATCAGGCCACGTGGACGCGTCAGCAGAATGATGATTGCGACCAGATAAATGATGATCTGGTTGATGCCGGGGATCAGGTCGATCACTGCAGACATCGAGGCGAAGCTCTCGAGAATTCCGAGCAGGAAGCCGGCCAGCACGGCACCAGGCAGAGATCCCATGCCACCGACGACGACCACGACGAAGGACAGGACCAGGAAATCCATTCCCATGTGGTAATTCGGCGAGTTGATGGGGGCGTACATAACACCGGCGAGGCCTGCCACGGCAGCGGCGATGCCGAACATGATGGTAAAGCGCTTGTCGATATTGATGCCCAGCAGTCCCACCGTTTCGCGATCTGCCATACCGGCACGGACAACCATCCCGAAGGTGGTGAATTGCAGGAAGGCAAAGACCGCGCCAATGATCAGCGTGGCGAACGCGAAGTAGACCAGACGCCAATAGGGGTAGATGATCTGGTTCGCCTCGAACCCGATCATTGCACCGAAGTCGAACGAGCCGGTGAACGCATCAGGAGCAGGTGTCGGGATTGGGTTGGCGCCATAGAAATACTTGATGATTTCCTGCAGCACGATGGCCAGCCCGAAAGTCACGAGGATCTGATCGGCGTGGGGACGCTTGTAGAAGTGCTTGATCAGACCACGCTCCATGATGAAGCCGACGGCCAGCATGATCGGGATAGAAAAAAGGATCGACAGGGGAACCGCCCAGTCGATGATCGCGTCACCCGTAGCCACGCCGAAAATGTCGTGGACATACGGAACTTCGACCTTGAGAGGATTTCCCAGGAAGTCTTTCTGCGTTTCATCGACTACCGTATGGCTCCAGGTCAGGATACGGCTCAGCGTGACGGCGCAGAATGCCCCGATCATGAAAAGCGCGCCATGGGCGAAGTTCACCACCCCGAGCGTGCCGAAAATCAGTGTCAGCCCCAGTGCGATCAGCGCATAGGCTGATCCCTTGTCCAGGCCGTTCAGGATTTGAAGGATGATTGCGTCCATGGCCGCACCTCAACGGTTGGTTGCGAGACCCTCCGGGGCCTCGAATTCATGCAAGGAAAGTGGCCCGAAAACCGATTGAGGTTTCCGGGCGCAGTATTTTAGGCGCCGTTGTTGCAGGTTCCCAGCGCACCACCCGAGAACTGCGGGTGATCGGGCGGATAGGTGACCTGGGCGACGGGGGTGACTTCGACGATTTCGAGAAGGTCGAATTCCGACGTCGGGTTTTCCTTCCCTTTCACCACGAGCACGTCCTTGAAGCACTGGTGGTCGTCGGCACGATAGAGCGTGGGGCCGTTGCCCAAACCGTCAAATTCGTAACCTTCGAGCGCTTCGACCACGGCGCAGGGCTGGAAGGAGCCCGCGCGTTCCACAGCGTCTGCATATAGCAGCGTCTGGACATAGCAGGTGTGCGCAGCCTGGCTCGGCGGGAAGCCGTACTTGGTGCCAAACGACTTGACGAAGGCCTTTGAGCCCTCATCGGTCAGCGACCAGTGCCAGTTGGTCGACCCGAAGATGCCCTTGACGTTCTCGCCCGCACCCTTTGCCATCAGGCGCGAGTAGAGCGGCACGACGATTTCGAAGTTCTTGCCGTTCACCTGCTTATCGCGCAGACCGAACTGAACCGCATTGGTGAGCGAGTTCACCATGTTGCCGCCGTAGTGGTTCAGCACCAGCACGTCCGCGCCCGACTGCAGCACCGGAGCGATATACGAGCTGAAATCGGTCTGCGTCAGGGGCGTTTTGACCGTGTTTACGGTTTCCCAGCCCATTGCTTCGGTCGAGGACTTGATCGCCTCTTCGGTGGTGTAGCCCCAGTTGTAGTCGGCGGTCAGGTGATAAGCCTTGCGGTCCGAGCCGTACATCTTCTCAAGCACCGGCGCGAGGGCTGCGCCCGACATGTAAGAGTTGAAGAAGTGACGGAAGCCGTTGGCGCGCTTGTCCTTGCCGGTGGTGTCGTTGGAGTGGGTCAGACCCGCCATGAAGATCACGCCGGCCTCTTGGCACAGCGCTTGAACGGCCACGGCCACGCCCGATGACGAGCCGCCGGTGATCATGATGGCGCCGTCCTTTTCGATCATCGACTTGGCCGATGCGCGGGCGGCGTCCGACTTGGTCTGCGTATCGCCGGTGACGTATTCGACTTTCTTGCCAAGGATGCCGTTCCCCTGCAGCGCCTTGGATGAGAAGGTGCTCATCATGCCGCCATCGCCACCGCCATTCAGGTGCTCAACGGCCAGCTCGTAGGCGCGCAATTCGTCCGCGCCCTCGTCTGCGTATGGGCCGGTCTGCGGCACGTTGAAGCCCAAAGTGACCGTGCTGCCCGTGGGTTCATTGGTGAAAGCGCCGGCCGACGAAGCTGTAAAGATCGTTGGCAGCGCGACGCCGGCACCGGCGACGGCACCCGTCTTGAGGACGCCACGGCGTGTGACAGAAGTCTTTGACATTGATTCCTCCCAAAGTCTTGAGCTGCGCCACGGGCTCCTCTTCCCCGGCGCAAAGCACAACATGTGCAAAGAAAGTATGAGGGGCGGGTGTAAAACTAAGCAATAAGTCCTTTTAAACGCGGAACTATTCTGTCAAGAATTACACATATGCTCTGGCGTGACTGTAAATTACGTTATGTCGCAGCGCAGAAAGCCGTTGAATTCGTGCTGAAAAGGAGGGGTTGGCATCATGCCGCGTGACACGCTTACGGGAAGCCGTATCCGCGAGCGGCGATTGATTGCCGGGTTGCGGCAGGCCGATCTGGCACGCGAGGCGGGCATCTCGGCCTCGTATCTCAACCTCATCGAGCACAATCGCCGCAGAATCGGCGGCAAGCTTCTGGTGGACATCGCCGGAGTGCTCGGGGTCGAGCCGTCGATGTTGACCGAGGGTGCAGGTGCCGCGCTGATTTCGACCTTGCGCGAGGCGGCCGCCGATGCTGAGGGGGTGCCGGCCGAAACCGATCGCGTGGATGAACTCGCAGGTCGCTTTCCCGGGTGGGCCGAATTGCTGGGTAACATGCACCGCCGGATCGTGTCGCTTGAACGGACGGTGCAGACCTTGTCCGATCGCCTGACCCACGATCCCCATCTTGCAAATTCGCTTCACGAGGTACTGTCGACTGCCGCAGCAATCCGCTCGACCGCTGCTATCCTGGCTGAGCCGGGTGAGCTTGACGCCGAGTGGCGCAACCGGTTTCACGGCAACCTTCATCAGGACGCGGAACGACTGGCCGAAAGCTCCAAGGCGTTGGTTGCCTATCTGGATGACAGTGACGCGCACGAAGAACGTAGGGGTAACCCGCAGGAGCAGGTTGAGAGTTTCTTTGCTTCGCACAACCATCATTTCCCGATGATCGAAGAAACCGGGGATCCTGACGCGGTACCTCTCGACCCGGTTGGCTCATCGGCTGCAAAGACTATCGGGCGCGCAGTCTTGTCGGCATATGCCGCCGACGCAAAAGCTATGCCATTGGAAATGTTGACGATGGAGCTGGAAAAAGCGCCGCTCGATCCAATGGCACTGGCCCGACATTTCGACGTGGATCTGCCGACCGTATTCCGCAGGCTCGCGACCCTTCCCGACGGCATTCTGGATCGCCCGGTCGGACTAGTGGTGTGCGATGCCTCTGGGAGCGTTCTGTTTCGCAAATCGCTGCCCGGCTTCGCGATGCCGAGGCACGGAGAGTCTTGCCCCCTCTGGCCGTTGTTTTCCGCGCTCAACAGGCCCTTGGTACCCTTGCGGCGCCGGGTGACGCAGCTGGGGCGTACCCAAGCCGCTTTTGATTGTCTTGCGATCGCCTGGCCGCAGGACATTCCGGATTTCGACCGTGATCCGATTTACCGCTCGATCATGCTGATCCTGCCCGTTTCGGCCGACGAGCAGGGAACGCAGACAGCTTTGCCGGTCGGGACCACCTGCCGCTTGTGCCCTAGTGGCGATTGCGCGGCGCGACGCGAGCCGTCTATCCTTGGTGAAGGGTTTTGACAGGTCCGTGAGGACGGCGCTAAGCTGCTGCGTCAGGGAGACAAGGCCGGTTTAGGCCCGAAAGACCACCGGGGGAGGAAGGGCGCGCATGAACCGCAAGGTCTTGCTGATCGAGGACGAACCGAACATTACCGAAGCGATCCGTTTTCTGCTGACACGCGAGGGCTGGCAGGTAGAAACGCATGATGATGGCAGCACCGCGGTCGGCAAGGTTTCGGACACGCGCCCTGATCTGGTCATTCTTGACCTGATGCTACCAGGTAAAAGTGGGATGGAGATCCTGCGCGAAGTTCGGGAAATCGAGGGGATGGAAGGGCTTCCGATACTGATGCTGACCGCGCGCGGGCAGAGCAAGGATCGTGACATGGCCGAGAAGGCGGGTGTCAGCCGGTTCATGACCAAACCGTTTTCGAACACCGAGGTTCTGACAGCAGTACGTGACCTGCACGCACAGGCGCAGCGTTCATGACCCGCGACCCCGAAGACGGGGCCGCACCGGCAGCGCCGCCGCCGGTATTCCTGGAGCGACAGAGTTATCGCCGCAGACGCCTGAATGATGCGGCGCGCCTGTTGCCTGTCTTGGCCGCCGCTCTGTTTGCAGTACCGCTCTTGTGGCCGTCAGGTTCCGAAGGTGCCGAACCGGTGCCGATGTCAGCTGCAATCCTCTACGTATTCACCGTATGGGCGTTGCTGGTTCTCGTGGCGATCTTGTTCGGCATTGCCGCACGACGCTGGACCGGTCGAGAGGTGCAAGACAGGGATCCGATCTGATGGCGACGCTGAACACGCTTATCATGGTCTGCCTCGCCTACGTGGTGTTCCTGTTCGGCGTTGCCTTTGCAGCGGACAGGCTCGCCTCGCGCGGGCGCAGCACATGGCTTCGCTCTCCGCTTGTCTACACATTGTCCCTGTCGATTTATTGTACGGCGTGGACCTTTTACGGGGCGGTGGGCTATGCCGCACGTTCGGGACTGGAATTCATCACGATCTACCTCGGTCCGACCATCGTCATCGTGGGTTGGTGGTGGGGGCTGCGAAAACTCGTTCGCGTGGGACGCAGCCAGAGGGTCACATCGATCGCGGACCTGATCTCTTCGCGCTACGGTAAATCGAACACGCTGGCTATCTGTGTCACCATCCTAGCTGTTCTTGGCGTAACACCCTACATCGCATTGCAACTGCAATCGATCACACTTTCCTTCGAAACCTTTGCGCAGGCCGATCCATCAGCGGCCGTGTATCGTGACGGCGGCAGTGTTTTCTGGGTAGCAGTGGGGCTTGCTGTCTTTGCCATCCTTTTCGGAACACGCAATCTTGACGCGAATGAGCGGCATCATGGCGTAATGACCGCGGTCGCAGTCGAAGCTGTGGTCAAGCTGATCGCCCTGCTTGCGGTCGGGGTCTTCGTCGTCTGGGGCCTGTCTGGCGGTGTTGCTGCGACGATGGCGCGAATTGATGCCTCCGAGATCGGCACGTGGCAAGTCGATCGCGGCCGTTGGACGGCCATTACCTTTCTTGCTGCTGCCGCTTTCATTTGTTTGCCTCGAATGTTCCAGGTCATGGTGGTCGAGAACGACGATGAACGGCATTTGCGGACGGCCGCCTGGGCCTTTCCGCTTTATCTGCTGCTGATGAGCCTTTTTGTCGTGCCGATCGCCGTTGTCGGACTTGACCTGATGCCGGCTGGCGCCAACCCGGACCAGTTCGTATTGACCATCCCGCTATCGCAGGGTCACGAAGGTCTGGCGATGCTGTCGTTCATTGGCGGTTTCTCTTCCGCGACATCGATGGTGATCGTGGCTGCAATGGCATTGTCTACCATGGTGTCGAACCACATCGTCATGCCGATCTGGTTGCGCGCACAGGGCGGCGGAGCGTCCGTTTCAGGGGATGTGCGAGAGGTTGTCCTCCTGTCCCGGCGGATCGCGATCGCAGTCGTCATGGCGCTCGGCTATTTTTACTACCGGCTATCGGGCGGTGGCGCCGCGCTGGCGTCCATCGGGCTGATTGCCTTCGCAGGGATCGCACAAATACTGCCTGCGCTGGTGGGCGGCCTGTTCTGGCGTGGCGCCACCCGGACCGGCGCGTTGGTCGGGCTTTCGGTCGGCTTCATCTTGTGGGTCTACACGCTGCTTTTGCCCAACATGGGTGGGGCCTTGATGACAGAGGCGGTTTTGAGCCAGGGGCCCTTTGGCATGGGCTGGTTGAGGCCGCAGGCTTTGTTTGGGATCGAGGGTATCGATCCAATGGTGCATACGGTGATGTGGTCGATGGTGTTGAACGCTGCGGCATTCTGCATTGGTTCCCTGATTACCTTTCCCAGCCCCATGGAACGCTTGCAGGGCGCGCAGTTTGTCAATGTATTCGACCATTCCGCGGGTCCTCGCGGTTGGACAGGCTCTGTCGCGCAAAGCGAGGATCTCATGATAATGTCGCAGCGCATCCTCGGTGCGCGCGAAGCGCAGGAGTTCTTTCTCGCCGAGGCTCAGCGGCAGGGAATGCGCGGGCATCTTCCGGAGCCTACACCGACCTTCCTGGAAAAGCTGGAACGCAGGCTGGGCAGTTCGGTCGGTGCGGCTGCGGCCCACGCGATGATCGGGCAGATCGTCGGCGGGTCTTCGGTGTCGGTAGAGGATCTGCTGGCCGTTGCCGACGAGTCAGCGCAATTGATGGAGTATTCCAGCCGGCTTGAGACAAAATCGGCCGAGTTGTCGCGTACCGCTCTGAAGTTGCGCGAAGCGAACGAGAAACTGACCCAGATATCGCAGCAAAAGGACGCTTTTCTGGGACAGATCAGCCACGAGTTGCGAACGCCGATGACATCGATTCGGGCCTTTTCCGAGATATTGCGCGAAGAGGGCGAATTGAGCGCAGAAGACCGTCAACGCTATGCCGGGATCATCCAAGACGAGGCGTTGCGCCTGACGCGGTTGCTGGATGACCTGCTTGATCTCAGTGTCTTGGAGAACCGGCAGTTTACCTTGGACATGGTGAGCGGCGAGCTCGGCAAGGTCATTGATCGTGCGGTGTCGGCTGCACTCACGGGGGTCGAACGGCCGATCCGATTGCGTCGGCACCGCGCGGCAGAGCGCATACTCGTTCGCTCCGACCTCGACCGGCTCGCCCAGGTCTTCATCAACATCATCGCGAACGCGCAGAAATACTGCGATGCGTCCGAGCCGGTGCTGACGGTTTCGGTGCATGATGTGGGTGGGCAGGTTGTCGTCGATTTCATCGACAACGGAAGCGGTATTCCGTCAGAGGCACAATCTATGATCTTCGAGAAGTTTGCCCGGGTCAGCTCCGAAAAGGCGGGTGGCGCGGGGTTGGGATTAGCGATTTGCCGAGAGGTGATGCATCGGCTTGGCGGCGAGATAACCTATCTTGGCGGGCAGGACGGTGCTGCGTTCCGTGTCAGCATGCCCGTGGCGCGAGATCTTGCGGCAGAATGAAAGCGCGTAAGAGCTTGGTAACCTGACTGACCTAGTTGTGAGGTATCGCAATTATACAGTGTTCAGGGAACAATGAGTGACGGTCAGACGGCAATAGCCCGCAAGGTGGCGGCTGCGCGGCAAGATGTGCCAGGCGGAACAGCGCGTTCTGTCCTTCGTGCCTTACGCTTGGGGTTAGCACGGGCAGCAGATGAGGAGTTTGGCCTGTCGATGACCGTAATCGGGGCCACGCAACTCCGCTGTAGCCACGAAGACGTATCCAAAGCGGTGCCCGAGGAACGGCTTTACCTTTTGCTGGCCGGGCCGGAAAACCGGTTGGGTGCCGCATGCCTCGATCTCGCCTGCGTTTCGTCGATCATCCAGAAGCAGACGATGGGCACGCTTCTAGAGGGGCCGACTGACAGTCGCCCCTTCACCTCCACGGATGCCGCAATGGTTGCCCCGTTACTGGAAGGCTTGTTCTCACGCGCCGAAGACCTGGCGGATAGCATGGATGATCGACAATGCCTGAACGGGTATGAATTCTGCGCCCGTCTGCCCGATCGCAGGTCGGTGGGCCTTGCTCTTGCCGCCGAGCGCTACCGTGTTTTCGACCTGACGATCGAGATAGAGGCAGGCAAAGCACAAGGCCACGGTACGCTCATCCTGCCTGATTTCGGGGTGCAGGATGGCTCGGGCGCCGCAGCCGAAGTGCCATCTGGACCGGCCCTTTCAGACGCAGCAGGGATGATCCGAGTCGACCTGAACGCCGAACTCGTGCGCATCCGGCTCACACTGTCCGAGCTCTATGCCCTGACGCCGGGGGCAGTGCTTCCACTGGTTGGGGCAAAACTCGACAAAACGCACCTGACAGCGATTGACGAACGAAGAGTGGCCCAAGGGCGACTTGGACAATGCCGTGGAATGCGGGCATTGCGCCTCAACGAGAAACTGCCGGAACCTTCCGAAGTGACGCCTTATGAAGACTCATTCGTCGGTCTGGAGTCGAAACCGATCGCTACTTCGCGGTCAGCACATCCGTCGTTGTTCGATGAAGCAAAGGTGCAAGAGATCGATGGTGCGCCGCTGGACGTTCAAGAAGGACAAGCTCCACTTGCCATCCACGAGGCGACCGCTGCGGAGATCTCCGCACTTGCAGGTTTGGGTGAAGACGAGTTTGGGACGTGATCGCAATAGTCTGTGCGAAAAGCGTCCGATCCGCCTGAAGGAGCCGCGTCTTGGCTGCGGCTCCCCACTTAGTGGGTTGTCTTAGCTGGCCTGTGCCTGAAGCGCTGGGCGTAACTGATCGATCTGGTAACCAGCGGCTCGCGCCTTCGTCAGGATGTCGTCTGCGCTCATCTTTCCGGCCGAACCGAGCGCCCATGCGACCGTGCTGCGCGTGCCCGATGCGCAATAGGCCAGAACCGGGCCGCCGGCGTCAGCAATCATTTCTACCTGCCGCGCAACGTTCTCTGGCGTCATGGTCTGATGCGTGAGTTCGAGTACCTGATAATCAAGACCGGCCTCACGACAAGCTGCGCCGATCGTCTCGGTGTCGTGGCTCGGAGGAACCTCGGCATTTGGGCGATTGCAAATGACGCGGACGAAACCTGCCTTTGCGATCGCTGGAACGTCATCGACCGAGATTTGTGGGGAGACCGAGTATGCGGGTGTTATCGGGCGTATATCCATCTCTTGTCCTTTACGTCGCTGCCGCCAGCCTGTCCAGACGCGAAGCGACCATAGGTGCCAACAGCATCCCGGCGATCATGGCCCCCATGAAGACCAGCCCGCCAATACCGCCATAGGTGATCGAAGCCATGGCCGGCCCCGGGCACAAGCCTGCAAGCCCCCAGCCCATGCCAAACAGGACCGAGCCGATAATCAGGCGGTGATCGAGTTCAGGACGGGGGAGGGCAGGAAAATCTCCGCCTGCCAATGGACGGCGACCATGCGTGAGGCGCCAAGCGACGAACATCGGAATCATGGCACCGCCCATCACGAAAGCGAGCGTCGGATCCCAGTTTCCGAAGACATCCAACCAGCCCTGTACCTTGGTGGTGTCCGTCATGCCGGAAACGAACAGCCCTGCACCGAAAAGTGCGCCCGCCAGAAGAGAAAGGAGATTGCGCATCAGATCACTCCCAGAACATGGCGAAAGATCGCGAGGGTGAGCCCGCCGGCGAGGATGTAGAACACTGTTGCAACGATGCCGCGCAGCGAAAGTCGGGACATGCCACAGACGCCGTGGCCGGAGGTGCATCCATTTGCGACACGGGTGCCGACGCCGACGAGAAGCCCGGCAATCACCACCACGGACAGGTCACTTGTCAAATGCGTACTGATTTCGGTCGAGTAGAGTGGCCACAGGATAAGCGGTGTGACGACCACCCCGAGAATGAAGAGCAGCCGTTCGGTTGCCGTGCTCCAGCCCGAGCCATCGACAAGGCCGCCAAGTATGCCGCTGGCCCCCATGATGCGGCCGTTTCCTAGCAGGTAAACTGCGCCGCCCAACCCGATCATGAGACCCCCTACGAGTCCCCAAATCCAATCCGTTTCCATGTTCGTGTTCCCGTGTTCGCGCGTTTGTTCGTCCGCCGCAGGGCGATGGATGAGGGGCGAGGCCGGATGCATCCGGCCTCGCCGTGTTCAGATCTTGTTGACCGGAAGTTTCAGAAAGACATCGCCTTTTTCGTCTGCCGGAGGCATCTGACCAGCCCGCATGTTCACCTGAAGCGAAGGCAGGATAAGACGGGGCATCCCGAGCGTCGCATCGCGGGCATCGCGCATTTGCACGAATTCTTCGATCGATTTGCCCTGGCCGATATGAACGTTTAGTGCTTTCTGTTCGCCCACAGTCGTTTCCCAGGCATATTCATCTCGACCGGGCGCCTTGTAATCGTGGCCTACGTAAATCCGCGTCTCGTCGGGCAGGGACAGGATCTTCTGGATCGACTCGTAGAGTGTTTTCGACGAGCCGCCCGGAAAGTCGCAGCGTGCCGTTCCGAAGTCGGGCATGAAGAGGGTGTCGCCGACGAACGCCGCATCACCAATGACGTAGGTCAAACAGGCCGGGGTATGTCCAGGCGTATGCAGGACATCGCCACGCAACTGTCCGACATGAAAGCTGTCGCCTTCGTCGAACAGCTGGTCGAACTGGCTGCCGTCGCGCTGGAACTCTGTCCCTTCGTTGAAGACCTTGCCAAAAGTGTCCTGAACCACGGTGATGTTGCGACCGATGCCGATTTTGCCGCCGGTCTTTTCCTGAATGTAGGGTGCAGCTGACAGGTGGTCAGCGTGGACGTGGCTTTCCAGGATCCATTCAACGTTCAGACCTTCGCCCTGCACATAGGCAATGATCTCGTCGGCTGAGCGGGTATCGGTCCGACCGGAAGCGTGGTCGAAATCGAGAACACTGTCGACAATCGCACAGGCGCGCCCTTCAGGTTCGCGTACGACATACGAGACGGTATTCGTTGCCTCGTCGAAAAAGGCTTTGACAAAGGGTTTCATGGTCGTCTCCGCTTGGTTTCAGAACATCATATAGCAATTAGCGAATGTGTTGCAATGGTGAAAACCCGAAAACGAGTTTGACCTGTCGCAAAGTACAGCCATGGAAACTATGCGAGGAAAATGATCAAGCCTGCGCAGAGTCGCACGTCCTTGCGGCAAGTGATCGAAAAACACGGTCTGTTGCGGCAAACCTGCAAGGCGTCGCGCCGCTGTTACCTTAGACTGGAACTGGACTGACTGTGATTTGGGAGGAGCACCGATGACCGCGAACGATTTGATTCTCGAGGCCGAGCGTCTTGAAAGAACCTTGGCGGGAGCGCCCCGGGAGGCGAGGCTGGAAATGCAGCCCAAGGTCAGCATGTTGATTGACGATTTGCGCGCACAAGGCGCCAAGATCCCGTCGAAGTTGCGGCGGTTGGATGCCATGCTTTGTGACGAAGCGATCGAGGCACGGTTCGACAACATGCCGATCTGACGGCGCTTTTCTTTGGTCAGCCCAACGAAATTCCGAGCATCACCAGCATAAGTCCGATCACGGACAAGAACAGCGCGCCAAGATTCCACGGCAATACCGCCTGAACCGCAGCACGCAGTTCCTCGTCGGGCAAGTTCGCTCGACGCGCTTTGGCGACTTTGACGATCGACCAGACAAGCCCTGCGAGGCCGGCAATCGAAAGGCCGGTGCCGGCCCATATCATGGCTTCGAACATCTTTATCGACCCCTTTCCGGAGGTTGCGGCCTCGCGTTAGCGGATCGTCGCGAAGGGTGCAAGCACAGGCGGAATTGCCGTCTTGCGGCAGGGCCTGAGCAATTGTATCCCGCTTGCTGCCCCAAGACGAGCAGGAGTGCCTTTCATGGACGACATGCAGGACGACAATCAGGTTACCGAAAACTACCGCGTTACCGCAGGTGAGCTGCGCCAGTTCATCGAGCGTTTCGAACGCTTGGAAGAAGAGAAGAAAACCGTAGCCGAACAGCAAAAGGAAGTCATGGCCGAGGCTAAGGCGCGCGGCTACGACACCAAGGTCATGCGCAAGGTGATCGCTCTCCGTAAACGTGACAAGGATGACATTGCCGAGGAAGAAGCCGTTCTGGAGATGTACAAGGAAGCGCTCGGCATGAGTTGAACCTCTTAGTAGCCGTGTGGCCGTCAGCAGGACGGCCCCGGTTGCCTATCAAGGCGCGATAAAGCTCACACCAGGAATGCGCTGGATCTCTAGCACGTCGTCGTCATAGATCTCTGTGAGCGCTTCGATGTGATCCTCTGTCCAGCCCGGCAAGTCCAGTTCTTCCTCTAGGGCCTCATCAATCGCGTACTTGTCCAGGAAAGCGGATATCACCCGGCGCTTTTGCATCTCGGTCAGTTCGGGATGCTCATGCAGGTAAGTGCGAAAGCGGGACATCCCCTCTTGCGACATGATCTCGGCCAGAAGCGCAAAGCCGCCCTTTATCTTCTCTCCATGATCAAGGCCTGCCAGTTCCCGTACCACTTCGCCCCAGATCAGCGGCGTATCCTCGTTGCACCAGATCGTCAGCCGAACCTGTGGAGCTTCTTCCCGGATTCGATGAATGAGGTCTGACCAGCGCAGCGCCCCGATATCGGTAGTGCGGAGGATTTGGTCACGATGTTCGGTCGACAGGCGCGAGAGAATGACCGGGACAAAGCTGGCGGGGTTTCGGATCGCCATGAACATTTCGACCTCGTCAAAGGCAAAGATGCTGGCCAATTGCGCCATGCGAGGTGCTGCGAGCGGATAAAACATACCATCCCGGATGGCCGACCAGCTCGTACCGAAGAAATCGAAATGGGACAGGATCACGCGATCGACGCTCTGATCGCCAATGAAGGCATCGAGTAACACATCACGCCCATCAGGATTCGGTTCGCCCTCCTCCAGTGCGGCAAAAGTCTTCTTCATCAGGCCGCGATATCTGACCGGTCGGGGAATCGCTGCGCCGAGTGCGGACAGGTCATCGGCGTTGCGCAACAGTGTCTTGAGAAGGCGATCCTCGTCGGTCGCGTGGGCCCCGGTGTGGAAAACCAACTGCATATCGGCGTTCTACTCCCGTCGTCCTGGCCGCCCGTCTTGGGTTACCCCTTGCCGCAAGCGCAGTCAAACCCGCGGGCAAGAGCTGTGAATATGACTTGCACAGATGGCACAGCCCGTATAAGCGAGCTTCCAGTGCCCCTATAGCTCAGCTGGTAGAGCAACTGATTTGTAATCAGTAGGTCCGCGGTTCGAGTCCGTGTGGGGGCACCAGAAAACATCACAAAAACAAAAGCTTACGCAAGTGTGATGCTTGGTAAAGCGCTTTGATCTTTTGCCTTGTCACCGGATTTGTCACTAGTTTCCGCTGCGTTTTGTCACCTGCCCAGAATCAACAGAAAGCGCGGCCCAGATGAGATGCCTCTGCATCGCGGAACTTGCGGGCCTCGTGGATTTCGTCGCGACGAATGCCGAGGTCTGCGCTGGTAGTGATGTTGTCCTTATCAACACCACTTTCCCAGCCACGCTTTGCAACCTCGCCGCGCTCTTGCGCAGCGTCGTATTCCTCGGCCAGCCGCATTTCGGCGCGGGCGCGGATCGCCAGCGCGCGGTGAACGTCCGAAATCAGACTGTGATGAGGCTAGGGCAAACTGATATGCTTGTGCGACAACCATCAAGGATGTGAGTATGTCGCGGTATCAGAAAATTCTTGAGCAAATTGCCCGGTGTGACGACGAAACCAAGTTACGAAACTGGATTTCCAACGCCATCCGAGAAGGCGCATCCGAGGTCGAAGACGCCGCAAGAAGGCGGCTTATCGAAGTACGGGCCTCCCTTGATGTGGACGACGTTAACGACCCGCTAGTGTTGGATTTCTGGAGGAGCATCACGGCATTGGAGCAAGTTCTCAGCACGGAAAGAGGAAAGACAATCAGGTTAAGTCGCACGCGCCAGAAGATTGCAAGGGTGGGGGTCGAAGCGACGTTGCGAGATCTAGCGATGCAGACTCAACCGTCAGATGGGTACTTTTTGCTAAAGGAACGACAGATGCTCGATTTGAGTGCGGAAGCTGTTGTTTTGCGTTTCCCTGACCGATTCCAAGAAAATGTTCTGCAAGCGGCCCGTGACCGGTTGAATGATATTGAAGGTTAATCATCGCCGGTCGTCTGGAAATGGACCTTCGCCGGCGAGGAAAGAAAAGGCCAGCCCCGCCTCTCGACGTGCTGGCCTGCGCCGCGTCCCTTCACATAGGAGGCTAGGGACCGCGCCTTGACGGGGTTCTAACGTGACTCGCCGTCTATACCGGGCCTGATGCGCTCAAAGACAACGCGGGCAGGCCAGCCTATTCCTGTTCCTTTGTCCGTCCGTCATTCACCAGCCGCAGAAGCGGCCACCACGACGCATTGAAGCCATAGATCCGAAAGTCAGGATCGTCCCAGGGCGAGCGTGTCGCTTTGCCCTCGGGCTTCGCGGGTTTCCGTATCGGTGCCTTCATGTCATCCGGTCCAGTGCAGCGAAGGGGTTTTGATCCGGGGTCTTGTTCGCGCTGACGCGAGATCTGGCCGCAGGGGTCAGGCCAAACTCTGCCAAGAGCGACTGCGCGTGCCGCATCGCTTCCGACCGTTGCGCCACCTCAGGCCGCGCCCGCACCAGCTTGTCGCCGCTCGTTGCCGTGGTGAGATAGGTACGCCCGCCATCCTCCAGGACCGCCGTGCAGACCTCGATTTCCTCCAGGCGGCTGGCAAGCATGGCCTGCGCCCAGGTATCCGCGACCGATGCAATCTGCATTTCCACCAGCATCAGCGTGATCCCGTCGAAGATCTCCGTTGCACGCTCGGAGAGCCACGCAGGAGCCTCGGGAGCGGCCACAGGTGCCGCAGGTGCGTCAGGGTTCATCCGGCAAGGCCGGTCGGTCCCTGCGACGACCTTTAGCCGGTCTGGTGTCCGTTTCCTGCCCATGTGCAAAACCTCCATCATTCTGGCCGCGTAGAAAAACGGCTGCCCCCGCCGGTCCCGTGGAATGGTGGTGAGAGATCGAAGATACCCCCTCCCAGAGCGGGAGGGGGCGAGAGCCTTAGCCTTGCACGCCGGTGAGCGTGTAGAACGCGCCCGCCTGCTCGACCGCAACATCTGCCCGCATGTGGGCAATCAGATCGTATTGCAGGTTGGTCGCCCACGATCCCAGCTTGAGAACCTCGACGCGGATCTCCTGCCGGATGCCGATCAGCAGGCGATTGAAGTTGCCCGCGATGATGGTGGATTCATCCGAACCGGAGCCGCCATCGGTGGGAATGCTCGTGGTCGTCAGCCACGGGATTTCCGCAACTGCCTTCGGAGCCATCAACGGCTGATCGTCCGTGGCGGTGAGGCCGGTGAACGTACCTTCATCGCGGGGATGCATCACGAATGCCGTGAGCGGCCCGCAATTTGCCGACAGGATGCCGGTGCGCGCGGTGACGAGGTTGCCGTAGCTGGTGAGCGCTGACCCGACTGCCGTGGTGCCGATCCCGCTGGTATTGGCAACGCCACGCGGTTCCGGTGCGCTGCCGCTGCCCAGAAGGCAAACGCGGTCCAGTTCTGCGGCCATTACAGCCGCCACGACGCGCGGCAGTTCGGTCTCAAGGTTGAGACTGTCCTGCATCAGTTCGTGGCTGATACGCATCCGAACCGCCAGCGATTTCGGCGCAAGGGTCACTGCGTCGAAGGTCGGGTCGCTTTCGGCAACCGCACCAGCCTCCAAGCGCCACGCCGGAACCGGATCGCTGGCAACGCGGGCGATCACGTTGCTATCGGACGTGAGCGGCACGGTGCGCGCGCCAGCCCGAACGCAGACGCTGGCCGCGCGGGTTGCGTCGATCAGCTGCGCCGACAGTTCAACCGGAGTTGTGTAACCGCCTGCGCTGTCCGTCCCTTCGCTCAGGGCGCGGCGTTCCAGTTCGGTTTCCGGGCCAGTCACCATTGCCCGCAGGTAGCGGCCAAGGCTCAGTCCCTTGTAACGGCTATAACCGCCGTCCTGCGCCGTCGCCCAGGTCTTGAATCGCTCGTTCGGCTTCAAGGCGGTGAACAGGGTGTCCGCGCCCTCGATTTCGCCGCCGTCCACAGCCGATGCGGTGATGGTGCTGCCGATCGGTCGCTTGTTCTGGATATGCGGCGGCAACTCGTGCTCGCGCGGTTCGCGGCTGCCGATCTCGGTACGAATGTCGCATTCTTCCTCGATTGCATAGCGCAAGTTCATCATCCCATCGAATGCGTTCTCAATATCAAGGGCGCGCTCGGCAGGAGTGTTTTTGTCGATCTTGTCTAGGATTTCGCGCGCGTCACGGGCCAACCGTTTCTTGGTGGCTTGAAGGTCTGCCCACCTCATCGTGTAGGGCTGGATGTCGTACAGGGACGTGATGCCCTTGTCGCGGAAGAAATCCATGCAGTTCTTGCGTGCGGCGAGATCGTTTTTTTCAGGGATAAACATTTTCAGGTGCCTTTTCTGGCGAATGCCAAGACGCGCAAAAGAACGCCCTGGCGAGGGGTGGTTCTTTCGCGCTCAGCCATCAGCATCGCGGGAAAAGGTTTGTCAGGACGCGCCATCAGCGCAGATCCGTTAAAAGTATCATATGACATATTTTGAGTTCCTTCAAGCGGTCCCGGCAACGCCCCGCTCCTTGGCAACGCGCACCGCCGCTGCGGTGACGGCACTCACAAGCGACTGCGGCCCCTCGATATCGGCGTGCAGGCGAAACGCGGCCATCAGTAGGGCGGCGCTGAAAAAGCGAAGATCTCCGCCCTCGGTTTCAAGTTCGGTCAACGCTGCGTCCAGCGCGGCCAACACGCGGGCTTTCTCGTTTGCCATCTTTTCCATTTCGTCGGTCATGGTGGTCTCCTGTGTCGGGGTCATTTCCAGTTGTCGGGGTTGAACCGGTCGTCTTGTGTCTCGCAACCAAATGTCTCGGCATTCTCAGGCGTAACCCCGTAACCTTCGTTTTTTATCAATGGGTTGTCGGATCTGGCGGGTGTAACCTTTTCCGCAGGGTTACGCTTTGAAATCGCTCTAACCTCTTGTTTTTGTTGTAGGGTTACGGGGTTACACTTCTGGACCGTGTAGCGAGCGGCTGCGGCCTCTACCTCGCTGCGGAGGTAGACGCGGGCCGATGCGCCGCGCAGCTTGAGCACCTTGGCCTTGATGCCGAAAGGCTTCATCAGTTTGGCCACTGACTGCGCCGACAGCGGCCTGCCGTGACGCCAGTCTGCCCACGGGCGCTCTTCCATCGTGATCAGGTCGCCGACGATCTCCGAGGTTGCGATGCGGTCTGTGCTATGGCTGGCAAAAATCTCCGCGATATCGCGCAGCATCATGATGCCTGCCGGTTCGGCGTCGTCATCCTTGGCCATCGCCTGCGCAGCGTAGGCGGCGGCGATGCGTTCGGGCCATACGTCTCCAAGAACCTCTGCGATACGCCAGAGCGCGGTGAAGTTGTCCTGCATCCGGTCGTCGCCAGAGGCGGGCGGCTCGATCTCCATCGCCCCAAGGGTCAACGAATGGTCGGCAGACCAGCGTGCAGCTTGTCTGCGGATGCGCAACAGTTGCGCGTGTAGGTCGAATGGCAGGCGCTGCACCGCCTCATTGGGCAGTTTGCGGCGTAGGCCGATTACGATGCTGCGGCTCATGAGTGTATCGCGCTGGTCTCCGATCCCGGCGATCACCATCGGGCACCATGTCGAAAACGCGGTCGGCAGGTGTTCGCCATTGACCTCCTGCACCCGGATAACGCGGGCGGTGCGGCGGGTGTGGCCAGAATTAAGCACTCCGGCCAGTTCCTCGTTTTGCTTCATCCAGGTGTCGGCCTCGTCCAGTAGCAGCGTCGGACGCCATGCCTCGATTGCCCGGAAGATTGCCGCCGGGCTGGCGTTTGAGACGATGAAGCCCCGATGCGCCATCGCGTCGATCACCTCTAGCAATGTGCTTTTGCCGCACTGCTTCGTCGGCGACGTGATGAGCAAGCGCGGCCAGAGCCGCCATGTGTCCATCAGATACGATCCCAATATCCACAAGGTCGCGGCGTCTGCATCGCCGCTGCCCGCGAAGATCACATGCGCATGAAGCCGGTCCCGGATCTCCTCGGCCAAGGACGCGCCATCAACCGGGTCGGGCCACGGCTCTACCTTCTCGATGGTCTCCGGCCTGTCATTGTCGCCATCACCCATGTCACGCGGGCGCGCCTTGCTGACCTCGGCGTCCAAAACCGATGCGCGCCAGCCCAGCCGCGCGGCGGCGTGCTTGCGCTCGCTCTCATACGCCGCGGCGTTCAGCGTGGCCAACCGCTGCACCTCGGCCACTGCATCGGCGGCGGTCACGTCCTCGACTTGCGGGATATCGCTCCAGTCATCTTGTCCGTCCATCACGCGGCCCTCCCGTTCACGTGCTTCAGGAAGGCGGCGCGCTCTGCATCGGTGAAGCTGCGCCACAACTCCTTGAACAGGCGCTTGCGCATCTGCTTTCCGAGGGCGCGCTGGCCCAACTTGCGAAGCGCGAAGGTGGCGTAATTCTCCAGTTCTGCCGGGTGCGCGAGATCCGCCCAAAAGGCAGCATCCGAGCGGATGCTGCCCCAAGGGTCCAAGTCCGGCATTTCGGCTGCGACCTCATCCAGCACAGCGCAGCAGATTTGGGCCGCGTCCTGTGGGTCCAGGTCTGTCAGGGCAATCGAAGCAGTCAGGCGTTTCTCATGGCGGTAGCGGGCTGCGGGTGGCAATGCTTCCATGTGCATTACATCGCCCCCCAGATCAGGACGGCGAGCGCGTTAGCTTGCGCTTCGGTCAAGCCATAGAGGCGGCGAAGGTAGAGGATTTGCAGGCGGGTCATTATGCGCCCTCCGCCAGTTCGAGCGGATCGTAGAAACCGGCCCCCTCGATGCGCGCCAGCACGCGGCCCTTATCGTCTTTCAGTACGCGGTCGGGATTGCAGGTGCAGATACGCTCTGCGGAATAGATTCCGCAGTCGTGGTCGTGGAGATATTCTAGGATGGTGATGCAGCCGCGCTTGATGTGCTTCTTGCGGGCTGCGGCCCACGCGCGGCGGGCCTTGCGATTGTTCTTTGCCATAAGTGCCTCATGGTTGCCCAAGAAGGCGCGGCGGGTTATATTCAGAAAATCGAATTGCCCACTCGATTAGACTGATAGCCCGTCCGCGCCTCCCCGCGGGCGGGTTACTTTTTGTGTTTTGCGATTTCGACCAGCGTGGCTTGCGCTTGGCGCGCTGCCGTCTCGGCTTCCAGGGCGTCGGCATGTTCCAAATACCACTGGCCCATGTCGCGGATCGCGTCTGCGATTGCTGGAACCGCCTGCGGATACTGCTCAAGACGCTGCAGGAGAAACTGAAGCTGTACGCTAGGATACTCGCCTGCGCCTTCCATCGTGCGGCGCACCACGTTCTTCTGCCAGTCCATCACGCGCGCCCCCGCTTTGCGCGGGGTTGCGCCTGTTCCTGTGCCAGCAACCACTCCTTGATTGCGTCGGGGCGGTAGAAGATCTTGCGGCCCAGTGGAATGTAGGGTGGGCCGATGCGCTGCGCACGTTCGCGCTGCACTGTGCGAAGGGAAACGCCACGCGCGGCGGCGTATTCGGTTTCCGGGATCAGGTCTTTCAGGTTCATCCAAAGCCTCACTTAAAACTTGTGGCGGACAAGTGAGGCTTGTCATTCTGTGTCCTCACACTGTCGCCCGATGCGGGTTTAGTGAGGTCGAATGTCACATATGGGCGAGAGGCGAAGAATTTGGCTTGATTAGGTCGCTATTTTGGGGGGCTAATCCCACCGTCCTTTGAGAGGCGTCGGAACCTTGCCGATGCTCGCCATGCCCCTCGAACATTCTCGAAAGTCACAGCCTCGGTGGCATAGGTCTTGGTCCAGACGATCCCTGCCGCTTGAGCTGCCTCGGCCACAACTCGGATTGCTTCGTTTTGGCTGGTTCCAGCCAAAACAAGAGCGCAGACGCTCGCCGCAATCTGTTCCTGACGGTGCCAGTCGTGCGGTTTCTGCCGCCGCGTCTTCGAAGAAGTGCTTACCAGCCCAGCCCAATCGTCAGCGACGAAATCGAGCAGTATTTCAGGCTTTTTTCCAGCTTGGATAAGCTCGCGTAGAAGCCTCTGTACTGCTTCGTGTGCCACGGGTTCGGCTCTAGCTTGGTTCAACAGGCTTTCGAGTTGTTGTAAGTCCGTTTCTGATGGTCTCTTCGGGTCTGATGCTACGCCTTGCAGCCAACGGGTCTGAAACTCCACGATGCGCTTAAGAAACTCGTCTTGATCTTGGATTTTCTCGCGCGCAACGCGTTGAGGCTCGGCTTGAAGATAGACTCCGACAGTTTTCATCATGGCGGACCGGCGCATCGCCTTGTCAGTCAAATTTGCGCTTTCGCGGACCTTGCGGCAAAGCAAAGCGAATTCGGCAGCACTTAATCCGGGTGGAGTATCCGTGTCTCTCTTGGTCTGTCCGCTCATGTGTTGACCTCCAACATCACCACATTCTCGGCCTGCGGCGCGTCCGGGTCTTGCCCGGTCACGATCCGCGACAAGCGGGCGTCCCACGCCTCTAGCGCGGCCTGCCGTTCATTCTTAAAGTCGTGACGATCATACACTCCACGAATGCCGGGAATCACATGGCCGGTGACGATCTCGGCAATGTCTGGTCTTACCTTGCAAGCGCTCAATTCCGTGCGCATCGTGCGCCTCAGATCATGTGGACGCCACCGCCCGCGACCGTCCGTTTCCCCTCTGTCTCCGAGGGTCTCACCCGCGCGCAAGACTGCCCGTGCAAGCGCGGCGTTGGTGATCGGCGCGCCGGGTCTTGCCTCGAAGATGAAGCCGCTCCAAGGCTCTTTGCGGCGCTTGTGCAGGCGTTCCAACTCGGCCTTGGCGTCCGCGATGATCTCCAACGCGGTATCACTCAAATAGACCTCTTGCGCGCTGTCCGTCTTGCCGCGCCGTTCCGCAGGAATAGTCCACCAGCGGCCCGAGATTTCATCCTGGTGCATACCGGCAACCTCTCCTGGCCTCTGCCCCGTGACCAGCACCAGTTTGAGGCACAAAGCGGTCAGGCGGTGCAGGTCGCTTGTATCTGCCTTCGTCCAGAAGGCGCGGATCTCGTCGTGATCCAGGACGCGGGCGCGCGGGTTGGCCTTGAGCGGGTTGCGTTGACCTTTCACGGTGATGGAGGTGGGTTTCAGATCGGCCACCGGGTTCACCGGTATGATTTCGCGGTCTGCGGCATAAGAAAGGATCTTGCGCGCGTAGATCAGAAGCTGTGCCGCGCTGCGCGGTGCTCTTTCGGCCTTGGCCTCTACCATGTCGATCACGTCGCGGCGGCGCACGTCCGTCACCTTCAAGTCGCCCAGCGTCGGCACGATATCGTTGTTCACCAGTCCGCGAATTGTGCCGATGCTTTTCAGTCCGGTCTGTTTGTCCAGCCATTCCCCGGCCAGATCGGCCATTGTCGGCTCTGCCTTGCGGCGTCTCTTGGCCTCAAGGGGATCGTCGCCCCGGTCTATTCGCTGCGCCAGATCCCGCGCTTCGGCCCGCGCGGATTCGAGCGTCCATGTTGGCCAGTCGCCAATCGTCTTGCGGCGCTGCCTGCCTTCCACCGTGTATTGCAGTACGAAAGCCTTGCCGCCTGCCGCCGTGATCCTCAGCGCGAAGCCGCGCGGCGCGTCCCGGTGATCGTCCCAGACGAAGCGCTGCCCCTTGGCTGGTGCCTCAGCCTTGGCAATCGTGCCGCTCTTACCATCTGTCAGTTTGCCCACGGTCATATCCTCTTGATGCCTGCGCCGCGATTTGTCACCGGATTTGTCACTTACTGGAATGGGGTCCAGTGGCGTAGCGTGTCGTCATGTGTCAGTTAACATGTCGCTTACGTCCATATAATACAAGGATTTATAGGCACGATTTTCTCAATTTGTCACTAAATCAGAGGCTTGAAATGGCTCAGGAAACTGATTTGTAATCAGTAGGTCCGCGGTTCGAGTCCGTGTGGGGGCACCATCGTCAAGCCTAAAAGATTAAGAAAATTGGATTTTTTAGGTTTTTTGATGCGATGCCTCACGAAATTGCCCCACAAACTGCGACACAGCTCGGCGGAGCAGCGGTAACAAAAAAAACGCTGACTCGTCTTTCTCGGCCCGGGACTGGTTTGCGTTAAGTGGTGTCGTGATACGTTTCAACAGATATACAGAATGGCTGCTTGAGACGTTCTGACCGGCCTCCCCCTATCGGGTGGCGCAGCTTCAATCATGGTGCACGACGGATCTGGGTAATATGGTCGGCGCAGTCGTCGCCATCTGCAACTTGAGGCGCTCGCCGCCGACTGGAGCACAGTCCTCGCCCAGTCGAACTGGAATGCTTAACCCGGCTGGAATACCAACGGCACAAATGCCCCGTGGTCGGCGTTCTGGTGCGCGCGCTGCCGGTTTCCTGTCCAGGTGCGCACAAAAGCTGCGACACGCTCACAAGGGCCGTCATAGCCAAGCTGAACCAGATCAGCTTGCATCTGTTTGGCGGTGCACCGGTCCTTGCGCGTCTTGCGCTACTCCTTCACCAGCCAACCTGTCAGCTTCTGGGCATATGGGGTCCAGCTTGCTTATCTCCCGGCCCCAGAAATGCGCACCGCCATACATCTCTATCCCCACTGTATAGCGCGGAAGCCCTACCAAAACCTACAGTACCTGCCCCCGCCAAAGCACCGGCCATCCGTCCCTTACAGCCTGATAACATTCTTCGCAAGATTGAGCCCGATCATGGTAATCTCCGACATGACCGTTCTCCTCGTGGATCGTTTATGACGCACCTTGGCACACAAGATGCCTTTGGGGAGCGGTCACAGCATCAATGCCGTTTCAAATTCAAGTTCAATCAATGGTGGATTTAATTTGAATTTAGCAACCTATTAGTGCGAGGCCGCCCGACGCAATTCCAATGTGGTTTGCATTTATCGTGGCCAACCGCTTCTTAAGTATATGATTTTGTGAGATTTTAGGCTGTTTTGATGTTTCGGCCCCGGCATCCCGGCCCGAGTTTGTGGGCGAATTGTATAAACTTCGTGAAAATTCTTGACCGAACTATGGCTTTGCGCGAACTTGTCTTCAAGTGAGAGCGATTTTCGGGCTGCGACTTTTTTTGAGTTGCGGCGTGGGGGGCAAAGCCGAGTAGAAGTATCTCCTTCTACGTTCGCTTGGCCAGAAAATCGTCTATCGAGGAGACTTTGAGGGGCCAATGACTCATTCTTTTTTTGCTTCGGTCTATCCGATTTGTTTTGGGTGCGTAGCTCCACCCAAATAGAGCTTGGGCTCTTTAATCCTGACACGAAATGAACCTTCCCGCGTGGTGTGAAGCCGCTCGGGCAATCTTTTGCATCTTGTTCAATGAGGCACGTTCCATGCCAACCGTCACTCTCGCAGCTTTCGATAAAAACCTAATCACCGAGGCAGAGCTCGGGCAAACCGTCGAACTGACGCTGACTTTTTCCGTCGCAATGGATCCCTCGGTTTTCCCCTTGATCACACTGTCCGGTGGTGCGGAGCTTGTGCTGACTGCGCCAGATACCTCAAACGCCGGGCTGGGCTGGATCACGGGTGGAGCGGAGGTTCTCGAGTACAAGGTTCGTTACACGATCGCCGGTGACGAGGTCGAATTAAGCGATATCGTGGTAGAAGTCTCCGGCGCGCAGGATGACGCGGGAAACCCCATGGCCGGTTCGCAATTTGTGTCCACGCAGACCGAAATCGATACTATTGCGCCGGCATCGGAATCTGAAACGAAAACGATCGACGAAATTCCCGATCAGGACGTTGCCCCGACCGGCACCCCTGTCGAACTTGCGTCGCTGTCGGGAACTGACGGCACGACCTATGTGCTGGACGGTTCGGGCGGAGTCTATGAACACGTGCAGATTTCTGCAGACGTGTCCGGTGACTACAGGCTCGAGATCAAGGATGATCCCGCCGCGCGAGGGTATTTCGACGCGGAAGAAAACCCCACGATAAACATCGGCGTGATCGGCACGGACGATGCCGGCAACCAGACCACATCCGTCATCGAGCTGACGCTCGCCGATCTCAATGATGCACCGCAGTTCGGGGCGGGTCTGCTGGCTGACACAATCTCAGAGCGCGCGGATGGCGCGGGCGAGAACGCCCTGCCCTTTGGTGTTTCGGGCAGCTATGGCGTGACGGACGACGATCTGTCCGACACCCATTCGGTCAGCGTCACGAACATCTCCGCGACACGCACCATAGACGGCACCTCTTCACCTGCGCCATTCCTTGGCCTTTTCCTCGCTGGCTTGGACAACCCGCTTACGGGCGACGGGCAGGGGACCATTGGCTGGAACTGGTCGGTCGGCTCGCCGCTGCCAGCCTCGGCGCAGGCGTCGCAGATTGCGACGATAGATGCGTTGGCCGTGGGAGAAACTATCGTTCAGGAATACGATGTTACGATCAGCGACGGCAATGGGGGCGTGCTAACAGAGCGTGTCGTGGTAACGATCGAGGGCACGAACGATGCGCCGGTCATATCGGGTGCTGCGATTTCCGACAGCGTGACCGAGGCCGCTGATGACGGCGGCAACCAGGCGCTGGCCGCCACTGGCACGTTGACGGTGTCGGACACGGACACCTCGGACACGGTCTCGGTGGGTGTCACCTCAGTCACGGTCGACGGGGCGAGCGCCTATTCCGGAACCGCGCCGGACAATACCATCTTGCTTGCTATGATGAGCGTCGTCGCAGGCGACGGTAGCGGAGGAACGCCCAGTAGCGCGACCGGCGACATGGATGCAGACGTGCCGGCCGGCTCGGAATTCACTTGGGAGTTCACTGCCGGAACGGCGGGGTCAACCCCATTCGACTTCCTCGGTGCGGGAGAAACCCTTCTCCTCAACTACACCCTGACGGCGACGGACTCCTCGGGGGCGGGGGATGCTTTCGCGACCCAGGTGGTGACGATCACCGTGAACGGGACGAATGACGTGCCGGACATCGTCGCGAACACCGTCGAGGACACGATACTGGTCGAGGCAGGCGTCGGTCCCGCCAATGCCCCCACTGTGGGTACGGACGAGGCCACAGGCAATTTGTCGGACGGGAGCAACTGGTCCGATTCCGACGCGGGCGAGACGACCGACTTGGAAGTGGTATCCGCAGAACTGAGCGGCGGCACTACGACGTCCATTGCCGGCACGGGCGAGACCGCTGTCGCAGGTCAGTACGGGACGCTCTACCTGTCAGCGGATGGCTTCTACCGCTATGAGCTCGATAACGATCGCACCGAATCCCAGGCGCTTTTTGACGGCGAAACTGTGACCGAGGTTTTCGACTACACGATCGCGAACCGCGGGGGCGGTGATGGCAACGAGGCAAGTGCCCAGCTGACGATCTCGATCACCGGCGAAAATGACGCCCCTGTCATTGCGGTCGATACAGGCGCGCCGATCGACAATACCGTTACCGAGCAGGGCGCGACCGAGACCGGAGATGCAACCGCATCGGGCAGCTTCGTCGCGCCGGATGCCGATTCCGATGCGCCCAGTACGGCCGATGATGAGCAGATCTGGTCGATCACCGCTGTCAACGGCGCAGGCATCACCCACGAGGTCGCAAACGGCGCTGCGGCCGAGGCGACCGGGACCTATGGCTCCCTGTCGCTCGACTCGGCCGGCCAGTGGACCTATTCGCTGAACGATGCCGATCAGGACACCGATATGCTGACCGAAGGCGCGTCGGTGACAGATGTCTTCACGGTGCGTGTGGCCGACGGCCTCGGCGGATTCACCGAACAGGACGTCACCGTCACCGTGACCGGCAGCAACGATGCGCCCACCATCACTACGGCGTCCACCGTCTCGGGCGTGGTCGAGGCCGGGGGCATCGACAATGCCGACACCGGGATTGATGAGGTCTCCGGTGACCTGTCGGTAGGGGGCAACTGGACGGATATCGACACGGGCGAGGCTGCCGGCCTGTCGGTGGTTTCGGCCAATCTCAGCGGCAATTCCGCAACCGCCATTGCCGCTGCGGGCGAAACCGTGGTCGCGGGCATGTTCGGGAACCTGCACCTGTCGGCTGACGGGTCATACCGCTACGTGCTCGACAATACCCTTGAAAAGACACAGGCGCTGGACGCAAACGATGAGGCAACCGAGGTCTTCAGCTACACGATCGCCAACAATGGTGGCGGCGCGGGCAACGAGGCTTCATCGACCCTGACCGTCAACATCACAGGCGCGAACGACAATCCGGTCATCACTGCCGGCACCGACGAAGGTTCCGTCATCGAGGCTGGCGTGGACGAAAGCAACGGCCCTGCCGCGGGCACTCCCACCGTGGGCGGCATGCTGGCGGCCGATGACGTCGACGACGAGGACGGTGCGTCGGGCACCGCCTTGACCTGGAGCCTGGTAGCGGAGTCCGGCCAGTCGGGCGGTGGTACAAGCCCCGTCGAGAGCGTGTATGGCGACTTTAGCGTCAACCAGTCCGGCGAATGGGAATTTATACTCAACAACCTGTCGGATGAGGTGCAGTCGCTCCATGAAGGTCAGGTCGTCACCGAGACCTTCAAGGTACAAGTCACTGATGGAGAGAGCGCAACCGACACCCATGACGTGACCGTAACGATTACCGGCGCAAACGACGCCCCGACTCTCGGTATCTTCGAACAGGGATTCGAAACCGATACCGACGGCATCTTCGACGGAGGAGCATACGGCATCGTCACGCGCGTTGCCAATGGAACGAATGGAATCTCTGCCCCCGATGGCCTTTGGTTCGCGTTGGTTGACGAGGCTGGTGGAAGCGGTCCGTTCACACGGTTCGACGGCTACCGCGATACCTTCACCGACGGGTTGTCAACTGAGGTCAAGGTCTATCTGGATACGTCCTGGGCCGCCGGCAGTGGTTTCGGCTACTCCGTTGCGGCCAATGGCGCGGACGGCAGCCACGAGCGTGATTTCATCTTCCACGTGACTCAGGATACTTCGAGCGGCAAATTGCTGATCGGGGTCAGTAACAATAGCAATTCCGCGCCGCGCGAAGATCTTGAGACCGGAAACAACACCGAGATCACCCAAAGTGGGTGGTATACGCTTCAGCACGTTTTCCGCGAGGACGGTGGAGTGCTGGCTGTCGACCTGAATGTGATTGCAGACGACGGTACAGTGCTATTCACAGAAACACTTTCAGACCCCGCTGACACCATTGGCGTAGTCGTCGGTGGAAACCGGTATGGCTGGTTCACCGACATCACTATTCCGGGAGGTCTTGCAATCGACTCGGTCACCCTCGGCAAGGTCGAAGGTGCAGTGACCGAACTGGATGACAACGCGGCAGGAGAGGGAACCGAAACACTTTCCGCAGTCGGAGTGATCCCATTCGAGGACGTTGATCTGACTGACACGCACAGCGTGACCGTAACTGAGGACGGAACAGGGTATCTCGGTAGTTTGACTGCGGTTGTCGTGGACACGGCTACGACTGATCAGCGCGGTACGGTGCGCTGGAGCTTCGAGGTTTCGGACGGCGTTATTGATTACCTCGCGGCGGACGAGCAGTTGACGCAGACCTACACATTGCGTGTTTCGGACAACAATGACGGCTTTGCCGAGGAAACCGTCACCGTCACGATCAGCGGCACCAATGATGCGCCGACGATCACCGCCGGCAGCACCGATGGCGCCGGCATCGTGACCGAGGAGGACGCGGACCCCACGCTGACGGATAACGGTACGATCACCTTTGAAGATGTCGATCTGACCGACACCCACGGCACAACCGTGACTGCCGGCGCCGGCAACACACTGGGTGGCACGCTGACGGCGGGCACCATCACGCAAGATGCGAACACCAGCGCGGGTTCCTTCGGCTGGACCTACGAGGTGGCCAACAGCGCGGTGCAGTACCTGTCCGCCGGTCAGCAGGTGACCGAAACCTTCACCGTCTCGATCGATGACGGCGAGGGTGGCACCGTCGATCAGGCGGTTGTGGTGACCGTGACCGGCACCAATGACCGGCCCACGATCGAAGTCGAGTCGGGTGATTCCATTGCCGAGACCATCGTGGAATCGAGTGCCGCTACCCTGAGCACGGCAGGCACGCTGAGCATCGCGGATACCGACACGCAGGACACGCATGCCGTCACCGCCAGCTACAGTTCGGCAAACTGGACGGATCTGAATGGCGCCGACAACAGCGGCACCGCGTCCCAGGTTTCGCCACTGCCTACAGATCTGGAAACCGCTCTGATGTCCGCCCTGACGGCCCAGATCAACGGGTCCGACGCGCGCCAGATCGACTGGAGTTTCTCGCTCGACGATACCCTGGCCGATTTCCTGGGCGCGGGGGAAACTCTGACGGTTGTTTATGATATCTCCACGAATGACGGGGGCGGTTTCGACGGCTCCGGTGTTGATGAAGACTCGGAATCCGTCTCGCAGGAGGTGAGGATCACCATTACCGGCACTAACGAGGCGCCGGTGGTCACGGCTGACGCCCTGAACCATTTCGACGAGGGCGACTCGATCGAAGTGGTGGACTCGGTCCTTGTCGGTTCTGCCAATCCGAGTCTGGTTACGGTCAACCTTCTTGGCGACGGGACGGATACAGCAAGCGAAATCTGGGTGACCAACCTTCAGGACGAGGACCAGAACGACACCCGGGCGATCACTGGAGCGACCTCGGTGTCGGTTCAGGCCGGCTCGACGCTGAACGGCTTCAGCGCGACGGATGTGATGGATGCGTTTGACCTTTCAGGTGCGGCTGGCGCAGCGGGCGCGGTCTCCTTCAACCGCAACGCGGCCGTGTTCGACGCACTGGATGACGGCGAATGGATCGATGTCCAGATCTCGTACCAAGTGACGACGACTTCGCCGGACGGTACGACGCCGGATGTCGACGACCTGACCACAACCATCCGCGTCGATGGTGTCAACGACGCTCCCTACATCACCGAAGGCGACGGCCTGACGACAGGTGTCGTCGAACTGGACGACAACGCGAGTGGTGAAGCCACCAATGCCATCAGCGTCGGCGACACCATCGAGTTCAGCGATGTGGACGTGAACGACATCGACACGGCCAACCTGTCAGTGACAGTCACGCCGATTTCGGGTGACACCGCCTTGGGGGACTACGTCGGGGGTATTTCGGCTGGCTTCATCGCGCCGGCCGGTGGCGCCGACGGCACGGTCTTCTACACCTTCACGGTCAACGATGGCGTGCTGGACAACCTGTCGGCCACGGATTCCTTCGTGCAGCTCTATAAGGTGTCCATCACGGACGGGGATCTAACGATCGAACGCCCGATCGAGATCACGATCCAGGGCACCAACGACGCACCAATCATCACTGCCACGACCGGTGATTCTATCCTTGTGGAGGACGGAGGCACCGTGGAATCTGACTCCGCGGCGACCCAGCAGTTGACGGGTACGATCACCTTCGATGACGTCGACATTTCGGACCTTCCCGCCAGCGGGGCGGATGGTGCCGACACCCATGCGGTGACGGCGGTCTTCTCGACCGCGGTGATCGGAGCGACCGACGCGAGCGCCCATCTGGAAGCCGCCTATACCGGGACGCCGACGGCGCTGACCTTCGATACCGACTCCGCGGGCCTGGCCAATGACACTTCGACCGTGGACAACACCGCAAACTGGTCCTTTCAGATCACGGATGGTGATTTCGACTTCCTGGCCGGCGGCGAGACGTTGGAGATCACCTACACCGTCACCGTTGCCGACAACAATTCGGGGACAGTGACCCAGGATATCACCTTCTCTATCACCGGCACGAACGATGCGCCTGTTCTTGCGGCGCTGCCCGGGGTGACCCTGACCGACACGGCCGCACCTGACACATTTGCCGACGTGACGGGAACGGCGATTTCCAGCGACGTGGACAATGGAAGCAGCGCAATCTACTCGATCACCGGTCAGGTGGCGAGCGCCGAAGCCGGCTTTGACCAACAGGTCTCCAACGCCTTCGGGACGCTCTACCTCAACGAGACGTCCGGCGTGTACAAGTTCGTGGCGAATGCAGCGGCGGTGAATGCGCTGACGGCGTCTCAGGACATCAACTTCGACGTGGTCGTGACCGACGCGCACGCTGCCTCTGACACCCAGACGTTGACGATCACGCTGGAGGGAGCGAATGACGCGCCGGTGCTGGGGGCCATTGCGAATGGTACCATCGCGGACACATCGGCGGACGATACCTATGCGGACGTAACTGGCAGTTTCGCGGCGACCGATATCGACGACATGTCGACCGCGACGTTCAGCGTCGATGCGCAGGTCGCAGACAGCAGCGAACTGGGCTATGACCATAGCGTCGCACACGCTTTGGGAACGTTGTACCTCAACGAAACCACCGGCGATTATAAGTTCGTCGCGGATGATGCGGCTGTCGAGGCGCTTTCGGCCGACACGACGATCAGTTTCGCCGTCACCGTGACTGACGATGCCAGTGCCACCGACACAGGCACGCTGACCATCGACGTAACGGCGGTCAACGACAACCCGCGCGGGGCGCCGGATGTCGCCCTGGCGGACGGAACCGAAGACACCGCCTATACTGTGTCCGAAGCGGACCTGCTGTCCGGGTTCACCGACGCCGAAGGCGGAACGCTTTCGGTTGGAACGATTGCCGCGGACAATGGCGCGACCGTTGTCGCCGATGGCATGGGCGGGTTTACGGTGACCCCTGTCGCCGATTTCAACGGGACGATCACGCTGACCTACAGCGTGGTGGACGGTAATAGCGGTGAAATCGCGGGCCAAACGCAAACCTTCCATCTCAACGCGACGGCCGATCCGGATATGATTGCCGGCAACGCAACTCTGGACGCCAGTGTGACCGACCAGGTCGAAGGCGACTGGATCATCGGCGACGGCATTCCTGTCGACGGTTGGGCGGTTGCGACCGATGGCGTCGATGCTCCGGGCCTCGAAATAGGTCTCAACGCGCCGTTGAGGCTCACCGGCGAGCGCTACATCGACCTTGATCAGGACCCGAATGGCCAGACCTACGTCGTGCCAGACGGGTCAGCTGATGGCACACCGCAGGGTGACGTTACGACCGGAAATGCCGACGACAACTATGCGCGCTGGAACTTCCAGATCTCCATCGCGGCCAATACCGATGGCTCGGGTGGAACGATCGGCGACAGCGACTTTACCTTCCGCCTCGAAGAGATCGGCGGTTCCTCCTTCACGCCTGTCGAATTCACATCGGCACAATTCGCCGCGGCCTTGAACCTGGACAATCCGGGGTCCGGCGACGCGTTCCTTGCCTCCGAGACCTTCACGGTTAGCTGGAACTTCGCGATGAATTTCCTCGGCCTCACGGGCTTCAACCCCGAAGCGCCCGGCACATATCGTGTGTCGGTCACGGCGGATGATCCCGACGCCGGCACGCCCATTCTGGCAAACCACATCGACATCATCGTCAACGAGGCGCCGGTGGCCGTCGATGACACCGTAATCGCGACAGAGGATACGCCGGTCACCTTCCTCGCGGCCGACCTTCTCGGTAACGATACGGATGGCAATGGCGACAGCTTAGAAATTCAGTCGGTCACGGCTGTCTCGGGCGGTACCGCCGTCCTGAACGGCGACGGTTCTGTGACCTTCACGCCGGACGAGAATTTCAACGGCAACGCGAGCTTCACCTACGTGGCGACCGATGGCCAGATGGTGAACGACCTTTCCGGCACAGGTACCGTCACAGTCAACGTGTCTGCGGTGAACGACGAGCCGGAAAACACGCTCGCCCCGTCCTACGAGACGGACGAGGATACCAGCCTGCCCCTGACCGGGCTGTCGGTCTCCGACGTTGATGCCGCCTCGGGTACGATCACAGTGGAATTGTCCGTGGACTCCGGCACTCTGGCTGCGTTGAGCACTACAGGGGTTTCCGTCAGCAACAGCAGCACGGGAGCCATCCAACTCAGCGGGACCGTGGCGGATATCAACGCCTTCCTCGCGTCCCCGATCACTCAGCCGATTTTCACCCCGGCCGCGGATGTCAATGGCGATGTCACGCTGACAATGACGAGCAACGATGGCGGGAATTCCGGCTCCGGCGGCAACCTGACCGACATTGATACCGTCACGATCACCGTCAATCCGGTGAATGATGCGCCGGTTGCGAACACTGTCCCTGCGGGCACCTTCCCGACCGTGGACGAGGACGAAGGCTTCACCGGAACGGTCGTGTCCGGCACGTCGTCCGGCCCGACGGAGATACCGCTGAGTACCTTCGCGACGGATGTGGACGGCAATATCGACCCGTCTTCGCTCAGCTTCGTTTCGGCGACGATCGACGGCGTCGTGGCCACGCTGGCCGACGCAGGCATCACCTATGTGCCGGGTGATGGCAGCTTCACCTTCGATGGCTCTGTCGAGGCATACCAGCCCTTGGACGAAGATGACGAGATCCACGTCGTAGTGAATTTCTCCGTTACGGACACGGAATCCGACTCTGACAGCGGCTCCGTAACCTTCACGGTTCGCGGGACCAATGACGATCCTGTCGTCGAGGATCTGAACATCGGTACTGTCAGCGACACGGCCGCCGACGATGCGCTTGACACGCCGCTGACGGGTACCCTGACATCCACCGATGATGACGCCTCGAGCATCGCCAGCTATGCCGTCATCGGCAGCGGTGTTGTGACAGGCAATGACGGGGCAGATTACTCCGAGCTTAACGGAACCTATGGAACGCTGCGTGTCTATGTCGACGGCAACTACACCTATGCCGTGAACGCTGCGGCGGTGAACGCTCAGCCCGAAGGCTCCAATATCGACGAGGACTTCTCGGTCGAGGTCTCGGATGGCCTGGGCGGCAGCGACACCGCAACGCTGACCGTCACCATCGATCCGGCCAATGACACGCCGGACTTGGCGCCGGTGGGCGACCTGTCGTTCACGGATACGGCTGCCTCTAACGATTTCGGAGCTCAGGGGGGGACACTGTCCGCGACGGACCGCGATACTGGGCATGCCGTAGCGATTGAATACACCATCGACGGCGAAACACCCCAGGACGGCGAAACCACGCTGACCTATTACTGGGACCGGGATGCCAATGGCGGGACGGGGGCCGTCTCAACGTCGGAACCGGCGAATGGCGTGACGTTGGGCACGCTGACAGTGCAGACCGTGGGGGGATACAGCTTCGAGCCGAATGACGCCGGCATCAATGCCCTGCAACTGTCCGAAGATCCAATCATCAACACTGTGCTGCGCGCCACGGATCCGCAAGGCGCATCCGTCACGACGACGCTCGCGATCAACATCGCCGGCGAGAACGACGATCCGGTCGTCGTGGGCAGCGGCACGATCGAGCTTACGGCCAAGGAGCAGGGCGAGGGCAACGAAGGTGCTCTGATTGATGTCTCCGACACAATCGCGTTCTCCGACGTCGACAGCGACAATACCCCGTCCTTCGGTTTCAACCCGCAGGGATCCGGGTACCAGGGGACTATTTTCTTCATCCCCTCCGGCGGGACCGTCGCGGACGGATCGGTCGGGGTTCGTTTTCAGATCAATGACAGCACTCTGAATTCGCTTGCCGAGGGACAAGCGCTGAGCACGAGCCCCCAGAGCTACGAGATAACCATCAGTGACGGCGACGGTGGTTCGGTCACCCAGAACATCACTGTGAATATCGTGGGTACGAATGACCGGCCGGTCATTGCCGGTGCCCTCGGCGGCGGCATGGAAGACACGGCTGCCCTGAACGAGGCACCCGACGGAGCGCTCGATGCAACATTGAGAGCATCGGGTACGCTGTCCGTTTCCGACGAAGACACCACCGATGACGTCGTGATTTCCGTTGCGGGCGCCCAGTTGTCCGGAGGCAGCTTTAGCGGCACCTCGCCACTGAGCGACGCACAGCTTCAGGCCATGATGCAGGTTGCAGCCGGCTCCGCTGCGTCCTCCGGGTTTGGGAACTCCGCGACCTTGTCCGCGGATGGTGCCGGGTCTGATTTCACCTGGCAGTTCACGTCCGGCAGTGCAGGCGCGTCCTCTTTCGACTTCCTCTCCGAAGATGAAACCCTGGAGGTTACCTATTCGCTCGAGGCCGATGACAAGTCCGCTACGGGAACTGCAACGCAATCGAAATCGGTGACGATCACGATCACCGGCACCAACGATGCGCCGGTGGTGGATGCGGCCCTGGCGGACCAGTCCTCGGACGAGGACACGGCGTTCTCCTTCACGGTTCCTGCGGGCACCTTCTCGGATGTTGATGG
>NZ_JBHRXI010000005.1:0-4644 GCF_042648365.1 Lutimaribacter marinistellae | reverse complement strand
ACCCCACAGCGCAATCGGATACAACGTCCCGATTGCCATGCATTATCCCGATGGCGTCACCAGCCCGTCATCGTGACAGAGCCGGAAAAATCCAGCTTCTGGCGGTCCAAGGTTGGGGCTCAAAGCACAAACCCGCAGACTCTCGTTATGAACGAGGGACCGCCGGGGGGCAGGTCACATGTAGGGTAGTTATCGGGCTTTGTCAGATAACCTTGCGCATTGACGCTTCCGAGGCTATCTGCAATAGTTTTTGTCTAACCATTTTCTCGGTTACATAAAAAATATCGTTTCTGATATGCCTTTTATTGAGACTCGAAACGTGTCGTTCGTCGCTGACACCGATGATCTTCTCGCGAACGAAAGTGTAATCGGCGACCAGCTTCAGCCACGCATCACCCGCCTGAAAGACGGAAACCTCGTTCTCGTCTGGACCGACGGCGCCTCCCTCGTCGCTCGGCTGATAGACCCGCTCGGCGAATTTCTCGGCCACGAAATAGTCGTGGCTTCAGTGCCCGGTGGTAGTATCGCGAATCCATCCATCGCTGCCCTTGCTGACGGTGGCTTCGCGGTTGCGTGGGATGCGCTCCTGGGCAGCGTCACCGCCACGATTGAGGACGTGACCCTTACTCTCCCGGAACAGTCAGAGGTCTATGTTCGCACCTTCGATGCCGAAGGAACACCTGGCGGCGCTGTCAGAGTAAGCAGCGATGCAACCGTGCTCGCTGGTACGGCCGATGTTGCTGCCGTGGGTGATGGTTACTTCGTCTCTTGGTTTGGCATCCCGCCCGACCCGGTGGCGATAATTGATGGATCTATCTCCGGCCGCTTCTACTCAGCCGACGGCAGTTCTCCGACCGGAACCTTTCCGGTCAACAACTTGACCTATGGCTTTGGTGCGATGCCGTCCGTCGCAGGCCTGCCCGGTGGGCGTTTCGTGGCGGTCTGGGACGGCGTTGATTTCGCCGGGCGAGACGATTCCTCGCTTGGAATTTCCGCACAGCTTTTTGATGCCGCGGGGCAGAAAGAAGGCGGCGTCTTTACCATCAATACTTCTACCGAAAACCTGCAGAATGGCGCGCGGGTCGCCGCGCTACCGGACGGGCATTTCATAGTCGTTTGGAACGACGGCATCGATTTCATACAGACCGTTTCCTACGAGAAGAGGACAGGCAAGTTCGACATCCTCGCGCAGATCTTCGACCAAGACGGCAATCGCGTTGGCGATGAGATCCAGATTGCCGGGAACCTCGGGACCCAGATCGACCCGGAGGTCGCGGCGGTCGGCGAGCGTAGCTTCGTTGTGACCTGGACCGACGAGAGCGGGATCACCGGGGCGACGGCAATCGGCAGCCCCGATCCGAGTGCCTCGATTAAGGCGCGCGTCGTGGACTTCTTTATTCCCGCCGTGGGGAACGATCCCGACGACCCGCCTATCTTCGAGGAGACGGAGCCGCAGATCACCCTCAGCACAATCGTGCAGGTTAATGAAACCATCGTCGAGGAACAGTACGACCCGGCTGTCGCGGTGCTGGAGGACGGGCGTTTCGTCTTTGTCTGGACCGACGCCAGCGGACAGGATGATACCTCCGGCACCGGCATCCGGTTAAAAATCGTGGAGGAAAACCCAGGGCCAATCCTAACCGACGACCAGGACAATTCGGTGTTCATCCAGGTAGTTGGCGGCTCCGTCTTCGCCGAAAATCTTGCTGCTGGACACTTCCTTGATCCCGACGGCGACAGGATGACTTTCCGCCTCCTTGACTTCGACACCAGGCGCGAGCTTGACCTGCCTGACGGCATCACCTTCGATCCGCGAACGGGCGAGCTGTCGGGTAGCCATGATGGCCAGAATGAGACCATCCCCATCTCCGAGTTCGTAACGATTGAGGCGAGCGATGTCGACGGCGCGACGGAGGTCATTTCCTTCCAACTCACCGTCGAGTTTAACGAAGCGCCGCCGGTCTACCTTCCCTCGTTCGTTGATCCGCTAGGCTCAACCACCTTCGGCTTGCCTGAGGCATTCGCCGCTCCGGGCGGTGGGCAGCGGCTAGTCTATTCCGGACCTTCGTACTTCGTGCCCGGCACGACGACCACGGTCTGTAACGGTCCATCCTGCACACTGGTCCGCACGCCCGATCTCTGGCAGCGCACCCACATGATCGATAGCTTTGACGCGAACGGCGATCTGGTGTCTCGCGATACCTTCGAGACGCTCTCGCCGCAAGCCGGCCTCCGTGTCTCGCCCTTCGGTACCGACGGGCTCGTATACAGTTATCTCAACTATTTCCAAAGTTACACGTCGACCATCGATCGTCTCGCTTGGGGAACGGAACTTAATTGGGCTGCGGCCAATGGCTACACGGATCGTACGCTATTTGAGACGGATTTCGCAGATGTAGGCTCCGCGCTCTTCGAAATCGGTGAGTACGTCGTTGCTCCGGTGGAAGACGACAGTTTCATGATCCTGCAGCACACGAGGGACCGCGCCGCTTTTGGGGGTGGTCCATACGAGACAAGCCAGCTGGCCCTCTTCGGTACCAAGGTCAACTACAACGGCAATGACTACGTCGCTGGGACCAAGGTGCTTATTGACCTTTACGACGAGTCCGATCTGTCCGGTCGCGCGGATAATCTTGCGCCGCGTCTCCGCGTCGATGCCGATGGAGATGGGCGCATCTTTGCGGTCTACGAACATTACCAAGTGGATGCGCAGTACAGCGATCTGGTGGATCTAAACGGCTGGTTCTATGACCCAACCCGGGAAGCTCAGAACCCGCCCTTCGGCTTTGGTCAGCCGATTGCGGAAACCCAGACGAACTATATTCAGAAACTGGAGGGGCCTAACCAACCGTTCCGCATCGAATACAGCAACGGTGACTGGTACGTTGCACAGGACAACGTGACCGCGCTGACAAACTCCAACCAGTGGACCGTTCGCTTCGATCCTGATACCAGCAACCTGGTGCCGCAAGATCTAGTGTATGGCGATGCCCGTACGCATTTCTTGTCCAATGGCGGACGTGTCGACCTAATGCGGGACGTCAACGGCCGCATCACCGCCTCCTTTGAGAATTTCGGCGACGCGACCTACACCTCCGATGCGGTCCTCGTAGACTCGGCGCTCGGCATCGACCTTTTCTATGGTGCGGTTGGAGATCTCGACGGTCTCCACCTCTTCGATATCGGCGGTGGAAGGGTTCGCCTTGCGGCGGAAGATGCCTTCGGGCGCGCGCTCCACCGGGACCTCGCGGTCGTCGATCCCAAGCCGGTCCAACTGGACGCCGGCGACAACACAGAAAGCGCTGTCCCGGGCATTCCTCTTTTCGTGGATGGCGGGATAGGGCGGGACACAATCACTGGCTCTACGCAATTTGACCTACTGATCGGCGGGCCTGCGTCTGATGTGTTGTTTAGCGGCGGCGGGCCAGACACGATATTGGGCGAGGACGGCGATGACATCATTGAAATCGGCCTTCCGCTTGGCACCGGCGCACCGGGTGCCACGAGCACTGGTATCGAGATCGACGGCGGCCCCGGAACCGACCGTCTCGTCCTGCCCGAGACTGCAACCGTGGACCTGCGCGGAGCGACGATCCGCGGTATCGAGGTGATTGACCCGGGCATGAGTGGCATCCCGCGCGCCCTTCTGATGGACGCAGACGACCTCCAGCGCCTCGCGGGCCAGCCCGAAGGGCTGGAGATCCTCGCCGGCCCGGCCGGCGCGCCGCTTACGGTTCATGTCACCGTCCCCGACGACCCGGCCGGTGGGCGCGGGCCGCTAAATCTGGCCGGTTTTTCTATGAACGGCAGCACACCCGGCGCTATCGTCGACATCTCCGCTGCCGGCTCGCTGCGTGGAATTGATGTCCTGGGCAGCAACGCTGCCGACCGCATCACCGGAACCGGCTTTCTTGATGTATTCGAGGGAGGTCTTGGCGACGATACTATTTCGACTGGGGAGGGTGCGGACGTCCTTCGTCTTTCGGTGTCCGGAGGCACGGATCGCGTTCTCGATTTTGACCCGCTCTCGGACCGGATTGACGGAAGCGCCTTGCCGCATGACATCGAGCTGTTTTGGACCGAAGTCGTCGATGGCACGCGCCTGATGCTTTCGGATGGATCGGCCGTCGACTTCGTGGGGCTAGATGCCCCCGTACCTGTGTCCGGTCTCCGCCCTCAAAGTACTAGTATTGGTCCCTCGGGTGCCGCCTTTGCCGAGACCGGAAGTCTTCTTCTGAGCAGCGATGCGGTGACGGTGAGTTTGCAGCGGAGCTATGTGGCCCCGGTTGTTGTTGCGTTTGTTTCGACGGAGAACGGGTTTCAGCCGGTGAACGTGCGGGTGAGCGGGGTGAGTGGCGACAGCCTGACGCTGCGGTTGCAGGAGCCGAACTATCTCGACGGGTCTCATTTCAACGAGACGGTGCATTACCTGGTGGTCGAGGAGGGGACCTGGGTTCTGCCGGACGGCACGCTGCTGGAGGCCGGGACGCTGCAGAGCAACCTGCTTTCGAGCCAAGGCTTCGAGAGCGTGGCCTTCGATGCCGAGTTCGACACAGCGCCGGTGATCCTGAGCCAGGTGCAGAGCGCCAACGGCGCCGATTTCGTCACCACGCGCCAGCGCAGTGCCGATGCGGAGGGCTTCCA
>NZ_JBHRXI010000004.1:200013-562431 GCF_042648365.1 Lutimaribacter marinistellae | reverse complement strand
CCAAACCAACACCCAAAAAGCCCCAAAACATCCGACTCAACACCTTATCCACAAACTTCCACACAGACTCACAACTTCAAAACCAACGTCAAACACCAGAAACAGAACGAACACGGGACGGGGTGCGGATTGAGTCGTGTGCTCAAAACCCCTATTTCCTAGCGAACAGAACAGACAAGGACGGGCATCGTGGCCAATCATCTATATAAGAGAGACCTTCCCGAGGGACTCGATCTTGGCCCGATCGTGGCCATAGACTGCGAAACCATGGGGCTGAACCCTCACCGTGACAGGCTCTGCGTCGTGCAGCTCTCGGGTGGTGATGGGCACGCACACATAGTACAGATTGAAAAAGGGCAAACGGAAGCGCCGAACCTGTCGGCCATGCTGCGCGACCCGGCTGTCCTCAAGCTGTTCCATTTTGGGCGGTTCGACATTGCCGCCATGTACAATGCCTTCGGTGCGCTTGCCTCACCAGTCTATTGCACCAAAATCGCGAGTCGCCTGGTCCGAACCTATACCGACCGTCACGGCCTGAAGAACCTCTGCCAGGAATTGTTGGGCGTGGACATCTCCAAGCAACAACAGATGAGCGATTGGGGCGCGGAAACGCTCAGCGATGCGCAATTGGACTACGCGGCATCCGACGTGCTGTACTTGCATCGGTTGAGGGAAGCGCTGGATCGCCGCCTAGAACGAGAGGGGCGCACGGAACTGGCGGCTGCCTGCTTCGATTTCCTGCCCATCAGGGCACGGCTTGATCTTGAAGGCTGGCCGGAAACCGACATCTTTGCCCACTCCTGATGGAGTCGGTCGCAACGAATTGGGACACTACGTGATGGACGGCTATTCGCGCCTTATCCAGTTCCTGAAGGTTTTGCTGCCGCTTGCTGCGTTGATGTTGTTATCTTCGCTGTTTCTGCTTTCGCGTGATGTCGACCCCGAGGCCGCGCTTCCTTTTGCCGAAAGAGATCTTTCCGAGCGCGTGACGGGGCAGCAGATTACGCGACCCTTTTTCTCCGGGACCTCGGCACGGGGTGAAGAGATCCTGATCACCGCAGAAACGGCGAAGCCGGGCTCGATGAACGCGCCTGCGGCTGCCGAACAGCTATTCGCAAGGATGAAACTGGTCAACGGACGCGAAATCACCGTATCGTCGGATGCCGGAGATTTTGCCCTCGACAGCGACACGGCCACGTTTGCCGGCGACGTGCGCATCACCACGTCGGACGGTTTCGTAATGACGACCGACACGCTTGAGACATCATTGAGCGGGATTGAAGGGGCGGCACCACGCCAGGTTGATGCGACAGGCCCGATTGGCCATCTGGTTGCAGGCGCCATGCAGTTCGGGGCTGAAAACGAGGAAGCGCCGGTTCATATCCTTTTCACAAACGGCGTGAAGCTGGTATACGACCCGCAAACTTCAGAAAGATAACCTGTGTTCCATTTTCGCTCCCTTGCTCTTGTCACAATATGTATAGGTTTCGCGTCGTTGGTACAGGCGCAGGGCGCAAATGTCGCCTTCGGAGCGATCAAGGCCGACACAAGCCTGCCGGTCGAGGTCACTGCGGACACTCTGGATGTGAACCAGGAAGACGGATCTGCCGAGTTCAAGGGCAATGTTGTTGTCGGGCAGGGCGAAATGAGGCTCTCGGCGCAGCGAGTGCTCGTCATCTATGACGAGAACCAATCCGGGATAGAGCGGCTTGAAGCAACTGGCGGAGTTGTTCTGGTAAGTGGCCCCGATGCGGCAGAGGCCGAACGCGCCGACTATTCAATCGACACCGGCGTTATCGTGATGACCGGCAACGTGCTTTTGACACAAGGCCCGAACGCACTCAGCGCAAACGAGATGACCGTGAACCTGACCACCGGCACCGCCCAGATGACAGGGCGCGTGAGAACAATCCTCAGCTCGGACGGGGATTGATGAATAGACCGCAACTTACGGTGACCGAGGGCGACGCCGGTCTCAAGATTGAAAAGCTGCGCAAGTCCTACAGGCGCAAGACCGTTATTCGTGACGTCTCGATGATTCTCAATCGCTCGGAGGTTGTCGCGCTTCTTGGACCGAACGGGTCAGGCAAGACCACGACGTTCTACGCGGTCGCGGGCCTCGTTTTTCCAGAAGCCGGACAGGTAATCATCGACGGGCAGAATGCGACCACGCTTCCGATGTATCGCCGTGCACAGATGGGAATCGGGTATCTGCCGCAGGAGATGTCGATCTTTCGCGGGCTCAGTGTCGAAGACAACATCTCTTCCGTTCTCGACATCACCGTCAAACATGCCCATCAGCGCAAGGAGCGTCTCGAAGAGTTGTTGTCTGACTTTTCCATCGAGCATTTGCGCCGGGCGCCTGCCCTTGCCCTTTCCGGAGGGGAAAGGCGCCGGGTCGAGATCGCGCGCTGCCTGGCGGCCGATCCCAAGTACCTGCTGCTAGATGAGCCGTTTGCAGGGGTGGACCCAATCAGTGTCGGTGACATCCGCCACCTTGTCGCCGACCTCAAGAAACGTGGGATCGGAGTTCTTATTACCGACCACAATGTACGCGAAACGCTCGAAATCGTGGATCGCGCCTACATCCTTCATGACGGCCACATGCTTATGTCCGGCACCCCCGAAGAGGTCGTGGACAACGAAAACGTGCGCCGCGTCTATCTTGGTGACAATTTCCGCATATCGTGACGGCCGACGCGCGGTCTGAGGCCGGACGGATTTTGCGTATATACAATCCTGTTTCGATTGACTTCGCCATCGTCTCTAGCCTCAAATGAGGTATGGCACATCCGCGGTTCCAAGAAGCTCTGTACGCGACCTTCGACCGAAGGTGTGATGCAGATCAACCGAGACATGCGCCTATATCCCCCACCCGATAAGAACAGGCATAAAGGCGCGTCGCGCCGTAACGGGTGAGAAGCGTGAAGGAGATAACATGCGTTACCAAATTACCGGAAAACAGATCGACATCGGAGAAGCCCTGCAAACCCATGTCGAGACGGAGCTTGGCGAAGTGGTGGGCAAGTATGCCCAGCGCCCAACCGATGCGAATGTCGTATTTTCCCGGTCGGCGCATGAATATGTGTGCGAAGCAACGGTACACATGTCCACCGGATTGACGGCCCAGGCCAAGGCACATGCCACTGAAATCTACGCGGCGTTCGAAGGCTGCTGCCAGAAAATGGAAAAGCAGTTGCGCCGTTACAAACGGCGACTGAAGGATCATCACAAAGATCGGGTGGAGCCGGTTGAACTCTTTGGGGCCTCATCCTATATCCTCGCGTCGGAAGAATCGGAGGCGGAAGCCGAGCCGGAGACGCTGCAACCAATAATTGTTGCGGAAATGGAGACAAAGATCCCTTCATTGTCTGTTGGTGAAGCCGTCATGCAAATGGAATTGGCCGGCGCCCCGGTGCTGGTTTTCCGTAATGAAGGCAAGGATGGGTTGAACGTCGTTTACCGTCGGGAAGACGGAAACATCGGATGGATTGACCCGTAAGAGGCAAAACCTGAGCGCACGCTCCTGCCTAGGCAGGGGCGGCAACCCGGAGCAAGAACCTATGCAGCTCTCGAGCATCCTCAAACCTGAGGCCGTCCGCGTATTGTCTGCCGTTTCCAGCAAGAAGCGGCTCTTTCAAGAGATTGGCGATGTTGCAGCAAATGCGGTGGACTTGAACCCGCAGGCCATCGTCGATTCGCTTTTGGAGCGCGAAAGCCTCGGACCAACCGGCGTTGGTCATGGCGTGGCACTTCCGCATGCCCACCTCTCGGGACTGGAGGAGGTTTGCGGCGTCTTCGTTCTATTGGAAAAACCCATCGACTTTGGATCGGTAGATCGCCAGCCGGTCGATCTGGCCTTTGCTCTCTTTGCACCCGAAGATGCAGGCGTAGAGCACCTCAAGGCGCTGGCCTTGGTGTCGCGTACACTCCGGGAAGCAACCGTTTGCGCCAAGCTTCGGGCCAACCCGGATCCCGTCAAGATCTATGCTATTCTGACAGAGTCCCACTCGGTTCAAGCGGCCTGACCTTGGCTGGCCTTGGCAGTTCCTAACTGCTCAGGCCACCACTGACGGCACCGGCACCCATCTCCAAGGTCCACCAAAGCTTGCCGCCGCGTTCCTGAAACCACGCGAATCCCATGTCTGTTGCGTTCGGATCCATGATGACAGTACGCGGTCCGTCTTGCTCCATCCAGGCAGCGAGCGTCTCAAGCTCGGTTTCGTAGGTTTCCGAGATCGCCTCACCAAGGAAACGGCCGGTATAGCCGACGCGCGCGGCACGATCGAGCGGGGACGAACCGTCCGATCCGAAATGCCAAGGCCGATTCTGCACCGACATGTCGCGTGCATGCGTCGCTGCCGCAGCGTTCAACTGGGCATTCAGTTGGACCGGTCGCAACCCGGACGCCTGCCGCAGAGCATTGACCGAATCGAGCATCCGAAACTGGATTTTCTCGGGATTGCCAGAGATTCTATAGACTTGCGGTAATGGTTTTCCGTCCGCGCCAAGCCGCGGGCTGGACGGTGTGGGCGTACACGCCGCCAAGGCCAGAAATCCCAAGAGCAAAAGAGAGATTGCGCGTATCATCATCCGTACCGTCCTTCTGTCACGGCACGAAATAGCGCGCCGGCGCTCCGGTAGCAAACCCAAGAAACAACACATCGAAGAGGTTTGACACTTGGTACGGCTTGCCTGCACCAAGCATGCGCATCAGAACAGTCCGCAGACTCCCGAATTTTGACCGAACAATCTGCCTGGCACCGGGTTACCTTTGACAAGCTGGCAACATTTGCGTTCAACTGCGCGCGCAAGGCTTTGAGAGCTGCCCCGCTGTCCGCTTTCTGGTGATTGTGCGCCAACGGCCCAAGGGCACGATATGGTGAAGATCGCCCCGCAAGTGTTGCTATTTTGACGACATTTCAGCGCCCTTCTTGCCTTCTGCAACAAGTAGCGTTTGCAATTCGGTGCATGTGCGGCATAGAAAAAAACCACGAGGTAAGTCTTGGGTGCGCGGTATACATGTATGTAATCGCGCAAATTCTGGAGGTTAACATGAAGAAACTCGTTCTCGCTGCTGCCCTGACCGCCGCCGCATCGACCGCTTTTGCAGGCAACCTGGAAGAGCCCGTCGTCGAAGCACCGGTCATCGTCGAAGAGACTCAGGGCTCGTCCGGCGGCGTCTGGCTGCCCCTGCTGCTGCTGGTTATCGTCGGCGCAGCTGTCGCATCCAGCTAATAGCTACGACACAAGAAACCGGAAAAGGCGGTGGTTCTCCACCGCCTTTTTCTTTTGCATCAAACTGACCCGGTCAGTCTATCCAGCCTCGAATGTTTTCATCGACGAGACGCGCAAGCGCTTCGATATGCGCATCGTCAGAGTTCAGGCACGGAATATATGTAAAGCCTTCGCCGCCAGCCTCTTCGAAGCTTTCGCGAATCTCTTCGTTGATCTCTTCCAGCGTTTCGATGCAATCGGCCGAGAATGCAGGAGCAACAACTGCGATGTTCTTTTTTCCTTGCTTGGCAAGATCGGCAACGTGATCAACCGTGTAGGGCTTCAACCATTCCTCGGGCCCGAATCGTGACTGGAAGGTTGACGTGATCTGATCGTCATCCCAACCCAGCCGCTCTTTCAGAAGCCGCGTGGTCTTGACACACTGGCAATGGTACGGATCGCCCTGCTTGAGGTAGCGTTCCGGCATCCCGTGGTAGGAACAAACGAGAATGTCGGGCCGGCTGTCCATCTTCGCATATGCGCTTTCGATCGAACGGGCGAGCGCATCGATATACGCGGGATGATCGAAATAGGCTGGCACCGTACGGCTCGCCGGCTGCCATGTCTCATGCATCAAGGCGCGAAAGAACTGATCATTGGCGGTCGCGGTCGTCGCTCCGGCATAATGCGGATACAGTGGAAAAAACAGTATTCTGTCGCAACCTTCGGCCGTCATATGGGCAACCTTCGAGCGCGTCGACGGATTGCCATAACGCATGCAGAAATCCACCAGCACCTTGTCCCCGTGGACCTCTTGCAGCTTGGCCGACAGTTTAGCCGTCTGTTCCTTGGTGATCGTCATCAGCGGGCTTTCGCCCTTGTCGTGGTTCCAGATCGACTTGTAGGCCGCGCCCGAACTGAAGGGGCGCTTGGTCAGGATGATCCCCTGCAAAATGGGCTGCCACTTCCACGCGGGATAATCGATCACGCGCTTGTCCGACAGAAACTCGTTCAGGTAACGACGCATCGGCCAATAGGAGTAATGGTCAGGAGTTCCGAGATTGGCCAACAGGATTCCGATTCGTCCCATCTTGACCTTGGGATGATCCGCCGGTGCGTGGGCGGGTCGGATTGCGTCCTTGATGGCGTCTAGCATATCGGGTTTCCTGAATGTCTTACTGGTCCGCTTCCTGAGTTAAGCGGGATTCGTCCCGCGTCAATCGGTCAATTTGGTCTCATCCGTGCCAAGTGCTTCGGCCAGTCTCGCCTGAGCCGATCCCGGCCGCAATGGTTTGGGTTGGTTTTCATGCGGCGCCCAGCCGGTCAGGCAGATGATTTCGAAAGTTGCTTCCAACCGTCCGTCAGCCTGCGCGAAATGCTCTGAGTAGAGGTCCTGCGCCCGCGAAAACACGGATTTTCGAGTAAATCGTCTCGGGCGTTCGAGCATCGCGTTCGTTTCGCCCATCGCGCGCAGGTCGAGCATCAGGTGCCTGAGGTCGCTGTATGTCGCTGTCAACGGAGCGGAGTCCGCCACCGGCAGTGCAAATCCCGCCCTCTGCAACAAGGCACCAAGATCCCGGATCTCTCCCATCGGGGCAATGCGTGGGCTAAGGCCGCCTGTCACCTCAACCTCCGCCTGACTCAACACGGCGCGCAACTGGTGAAGGGTGTCCCCCCCCAAACACAAGGCAATCAGCAAGCCGTCGGGCCGTAATGCGCGACGGCACTGGATCAGTTGGCCGACCGGATCATTGGCCCAGTGAAGCGCCATGGCGTGAATGATCAGATCGTTGCTTTCGGGCTCGAATGCCAGAACGTCGTCGTCCGCGACAATCTGCGCTTCGGGCATCATCGACTGCCAGGGTTCAGGGAAAGCGGTCACGACAGCCGCAGTCTTAAACGTCCTGTTAACCATCGCCAGACGATCCTGCACCTCGTCGACCGCGAAATGGTGAAGGAAAAACGCTTCACCATTTGCTCGTGACCGGTGCGCGGCAAGCGCCACGCGATCGAACAGAACTGGCATCTCGGAAGCAGGCATTTTCATGAGCCGCACTTAAACCATGTGGAGCAAGATTCAAACTGCCGTCGAACTGGTCTATCCGCCTCGCTGCATGGGCTGTGGGGAACTTGTTTCGTCCGATTTCGGACTCTGCGGGACATGCTGGCGCGACACACCTTTCATCGTCGGCACAGTCTGCGAGGCGTGCGGCACCCCGCTCCCGGGTGAACGCGACGGGCATCGCATCGAATGCGACGACTGCATGAAGACTCCCCGCCCTTGGGTGGAAGGCCGGTCTGCCCTTCTGTACAAAGGCAGGGCAAAGCGCATGATGCTTGCATTCAAGCATGGCGACAGGCCAGAGCTTGCACGCCCCGCTGCACGTTGGCTGGCCCAGGCCGGTCGTGAGATCCTCACAGATGACATGCTGATCGCACCAGTCCCACTGCACTGGTCGCGATTGCTCAAACGGCGCTACAACCAGTCCGCCCTGCTGGCGCAACATCTTGCCAACGAAACCGGCCTGCCTTTTTGCCCGGACCTGCTGCTAAGAAGAATCAAGACCCCGAAGCTTGACGGTTCCAGCGCCAACCAAAGGTTTACAGCACTGCGAAATGCCATAGAGCCTCACCCGAAACGCCGTCATCGACTTGCTGCTCGTACCGTTCTTCTGGTGGACGATGTCATGACCTCTGGCGCAACACTGTCGGCCTGTGCTGAGGCTTGCCTTGATGCGGGTGCCGCGCAAATCCGCGTGTTGACACTGGCGCGCGTCGCCAAGGATGCTTAACTCACCCTAAGTTTCGCGAACGAATGAGGGGAATACATGAAGCCCGTCGAAATCTACACGTCGCCCCTGTGCGGCTTTTGTCACGCAGCCAAACGCTTGTTGAAACAGAAAGGCGTTGAATTCACCGAGATCGACGTGCTGCGTGATCCGGATCGCAAACCTGAGATGATCCAGCGTGCAGGCGGTAGACGTACGGTGCCGCAGATCTTTATCGGCAAAACGCATGTCGGCGGTTGCGATGACCTGTTCGACCTGGATCGTACCGGCAAACTCGACCCGATGCTGGCTGCCTGATGAAAACCGCGCTGCTGCAGATCACGTCGTCCGACGACCCGGGCCAAAACCTTGAAATGGTGCGCGCAATGGTTGCCGCCGCCGCCGACAAGGGAGCGCGTTTCGTTCTGACGCCCGAGGTGACCAATTGCGTGTCGAACAGTACCACGCGGCAGCGCGAAGTCCTTCGGCACGAAGAGGACGACGAAACCCTTGCGGGCCTGCAAAAGCAGGCTTCCGAGTTGGGGATTTGGCTATTGATCGGTTCGCTCGGCCTCAAGACCCATGATGCCGACGGCCGCTTTGCAAACCGGTCTTTCCTTGTTTCGCCAAGTGGTGAAATCGTTGCGCGCTATGACAAGATTCATATGTTCGACGTTCAGGTGACCGAGACAGAAACCTTTCGGGAATCGGCCAACTACCGCCCCGGAGATCGTGCGGTTACCGCCGAGACCCCCTTTGGCCGAATCGGTATGAGCGTCTGCTACGACCTGCGTTTTCCGCATCTCTACGCAGCCCTTGCGCAATCCGGTGCGCGCATCCTCACCGTACCGGCGGCCTTTTCCCCTGTGACCGGCGCGGCCCACTGGCATTCGCTGTTGCGCGCCCGTGCCATTGAAACGGGGTGTTACGTTCTGGCACCAGGACAATGCGGCACCCACCCAACCACGCGCGGCCGCGAGCGAAAGACATACGGGCACAGCCTTGCGGTTTCGCCCTGGGGCGAGGTGCTGATAGACGGCGGAACCGAACCCGGCATTCACTTTCTGGATCTCAATGATAGTTCTGTGACAGAGGCGCGCCGCAAGGTTCCCTCGCTCACACATGTCCGCCCCTTTACCGGGCCCTGATCCGAACCGAAGATGACCGAAGAAACCAATGCACTGGCAATCTCGCTTTTCAGCGAGATCCTGACCGCCGACCAATTGCTGCGCAATCGGTTGGGTCGGGTGCTTCCAAAAGGCATGGAGATTTCGCATTTCTCGGTACTCAATCACCTTGTCTTCGTGGGCGGCGAGCGATCTCCTGCTCAGCTCGCGGCAACGTTTCACGTGACACGCGGCGCGATGACCAACACATTGTCGAAACTGGAATGGGCCGGATACATCCACATCCGGCCCGATTGGGACGATGCAAGGCGCAAGATGGTTGCGATCAGCCCGGCTGGGCGGCAAGCGCGCGACCAGGCGATTCAATCGATTGCCCCGCTCATCAATCGCATGGTCCAGCAACTGGGCACCGACCGTGTCCGCACCATCTTGCCGGTCCTGCGCGATCTGCGCATCAAGCTGGAAGGCGCTTAGGTCGTGGGCTTCAGACTTGCTGTAACGTAGTTTACGCTCAGATCACGATCCGAGATCGACCACGCCCAGCTTATTGGATTGAAAACAAAGCCCTTGCGATCAACCGGGTCCAAACCGGCCTGCCGCAGGAATTCGTACAACTCGTCTGGCGTGATGAATTTCGACCATTCGTGCGTTCCCCGCGGCAACCAGCGCATGACGACTTCGGCACCGAAAATGGCCATCGCGTAGGACTTCGGGTTGCGATTGATCGTCGAGCAGATGTGGAGACCACCGGGCTTTAACAGCTGTCTTACCGCGGTCAGGTAAGCCAAGGGATCGGCGACATGCTCGACTACCTCCATGTTCAGCACCACGTCGAAAGCCTCACCCGATTCGGCCAAAGCCTCGGCAGTGGTGTGGCGATAATCTATATCCAGCCTCGACTGCTCAGCATGGATGCGCGCGACGGGCAAGTTTCTTTCGGCGGCATCGGCCCCCACGACCTCGGCACCCAACCGCGCCATGGGTTCGGACAAGAGCCCGCCGCCACAACCGATATCGAGTAACCGCAAACCGGCAAACGGCTGATCATCGGCCAGATCCCGCCCGAACTCGCCGGCGATCTGGGCAGTGATGTAATCCAGGCGGCATGGGTTGAGCATGTGCAAGGGCTTGAACTTGCCCGCGGGATCCCACCATTCGGCCGCCATCGCCTCGAACTTGGCGATCTCGGCGGGGTCGACGGTGTTCGGACTTGCTTGCATTCCTGTCTCCGTGTGCTCTTTTACAGCTTGTGGACTATATAGGGCCGTAATGGACAAGTACCCGGACCAAAAGCGCGCAGTGCAGTATCTCTATCCGCCGGTCGACCCGTTCGACCAGCGCATGATCGATGTCGGTCAAGGTCATCGCGTTTATGTCGAACAGTGCGGCAACCCGGATGGGATCCCGGTGGTCGTCCTGCACGGCGGTCCCGGTGGCGGATGCAGTCCGGCAATGCGGCGCTATTTTGACCCATCGGTTTACCGTGTCGTACTCTTTGACCAGCGCGGCTGTGGTCGGTCACGACCGCATGCATCGGTTGCCGACAACACGACTTGGCATCTTGTCGCCGATATCGAACGGATCCGAACGTTGCTTGAGATCGACGAATGGATCGCCTTCGGCGGAAGTTGGGGTGCAACCCTGGCCCTTATCTACGCACAGACTCACCCTGACCGCGTAACCCACCTCGTGCTGCGCGGCGTGTTCCTCATGACGCAGGCCGAGCTCGATTGGTTTTATGGCGGCGGCGCAGGCAAGTTCTGGCCCGAGATCTGGTCGAAATTCGTGAGCCCAATCCCGGAGGATGAGCGCGACGACCTGATCGCAGCCTATCACAGGCGCCTTTTTTCCGGGAACCTGATGGAGGAGACGCGCTTTGGGCGGATCTGGTCGGCTTGGGAAAATGCATTGGCCTCGATTCATTCCCACGGCATGACCGGCGAGAGCCCAGGAGATTACGCCCGCGCGTTTGCTCGTCTCGAGAACCACTACTTCCAGAATGCCGGGTTCCTTGATCAGGATGGACAGATCCTTGCGCAGATGGGACGCATCTCGCATATTCCAGGCTTCATCGTTCAAGGCCGCTACGACATGATCTGCCCGCCTGCTTCTGCCTATCGCCTCAGTGAGCTCTGGCCCAACTCCGAGCTCAAAATGGTTCGAAATGCCGGCCACGCGTTGAGCGAACCGGGCATTTCCTCCGAACTCGTACGCATCATGGACAGGATCGGGGAGCAGCTCCGATGAATCGCATCGACCGCCGCGCGCTGTTCACGTCCGGTGCAGCCGCAGCTCTTTTGGCCGCGACCGGCGTTTCGCTGGATGCAGCGCCGAAACAGGGCGGAACTTTGCGAATCGCCGTACCACGTGACGACAGCCTTGAAACGCTTGTTTCGGGGGCGGTGTACGACACGCTCACCGAGATCGGACCCGATGGCGCGCTGCGCGGCGAGCTGCTGCGAGATTGGCAATCGGACGCCGAAGCGAGGAATTGGCGACTGTCCCTTCGCGATGACGTGTCGTTTCACGACGGCCACCCGCTTTCGGCGAACGATGTGACAGCAACACTGGAACGCCTAGGCAGGATCAACCTTGTCGATACCTACACAGTGACCCTTACACTGGACGATCCGGACCCTGGCTTGCCTCTCCGTCTGGCAGGCCGTCAATTTGCGGTTGCGCGCGCGGGTGAGGCGACGAGACCGCTGGGTCTGGCAAACGGCACCGGATGCTACCGCGTGGAGCGCGCCGAGGACGGCCGACATTTTCGCGGTACGCGGGTGGCTGACCATTACAAGCAAGGTAAGGCGGGATGGGTCGATGTGGTCGAGATCATCGTCATTCCCGATGCCGCGATTCGGGCCGAGGCGCTGCGCGACGGTTATGTCGATCTCGCCGCCCTGCCCGATCGTGTCGGCCTTCGCGACCGGGCTAGGTTTCGCTTCCACCCGTCGGAAAACGACATGGCCTTGGCAGCGAATGAGCGTGTCGGACTGCCAAATCGGATCGCGCACGCCCCGCTGGATGACGGTCGCCTTATTGAACGGTGGTGGATGATCTGACCGTCAGGGGTTGCAGACTCGGCCTCCACCCCGTATATGGCGCTTCAACAGCGGCACGTCGGGCCTTTGGGTCCGGGGTTCCACCGGAAATGTTCCACGGGCCGCGCGCCCGTTTTTTTGTGTCTGGAAACCATGTCGAACGACCTCATAGCAAAAGCTGCGATCGACCGGCGCCTGGCCGAGATCGTAACGCCTGTGATCGAAGATCTGGGCTTCGAACTCGTCCGCATTCGCCTGATGAGCGGCAAGCAGGCTACTCTGCAAATCATGGCTGACAAGCCAGATGGCGGAATCGAAGTCGACGATTGCGCTGAGATTTCTAACGCCGTCAGTGCGACCCTCGATGTCGAAGACCCGATCCTCGATGCCTACACGCTCGAAGTGTCCAGCCCCGGCATCGACCGGCCCCTGACGCGCCTCAAGGACTTTGCGATGTTCGAGGGGTACGAGGCGAAACTGGAAACCTCGGAACTGATAGATGGCCGCCGCCGGTTCAAGGGCGAGTTGGCAGGAGTCGAGGATGACGAGGTGCTCGTCAACATCCTGCAGGACGGCGAGACGGTGACCATCGGGTTGAAGTTCGATTGGCTGAGCGACGCAAAGCTCGTGCTGACAGAAGACCTGATCAAGGAAATGCTGCGTCAGCGCAAGGCGGCCGGCGCGCTCAACGAAGACCAGTTTGACGAGATCGTGACCGAGGACGGGTCCGCAGAGGAGAAGGAATAATGGCAATTACCTCCGCAAACCAGTTGGAGCTCTTGCAAACGGCCGAGGCCGTGGCCCGCGAAAAGATGATCGACCCCGGTCTGGTCGTCGAAGCGATGGAAGAGAGCCTCGCGCGCGCCGCCAAGAGCCGTTACGGCTCGGAAATGGACATCCGCGTGTCCATCGACCGCAAGACCGGTCGCGCCACCTTCACCCGCGTGCGTACCGTCGTCGAGGATGAAGAGCTGGAGAACTACCAGGCCGAGATGACGGTCGAGCAGGCCCGCCAGTACATGGAAGACCCCAAGGTCGGCGATGTCTTCACCGAAGAGGTGCCGCCGGTCGAGATGGGCCGCATTGCCGCGCAATCGGCCAAGCAGGTGATCCTTCAGAAGGTCCGCGAAGCAGAGCGCGACCGCCAGTACGAAGAATTCAAGGACCGCGTCGGCACCATCATCAACGGTCAGGTCAAGCGCGAGGAATATGGCAACGTCATCGTAGATGTCGGAACCGGAGAGGCGATCCTGCGCCGCAACGAAAAAATCGGCCGCGAAAGCTATCGCCCTGGCGATCGTGTTCGCTGCTTCGTCAAGGACGTGCGCCGAGAGCCGCGTGGGCCGCAGATCTTCCTCAGCCGTACGGCGCCCGAATTCATGGCTGCGCTCTTCAAGATGGAAGTGCCCGAGATCTACGACGGCATCATCGAGATCAAGGCCGTCGCCCGTGATCCGGGCAGCCGCGCCAAGATCGCCGTTATCTCCTACGACAGCAGCATCGACCCCGTCGGCGCCTGTGTGGGTATGCGCGGCAGCCGTGTGCAGGCCGTCGTGAACGAACTTCAGGGCGAAAAGATTGACATCATTCCATGGAACGAGGACCAACCGACCTTCCTTGTGAACGCATTGCAGCCGGCAGAGGTATCCAAGGTCGTTCTCGACGAAGAAGCCGGCAAGATCGAAGTCGTCGTTCCCGAGGAACAGCTTTCGCTGGCTATCGGCCGCCGGGGTCAAAACGTCCGCCTTGCGTCACAGCTTACGAATCTGGACATCGACATCATGACCGAGGCCGAGGAATCGGCCCGTCGGCAAAAGGAATTCGAGGCACGTACCCAGCTCTTCATGGAGACGCTGGATCTTGATGAATTCTTCGCCCAGCTTCTCGTCTCCGAAGGGTTCACCAACCTCGAAGAGGTGGCTTATGTCGAACTCGACGAGCTGCTGGTCATTGACGGCGTCGACGAAGGCACCGCCGAGGAATTGCAGGCGCGCGCCCGCGACCACCTCGAGGCGCAGGCCCGGCAGGCCCTTGAGAACGCCCGCGAACTGGGTGCAGAAGACAGCCTTATTGAATTCGATGGCCTGACACCCCAAATGGTGGAAGCGTTGGCGAAGGATGGCGTAAAGACCCTTGAGGATTTCGCGACCTGCGCCGATTGGGAACTGGCCGGTGGCTGGACGACGGTCGACGGTCAGCGGGTCAAGGATGACGGTATCCTCGAACCCTTCGACCTCTCTCTCGAGGAAGCACAGGACATGGTAATGACAGCCCGTGTTTTGCTTGGCTGGGTTGATCCCGCAGAGCTCGAAGTAGAGGCCGAAGAGGAAGACGCCGACACCGACGACTCCGAAGAGGAGGCCGGAGCCTGATTCTGGGCTCCGGAGGTCTCGAATGGGTCGCGGCGGCATACGGAAAGAGCACTCGGAAGGTGCCGAGCGCAAATGCGTCGCCACTGGCGAGGTTCAGCCCAAACACGGGCTGATCCGCTTCGTCGCAGGTCCGGATGGCACGGTGTTTCCGGATGTGATGGAAAAGCTGCCGGGTCGGGGCGTTTATGTCTCGGCCGACCGGGCCGCCCTTGAACGCGCGGCAAAGAAGAAACTCTTTGCCCGGGGCCTCAAGACACAGGTAACAGTGCCCGATGACCTGGTCGATGAGGTCGAGCGGCAACTGGCGCGCCGCGTGGTCGATCTGATCAGCATGGCGCGTAAATCTGGCGACGCGGTCGCTGGCTATGAAAAGGTCAAGACCTGGCTCGACAAGGAAGAGGCCGAGGTTCTGATCCAAGCAAGCGACGGATCAGGTCGCGGCAAGTCGAAACTGAGCACGCCGCATTTCGGCAAATACATCGGCTGGCTCACTGCGGACGAATTGGGCATGGCCTTTGGCCGCCAATCGGTGATACATGCGGCGCTGGCCTCTGGTGGACTCGCCAAACGTGTTGTAGAGGAAGCGCAACGCCTTCGTGGCATGCGCAAAACGGATGACGGCGGCAAGGGCCGCACGGAAGGGTAAGAAGCTTTATGAGCGATAGTGACGGCAAAAAGACATTGGGTCTGCGTGGGGGGTCCCGTTCGGGGAACGTGAAACAGAGTTTCAGCCACGGACGGACCAAAAATGTCGTGGTGGAGACCAAACGCAAGCGTGTGGTTGTCCCCAAGCCGGGCGCGGGTAAATCCGCGTCGGGTGGTGCCTCGCCCGCAACAGACCCCTCGCGTCGCCCTGCTGGGATTTCCGATGCGGAAATGGCGCGCCGGCTGAAGGCGCTGCAGGCAGCAAAGGCACGCGAAGCCGAAGAAGCCGCGCAGCGTGAGGCCGAGGAAAAGGCCCGCGCCGAAGAGCGTGAGCGTCTGCGCGCGGAGAAAGAACAGAAAGAGCGTGAGCAGCGCGAAGCTGAAGAAAGAGCGCGGCAAAAGGCCGAGGACGAAGAACGTCAGCGCCGCGAAGCCGAAGAAGCGGCCAAGCGCGCCGAAGCCGAAGCGAAATCCGCCAAGGAAGCGCCCGCGCCGCGTACCGACAAGCCTGGCGCAGCCAAGCCCGCCGCAGATACGACCAAGCGTCCCGCGACGCCTGATCGCGACCGGGACCAGCGCCAGAACCGCGGCAAAGGTCGCGACGACAATCGCCGCTCCGGCAAACTGACCCTGAACCAAGCACTTTCGGGCGAAGGCGGGCGTCAACGCTCCATCGCGTCGATGAAGCGCAAGCAGGAGCGCGCCCGGCAGAAAGCCATGGGCGGACCGGTCGAACGGGAAAAGGTCATTCGTGACGTACAGTTGCCCGAAGCGATCACTGTTGGCGAACTGGCGAACCGCATGGCCGAGCGTTCGGCAGATGTGGTCAAGGCGCTCATGAAAATGGGCATGATGGTCACACAGAACCAGACCATCGATGCCGATACCGCCGAACTGATCATCGAGGAATTCGGTCACCGCGTGGTTCGTGTGTCGGATGCCGACGTCGAAGACGTGATTGCAGATATCGATGACAAGGAAGACGACCTTCAGCCGCGTCCGCCGGTCATCACCATCATGGGGCATGTCGATCACGGCAAGACCTCGCTGCTGGACGCCATCCGTGACGCAAAGGTCGTGGCAGGCGAGGCTGGCGGTATCACGCAGCATATTGGCGCCTATCAGGTGAAAACCGACAGCGGTGCGGTGTTGAGCTTCCTCGATACGCCCGGTCACGCGGCGTTCACCTCGATGCGGTCGCGCGGTGCACAAGTCACCGATATCGTGGTTCTCGTGGTCGCGGCGGATGACGCCGTGATGCCGCAGACGATCGAAGCGATCAACCACGCGAAGGCGGCAAACGTCCCGATGATCGTGGCGATCAACAAGGTCGACAAACCCGAAGCCAACCCGGACAAGGTGCGTACTGACCTGCTTCAGCATGAAGTGATCGTCGAAAAGATGTCCGGCGACGTGCAGGACGTCGAAGTGTCGGCCATCACCGGGCAGGGTCTTGATGATCTGCTCGAGGCGATTGCCCTTCAGGCCGAGATCCTCGAACTCAAGGCCAACCCCGACCGCGCCGCCCAAGGGGCCGTGATCGAGGCGCAACTGGACGTGGGCCGAGGCCCGGTCGCAACCGTTCTGATCCAGAAAGGTACCCTTCGTCAGGGCGATATTTTCGTCGTGGGTGAGCAATACGGTAAGGTCCGCGCGCTGATCAACGATAAGGGTGACCGCGTGAAAGAAGCTGGCCCGTCGGTTCCTGTCGAGGTTCTGGGCCTCAACGGCACTCCCGAGGCTGGTGACGTTCTGAACGTGACCGAAACAGAGGCTCAGGCCCGCGAGATTGCCGAGTACCGTGCGCAGGTTGCCAAGGACAAACGCGCCGCCGCCGGTGCCGCAACCACCCTTGAGCAGCTGATGCAGAAAGCCAAGGAAGACGAAAACGTGGCCGAGCTGCCCATTCTCGTCAAGGCGGACGTGCAGGGTTCGGCCGAGGCGATCGTTCAGGCGATGGAAAAGATCGGCAACGACGAGGTCCGCGTCCGTGTTCTGCATTCGGGCGTCGGTGCGATCACCGAAACCGATATCGGCCTGGCCGAGGCGTCGGGTGCACCGGTTATGGGCTTCAATGTGCGTGCCAATGCAACCGCGCGCAACGTGGCAAACCAGAAGGGTGTCGAGATCCGGTACTACTCGGTGATCTACGACTTGGTCGATGACGTGAAACAGGCGGCCTCTGGACTTCTGAGCGCCGAGATCCGTGAAAACTTCATCGGTTATGCCGAAATCAAAGAGGTCTTCAAGGTGTCCGGCGTTGGCAAGGTTGCCGGCTGTCTTGTGACCGAGGGGATTGCCCGCCGCTCCGCAGGTGTGCGTTTGCTGCGCGATAACGTGGTGATCCACGAAGGGACGCTTAAAACGCTCAAGCGCTTCAAGGACGAAGTATCAGAGGTCCAGTCCGGTCAGGAATGCGGTATGGCTTTCGAGAACTACGACGACATTCGCCCCGGCGATGTCATCGAGATCTTCGAGCGCCAGGAAGTCACCCGTACGCTCGACTGATCGGTCGACGAGGACAAAGAAAAAGGGCCCGCTCGCGCGGGCCCTTCTTGTTACAACCAGTCCCTGAGTATCGGGATCAGCGGAATATCCGCCGGAGGCATCGGATATTCACGCAACTCATTCGCCCGCGCCCATTTCAGCGCCTGACCTTCCCGCGACTGGGGAATACCGTTCCATTTCCGGCAGGCGAAAAGCGGCATCAGCAAATGGAAATCGTCATAGCTGTGGCTGGCAAAGGTCAATGGTGCGAGGCAGGATTCCCATGTGTCTATGCCAAGTTCTTCGTGCAGCTCCCTCACCAACGCGGTTTCGGGCGTTTCGCCTGGCTCCACCTTGCCGCCAGGAAATTCCCACAGGCCGGCCATGGACTTGCCTTCGGGGCGCTGTGCCAGCAACACCCTGCCATCGACATCGATCAGGGCAACGGCGGATACCAGAACAACCTTCACGACCGGTAATCCGCGTTGATTTCGATGTAGCCGTGCGTCAGGTCGCAAGTCCATACGGTCGCGCTCCCGTTTCCAAGTCCCAGATCGACCGAGATCGAGAGGTTCTGACCTTTCATGTAAGCGGCCGCGTCTTCTTCGCGGTAATCGCTGCTGACCCAACCATTTTCCGCCACGAGGATATCACCGAAGCGAATGTTCAACAGGTCGCGATCCGCCGCAGCGCCCGATTTCCCGATGGCCATCACCACGCGCCCCCAGTTGGGATCTTCGCCCGCGATAGCCGTCTTGACGAGCGGCGAGTTCGCAATGGCAAGGCCGTGCGTCTTGGCATCGGCATCGGTCACGCCACCCGTGACCCGAATTTCGACAAACTTGGTCGCGCCTTCCCCATCGCGCACAACTTGATGCGCGAGATCGAGCATGACCCGTTCCAGTGCCGATTCGAACGCCGCATTTTTGGTGGCGTCCACACCCGATGCGCCCGTCGCACAGAGCAACAACGCATCAGAGGTCGATGTGTCGCTATCCACCGTGATGCAGTTGAACGTCCGATCGGTGAGCCGGGACAGCGTGTCCTGCAAAACCGACTGCTCGACCACCGCGTCGGTGAATATGTAGACCAGCATGGTTGCCATGTCGGGTGCGATCATCCCCGACCCCTTGGCAATACCCGAGATCGTAACCGGCTTGCCGTCGATTTCGACACGCGCCGTTGCGCCCTTGGGAAAGGTGTCGGTCGTCATGATGGCACGCGCGGCAGCCTCGAAACGATCTGGCGAAAGCTCCGAGGTCAAGTCAGCAAGCTTTGCCACGATCCGATCATGCGGCAGCGGCTCGCCGATTACCCCGGTCGAAGAAGTGAAAACCCGGTCTTCGGACACCCCCGTTACCTTGGCCACTGACGACGTCACCTCGGAGACCGAACGCTCCCCGTGTTTGCCGGTAAAGGCATTAGCGTTACCGGAGTTCACAAGGATCGCCGCAGGCCCTACCGACGCGCCCCCAATCTTGCGCTGACAGTCCAGAACCGGCGCGGCCCGCGTGGTCGAGCGGGTGAAAACACCCGCCACCGCCGTGCCAGGATCAAGCACGGCCAACATAACATCGGTCCGACCGGCGTAGCGCACGCCTGCTTCAGCCGTCGCAAACTGTACACCTTCAATCGGGGGAAGATCGGGAAATCTCTCGGGCGCGAGCGGCGAGACCTTGGTGATTTTGGCCACGTTGGCTTACTCCTGCAGAAGCTCGGGTTGGCTGAGCATATTCGGCGACACGCCTTCGACTTCCAGCTTCTCGACCTCACCCGACTTCGTCAATTCCGCCACGCGATCCTCGACGGCCTGCTGCTGGATCTCGTTGGACAGCTCGCCACGAACCTCTTCCAGCGCGGGTGCCTCTGCCTTGCGCTTCTCGGTCAGCTTGACGATGTGCCAGCCGAACTGCGTCTGCACCGGTTCCGACACTTCGCCCGGTTCCAGGCCAATCACCGCAGCCTCGAACTCGGGTACCATCGCGCCTTTGCCGAACCATCCAAGTGACCCGCCATTCGGACCCGAGGGTCCTGTCGACTTTTCCTTGGCGGTCGCCGCGAAATCTGCGCCGCTGTCCAAAAGTTCCTTGACTGCCTTTGCCTCTTCCTCGGAATTGAGAAGGATGTGCGAGGCATTGAACTCGTCCCCGCCAAACCCGTCGGCGTATTTCGCATCATAGGCCTGCTGCAGCGCCTCTTCGGTCGTTACCGTGCGCATGATCTCTTGCAACGTCTCTGCCGCCAGAAGCGAACGGCGCTCGTTTTGTAGCGCAAGCTCGATCCGCTGCGGAACCTGGTCACCGCGCTCCTGTCCCAGCAAGGTTTGCTGGATCAGCTGGTCGAGAATGGCGTCGAACAAAACCTCGTCTGGCAGTTGCTGGTACTGGGCCGGCAGAACCGATTTGGCAACGATGACGTGGCCAAGGGTGATCTCTTCACCATTGACCCGCGCCAGGACCGTGCCGGCATCCGGTGTGGTCTCGGCAGACAAGGGTATCGACATCGCGGCAACAAGGCTCAGCGATGCCAGAAAAGTGAGGCGTTTCGGCATTGATTCTTCCTATTGGCAGGCCGCGACGGGGCGCGGCGTTGACACTCCACGACCTGCCGCTTACATCGCCTTGAAGCCTTGGACAGGGCCGCCTTCACCCCCGTATCTATGGGTTGCGCACGAGGCGGGCAAGCCTGTCGCAACCACGACATATCGAGATCCGTTGGAGTGAACATGCTGGGATTGGGAACGCTTGCCAAAAAGGTTTTCGGTACGCCGAACGACCGCAAGATCAAGGCGACCCGCCCGCTGATCGACAAGATCAACGCGCTGGAAGCGGAGTTCGAAAAGCTCTCTGACGAGGACTTGAAGGCCAAGACCGAAGAGTTGCGCAAGCGTGCCAATGGCGGCGAGAGCCTTGACGATCTACTGCCGGAGGCTTTCGCGAATGTCCGCGAAGGCGCCCGGCGCGCCCTGGGCCTGCGAGCCTTCGACGTTCAGCTGATGGGCGGGATCTTTCTCCATCAGGGCAATATCTCGGAAATGAAGACGGGCGAGGGCAAAACCCTGGTCGCTACCCTACCGGCCTATCTGAATGCGTTGACGGGCAAGGGCGTTCACGTCGTCACGGTGAACGAGTACCTTGCCAAGCGCGACTCGGAATGGATGGGCAAGGTTTTCGCACAGCTCGGCATGACCACCGGGGTGATTTACTCCGGTCAGCCCGACGCCGAGAAGATGGCCGCTTATGAAAGCGACATCACCTACGCGACCAACAACGAGTTGGGTTTCGACTATCTGCGCGACAACATGAAGTCTGAACTTAGCCAAGTTTACCAGAAGCAGCACAATTTCGCGATCGTTGACGAGGTCGACTCGATCCTCATCGACGAAGCAAGAACCCCGCTCATCATCTCCGGTCCTGCGCAGGACCGTTCGGAACTCTATGTCAGCATCGACGCGGTCATCCCGTCGCTCTCCGACGACCATTACACGCTCGACGAGAAATCACGCAACGTGACCTTCACCGACGATGGCAACGAGTTTCTCGAAGAGCAATTACGCATTCGCGGCCTGCTGCCGGAGGGGCACACGCTCTATGACCCGGAAAGCACCACGGTTGTCCACCACGTCAACCAGGGTCTGCGCGCGCACAAGCTTTTCCAGAAAGACAAGGACTACATCGTTCGCGACGGCGAAGTGGTGCTGATCGACGAGTTCACCGGCCGTATGATGCCGGGCCGCCGCCTGTCCGATGGCCTTCATCAGGCGATCGAGGCCAAGGAAAACGTCAAGATCCAGCCCGAAAACGTGACCTTGGCCAGCGTGACTTTCCAGAATTACTTTCGCCTTTACGATAAACTCGCCGGTATGACCGGCACCGCGTCGACCGAGGCCGAGGAATTCGCCGAAATCTACGGACTTGGCGTCGTGGAAGTGCCCACCAACCGCCCCATCGCTCGCGTTGACGAAGACGATCAGGTCTATCGCACGGCCAACGAAAAGTATCAGGCGATGATCAACGAGATCCGCAAGGCGCACGAAAAGGGCCAGCCTGTTCTTGTCGGTACTACCTCGATCGAGAAATCGGAAATGCTCAGCCAGATGCTGGGCAATGAAGGGATCAAGCACAACGTGCTGAACGCCCGCCACCACGAACAGGAAGCACAGATCGTGGCCGAGGCCGGTCGGCTTGGTGCCGTGACCATCGCGACGAACATGGCCGGACGCGGCACCGATATCCAGCTGGGCGGCAATGTCGACATGCGCGTGATGGACAGCCTCGAGAAAAACCCCGACGCGGACCCGGCCGATTTGCGCGCCGCGGAAGAGGCGCGCCACGCCGAGGAAAAGCAAAAGGTGATCGACGCCGGTGGCTTGTATGTCATGGCATCCGAACGCCATGAAAGCCGCCGGATCGACAACCAGCTACGCGGTCGTTCTGGCCGACAGGGCGACCCGGGGCGCACGGTCTTCTATCTCAGTCTCGAAGATGACCTGATGCGTATTTTCGGTTCCGACCGTCTCGACAAGGTGCTCAAAACCCTTGGCATGCAAGAAGGCGAGGCGATCATCCACCCCTGGGTGAACAAGTCGCTCGAACGCGCACAGGCAAAGGTCGAAGGCCGCAACTTCGACATGCGCAAGAACATCCTGAAGTTCGACGACGTCATGAACGATCAGCGCAAGGTGATCTTCTCTCAGCGCCGTGAAATCATGTCGACCGAGGACCTGTCTGAAATTGTCGGTGACATGCGGCATCAGGTCATCGACGATCTTGTCGATCACCACATGCCGGCCAAGTCCTATGCCGACCAATGGAATACCGAAGGCCTTTACGCCGAAGTGATCGACAAGCTCGGCATCGACGAGCCCGTCATGGAATGGGCTGCGGAAGAGGGCGTAGACGACGAGGACATCCGTGAACGGCTTGCCAAGGCCAGCGACGAGATGATGGAGAAAAAGGCCGAGGCGTTTGGTGCCGACACGATGCGCAACATCGAGAAACAGGTGCTGCTCCAGACCATTGATACCAAGTGGCGTGAACACCTGTTGACGCTGGAACACCTTCGCTCGGTCGTCGGTTTCCGCGGGTACGCCCAGCGCGACCCGTTGAACGAGTACAAGAACGAAAGCTTCCAGCTCTTCGAAGGCATGCTCGACGGGCTGCGCGAAGAGGTCACCAAGCAGCTTGCCCGCGTCCGTCCACTGACCGAAGAAGAGCAGCAGCAGATGCTGCAACAGATCGCGGCGCAGCAAGCGGCCCTGCAACAGCAGACAGACGCGGCACAGCCCGCAGGAGGGACCGAGCCCACCGGCAATGCTCCCGCCCAAGGTCAGGCCATTGCCGGGTTCGACGAGAACGATCCTTCGACCTGGGGCAACCCTGGCCGGAACGAGCCATGCCCTTGCGGATCCGGCAAGAAGTTCAAGCATTGTCACGGGCGTCTCACCTGATCCGTCGCAATCACGCCGCAATGACTCCGCAGGCAGGCCATAACTTGGCCTGCTTCTTTAACGACACTGCTTCTTGGCGAAAGCTCGAGGGAGAGTGTCATGTCTATCAAGCGCAGAGCCCTTACAATCGGCGGCACGGTCGCATGTGCATTGGGCACCGGTTACTTCATGCAGATGGGCAGCGATTCAGCTGCACCGCTCCATGCACGCGCACCTGGCGCTGTGCAACAGGAAGTCGCGGCCCCGTCCGGCGTATCGGATGTCGACGATTTCGCTCTCTTCAATGTCGAGCAGATCACACTGACATCCGCACTTCCTGATCGCGGCGCCCCAAGTCGCCTGACAGAACCGGCATTCGAGGATGCGAAAGGCGCAGGCGACGCGATTGACACCATCGTTCTGGCCGACACGCCTCGCGATCCGGTCGCGCCAAAACTTGGCTGCGACGTGACGGCACGGGCCCAACCGGCCGCTATGGCAAGCGTCGAGTTGACCGTAGAAGCCCCCTGTTTTGGCAATCAGCGCGCAGCAATTCATCATAGCGGGCTGGTCTTTACCGACGTCACCGACGAAACAGGCGCTTTACAGGTCACGGTACCGGCCCTGTCCGAAACAGCCGTCTTCGTCGTTGCTTTTCCAAACGGCAAAGGCGCAGTCACGATGGCAAAGGTGTCAGACCTCGACGACTATGAGCGGGTCGTACTGCAATGGTCCGGCGTAGACGGGCTGCAGATCCACGCGCGTGAGTTCGGCGCGAGCTATGGCGAACAAGGTCATGTCTGGCACGCCGCCGCCGAAGGGTATGGCCATGTCGTCCGCCTTGGCGACGCGGAAACCTTTGCGCCCCAGCTGGCAGAGGTATACAGCTTTCCACTTGCCCGGAACGTACAGGCAGGAACGATCGATCTGACCGTCGAAGCCGAGGTAACCTCAGCCAATTGCGGCAGGGATATCAGCGCGCAATCGTTGGAACGACGCGGCGCGTCCTCGCTGCGCACACGCGACCTGATCCTGGCCATGCCGGATTGCGACGCGACGGGAGACTTTCTGGTGTTGAATAATCTGGTCGAAGACCTGAAGATCGCCGCCAAGTAAGAACGGGCGAATTTCAGAGGTCACATGATCGGATTGCGTGCGGCGTTCATCGCCGCACTATTGTCATTGGGAGCAGTCGCGCCGCTATCCGCTCAGGACATCACGCTTACCTCGCGCGATGGAGCGGTTGAAATCAGCGGCACCCTGTTGGGTTTCGACGGTCAATTCTACCGTGTTGACACGCAATTCGGAGAATTGACCGTGGATGGAACAGGTGTGTCCTGTGATGGACCCGCCTGCCCGAGCCTGACCGATTTCGTAGCCGAAATCGCCCTGTCCGGATCCTCGACCATGGCCGAAGTTCTGCTGCCGGCACTGATCGAAGGCTTCGCGCTGCGCAACGGGTATCGCACCGAAAGACAGAACCGCGACCAGACCCATTTCAGCTATCTGGTTTACAACCCGGAGCGTGCCACACCGCTAGCTCGGTTCGACTTTCGCATAACAACGACGGATGAAGGCTTTGCCGATCTCCTCGCGAACGAGGCCGACATCGTGATGGCCCTTCGCGAGATCCGACCAGATGAACGTGATCGTGCGCGCGAGGCCGGTATGGGTGACATGACACGTCCCAATCGCAGCCGCGTGCTGGCGCTCGACGCAATGGTGCCGGTCACGGCGCCCGATAACCCGGTTCGGCAGGTCTCGACCCCGGATCTGGCGCGTGTCTTTGCCGGTGAGATCACGAATTGGCAGGTTCTTGGCGGGCCAGATGCGCCAATTGCACTGCACTTGCCCGACGCGGAATCCGGGCTGACGCAGGCCGTCGAGGACAGGCTTTTGCGGCCAGCCGGAAAAACACTGTCCACCGAAACGATTCATCATTCGCGCAGCAGCGCCTTGGCTCAGGCCGTCGTTACGGACCCCTTCGCACTTGGCATCGCCAGCTATGCCGAAACCGGAACCGCGCGCGCGCTGACGCTGAGCGGATCATGCGGCTTTTCTCTTTCGGCTGACCGATGGACAATCAAGACCGAGGACTACCCTCTTACATCACCGATGTTCTTGTATCTGCCAGCACGCAGGCTGCCACGAATTGCCCGGGATTTCCTCGGATACACCACAAGCCCGGCTGCGCAGGTCGTGATTCGCAGGGCCGGTTTCGTCGATCAGGCCCCCGAAGAGATCCCGCTCGGCGCGCAAGGGCGGCGCTTGGCAAATGCAATCGCCGCGGCAGGGATCGAAGTGGAACTGAGTGACCTTCAGCGCCTCGTGCAGACCTTGTCGCCCATGACCCGCCTGACCACCTCTTTTCGGTTCGAGGCTGGGTCTTCACGCCCCGACGCGCAGTCGCGGTCAAACATCCTGAGTCTCGCACAGGCGCTGGAAAGCGGCGCGCATGACGGTGAACAGGTACTGTTCGTCGGCTTCAGCGACGGGGACGGACCAGCCGAAGCCAATTCCGAGATCGCGATGAAACGTGCCGAAGCCGTTCGCGATGCCGTTCTGGCCGCGGCTCCGACTGCAAACCAACAGCGCGTGACGATCGGCGTCGACGCCTTTGGCGAAGCTTTGCCCATGGCATGCGACGACAGCGATTGGGGCCGACAGGTAAATCGCCGCGTCGAAATCTGGATCCGCTAGAGATATCCCTGCGCACGAAAGCTCAGCTCGGTTTCCTTGCCGATGATCAGGTGGTCATGCAGCGTCAGTCCAAGGGCCGTGCAAGCATTCTGGATCTGATGCGTCATGTCCAAGTCAGCCTGTGACGGCGTCGGATCGCCTGATGGGTGGTTATGAACCAGGATCAGGGCCGAGGCATTCAGTTCCAGCGCCCTCTTGGCGACCTCGCGCGGGTAGACGGGCACATGATCGACCGTGCCGCGTGCCTGTTCCTCATCCGCGATCAGCACGTTCTTGCGATCAAGGTAAAAGACTCGGAACTGTTCGGTTTCTCGATGTGCCATCGTGGTGTGGCAGTAATCCAGCAAGGCATCCCAACTGCTTATGACCTGCCGCTGCATAACGCGAGCTCGGGCCATCCGGTGTGCACAGGCTTCGACGATCTTGAGATCCGTAATGACGCTGTCACCGACCCCCTTGATCATCCGCAACCGTTCGGCCGGAGCTGTCAGCACCCGATTGAAATCCCCGAAACGTTCGAGAAGTTCGCGCGCGAGTGGTTTGACGTCCTGCCGTGGGATGGAACGGAACAAAACCAGTTCAAGCAGTTCGTAATCCGGCATGGCACCGGCTCCGCCCGTTATGAACCTTTCCCGCAGGCGCTTGCGGTGATCCTTGATGTAGGAAGGCAGTCGCCCCGAAGGCAACGGACTTGCCGGTGCCTCATCGGTGTCAAACAGGCTCTGCGCATCGTGAAAGGCGTTCTGGCTCATGCCGCCGAACCTGCGTCCGAATCGGTTGCCAGATGGTTAACGTTCGCCTGCCATTCGGGCGGTTGCACGGCGCACTGCAAGGTGCAGCAGGACAGAAAAAACCCCCAGCGTCAGCATCGCCGCGAACATGAGATCGGTCTTGGCCCGGCCATTGGCCAGTAGCATCAGGTATCCCAGCCCGCGCGAAGCGCCAACCCACTCACCTATGACTGCTCCGATGGGCGCATAAACAGCCGCCAGCCTCAGACCAGAGGCAAGCGAAGGCAACGCGGCGGGAACGCGAATGCGCCACAAGACCGCCCTAGGACTGGCCTGCATCGTTTGAGCAAGGTCCAGATATCCGCGCGGCGTGCGCATCAATCCGTCGAAAAACGATGCAGTGACGGGGAAATAGATAATCAGCACGGCCATCGCGACCTTGGACCACAGGCCGTAGCCCAGCCACAACGTCAGGATCGGCGCCAAGGCAAAAACCGGCAGGGCTTGCGTAAAGACCAGCATGGGTTGCACCAGAAGCCGCGCGATCCGGGATGTGGCCAACTGTATGGCGGTAACGACACCCAGCCCCGCTCCCAATGCCAGACCCAGCAGAACCTCAAGCGCCGTGACAAGGGTATGCTCGGCGATCACCGCACGATTGGTCCACCAGGTCTCGGCAACCAGGGCCGGACCCGGCAGGATGAACCGCGGCAAACCGGTCAGGCTGACCACCACCTGCCACACCAAGAGGGCAAAAGCCGTGGCGAGAAGCGGAGGAAGCACCTTCATGCGGCCTTCTCCCGAAGAAGCCGCAACAGGGCACCTTGCGTCTTCAGCGTCTCTTCATCGTCGACGTCGCGTGGCGCGGGCGCAGCGGGCGGTGCGACCTCGGTCAACCCCTGCGGTGACATCACGTGAATCGCGTGGCCCAGCCGGGCCGCCTCGGCCGGATCATGGGTCACCAGCAGCACGGTTCGCCCTTTCAGAAGGTCGAAGGCGAGGTCCTGCATGTCCGCACGGGTGCGTGCATCTAGCGCCGAAAAAGGCTCATCGAGCAGAACGACCGGCTTGTCCTCCATCAGCGTACGCGCCAGCGCCACGCGTTGCCTTTGTCCACCAGAGAGCTCTGATGGCCTCTTGTCGACATGCGAAATCAATCCGGTCCGGTGTAGCAGTTCGTCCAGTTTTTCAGCATCGGGGCGCTCTCCACGCAGGCGCGCGCCCAAGCTCACGTTTTTCTTTACCGACGCCCAAGGCAAAAGCAGGTCGTCTTGCGCCATGTATCCCACCCGCGGCGTGAGTGGCGCACCATCATTTGCCGTGATTTCGCCATCGAAGACCGCGCCTGTTTCAAGCCCTGCGATCAGGCGCAGGATCGTCGATTTTCCAACGCCCGAACCTCCAAGCAAACAGGTCCATCGTTCGGCCCCAAGTTCGAGTGAGAGGGGCGCAAACAATTGCGTCTCGTCAATCCGCGCGCCACCCGTCAGCGTTATCGCCGGAGCAGTGATCACGGGGTCAGGCCCATCTGCCAGAACCCCTGTTCCAGTTCCGTGGCCGTTCGGAAGGTTGCGCACAACCTGTCCCACCGAGGAGAAGCTTTGAAATCGGCACCAATTCGCCTTGATAGAGCCTGATCCATCAAGGCCCCAACTTCCTTGCACGTGGATTGGTAGTCCGGTCCACCATAGGTGTCGATCCAGTCGCGATAGGTTTTCGACGCAGCCACCTGCGACAACCACGCACCGATCTCGCCATAGCCCAGAACACAGGGCGCGAGCGCCGCCAGAAGGTCCGCCAGATCGCCACTGTACCCCGCCTCGAGCACGAAACGAGTATAGGCGAGGTTTTCCGGGCGTTCTGCCGTGGCGAACAGCTCTTCCTGCGCGATGCCGACCGCCTCGCAAATGCCGACATGCAGCTTCATCTCTTCGACCACCAGCGCGTTTACCGTACCGACGGCGACGAGCATTTCGTCATGCGTTTCGCTCTTGACCACGGCCAGGGCCCACGCGCGCGAGAAGTGGGTCAGGAACACGTAATCCTGCCGGAGATAGTGCAGGAACGCCGCCTTCGGCAGAGAGCCGTCACCCAACGCCTGCACGAAAGGGTGGCGGACATACCCATGCCACGTGTCGCCCGCAGCCTCTCGCATCAGGCCGAAGGCACGGCCGTAATCCGGCCCTTTCATTGCGCCGTCACGTCGATTGCAATTGCGTCGACGGGGTTGATGCTGTCGATCATGCCGGACTCCTTCAGGAATTCCTCGAACCTGGCGTAGCGTCCGGCATCCATGGCCGCGGGGCGAAGGGCGAACCGTGGAAGAGTGTCGACCCACGCTTTTTCGTTCAACTCATCCTGTAGTTCGGTCGAGGTCGCAGCGAAGATTTCCCAGCTTTCTTGGGGGTTGTTGATGATGAACTGCGTGGCCTTTTCCGTAGCGGCGAGGAAGCGTCTGACCATGTCGGCATCCATCCGGTCGGGATTTGCGACATAGATCAGCTCGTCATAGGGCGGCACACCCTCTTCCTCGATAAAGAAACAACGGCCTTCGATGCCCTCGATCTCCATCTGGTTCAGCTCGAAATTCCGGAACGCACCGATGACGGCGTCGACCTGCCCCGACATCAAGGAGGGCGAAAGAGAGAAGTTCACGTTGATCATCTCGATATCGTCCAGTGTGACCCCGTGATGGCCCAGCATGGCCTGCAGCACGGCCTCTTCGACGCCGGCGACGGAGAAACCGACCTTGCGGTTCTTGAGGTCAGACAGGCTCTGTACAGGGCCATCCGCAAGGACGAGCAGGCAGTTCAGCGGGGTGGCAACCAAGGTACCCACGCGCTTTAACGGCAAGCCCTCATGGATCTGGAGGTGCAGTTGCGGCTGGTACGATACGGCCAGATCGGCCTGTCCGGCAGCGACAAGCCGTGGTGGGGCCGAGGGGTCGGCGGGCGGTATGATCTCGACCTCAAGACCTTCTTCGGCGAAATAGCCTTGTTCTTCGGCGATGATGATCGGGCCGTGATCGGGGTTGATGAACCAATCCAGCAGGACGGTCATCTTGTCCTGTGCAAAAGCTGGGGTCGATGCAAGCAGCGCGACCGCTGCGAGGAGGTGTTTCATGGAGCTCTCCTTACGAGGTTCTGGCGGCGACGAGGACGATTTCGCCGGGCCAGCGGGTTGAGATTTCTTCGGCGGCACGCCAGGCGCGCAAGCCGGTGGCGCAACACAGGGCAAGGCGTTTGCCCCTGTTAGTCTCTATTTTGGTAAGATCGGCAGGTGCGAGACGCTGCGCCTTCGGATGCAGCGGTACCGGTGCTTCGACCGTGTCGCGCAACTCGATGATCGTGTCCTCTCCGGTCAGGTCCGAGGGAGAGACGAAGGAAAATACCCGCTGCGGTTCGTGTGCCTCGTCAAAGCGGAAACTGGTGGATCGGAGGGTGGCGGCGTCGAACTGCACCAGCTGTCCCAGCGGAGACGGCGACAAGCCAAGCAAGACAGAAAGTGCCATTTGCGCCTGCATAGAGCCTAGTATTCCGACCACGGGTCCAAGCACCCCGGCAGTCGCGCAGGTCGCGGTTCCATCCGGTGCATCGGGAAACAGGGCGCGGAGCGAGGGTGCCCCACCGCAGACGCCCGCGACATATCCCGACATCCCGAGCGCCGACGCGGTGATAAGCGGTTTGCCGAGCGCCAGACAGGCATCGCTGAGCAGATAGCTTGCCGCGTAGCTGTCGGCGCAATCGAGGATCAGGTCGACCTTTTGACCGTTTTGTACAACGTTTTCGGGGGTTATTGACCGGTTTGTACCATGATGTACCCCCTCGGAGTTGATCGCGCGGCAGCGTTCGGCGGCGACCTCGGCCTTGGGGCGACCGCAATCGGACTCGGTGAACAACGTCTGTCGATGCAGGTTCGTCAACTCGACCGTGTCGGGATCCATGATGGTGATCGCACCCACACCGGCGCCGGCGAGCAGCGGCAACAGCGGCGCAGCGAGCCCACCCGCGCCAACCACGAGGACCCGAGCAGCGGCGAGCCGGTCCTGCCCCCCCTGCCCGACTTCGGGCAGGATCATCTGGCGGGCGTAGCGGTTCATCTTGTCACCTCGATCCAGTCCCGGACACGGGCCTCGGGATCGGCGTTCAGGGTGATGTCGGTCACGGCCGAGACGATATCGGCACCGGCGTCAAAGGCGCCCTGCGCGCGTTCGACGCTCATGCCGCCGATCGCGACCAGGGGAATGTCACCGACCCTCGCCTTCCACTCGGTCACGCGGGGCAAACCTTGCTGATGCCATTTCATTTTTTTCAGGATCGTCGGATAGACCGGGCCGAGCGCAACGTAATCCGGGTCGATCGCCAGAACGCGCTCCAGCTCGTCATCGTCATGGGTGGAAACGCCCAGTTTCAGACCCGCTTTACGGATCGCGGGCAGGTCGGCCTCGTCCAGATCCTCTTGCCCGAGATGGAGCCAGTCACAGCCCAGGTCGATGGCCGCCTGCCAGTAGTCGTTGACGACCAACACCGCACCATGTTGACGGCAAAGCGCCTGACTTTCGGCGATCATGGTGCGAAGCTTATCATCCGGACGGTCCTTGATGCGCAATTGCACCAACCTGACGCCAAGCGGCAACATCCGGGCAATCCAGGCGGGCGTATCGAAAATGGGATAGAACCGGTCCAGCGTCATGACAGGAACGCCTTGCCGATGACAGGGGTGGAGGGTTCGGCCATGTCGCGCGGTTCGATCGGGTCTGCCTGACAGGCCAGCGCGCCTGATTCGACAGCAAGCGCCATGGCCCGTGCCATAGCCACAGGGTTGCCCGCGCGGGCAACGGCAGTGTTAAGCAACACCGCGTCATAGCCCAGTTCCATCGCGCGGGCGGCGTGCGATGGCAACCCTATCCCCGCATCGACCACCAGGGGGATGTCGGGAAACTCGGCCCGCATCGCGCGCAAGGCATATTCGTTGGCCAGCCCCCGGCCCGATCCGATGGGCGCGCCCCAGGGCATCAACACCTCGCAGCCCGCGGAGAGCAGACGCTCTCCCACGATCAGGTCCTCGGTCGTGTAGGGAAAGACCTGGAATCCCTCATCGGTCAGGATGCGTGCGGCCTCGACCAGTTGGAACACGTCGGGTTGCAGGCTGTCGGTATGGCCGATCAGTTCAAGCTTGATCCAGGGCGTATCGAACACCTCGCGCGCCATGTGGGCGGTCGTCACCGCCTCTTTCACGCTATGACAACCGGCGGTGTTCGGCAGGATATGCACGCCCAGATCGCGGATCATCGACCAGAAGGATTGCCCCGCGCCGCCCGCACCCTCGCGCCGCAGCGAGACCGTGGCAACACTGGCGCCACTGTCGCGAAAGGCCTGTGCAAGGATCGACGGGCTGGGATATTGCGCCGTGCCAAGCATCAGCGGGTTGGCAAGTTCCGTTCCGTAAAAGGCCCGCATCATTCAGCCCCCCTGCATCGGCGCGAGGATCTCGACCCGGTCGCCTTCGTTCAGGGCGTGGGCGATTCGCAGCGATGACGGGACAAAGGATTCGTTCACCGCGGTGGCGACCCGGCCCGAAACACCCTGTTCGCTGAGCAGTTCGGCAAGCGTAGCGGCGTTGGTTTCCTTCGCCTCGCCGTTAAGCGTGATTTTCATCGTGAAACTCCGATGTCTTGCCTTCGAGCAGCAGGTCAGCCACGCCCTGCGCAAGCGCGGGCGCAAGAAGGTATCCGTGGCGATAGAGCCCGTTGGCATAGGTGACCCCGTCTATTTGGCGGATGCGGGGCAGGTTGTCGGGAAAGGCGGGGCGCAGATCGGTGCCGATCTCGAGGATTTCCGCCTCGCCAAAAGCGGTGTTCAGCGCATAGGCGGCACTGAGTAGTTCAAGCATTGAACGAGCCGTGATCCGGCGGCGATCTTCGGCCTCGATCATCGTGGCGCCAAGCATGTATACCCCGTCACCGCGCGGCACGATGTAAAGCGGTATGCGCGGATGCAACAGGCGAACAGGTCTTGTTAGGGACACATCCGGCGCGCGGATGACCAGCATCTCTCCCTTGACGCCACGCAGGTCGGGAAGCGCTTCACGCGCGGCAAGGCCGCGACAGTCGATCAGGTTCGAAGCGTCCGCGGGCGCGTGTTCCGCGCATATCTCGACGCCCTTTTCCCGCAGGCCGATAACAAGATCGCCGAGAGCGTGCCGAGGATCCAGATGCGCCTCGCCCGCAAAGAACAGGCCGCGCGGGAAACGGTCAAGATCCGGCTCTAGCCCGGCTATCTCGCTGGTTTCCTCGAACTGTTCCGTACGACGGGCAAAGCGTCTGAGGTCAGCCGTATCGCGGGCAGAGGCCACCACGAGCGTGCCTTTGCGGGTTACGGACGTCCGGTCGCCCCACCAGTTCAGCGCGTGTTGTCCATGGCGCATGACAGGTTCTTCGGCATTCTCGTATTCGCACCACGGAGCGAGCATACCGCCCGCCCACCATGAACATCCGTGCGCGCCGGGTCCGCCAGCGGGGTCGAAAACCCGCACGGACGCCCCGCGCTCCACCAGTTCGGTGGCAACCGTCAATCCCGCGACACCCGCGCCCACGACCGAATAGACTGTCACGCCCAGATCCCATGGAAATGGTGCACCGGGCCGTGACCATGCCCCACACGCAACTGGTCGGCGGCGGCGATCGCGCCCTGCAAATAGGTGTGGGCCGCGCGCACCGCATCCGGCAATGGCATCCCCCTGGCCAGACCAGCGGCAATGGCCGAGGACAAGGTGCAGCCCGTACCATGCGTGTTCCGCGTGGGCAGGCGCGGCGCGGTGAATTCCATGACCCCGTCGCCGCTGACCAGAAGATCGGTGCAGGTTGCCCCCTGCGCATGACCACCTTTCATCAACACCGCCTGCGCCCCCATCGCGCGCAGGGCGCTCCCTTGCGCGTGAACGTCGGAGGTCTCCGCCTCCCCGAGCAACGCCACCGCCTCGGGCAGGTTCGGCGTCAGGACGGTCGCGCGTGGTACGAGCCTCGCGCGGAGCGCCTCGATCGCATCCGATGCCAGCAGCGAATCACCAGATTTCGCAACCATCACGGGGTCGAGCACGATGGGTCCGCGATATTTTTCCAGCCCCTTTGCCACCGTGTCGATGATCTCGGGCGTCGCCAACATGCCGATTTTCACCGCAGCAACATCCAGATCGGACAGTACCGCCGCGATCTGATCCGCAATCACGTCGAGCGGTACAGGATGCACCGCCGTTACGGCCCGCGTGTTCTGCGCGGTCACGGCAGTGATGACGCTCGCGCCATAGACGCCAAGTGCGGACATGGCCTTCAGATCGGCCTGGATCCCGGCCCCGCCGCCGCTGTCTGATCCTGCTATGGTGAGGGCAATGGCCGCCACGAGTTCCCTCCTGTAAAAAAGGGGCGCTGCGCGGACGGGGGCGTCGTTCGAAATGACGATGTGACCGTTTCCTACGCCGGCATTGCCCGGATCAGGTTCGATGGGTTGACGCAAACACGCCTCTCAGCCCAAAGGGCACCCCAACGGTGTTACGGCACAGTTACACTGTCGCAGGCGGGATTCAAGAGCTCCGGACCGCTCTTTCCTCTTGCCAGAAATATCCCGGGGGTGCGGGGGCAGAGCCCCCGCAACAAAAAAGGCCGGCCACAATAGGGCCGGCCTGTGCAAAACGTTGGAAAAGCTCTTAGCCCTTCATCCCGTCCCAAAAGGATTTGACGGACGAGAAAAAGCTCTTGGTTTCCGGGTTGTTGTCATCTGCCAACTCCTCGAACTCGCGCAGCAGTTCCTTTTGCCGCGAGGTCAGGTTGACCGGCGTCTCGACCGCAAGCTCGATGAACATGTCCCCAACTGCGCCGCCGCGCAGGGCGGGCATCCCCTTGCTGCGCAGGCGCATCTGGCGTCCGGACTGGCTGCCCGCCGGGATCTGGACCCTGCCGCGGCCGCCATCGATGGTCGGCACCTCGACCTGGCCGCCCAGCGCGGCCTTGGCCATACTGACGGGTACCCGGCAGTAAAGGTTCACGCCGTCGCGTTCGAACAGCTCGTGGCCGACCACCTCGACGAAGATATAGAGATCGCCCGGAGGCCCGCCGCGCATCCCGGCTTCGCCCTCGCCCGCCAGACGGATCCGGGTGCCGGTTTCCACGCCTGCGGGGATGTTCACGCTGAGCGCGCGGTTCTTTTCGACCCTGCCCGAACCATTGCAGACCTTGCAGGGGTTCTTGATGATCTGTCCCAGCCCCGAGCAGGTCGGGCAGGTTCGTTCGACGGTGAAGAAACCCTGTTGCGCACGCACCTTGCCCATGCCCGAACAGGTCGGACAGGTCGTGGGCTCCACCCCGCCTTCGGCACCCGTCCCCTCGCAGGAGGAGCAGGCCACCGCGGTTGGTACGTTGATCGTCTTTTGCAGACCCGAAAAGGCCTCTTCAAGCGTTACGCGAAGGTTGTAACGCAGGTCCGATCCACGTGCGGCGCGTCGGCCGCCCCCGGCGCGTTGCCCCATGAAATCGCCGAACAGGTCGTCGAACACATCGGAAAACGCGCTGGAAAAGTCGCCGCTGCCGAACCCGCCGCCGGGCCGCCCACCACCCATGCCACCCTCAAAGGCGGCGTGACCAAACCGGTCATAGGCGGCTTTCTTCTCTGCATCCTTGAGAATTTCATAGGCCTCGTTGGCCTCTTTGAACTGCGATTCGGCCTGCGGATTGTCAGCGTTCCGGTCCGGGTGCAGTTCCTTTGCCTTCTTGCGGTAGGCTTTCTTGATTTCCTCCGCCGAGGCGCCCTTGGAGACGCCCAGCACGTCGTAAAAATCGCGTTTTGCCATCCGTTATATCCCCTTGCCTCAACGAAGACGGGCCGGTCCGGAACCGGACCGGCCCGCGTCTTGGCCCGCTTATGCGTTACTTGCGCTTGTCATCGTCGAGGTCTTCGAACTCGGCGTCCACAATGTCATCCTCACCAGGACCGGCATCGGCGGCGGCGGGTTCGTCGTTACCCTCGTCCTGCTGCGCCTTGTAGATCGCCTCACCCAGTTTCATGGCCGCTTCGGTCACGTTCTGGATGCCGGACTTGATCTTGTCGGCATTGTCCTTTTCCAGCTCGTCCTTGAGCGCCGCCACGGCCAGTTCGATCGCCTCGACCGTTGCCGGATCGACCTTGTCGCCATGCTCTTCCAGCGACTTCTCGGTCGAGTGCACGAGCGATTCGGCCTGGTTCTTGGCTTCGACCAGCTCGCGGCGCTGCTTGTCGGCCTCGGCGTTCTCTTCGGCGTCCTTGACCATCTTGTCGATGTCGTCGTCCGAAAGGCCGCCCGACGCCTGGATGGTGATCTTCTGCTCCTTGTTGGTGCCCTTGTCCTTGGCACTGACAGAGACGATACCGTTGGCGTCGATGTCGAAGGTCACCTCGATCTGGGGCATGCCGCGCGGTGCCGGCGGAATATCCTCGAGGTTGAACTGGCCGAGCATCTTGTTGTCGGCAGCCATTTCACGCTCACCTTGGAAGACCCGGATCGTCACGGCGTTCTGGTTGTCTTCGGCGGTCGAGAAGACCTGGCTTTTCTTGGTCGGGATCGTCGTGTTGCGGTCGATCAGGCGGGTGAAGACACCGCCAAGCGTTTCGATACCCAGCGACAGCGGCGTAACGTCGAGCAGGACAACGTCCTTGACGTCACCTTGCAGAACACCCGCCTGAATCGCGGCGCCCATGGCGACGACCTCGTCGGGGTTCACACCCTTGTGTGGCTCTTTCCCGAAGAACTTGGTCACCTCTTCGATAACCTTGGGCATCCGGGTCTGACCGCCGACCAGGACGACCTCGTCAACGTCGGAAGCCGACAGGCCGGCATCCTTGAGCGCAGCCTTACAGGGGGCCAGCGACTGCTTGATGAGATCCGCCACGAGGCTTTCCAGCTTGGCGCGGGTCAGCTTGATGACCATGTGCAGCGGCGTGCCCGAGGACGGATCCATCGAGATGAACGGCTGGTTGATCTCGGTCTGGCTGGAAGAGGACAGTTCGATCTTGGCTTTTTCCGCCGCCTCTTTCAGGCGCTGCAGGGCCATCTTGTCCTTGGTCAGGTCGACATTGTGCTCTTTCTTGAACTCGTCCGCCAGGTAGTTGACGATCCGCATGTCAAAATCTTCACCGCCGAGGAAGGTGTCGCCATTGGTCGACTTCACCTCGAACAGGCCATCGTCGATTTCGAGGATGGTCACGTCGAAGGTGCCGCCGCCAAGGTCATAAACCGCGATGGTGTGGCTTTCTTCCTTGTCGAGGCCATAGGCGAGCGCGGCAGCGGTAGGCTCGTTGATGATCCGCAGCACTTCGAGGCCCGCGATCTTGCCGGCGTCCTTGGTGGCCTGACGCTGGGCGTCGTTGAAATAGGCGGGAACGGTGATGACGGCCTGCGTCACCTCTTCGCCGAGATAGCTTTCGGCGGTTTCCTTCATCTTGCCAAGGATGAAGGCGGAAATCTGGCTGGGCGAGTATTTCTCGCTTTTTGCTTCAACCCATGCATCACCATTGCCCCCATCGACCACGTCGAACGGCATGTTCTTCTTGTCCTTGGCAAGATCGGAGTCATCGAACCGACGGCCGATCAGGCGCTTGACGCCGAAGATGGTGTTGGAGGGGTTGGTGACCGCCTGGCGTTTTGCCGGCTGACCGACCAGTCGCTCATCATCGGTGAAGGCGACGATCGAGGGCGTGGTCCGCGCCCCTTCGGAGTTTTCGATGACCTTGGGTTGCGTGCCGTCCATGATGGCAACGCAGGAGTTGGTTGTCCCGAGGTCGATCCCGATAACTTTACCCATGTTTTCGATCCCTTTTTTTGTTCAAGGCGATATCCCGAGGTCAGAACCCGTATCGGCATCCGGACCCCGATCTGAAGAGCGAGGGGTAATGCACCGCCCCGCGTCCCGGCGTATATAGGGGCCTGTTTTGGGCGCTGCAAGCGTCCTGAAACGCAGGTTTTCGGGAATCTTGGCGCTTTTCGTCAAGGGTCTGCAAAGCATTGGGGCAGTAGCATGACACGGATCACGATCCGCGGTTTCGACATTCACAAGGGGTATCTGGACACGAGCGCCCAGACCCGGCTGATCGAGGTCTTGCGGCCTGTGCTGAAATCCGCGCCCCTGTTCAGGCCGACCACCACGCGCGGGCAGGAGATGTCGGTTCGCATGACCTCGGCCGGCACGCATGGCTGGGTCTCGGACCGGCTCGGATACCGTTACGAGCAGGCCCACCCGCGTGGGTCGGACTGGCCCGCCATACCCGATGAGGTGCTGGATATCTGGCGCGGGGCAACCGGGCTGGAGCGGATGCCCGACAGCTGCCTTGTCAATTATTACGGAGAAGGCGCGCGCATGGGGATGCATCAGGACCGGGACGAGGCCGATTTTTCCTACCCGGTGGTGTCGGTGTCCCTGGGCGATGACGCCCTGTTCCGGATGGGAAACGACATCAGGGGCGGCAAGACCGAGTCGGTCTGGCTGAACTCGGGCGACGTGGTGGTCATGGGGGGCGACGCCCGATTGAGGTATCACGGCGTGGACAGGATCCGGTTCGGCTCATCCCGGTTGTTGCCCAAGGGCGGGCGGATCAACCTGACGCTGCGGGTGGTGATCTAATCGGTCGCGATGGAACAGCAGCCCGACCGCAGGGCGCCGGACCCGAGATAGAGGTCGAGATCGACGCCGAAGGCCATGTCGGACATGCCGTCGGAGCACAGTGTGCGCCGCATCACGGCCCAACCGTTTTTGCCCAGGGTGACGAGGAACCTGTCGCGCCGTCCATCGGCGGGGACCAGTTCGCCGGCCATGAAACTGAGGGCGCTGCCGTCGGGCGTCGAATAAACCGCCTCGCCATTCTGGCGCAGATCCAGCGACCAGAACGGTTCGGTTCCGCCGCAGGACAGGCGCGCGGCAATGGGAAGATCGCCGACCGGCTGAGCAGTCATGAACCGCATCGAGACCCAGCCGCTGCCTTCGCCGGAATTCACGAGGCCCCAACCGGCATCGTCGTTCAGGTCGACCACCTCGACATCGGTGGCATCGTGGGCAAGTTCGCCGATCTTGTCGGCCTGCGCGTTCGGCTCTGCCCGAATGTTGAGCACATCGTCAGCAGCCACACCAGATACGGAATAGAGGGCCGGCAGATCCTGCGCACGCGCAACGGTTGCGAAGACGAAGGCCCCCAGCGCGATCAGCGCCGCGCAAACCAGCTGTTGGAGACATGCCGACGGGTATAGAACTCTCCCATCAACCCGATCATCAGAAGAACGATACCCACCCAAAACGCATACTCCCAATTGCTGTTATGCGGAAAGTAATTGCGGAACACGAAACCGCGGCATTGGTCGATCGCGTGAAACAGCGGGTTCCAGTCGAACATTGCCAGCATGTAGCCCGGCATGGAATTGGCCACGAACATCTTGCCCGACGCGATCATGTTCGCCCGAGTATAGACGGTGGCGATGATTCCCGCCACGGTTGGGAACCACGGCTTCAACGCCAGCAGGACGAGACCGACGGTGCAGCCGGTGAACCACGCCAGCATCAGCATCGCGAAAGCACCGCCGGGATCCTCGATCTCGACCGGTTTGACGGCGACGTGATAGCCGAAAAGCATGATGAAAAGTGTCAGCAACTGGGTATAGAGCGAGCCGACTGCCGCCGAGACGATCGCGACAATGGTGTTCATCGGCGCGTGCTGCATCATCGGGCTGTTGGGCCCTTCGGCCCCCATCACCGCGTTCACAGCCTTGATGTGGCACATGTAGAGAAAGATGCCCGACAGGATGTAGAGCAGGAAATCACCCCTCAGCGCCGCGCCGCGCAGGCCGAGGATCGAGAACATCAGGTAGAATGCCCCGGCAAAGATCACCACCTGGAGCATGTTCTTGCCCAGCGCGATGATGGCGTTGTTGTGGCCGGACCGCACGGAGCGCACGACCGAGTGAAAGATCAGCTCGGCCATGGTGAGCGCGCCACTCAGCAACGATTTGTGTTGGCGATAGCGAAACAATTGGGCGCCTTTCAGGTCGTCTCTGCTCGGATTCTCTCACGGACTTCTTGCCGATCCGTTGTCGCCAAAGCATAAGGGCCTTGGTTTCATCGATCAATAAAACTCGGGATCGGAGCATTTTTGTGACATATGACGAGCTAATTCCTGTCATTCGCCGGCTGGCGCTCGAAGCAGGCGACAAGATCATGGAGATCTACGAGGCCGATGATTTCGACGTGAAGGCCAAGTCGGATGCCAGCCCGGTAACCGAGGCCGATGAAGCCGCAGATGCGCTGATCTCGGACGGGCTACGCGCGGCCTTTCCCGACATGATGTTGGTGACCGAGGAACAGGCGGCATCGCACACGCAGTCCGGCAGCACCTTCCTGATCGTCGACCCGCTGGACGGCACCAAGGAGTTCATCAACCGGCGCGGCGATTTCACGGTGAATATCGCGCTGGTCGAGGACGGCGTGCCCACGCGCGGCGTGGTCTATGCCCCGGCGAAGGGGCGGATGTTCTTTACCGGGGCCGATGGCCGCACGGTCGAAGAAACCGGGGCGCTGCACAAGGACACCCCCGGCGATCTGCGCCCGCTGTCCGTCAGCACACCCGACAATGGCGCGCTGATGGTCGTGGCCTCGAAATCGCACCGCGATCAGGCGACGGACGATTACATCGGCAAGTACAGCGTAAAGGACAGCAAGAGCGCGGGATCTTCGCTGAAATTCTGCCTGGTGGCGACCGGCGAGGCGGATCTGTATCCGCGTCTGGGCCGCACGATGGAGTGGGACACTGCCGCAGGCCATGCCGTGCTGGCCGGTGCGGGCGGAAAAGTCGTGCGGTTCGATACCCACGAACCGCTAACCTATGGCAAGGATGGTTTTGCCAACCCGTTCTTCATTGCCTACGCGCCGGGCGTGGACCTGAAAGACGCCTGATGTCGGTTCTGGTCGCCATTCCCGCCCGCTATGCCTCGACCCGGTTTCCGGGCAAACCGCTTGTCCCGCTGAAAGGCCTGTCGGGACGGTCGATGACGCTGATCGAGAGATCGTGGCGCGCGGCGCGGTCGGTCACGGGTGTGGACCGCGTGGTGGTAGCGACCGATGACGACCGCATCCGCGAGGCGGCACAAGCCTTCGGTGCCGAGGTCGTCATGACCTCGACGGAATGCGCAAACGGGACCGAACGCTGCGCCGAGGCGCATGAGGCGCTTGGCGGCGGCTTTGAGATCGTTGTGAACCTGCAGGGCGACGCGCCGCTGACGCCGCCGTGGTTCGTCGAAGGATTGATCGATGGTCTGCGCGGCGCGCCCGAGGCGGAGATTGCGACGCCGGTCCTGCGCTGTGACGGGGCGACGCTGAACAGCCTGCTGGCCGACCGGCGCGAGGGCCGTGTAGGCGGAACGACAGCGGTGTTCGGAACAGATCATTCGGCGCTCTACTTCTCGAAAGAAGTCATCCCTTATCGCGCGGCAGCCTATGAAGACGCGGATGCGACCCCCGTCTTCCATCACGTGGGCGTCTATGCCTACCGGCCCGACGCGTTGGCGGCTTATCCGACGTGGCCCACCGGGCCGCTGGAGACGCTGGAGGGGCTGGAACAACTCCGGTTCCTGGAAAACGGGCGCAAGGTTCTGTGCGTCGAGGTCCAAGCACGCGGGCGCCAGTTCTGGGAGCTGAACAATCCCGAGGATGTGCCGCGGATCGAGGCGATGATGGCGGAGATGGGGTTGGAATGACCGGCAAGACCATTCTCGTGACCGGCGGTGCCGGATACATCGGCTCTCACGCGTGCAAGGCGCTGGCGCAAGCGGGTTACACGCCGGTGACCTATGACAATCTTGTCACCGGCTGGCAGGACGCGGTCAAGTTCGGCCCGTTCGAGCAGGGCGACCTGATGGATCGCGCGCGGCTCGATGAAGTGTTTGCGAAATATCAGCCAACAGCGGTGATGCATTTCGCGGCGCTCAGCCAGGTGGGCGAAGCGATGGCCGAGCCCGGACGCTACTGGCGCAACAATGTCTGCGGGTCGCTGACGCTGATCGAGGCCACGGTCGCGGCCGGGTGCATGGATTTCGTGTTCTCTTCGACCTGCGCCACCTATGGCGAGCATGACAACGTGGTGCTGGACGAGAACACGCCGCAAGAACCTTTGAACGCCTATGGCGCGTCGAAACGCGCGATCGAGGAAATTCTGCGCGATTTCGAGGCTGCGCACGGCCTGCGCAGCGTGGTTTTCCGCTATTTCAACGTGGCTGGCGCCGATCCGGAGGCCGAGGTGGGCGAGTTCCACCGACCGGAGACGCACCTTGTGCCACTGATGCTGGACGCGATCGATGGCAAGCGCGCCGCGCTGACGGTTTTCGGCACCGATTACGACACTCCCGACGGAACCTGCATTCGCGACTATGTCCACGTCTGCGACCTGGTGGATGCGCATATCCTTGGCCTGAACTGGCTGGAACAGGACAAAGGAAGCCGTGTCTTCAACCTTGGCACGGGAAGCGGGTTTTCGGTGATGGAGGTCATCGCGCAGTCCAAGGCCGTGACCAACCGCGCCGTTCCCCATGAGATCGGGCCGCGCCGTGCGGGCGATGCAACGCGGCTGGTTTCGGGATCGACCCGCGCCGAAGAAGAACTGGGCTGGCAGCCTTCGCGCTCGACCATGGACCAGATGATCGCCGACGCATGGCGCTGGCATCAATCCGGCCATTACGAGAGCTGACATGGCGGACGCGGACCCGAACCGGATCGGGTTGTGGGACGCGTATCGCCTGCGCTGGAAACGCCGCCGACTGCTTTGGCGCAGTTTTCGCAGCCGCCACGCGCTGACGCCCCTGGCCGACCGGACCGGGAAGATCGCGCAGAATGACATCCTGGCCTTCACCCCCCTGCGGAACGAAGCGGCGCGCCTGCCCTGGTTTCTTGAGCACTACCGTCAGCTCGGCGTGAATCATTTCCTGATCGTGGACAATGGCAGCGACGACGGCACGGTCGAGATGCTGCGGGACGAGCCGGACGTATCGCTGTGGCAAACCCGTGCCAGTTACCGCGACGCCCGGTTTGCGCTGGATTGGCTGACATGGTTGCAGATGCGGTTTGGGCACGGACACTGGACGCTGATGGTCGATGCCGACGAGTTGCTGGTCTATTCCGAGCATGAAAGCCATGGATTGCATGATCTGACCCGGCGGCTTGACGCGCGCGGGCAGCAGGCGTTCGGCGCGCTCATGCTGGAACTGTATCCCAAGGGGCCATTGGGCACCCAGGACTATGCTGCCGGGACCGATCCGGTCGAGGTGATTGACTGGTTCGACCCCGGCCCCTACCGGGCCATCAGGCAATATCCGATGGGCAATCTCTGGGTTCAGGGGGGCGCGCGGGAACGGGTTTTCTTTGCTGACGAGCCGCGCCGGTCACCGACTCTGAACAAGATCCCGCTGGTCCGTTGGCATCGTCGCTATGCATATGTGAATTCATGCCATTCCGCCCTGCCGCGCAGGCTGAACGAATTCTATGACGGACCCGGCGGTAGCTGCCCGTCAGGCGTGTTGTTGCACACCAAATTCCTTCCCGAAGTGGTCGAAAAATCGAGTGTCGAGAAAAGCCGCGCGCAACATTTCCATACCCCGGCTTTGTTCGATCACTACTATGACCGGATCGGCGATGCGCCCGACCTGTGGTATCCCGGCTCTGTCCGGTACGAGGGATGGCGGCAACTGGCCGATCTGGGCCTCATGACATCGGTGGAGTGGTAACAGCCCACGGAAAAGGGTAACCCTTTCTACATGCATTGTTTCATAAAGATAAAAAGTAACTTATAGGTTTGTGGCCGGACGCGTGTTCGAGGGGGTTGAGCGCGTATCCGAACGAGGGTGAGCATTCGTGAGCTTGTGGGATTCCTATCGCATGAGAATACGGCGCAAGCGCCGCATCGTGCGTTGTCTGCGCAAGTCTCGCGAATTGACCCAGGTTCAGAACAACACAGCCCGCATCCGGCCCGGTGACGTTCTGCTTGTCAGTACCTTTCGAAACGAACAGATCCGGCTGCCCTGGTTCCTGCGTTACTATCGCGATCTGGGGGTGGATCATTTCCTGTTCGTGGACAATGACAGCACGGACGGCACGCTGCGCTATCTCGAAGGGATGGAGGACGTGTCTGTCTGGCATACGAAAGCCAGTTACAAGCGCGCGACCTATGGCGTCGATTGGATGAACTATCTCAAGCGCAGCTATGCGCATGGGCATTGGACACTGGTGGTCGATCCCGACGAGTTCTTCATCTACCCGTTCTGCGATACCCGCCCCATCCAGGCGCTGACCGACTGGCTGGACAATTCCTCGATCCGCAGCTTCTCGGCCATGCTGATCGACGTCTATCCAAAGGGCCGAATCGACGAGCAGCCCTATCGCGCCGGGCAGGACCCGCTGGAGATCGCGAACTGGTTCGACAGCGGAAATTATTCGATCAAGAAGAACCCGACATACGGAAACCTTTGGATTCAGGGTGGACCGCGCAGCCGCATATTCTTTGCCGACAGGCCCAAGAAGGCGCCAGCCCTGAACAAGGTACCGTTGGTGAAGTGGAACAAGCGGTATTGCTATGTCAGTTCAACCCACGCCCTGCTGCCCCGCGGTTTGAACCAGGTCTACGAGGAGTGGGGCGGCGAAAAGGCCAGTGGCGCGCTGTTGCACACCAAGTTCCTCGACACGTTCACTGCAAAGGCCGAAGAGGAGCTGTCACGGCGCGAGCATTACTCGGGATCGGCCGAATACATCGCCTATGCCGAAAAGCTGCGCGAACAGCCCGAGCTGTGGTGCAAGTGGTCCGAGAAATACATCAATTGGCGCCAGCTTGAGATCCTGGGCCTCATGTCCAAAGGGAATTGGGCATGAGCACGGTCGGTATCGTCATGCTAGTGCATAACGCACTTGACCGGGCCGAGCAGGTCGCGCGGCACTGGACGGCTTCGGGCTGCCCGGTGGTGATCCATGTCGACCGCAACGTACCGCGCCGAACCTATGCCGCGTTCGAAAAGGCCTGCGCCGACAACCCACTGATCCTGTTTTGCGAACGTCACCGATGCGAGTGGGGCTCTTGGGGAATCGTCGCAGCCTCGCAATCGGCCTCGGAGCTGATGTTGGCGCAATTCCCGGATGTGCGGCATGTCTACCTCGCGTCGGGCTCCTGCCTGCCTTTGCGGCCCGTTCAGGAATTGATCGATTACCTAGCTGCGCGGCCGCATACCGACTTCATCGAAAGCGCGACCACCGCCGATGTGCCCTGGACGGTCGGGGGGTTGGAATCCGAACGGTTTACCCTGCGGTTTCCGTTTTCGTGGAAAAAGCGCCGCTGGCTGTTCGACCGCTATGTCGATCTGCAGCGCCGCTTGCGGTTCAAGCGCAAGATCCCGGCCGGGCTGGTGCCGCATATGGGCAGCCAATGGTGGTGCCTGACGCGGAGGACGCTGTCGGCGATCCTCGAAGATCCGGAACGCGCTACCTATGACCAGTATTTCCGCTATGTCTGGATTCCTGACGAAAGCTATTACCAGACGTTGGCCCGGCTTTATTCCAGCAACATCGAAAGCCGCTCACTGACGTTGAGCAAGTTCGATTTCCAAGGAAAGCCGCACATCTTTTATGACGACCACCTGCAATTGCTGCGGCGGTCGGACTGTTTCGTCGCGCGCAAGATATGGCCCCACGCCCACAGGCTGTACGAGGCGTTCCTGACCGATCAAGCGGGTGCGATGAACCGGACCGAGCCCAACCCCGGCAAGATCGACCGCATCTTTGCCAAGGCTGTCGAGCGTCGGACACGCGGGCGCGACGGGCTTTACATGCAGAGCCGCTTTCCCCGCCACGGCAACGAAAACGGGCTGACCTCGAACCCCTATTCGGTTTTCGAGGGGTTTTCGGAGCTGTTCGAGGATTTCGAGACCTGGCTGGGCCGGGCCACAGACAGTCGCGTCCACGGGCATCTCTTCGCCCCCGACCGCGCGCATTTCGCGGGTGGAGAAACGATGATCCAAGGGGCGTTAAGCGACAACGCGATGCTGCGTGACTACAATCCCACAGCGTTCCTGACCAACCTCGTCTGGAACACGCGCGGCGAGCGGCAGTGTTTCCAATTCGGCCCGGCAGACAACCAGAAAATCAGCTGGCTGATGGCGCGCGACCCGAACGCGCAGGTTTCGGTCATCACCGGGGCATGGGCTGTTCCCCTGTTCCGGTCGAACCGCAACTTTGCCGAGTTGCGCAAGGAGGCAGCCAAGCTGCAGAAAATCGAAAGCGAACACCTCGAGGTGCTGCGGTCCGTCTGGACGAAGGCGCGTGTGCGCATCTGGACCATGGCTGAATTCGTCGAGGCCCCGATGGAACCCATTCAGACCATCGTGGACGAGATTGGCCCGGCCAATCCCCGCCGCCTGTCGGAAGCGCCCAAGATGGTGGACCTGACGGGTTTCGGGCAGTTCCTGCAGAATCTCAAGAACCAGGGGATGCATCCATACCTCATGGGGGACTTCCCCGTTGGGCAGGAACCGTCCACAGTGCCCAAGCAGAACCGCAAACCCTATCTGGTACGATAAATCCGCATGACCGCCGCTTTCGACTATTTCATCGTGTTCGCCGAAATGCGGACAGGGTCCAATTTCCTTGAAACCAACCTGAACGCGATGGATGGCGTTACCTGCTTTGGCGAGGCTTTCAACCCGCATTTCATCGGTTATCCCAACCGGACCGAAATCCTGGATATCAGCCAGGAACGGCGCGACAGCGATCCGCACTGCCTGATCGACGCGATCCGCGATACCGCGGGGCTGGGCGGATTCCGCTATTTCCACGATCACGACTCCCGCGTTCTGGATATCGCGATGGAGGATCGGCGCTGCGCCAAGATCATCCTGACGCGCAATCCGCTGGACAGTTACGTGTCATGGAAGATCGCGCAGGAAACCGGGCAGTGGAAGCTGACCAATATCAAGCGCCGGCGCGAGGCGCAGGCCCGGTTCGAACCCGAAGAATTCGCCCGCCATGTCGAGGCGTTGCAGGATTTCCAGGTCTACCTGCTGAATACGCTGCAAAGATCGGGGCAGACACCCTTCTATGTTGCATACGAGGATCTTCAGAGCGTGGAGATCATGAACGGGTTGGCGCAATGGATGGGGGTCGGGGCGCGCTTGGAAAAGCTGGATCAGAGCCTGAAACGACAGAACCCGAGCCCGGTGACGTCAAAGGTGGTCAACGCGAACGAAATGATCGAAGCTTTGGGCGGGCTGGACCGGTTTAACCTGACCCGGACCCCGAATTTCGAGCCGCGGCGCGGACCCGCGGTGCCGAGTTATGTATTGGGCACGGCGACGCCGCTCATGTACCTGCCGGTGCGGGGCGGACCTGAGCGGGAGGTGCGCAACTGGATGGCCGCGCTGGATGGCGTGCCAGAGCCGACCCTGATTACCGGGATGAACCAGAAACAGGCGCGCCAGTGGATGCGGGGCAATACGGGGCATCGCCGCTTTACCGTGCTGCGTCACCCCCTTGCACGCGCGCATGCCACGTTTTGCGAACGGATCCTGACCAAGGAGAAGGGGGCGTTTCTACAGATTCGGAACACGTTGAGGCGCCAGTTCAAACTCCCGATTCCCGAGGGCGAACCCGACGCGCGTTACAGCCTGTCGGAGCATCGCGCGGCCTTTGTGGCGTTTCTGGAATTCGTGCGGATGAACCTTGCGGGCCAGACGCCGATCAGGGTGGATGGGCATTGGTGCACCCAGGCGCAGGCAGTTTCGAACTTTTCAGATTTTGCGTTGCCCGACCACGTCTATCGCGAAGACGAGTTGCCGGACGCCCTGCCGGCCCTTGCGACGCTGTATGGACACCCGGAACCACCGGTTCCGGGGTCGGCCGCACTCGACCGGCCATACACTCTGGCCCATATCTATGATGCCGAACTCGAGGCGCTTGCCGCCGATGTTTACCAGCGGGACTATGTCACCTTTGGTTTCGGGCCCTGGCGCAAGGGCTGAACCTCATCAGGCGCGTAGGGTGACCGGTGTTCCGGTAAGGACCATGGCGTAGATCTCTTCGATCTCGCGGTTCCTGACGGCAACGCAGCCTGCGGTCCAATCCTTGACCTTGCGCGCGCGCTTGCGGTCATCGCGGTCGTTGGGTTCCCCATGAATGAAGATATCGCCCCCGGGGTTACGCCCTGCGGCCTGGGCCAGCGCCCTGTCCTGCGCGTTGGGATAGTTGATTCCCACCGACAGGTGAAAGCTGCTGTTGGGATTACGGCGGTCGATGAGGTACGTACCCTCGGGCGTTCTGCCGTCGCCCTTTGTCGTCTTGTGGCCATAGGGTGCAAAGCCCAGGTCGACGTTATACTCCTTCAATACCTCGGTATTGTGCAGAAGGTACATCCGCCGCGCGCCCTTGTTGACAACGACAGAGGTGACCGGGGGTCCGTTGTAGGTCCGGAATTTGCTCGAACAAGCGGAGAGGCCCAGCATGGCCATTCCGCCAAGGGCGAATGTGCGACGATCCATGGTTTCCACTGCCTTCTCGTTTCTTCTGGGCGCCTTTTACCAAGGGTCACCGGGTTCGGGAAATCACTTTTTCGCCGACTCGCGTTCGATGAGCATCTTTTCGATCGTGTCGAGACGCGACAGAACCTCGTCCCGGTAATCGTTGGTGCGTACCTCGTCCTCGGCATGATGGGCATCCTGCATCGAGTTGACGATAAGACCGACCAGCAGGTTCACCACCGCGAAGGTGGTGATCATGATGAAAGGAACGAAGAACACCCAAGCATAGGGATAGACCTCCATCACGGGGCGGACGATACCCATCGACCAGGATTCGAGCGTCATGATCTGGAAGAGGGAATAGAAGCTGAGGCCAAGATTTCCGAACCAGTCCGGGAAACTGTCCGAGAACAGCTTGGTCGAGATCACAGCGCCGATGTAGAAGATGATCGCCATCAGCAGGAACACGCTGCCCATACCCGGCAGCGCGGTGATGAACCCCTCGACCACCCGCCGCAGCCTGGGCGCGACCGAGATGACGCGGAGAACCCGCAGGATACGCAGCGCCCGCAGGACGGACAGACCGCCGGTCGACGGAATCAGGGCGATCCCGACAACGGTGAAGTCGAAGAGGTTCCATCCGTCGCGGAAGAAGCGCCCGCCCTGCGCCACCAGTTTCAACGCGATCTCGATAATGAAAATGGCAAGGCAGAGCTTATCGAGGAACAGGATCACCTGGCCATATCGGGCCATGAGCTCATCCGATGTCTCCATCCCCAGCAGGATGGCGTTGGCGACGATCACGGCCGTGATGAACTGACCGAACGCGGGGCGCGCGATGAATCGCGTCAGCGTCTGCCTCATGATGTTTCCCTTTCCGTGCTACTCGGCGCCGATATGGTCGAGCGTGAGTTTCGCCGCAAGTTCCACATGCGGTGACCAGCGGAACTGGTCGACGACCTGCACCCATTCAAGGCGGTAACCCGCCGCCACGAGCGTCTTTGCATCGCGGGCGAAACTGACCGGGTTGCACGAAACGTAAGCGAGCGTCGGAACCTGTGCGCGGGCCAGCTCGGCCACCTGCGCCTCGGCGCCGGCGCGGGGCGGGTCGAGCACGACGGCGTGGAACCGGGCAAGTTCATCGACCATCAAGGGCCGGCGAAACAGGTCGCGGGCCTCTGTCGTCAGTTTCTTCAAGCCCTCTGCCCGGCGCCAGCCCTGATCCAGTGCCACGACCATATCTTTGGCGCCTTCGACGGCGTGTACCTCGGCCCGTTTGGCGAGAGGCAATGAAAAGGTTCCGCAGCCCGCAAACAGGTCTGCCACCCGTGCAGCGGGGCCGACGGCCTCTTGCACGGCGGCAAGAAGCGTCTGCTCTGCGTCGTGGGTGGCTTGAAGGAACGCACCCGGCGGCGGAACCACGGCGGCAGGACCAAACTGCTGGGCAGGTGGTTCGCGCATGGCGATCACCTCGCCATCCCACGCAAGACGGGCCAGGCGGTGCCGCTCCGTCGCTTGCGCCAGCGCAAGCTCGAGCGGGCCATCCAGGGATTTGCCACCGGTAACAGCCATGTCGAGCCCCGCCATCGACTGGGTCACCGTCACGGCAAGCTCACCCTTGCGGCTGCCGCCCAGCGTGGCCAGATCCTCGGCCACGGGCAGGGCCGCCATCAATTCAGGCAGAAGAAGGTGGCAATCGGGAATCTCGATTATGATGTCCGATGCCCGCGCGTGGAAACCCACAAGCGCGCCTTTTTTCGTGCGACGCACGGCAAGGGTTGCACGGCGCCGTGAGCGGGATGGAGAGGTATGGATCGGGCGCAGCTCTGCCTCGATATCCTGTGCGGCGAGCGCGGTGCGTACGACATCCTGCTTCCACGCTGCCACGAAATCGTCAGAGGCGTGCTGCAACTGGCAGCCACCGCAGGATTTGTAATGCCGGCAGGGCGGGCTGACCCGATCACCCGAGGGATCGACGATGCGGATCTCGGTCAACCGGTCTCCGACCTGCGTGCCGGTTACCGTTTCGCCCGGCAAAGTACGCGGCGCGAAAACCGGGCCGTCGGCAATGCCATCGCCCTGATGGCCCAGTCTGCGAATATGAAAGCTGGTGGTCATGTGGCGGTGATACCGAGGTCGGAGGCAGGGAAAAAGCCCCTATTCCGCGGCCTCGGCCCCGATGAATCCACCCGACTGTCGTCGCCAGAATTGCGCGTAAAGACCATCCATGGCCAACAGGTCATCATGTGTACCGCTTTCGACGATACGGCCCGCGTCCATCACGATGATGCGGTCCATCTCGGACAGGGTGGAAAGCCGATGGGCGATGGCCAGCACGGTCTTGCCCTCCATCACGCGGTGCAGCGCCATCTGGATAGAAGCCTCGACCTCGGAGTCGAGCGCCGAGGTCGCTTCGTCGAGGACAAGGATCGGCGCGTCCTTTAGTATCGCACGGGCCAGAGCGATGCGTTGACGCTGACCGCCTGAGAGTTTCACGCCGCGCTCGCCCAGATGAGCCTCGTAGCCCTTGCGGCCTCGGGCGTCGGCCAGTTGCGTGATGAACTCGTGCGCCTCGGCTTTTTCGGCGGCGGCAATCACCTGTTGCCGCGTGGCATCGGGTCGCCCGTACAGGATGTTGTCCATTGCCGAGCGATTGAACATCGCCGTTTCCTGCGTGACCATGCTGATCTGGCGGCGCAGACTGTCCTGCGAAGCGTGGGAAATGTCCTGCCCATCAATCATAACACGGCCGGATTCAGGTTCGTAGAGCCTGAGCAGAAGCGACACTAGCGTGGATTTGCCTGCACCCGACGCACCGACGATGCCCAGTTTTTCCCCGGGACGAACTGTCAGCGCGATACCGTCCACCCCACCGACGTCACGCCCGTAGGCAAAGCCGACATCATCGAACACGATTTGGCCCTGCGGAACCTCGAGGTCGTCGGCATCCGGCGCGTCATCCATCCGGCGGCGGACGGCAAGTGTCTTCATGCCATTTTCGACCTCGCCCACGTTGGAGTAGATTGCCATCAACGTGAAGCTCACCCATCCGGTCATCTGCGCGATGCGGATCGAAATCGCACCGGCGGCAACGATGTCACCCGTGCTTGCCGCTCCACGCTGCCAAAGCCACAGTGTCATGCCCAGCAGGATGACAGGCAGAACGCCAGCCAAGGCCATCAGGAACAGCCTGAAGGAGGCGGAGAGAGCGCCGAACTCCAGCGACCGGTTGCGCAGATCGCCCATCGCGACCCGGGCGGCATCATCCTCATGGCTGGCATGGGCAAAGAGCTTGACGGTCTTGATGTTGGTGATCGTGTCGACGATCTGCCCCGTGACCATGGCACGCGCCCCGGCCCGTGCGGCCGAGCGTTGGCGGATCCGCGGCAGATACCAGCGGATGAGGCCAAAATAGACGCCAAGCCATAGCACGAAGGGTAGAACCACCAAGGGATGGATCGCGCCAAGCAGAGCCAGAGCTCCGATAAGGGAGGCAAGGGAGAAGACGATTGCGCTGATGACTTCGGACACGACCATGGCCATCGCGTTGGCGGTCTGCATCTGTTTCTGCGCAATCCGCCCTGCGAAATCGTCGTCAAAGAACGTGACCGACTGGCCCAGCGTCCAGCGGTTGAGCTTGGACAGGACCAGCGGCGTGATGTTCGGCATCACGATGTAATTGTTCGACAGGGACGACAGCCCGAAAAGCGCGGGCCGCAGAAGCATGAAGAACAGGACCGCTCCGATGACCATCGCCATGTTGGAAGCGTCAAAAAAAGCGTCGGGCCCGCTGGTGACGGCGGTATCAATTACACGGCCCAGGATCCACGCGGTGCCGGCCTCCATCGCGCCTGCCGTTGCCGAGAAAAAAGCGGCCACGAAGAGCATCGGCCACGCACCGGAGAGACACCAGCGAATGAAGGCGCCCAGCGTCTGCGGTGGCGGGGCGTCCGCAGGGCGGAACGGATCGATCAGGTCGGCGAGCCTCATTCCGCGGCCTCGGGGTTGAGGAACCCGCCCGACTGGCGCGCCCAGAACTGGGCATAAAGCCCGCCCTGTGCCAGCAGGTCCGCATGGCTGCCCTGCTCGACGATCCGGCCGGCATCCAGGACCAGAATGCGATCCATCTGGGCGATGGTCGACAGGCGGTGGGCGATCGCGATCACGGTCTTGCCCTCCATCATGCCGTAAAGCGTGCTCTGGATCGCGGCTTCGACTTCGGAATCCAGCGCGGATGTCGCCTCGTCCAACAACAGGATCGGCGCATCCTTGAGAATGACACGGGCAAGAGTGACCCGCTGACGCTGCCCACCAGAAAGCTTGACCCCACGCTCGCCCACGTGGGCGTCATAGCCGGTGCGGCCTTGCGGATCTTCGAGATCGAGGATGAATTCGTGCGCCTCGGCCTGTTTGGCGGCGGCGATCACTTCGTCCTCGGTCGCGTCCGGACGGCCATAGAGGATATTTTCACGCACCGAGCGGTGAAGCAGCGAACTGTCCTGCTGGACCATGCCGATATTGCGACGCAGGCTATCTTGGGTGACGCGGCGGATGTCGTGTCCGTCGATCTCGATCACGCCCTTTTCAGCATCGTAGAAGCGCAGGAGAAGCTTGACCAAGGTCGATTTCCCCGCGCCCGAGCGCCCGATCAGGCCGATCTTTTCGCCCGGCGCGATGGTCAGGTCGATACTGTCGAGCCCGCCCGCCTCGCGCCCGTAATGGTGCGACAGGTTCCTGATGTCGATCCGGCCATCCGTCAGCTGCAACTCGGTCGCGTCGCGGTCATCTGCCAGTTCGATGGGCTGGGCAATCGTCTGCATGCCCTCGGCGACGACGCCAAGCTGGCGAAAGAAGCTGGTCAGCGCCCACATGATCCAGCCGGTCATCGCGTTGAGGCGCAATGTCAGCGCCGTCGCCGCAGCCACGACACCCACCGAAGCCTGCCCCTGCATCCAGAGCGCGATGGCCCAGCCGACAACGCCCACGATCAGGACACCGTTCAGCGTGACCAGCACGGCGTCCATGATGGTGAAGATGCGCATTTCGACCTGGAAGGTGCGGCGCGTTTCCTCGATCGCCTCTTTCGCGTAGTCGAGTTCGCGCGCGTGATGGGCGAACATTTTGACCGAGTGAATGTTGGTGTAGCTGTCCACCACGCGCCCTGTGACGGTAGAGCGTGCATCAGACGCGGCCTGCGACGCCGGGCCGACGCGCGCCACGGTCCACCGCACCAAAAAGGCGTAAAGGACGAACCAGATCAGCAGCGGGATCAGCAGCCGGGCATCCGCCGCTGTCAGCAGGATCGCTGCCCCCACGAGATAGGCGAGCGAAAACGAGATCGCGTCGAATACCTGGAAGATCACCTCGCCCGCTGCGGGCGGGGTCTGCATGATCCGGTTGGCGATCCGGCCGGCAAAATCGTTTTCGAACCAGCCCACCGATTGACGCAGCACATGCTTGTGCGACCGCCAGCGGTACAGCGTTCCATAGTTCGGCAGGATCGCGTTGTTGAGAAGCAAAACGTCGAGCACGTGCAGCGCCGGGCGAAGCAGCAGCACGAAGGCTGCCATCAGGACCAGTTCGGTCCCGTAGGCATCCCAGACCTCGGCCGGAGAGCCGGACAAAAGATCGACAACGCGGCCCATGTAGGAGATGAGCCAGATCTCGACGCCAGCAACGACGATGGACAGAAGGGCCGTCCAGAAAAAGACGCGAAAGAACGGCCGGGAGTATTCCAGCATGAAGGGCCACAACCGCGTCGGCGGGGCGTCCTTCTCTTCATAGGCGACATAAGGATCGACGAGATTTTCGAAGTACCGAAACATGATGGGTGCCCCAATCGAGCAAAAGAAAAGACATGCAAACTCAGGCGGACCAATGTGACCGCCGCGCGGGGTTCGGTCAGACTGGCCTTAGTGAAACCAGATCCCGCGATACATTCGCATCACTCCCATTCATGTAACCTGTTCAGGACTATCTTAAAGGTGTAGCGGTGTCACCTGTTTTGTCCCAAATTGCTACTTGGCCTGCGCAAGCAGTTCCTGCCGGTCAGCGGTAAAGCCCGACTCGATCCACAATCGTTCAAGCCTTGCAAGCTCGGCGCCAAGCTCCGGCCCCTTGAGGCGTGGCATCAGATCACGCGCGGAGACAGGGAATTCCGCCGAATTTCCCTTTGTCAGAGCCTGATTCCACTTGGACTGCCAGGCATTCTCAAACAGCGCGCATCGCAAGAGGAGGGCATCGCGCCCGTGATCGAGGCCAAGACGATACCCCAGTTCCGCAGCACCGGCCGCGCCCTGCGCAGCCTCGCGCATATGTTCGACGGTGCGCTGTTGCGCCTTGCTGAGCCGAAGGCCCGGCGCAAGCCCGTCACCCAAGGCAGCCAGACGCCGCAGCGGCCCGGGCGCTGCCCCGGCCATCTGTTCAAGATGGACCAGTGGCGCCAGCGCCGTATCGTCTGCCCCCGGCAAAAGATGCACCAGAACGCCCGTGGCGCGCATTGCTGCCACCGACGGCGCAGGATCCGTCGCGCCGAGCAGCTTGAGCATTTCGTGCCCTACCCTTTCGCGCGACAGCAGATCGAGACCGTCAAGATCTGCCGAGATCGCGGCCAGCGCATCGGGATCGAACCCGGCCGCGGCATCGCCATACCAGGCGTGGAACCGGAAATAACGCAGCGACCGCAAGTAGTCTTCTCGGATGCGGGCCTGCGCATCGCCGATGAACCTCACCCTCCTTGCACGGAGGTCGGGCATACCGCCGAGCGGGTCGAGGACCTCGCCATCCGGTCGCGCATAAAGCGCATTCATCGTGAAATCGCGGCGCGCAGCGTCCTCCTCGATCCGGGTGGAAAACGCGATCACCGCACGGCGCCCGTCGGTTTCGATGTCGCGCCGAAAGGTCGTGACCTCATGCGGTATACCGTCCTGAACCAGCGTGACCGTGCCATGATCGATTCCCGTGGGAACGGCCTTGATACCGGCTGCTTCGGCCAGTCGCATCACATGGTCAGGTCGCGCGTCCGTGGTAATGTCGATGTCCGAGACGGCCACGCCGAGAAGGGCATTGCGAACACATCCACCGACGAAAAGCGCCTGCGCCCCTGCATCCGTCAGGACGCGGCAAACTGCCTGCGTGGCGGGGTGGTGCAGCCAATCGTCGGTGATACGGGTCATTCGGTCATCCGCGCCGCCAATCCCCGCAGCATCCGCGCCGTCGCGCCCCAGATATAATATGGACCGAACGGCGCGGTGTAGTAGTAGCGGCGTTGTCCGCGCCATCTGCGCGATTGCACCGAATAGCGGTCAGGGTCGAGAACATGGGCGAGCGGGACTGAAAACACCTCCTCGACCTCGCCGGGTTCAGGCATGACGCTAAAGTTCTCACGCAGGACCGCGACAACCGGCGTCACCATGAAAGAGGTGACCGTTTCATGTGCGGGCAGCAGGCCCACGACCTCGGGCAGGTCGCGAGGTAGGCCGATTTCCTCGTATGCTTCGCGCAAGGCTGCTTCGGTGACGTTGGCATCGCCCTCGTCCTGCTTGCCGCCTGGAAAAGCGATTTGACCGGGGTGATGTTTGAGCGCCGAAGACCGCTTGGTCAGGATCAGCCGAGGCTCTTCTTCGACCAGCGAAATGGGAACGAGGACACCGGCGGGCCGCAGCTTGCGGTTCGGCGGCAGAACCGCCTCGGGGTTCAGGTCGAAATCACTCGACCCCGGCCCCGGACGGTTCAACGCCGCCGATAACCTGTCTGCCCAGTCAGACACTGTCACCCTGATCCGCTTCGAAGCCGACCGTTTCAGGGTCGAGCACGTAATGAGCGCCGCAGAACTGACAGTCGGCGGTGACCGTTCCCTCTTGCGTCGTCATCTTTTCGATGTCGCGCGCGGAATAGATCGACAGGCTCTGGCGAACGCGATCCTCGGAGCAGGTGCATCCGAAGCGCACCGGCTGCGAGTCGTACACGCGCGGTTGTTCCTCGTGAAACAACCGGACGAGCAGGTCGGTCGGCGGAACCATTGGCCCGATCAGTTCAAGATCGTCCACCGTGTCGAGCAGCACGTTGACGCGGTTCCAGTTCTCGCCCTCTTCGCCATCGACGAGGTCATCCGCGGTCAGGATGCTGCCTTCGCCCTCGGCATTGGCCACAAAGGGCGAAGCCTTTGGCATGTGCTGCAGCATCACGCCGCCCGCGCGCCAATGCTCACCCACGCCCGGCTCGGTCGACTTGCCGAAGCTCAGCGCGAAACGGGTTGGCAATTGTTCCGACTGCGCGAAATAGGCCTCAGCGCATTTGCTGAGCGACCCACCGTCGAGCGGGGTGATGCCCTGATACGGCGTCGTGCCTTTGCCCTGGTCGATCAGGATGGCGAAATACCCCTCTCCGATCTGGTCGAAGGGAGTGCCGGCACCGATCCGGTCCGCATCGAAGCTGGCATAGGCCCGGATCCGCGCCGGCTCACCTTCGGCCTTGGGCGCGAAGTAGTCGGTTGCGATCATCCGCACCGGTCCCTTGGACTGAACCTGCAACGACAGCTTCCACCGCAACGAGATCGTCTGACCGATCAGCGCGGTGAGAAGGGCCATCTCGGCGACCAGAGCCTCGACCTGCGGGGGATAGTCGTGCTGTTTCAGGATGCCATCAAGGACACCGTCAAGACGCGCCACGCGTCCCCGCATGTCGGAGACATCGAGTTGGAAGGGCAGGACGGTATCGTCCCACGCGATTTTTGATCCGAAAGACATGGGGTTTCCTTCAACGCCACGGGTTGGCATACCGCGTCCATATAATACGGACAAGCTGGGTTGAAAGGGGGTCAGATGATCCGTCGTTTCGGCGACCGTCCCCGGGCGGATCTGCGATACAGGCTGCGCGCAGGGGCATATGCCCTGCTTCCGCGTGACGGAAAGCTTCTACTGACCTGCCAGATGTCGCCCGATCCAGACCTTCAACTGCCGGGCGGCGGGATCGACCCGGATGAATCGGCAGTGGTGGCCCTGCACCGCGAAGTTTACGAGGAAACTGGCTGGCGGATTGCCTCTCCGCGGCGGCTTGGCGCGTTCCGGCGTTTTGTCTATATGCCGGAATACGACCTGTGGGCAGAGAAGGTCTGCACGATCTTCATCGCGCGGCCCGTGTTTCGGTTGGGTGATCCGGTCGAAACTGATCACGAAGCGGTCTGGATGTCCCCTGACGCGGCGGTCAACCGTTTGGGAAATGCGGGCGATCGATGGTTCGCCGGGCGCTATGCCAGTTCGTTCACACCGAATTCAAAGAAAGTCGCCGAAACGTCATCTTCCATCCCGTGATCGGGTGACATGACCTGTTTCAACTGCCAGAACAGATCATCGAGAAACTCTTGCCCGCCTCTCTCGGGGTCACAGGACCTGACGAGATCCAAGAGACCCTCGGGCTCCAACATCTCTCCATCGGCGAGGCGGCATTCCGTGAACCCGTCCGAGTAAAGAAGCAAGCGGTCGCCCGGTTGCATCACCGTTTCGAACCTTGTGAACGGCACATCCGGAAGCAGCCCGATGGGCACACCCCCCTGTCCGAGGAACTCGGCCGACCCATCACGGCGCAACATCAGGGGATGAGGATGGCCCGCCTGTACCATCTTCAGGATACCGGACCGAAGATCTGCCACGGCATAAACCATGGTGAAGTATTCCTCGATCCCTGTATCGGCCAGCAAACGCGCATTCAGCGTTGCGGCGACGTCTTCGGGTGGTTTGAGCGCGAAGAAGCGGTTGAAACGCCTCTCCATCGCGAGGTTCTGGTCAAAATGCTGGCTGGAAAGGTAACTGCCCAACCGGGCGGTCATCATAGCAGAGGTGATCCCGTGCCCCGAGACATCGATGCTGTAGAACCCCAAGCGGTTCCTGTCCGGTGAAAACATTCCGACCAGGTCGCCGCCGATATGTCCGCAGGGTTTCAGCAGCAGGCTGACGCGCGAGCGGCCAAAGCTCCGTGATAACTCTGGAACCAGGGATTCTTGTATCTTTCGCGCCTGAATCAGATCCTTGTCGATCGCCTCATGCGCATGTTTCAGTTCTTCGAGCGCGCGCTCGATGAGCCGGTTCTTGGCCGAAAGTTCATGCTGCATTCCGAGTATCCGGTCACCGGCCGAGATCCTGGCGCGCAACTCGTCAGCATCGACCGGCTTGATCAGGAAATCGTCCGCCCCGGCGTCCAGCCCCTGTGCCACCTCGTTCTTGTCGCTTTTCGACGTCAGCAGGATGAAATAGCTGTACGCCCGGTTTTCCAGTGCGCGGAACGCCCGGCAAAACTCCAGCCCGCTCATCCCCGGCATTACCCAATCGCTGAGCACCAGATCCGGCGGGTCGGTGGCACAAATCTCCATCGCGGCTTCGCCGCTATCGGCTTCGGCAACTTCGAACCCCCACTTCTTGAGAGAACTTACAAGTATTCGCCTTTGCAGCCGACTATCGTCGACGACAAGGACACGTCGTATCGCCAACATTTCCTGCTTGGCCTGAGAATCGGTATCCCTGCCCTGCACTGCCGCCACTTTTCCACTCGTACTGAAGGATCCAACAGCGACGAAACTAGACACGAGGGGTTTAACACCATCTGAATCAGCAAGGGGGATTCACTCACGGCGCAGTTTAACCCGACCTTAAGCGCTGGCCAGCTATCACCAGACACAGTCAGATGGAGCCCGAGATGATGATCGACTGGTCCCGTGTTACGCAGCTTCGCGACGAGGTCGGCGCCGAGGATTTCGAGGAGGTTGTCGCGATCTTTCTCGAAGAAGTCGAAGAGGTCATTCTTCGACTGCGGAGCTGGCCTGACATGAGCCTGCTGGACAAGGATCTTCATTTTCTCAAGGGCAGCGCACTGTCGCTGGGCTTTCAGAGCTTTTCCAATATGTGTCAGGAAGGGGAAAGAACCGCTGCCGAGGGCAAGCCCGAGCATGTCGATATCGCAGAACTGGCAAATGAGTTCGAACGTTCCAAAATGGCCTTTCTGGGCGGGATCACCAAAGCCCCATGACCGTCAGATCACGAACTGGGCGAGCGTGTCGTCGTTGGTGATATCGGTATAGGTAAACCCGGCGTCGTCGAGATGGGCAAACAGGCGGACGAAATTTTCGGGCTTCGACGTTTCGATGCCAATAAGCACCGAGCCAAAATTTCGCGCCGATTTCTTCATGTATTCGAAACGGGCAATGTCATCGTCCGGACCAAGAATGTCGAGGAAATCGCGCAAGGCACCAGGTCGCTGTGGTAAACGCAGAAGAAAGTACTTCTTTACACCCGAATAACGCTGGGCGCGTTCCTTTACTTCTGGCAACCGTTCGAAATCGAAATTGCCGCCCGAAGTCACGCAGACAACACTGCGGCCGCGAATGAAGCTTTGGACATCTGCGATTGCCTCGATCGCCAGCGCGCCTGCAGGTTCCAGCACGATCCCTTCGACATTCAGCATCTCGATGATCGTCGTACAGATCCGATCTTCGGACAGGACGAACAGGTCCGACAGGGGCCGGTCGCGCAACAATGCGAACGGTCGCTCACCGATCCGTCCGACAGCGGCGCCGTCCACGAAGGTATCGACGTGGTCCAGCGTGACCGGATGGCCCGCCGCGATGGCCGCGCGCAGGCATGCCCCGCCCGACGGCTCGACAAAAAGGCAATGCGTCCGGTCACCAAACCATGTCGCGACCCCGGCAGACATGCCCCCACCACCGACGGGCAGCACCACATGATCCGGAACGCCACCGAGTTGCTCCTCGATCTCGACCGCAAGAGAAGCCTGACCTTCGATCACGTCGTCATCGTCAAAGGGCGACAGGAAATGGCCGCCTTCGCGTTCGCACCATGCCCGGGCGGCGGCCAGAGTATCGTCGAAGTAATCGCCGATGAGGTGTATCTCTATTTGATCTCCACCGAACATGCGGGTTTTCTGGATCTTTTGCTGAGGCGTCGTAACCGGCATGAAGATCACGCCGCGCACACCCATGTGCCGGCACATGAAGGCGACGCCCTGCGCGTGGTTGCCGGCGCTGGCGCAAACGAACAGGTCGCGCCCTTCCTGCTTGCGCATCGCGTTGAACGCGCCCCGGATCTTGTAGGAGCGGACCGGGCTGAGATCTTCGCGTTTCAGCCAGATATCCGCGCCGAACCGTTCGGACAGATGGACGTTTCGCTGCAGGGGTGTCGGATCGAAAACGCTGCGCATCGCAGCTTCGGCGGCGCGGGCACGGGTCTGAAAATCGCTCATGCCCGGTTCCTTGCCGCATCCATTGAGCACAGGCAAGGAATTCATGACGCTGTTCAGCTCAGGGAGCGGCCCTCGACATAAATCCCGTACAGGGTTGTGAGGATACTGGCATTCACGAGTGGCACGAAAAGGATCGAAGGAATGAGCAGCAGAAGGGGGCCGGCCATCGGTATCAGCGCAAAACCCTGAAAGAGAAACTGCAGAAAGAACTGGAACAAGGCATTCGCGACTCCGAGCACGATCAGCGTGGCAGTAGAGCCTCCGGTGGCTTTCCAAGCGCCTTCAAGTGTCAGTTCGGCGCCGATCGCTTGCGCGGGTAACGTCACGGACAAGCGGGCGAACGCAAGCATCATTGCCACAACGTAAACGATGGTCACGACGATCATGACGACAAAACCCAGATCGCCCACCAAATCACCCAGCACAAAGATCAGCATGCCGTACGGAATGAAGCCGATCACCATCGGGATGCAGAGCACGAAAACCTGTCCGATGTAGAAAGCGAGGCGGTCCGCTCGCAATGGAGGCACCCATCCCTGAGGCCGTTCCTCCAGAAGGATGAAGCGATGCCATGAAACAAGGATCCAAGCGGATATGACGATCCAAACCAGTAACAGGATCAGGACAACGCCAAAAGCCGGTGTTTGAATTACATTGGAGCCTTGACCCTGGTTCGGTGCCGTCAAGACATTCCAAACCGCTTCGAATGACCCCGTAATCCATGCCAAAAGAAAAAGGGCTGAAATCCCGAAAAGCCCGGGCAGAATAGTTATCTGAAGAGTTTCTTTGAAATTACGCAGAACCATCCCGATAGCATGGGTCAAAATTCTTATTCCAAGCAAATCGCCTACCCTTTACCAAATACAACCTCTGCATGATCGTCCGGCCCGGCTTGCCATGTCAACGCTCGCAGCTTGCTCCTGTCACCGAAACCCGCTAGGTGGCGTTCCGTCATTCTCATGAAGGAACGTCAGATGTCCGCGCCCAAGAAAGTTGTTCTGGCCTATTCCGGTGGCCTCGATACCTCGATCATCCTGAAGTGGCTGCAAACGGAGTACGGGTGCGAGGTCGTGACCTTCACCGCCGATCTTGGCCAGGGCGAGGAACTGGAACCCGCGCGCACCAAGGCCGAACTGCTGGGGATCAAGCCCGAGAACATCTATATCGAAGACGTGCGCGAAGAATTCGTGCGCGATTTCGTCTTCCCGATGTTCCGCGCCAATGCCGTCTATGAGGGTCTCTACCTTTTGGGCACATCGATCGCGCGGCCACTGATTTCGAAGCGGCTGATCGAGATCGCCGCCGAAACCGGTGCGGACGCCGTGGCGCATGGTGCGACGGGCAAGGGCAATGACCAGGTTCGTTTCGAACTCAGCGCTTATGCGTTGAACCCCGACATCAAGGTGATCGCACCGTGGCGCGAATGGGACCTGACCAGCCGGACCAAGCTGCTTGCCTTTGCCGAAGAAAACCAGATTCCGATCGCCAAGGACAAGCGCGGCGAAGCGCCGTTCTCGGTCGATGCCAATCTTTTGCACACCTCGTCCGAGGGCAAGGTGCTGGAAGACCCGGCCGAAGAAGCCCCAGATTACGTGTACCAGCGTACCGTCCACCCCGAGGACGCACCCAATGAGGCCGAATACATCGAGATCGGGTTTGAAAAAGGCGATCCGGTCAGCATCAATGGCGAGGCGATGAGCCCTGCCACCATACTGACGGCCCTTAACGAATATGGGCGCAAGCACGGCATTGGGCGGCTCGACCTTGTCGAAGGACGCTTCGTGGGAATGAAGTCGCGCGGCATTTACGAGACACCGGGCGGGACAATCCTGCTCGAAGCACATCGCGGGATCGAGTCGATCACGATGGACCGTGGTGCGATGCACCTCAAGGATCAGCTGATGCCGCAATATGCCGAACTGATCTATAACGGCTTCTGGTTCAGCCCAGAGCGCGAAATGCTTCAGGCTGCCATCGACAAAAGCCAGGAATTCGTGACCGGCACGACGCGGATCCGCCTGTACAAAGGGCTGGCATCCACCGTCGGGCGGTGGTCGGACCATTCGCTTTATTCCGAACAACATGTGACGTTCGAGGATGACGCGGGAGCATACGACCAAAAGGATGCAGCCGGTTTCATCAAGCTGAACGCGTTGCGCCTGCGGCTTCTGGCCCAGCGCGAGCGGCACAGCCACAACTGATATGGACCCCGAACTGTTCCTGTCGGCACAGGACCGCGTCTGGCCCGTGGTCCTGTCCGAACTGGAACAGGGGCGGAAGACATCGCACTGGATGTGGTTCGTCTTTCCGCAGCTCGACGCGCTTGGTCGCTCTGCAACCGCGAAACGGTTCGGCCTGAGGGGCTTGGATGATGCGGCCAGTTACCTCGCACACCCCGTTCTGCGTGAACGACTCGTCGAGGTCAGCCAACTCATGCTCCGTCACCAAGGCCTTTCAGCCCAAGACATTCTGGGCAAGGTCGACGCGATGAAGCTGCGGTCGTCGATGACGCTGTTCGCAGCAGTTCCGGGCTCGCCACGGATCTTTGCCCACGTTCTAGACCGCTTTTTCGATGGCGCGGGCTGTCCAGTGACTTTGCAAGAGATCGCCTAATCCAGCGTCTTGAGAAAACCTGGGGCGGAGTAAACCCTGCTCAGCCTCTCAGCCTCGAAATCGATATGCACGATGCGCCTTGTTTCGTTCTCGTCCCCGACGCGTCGAAACCAAAATTCGCGCGCAGCAAAGTTCCCGCGTACCATCATCCAACGAACCAATTGGCCGGTGAGGCGACGGTAGGGTGCAATTAGGTCAATTACCCATAGATCGGGTCCTGATTGCCAGTCGGCCGGTTCCAGCGGCTCGCCTTGAATCAATTTGCGAATGCTGTCCGGCCCCATATAGGCCCAGGTGATCATGGCGCGTGGCACGTCATCGAACCGAAAAACGCGAAACTGGCCAAACTCGACCGCCGGTTCCAGATAGGTCCGCAACTGGCCAACGCTCATCCGTGCATGCCTGGTGCTTCGGAAAGCCAGAAAGGTCATATCGCCGTAAATCCGAAGCTTTTCGGGTGAAGGCACCTCAACCTCCGGCAGGGGACGTCCCTCGCTGTCGAAAAGCTGACTCATGCGGCGCTCTTGCGTCTGATGGCTCCGCTGAGCAATTTGCCCTCCCAAGTACGCAACGTGACAGCGGCCGTGTCGCCGTAGCTGTCTGCATGTTCCAGCTCGGGAAACAGGCTTAGCAATTCCTCGCGGGCGGCAGCGTCGAGCTCTCCGAGCGTATATGCGCCAGGGTGGAAGCTTTCGGTAGGTGCACCTTCGGTGAGGATGATCTGATGGGTGTCGAACAGGATGTGAAAATACTCGACCTCTTTTGCCGAATCGACACGGCGAATGGTCTTGTCGTTGACGAGGCTCTTGGCAGGCAAAAGCACACGCTCTTCTCCGAACATCAGCTGCGCACGCCAGTCTTCGAGAAACATGCGATGTTGCGGAGACACGCGGAGCGGTCGCCTTGGCACGTTCGGCCCCAGGGAACCGCGCGCAAAGCGGATCGGACGCTTGGAGGGATCCGCCGCCAATTCAGCCGCTCCGAGTTTACGAGAGCCAATCCAGCGAACCGGCTCGACATCACCATGAAGGGTCACCACCAGATCACCAACCGACAAATCCTCGACCGCTACCGGGCCATTCGTCGTCTCCACCCGGGTGCCACGGGCGACGCAGATCAGCAGGTTGATGTTGACCGTATCGGTGTCGGAATTTCCTCCGCTGGTGCCGGTGACTGTAAAGCTGACGACCTGGTCGCTGCCGGTAGCAAGGATTGCGGACCAATCGGCGGTAAAGGTGTACTCGCCGGTTGTGGAATTGGTCGATAGAGTACCCAGGGCCGGGTTGGACAATCCGGAAAAGACATAGCCGTTCGTTGCGTCCCCGATCGATCCACCACCCCCGATAAGCGGTACGACGTCGAAATCGCCACTTACGGTCGTTGCACCGGAAAGGTTGAGGTCCAGCGTAGCTTCCCAGACATCGACTCCGCCGGTAGCCTCGCCACCGACATCGCTGATATTGTATCCCATGTTGATCCTGCTCGATCACACCGCTTGAGCGGCCTTTTAACGTATACGTTGCCCGTCTGGCGGGTTGGTGCAACCCTTGGGATGTGTCCCGCACAAGATTTTGGGACGCTATTGCAGGAATGCCCGCCGCGCCCTCAACTGACTGTCAGCCGCTCGGCCTGCATTTTCTGGTAATGGGGCATCGCCGCTTTCAAAACAGGTACAAGATGGTCCGGAACATCCGGCAGGTCACCCTCTGGTCCCGCAAACCCGGTGGAATTCCACACCGCGCCATACCAGTGTTGCGCCCAGACGCCGTCATCCGGGTGGCCGCCCTTGGGCCAGGTCAACATCTTCGGCGACCAGGGCACACCGATGCGGTCGCAAAGCGCTTGTAGCATCTTTGCCGGATCGTCACGAATATCGTGGCTGTCGATTACCACCGGATCGCCACCCCAACCCAAGACCGCGTCGAAAAGCTCGGATTGCTGCCAGAACCCGATATCGTCCAGTGTGGGATTTTCGCGCTTAGCCGCGTAGCTGGCGATCACCCGCGCCGGGTGCCGGATCAGAAAGACGTTGACCACGTCCTTCATCCACTCGCGCGGAACCCCGTCAATCATGTGTTGTGTCATGTGTTTCTGATACCAGAACGGGCGCGCTCCCGGATTCGAACCACTGAGCCGCGCGGCAACATCCTTGGGGTCCTGCGATTGGGCCGCGAGTATTTCGTTCCGCATCGGGTGCTCGAGGCCTGTCATCGCCAAGTAGGCTGCGTAGAACGGCTCATCCACCACTGCACAATCAGTGCGTGCGCCGAAACTGTACATCATGGCGGTCGACAAGTTGCGCGGCCCCGACCACATCGCGATTTTCATGACTTCCTCCCGGATTTTCGGCGCAGGCTAGACCTGTCTCCGAACCGGGCCAAGCAGATAAACTGCCATCACCTGAGCGTGACATTCCATGTCACCATCTTGCAGGACTCAAGCGCCCTTGCCACGCTCAGATCAAAGGAGATTTCCAATGACCTGGGCAGACAATATCAAACCAATAGCTCTTTTTGTTCTGATTACCCTCACGGCGGTCTTGCGCTGCCAACACGCCTCGGCCGCCGAAGCGCAGGTTCTTACCGTCGCCGGTGGGTGTTTCTGGTGTGTCGAGGCGGATTTCGAATCCGTCCGGGGCGTCAAGGAGGTGGTGTCGGGCTATACCGGTGGCACCGTCAAAAACCCGACCTACAAGGATGTGACGCGAGGTGGGACAGGGCATTACGAGGCCGTGCAAATCAGGTTTGACCCGGACAAGGTTTCGCGCGCGAAACTTCTGGAGCTGTTCTTTCGCTCCGTGGATCCGACCGATGCCGGAGGACAGTTCTGTGACCGGGGCGAAAGCTATCGCACAGCGATTTTCGTCTCTAATCCGCAGGAAAAGACGATAGCAGATGCGGCAAAGGCAAACGCGCAACGTGCCTTGGGCCAAAAGGTCGTAACCCCAATCCTGAGCGCTGGTGCCTTCTACATGGCTGAGGATTACCATCAGGACTATTACAAGGGACGGTCGCTGGTCGTGACGCGGTTCGGGCCAAAAAGGCAGGCGCAGGCCTACAAGGCCTACCGAGAAGCCTGCGGTCGAGATGCACGGATCCGCCAATTGTGGGGATCAGACGCCCCTTTTGCAGGCAGCTAGGCGAGAGCCGCGTCCTGCACGTCTTTCAAGTCCGGGATAACATCCGCCGTGCCGTGCCGCGTGACCATGATGGCCGCGGCGCGCATTGCTTGCGCGATGGATTGAGCCATGGGCAAACCACGGTCGAGACCGGCCAGAACATAGCCGGTGAAGGTATCGCCAGCGCCCGTGGTATCGACAGCCGTAACCTTATGGGCCGGAAAGTGCTTCGATTGGCCAGTTTTGGTGTCGAAATACCATGCGCCCTCTCCGCCCGAGGTCACGATTACCTCGGGAACGGGCAGCCCCTCGGGTGACATGCCGGTTTCCACCCGAAGTTGTTCGGCCTCGACCGCGTTCAGAAATAGAAGGTCGAGCGAAGGCAGGACCGCGTTCACTGCATCGACCTCAAACGGAGCCGCGGCATATGCGACGCGCATTCCCAACCGACGTGCCAGTTGCACCGCCTCTTTCTGAAGGTTCGTTTCGTTCTGCAGGACAAGCGTGTCACCCGCATCCGCCTCGGACAGGGCGGCGTTCAAACGGTCCATGTCCAGAACGCGATTGGCGCCGGGATAGATGAGTATCTGGTTCTCTCCACCCGGCTCGACCGCGATAATCGCATGGCCGGTTTGTTCCTCCGATACCGTGATATGGCGCGTATCCACGCCATATTCCATCAGCCGCTCGACAGCCCAGGTTCCATCGCGCCCGACTGCACCGATATGGCGCACATGTGCAGCCGCGCGGGCCGCAGCGACCGACATGTTGGCGCCTTTCCCACCAAGGAACCTGTTCAGCTCCAGTGCCGCCAAGGTCTCACCGGGCCCCGGAAGATGGGGCACGGTATACACCATGTCAGCGTTGATCGAGCCGAGGTTCCAGACAGCCATGTCAACCGCCGATGTCGCTGGCAGCCAGAACCGCCATGTTCAAGATGTCATTTGCGGTTGAGACTGTGGAGCAGATCTGGATCGGTTTACCAACACCGGTCAGGATCGGGCCGACCACATTCGCACCGCCCATTTCCTGCATCAGTTTCACCGATATCGAAGCCGAGTGGCGCGCCGGTACGATCAGGATATTGGCCGGCCCGCTCAGCCGCGAAAAGGGATATGCTTCCTGCGCGCGAGAATTCAGCGCGACATCAACGGTCATCTCGCCCTCGAATTCGAAGTCCACGCCGCGCTGTTCAAGGACACGGGGCGCCCGGTGCATTTTTTCGGCGCGTTCCGATATGGGGTATCCGAAGGTCGAAAAGCTGACGAAGGCGACGCGAGGCTCAAGACCCATGTGACGCGCAACATCGGCCGCGCGCTCGGCTATCGTGGCAAGATCTTCGGCACTGGGCCATTCATGCACCAGCGTATCCCCGATAAGTACGATCCGACCCTTATGGATAAGTGCCGTGATACCCGCAGCGCCATGCGCTGCATCGGCGTCGAACACGTCGTTGATCCGGTCTAGAACATGCGCGGACTTGCGTGTCGCGCCCGTGACCAGACCGTCGCCGTGACCATGGGCCAACATGAGCGCAGAAAAGACATGCCGGTCCCGGGCCGCAAGCCGGTGTATATCCTTCTGATCGTGACCGGTACGCTGAAGCCGTTTGTAGAGGAAATCCTTGTAGGTTTCGAGATGCGAGGTATTGGCTGCATTGACCACCTCGATCTCACGGACAGCATCGCCCAGCCCTGCGGCTTCGAGCTTGGCTTTGACATCGTCCTGCCGGCCGACGACCAGTGCTCTGCCAAAGCCCGAGCGCTGATAGGTGACAGCCGCACGCAGAACGCGGGGGTCATCCCCTTCGGCAAAGATCATCCGGGCCTGTGCTTGACGTGCCCGTGCGCTGAGACCGCGCAGGATGCTCGCAGTCGGATCCATGCGCGTCTTGAGGCTCAGTTCATAAGCCTCCATGTCGATGATCGGTCGACGCGCGGCGCCCGTATCCATGCCCGCCTTGGCCACTGCGGGCGGAATACGATGGATAAGACGGGGATCGAACGGTGTGGGAATGATGTAATCCCGTCCAAAAGTCAGGGACTTGCCATAAGCAACGGCGACCTCGTCAGGCACGTCCTCGCGCGCCAGTTTGGCCAGCGCATGGGCGCAGGCGATCTTCATTTCGTCATTGATGGCGCGCGCATGAATGTCGAGCGCGCCGCGGAACAGGTAAGGAAAGCCGAGGACGTTGTTCACCTGGTTCGGATAATCGCTGCGGCCCGTTGCGACGATCGCATCAACGCGCACTTCATGTGCCTCTTCCGGGGTGATTTCGGGATCCGGGTTCGCCATTGCAAAGATCACGGGATTGTCGGCCATCGACGCGACCATGTCTTGTGTCACGGCACCCTTGACCGAGACGCCCAGGAACACGTCGGCACCCTCCATCGCTTCTTCCAGCGTACGCAGTTCGGTCTGGACCGCATGCGCCGATTTCCACTGGTTCATACCTTCGGTTCGGCCTTGGTAGATCACGCCCTTGGTGTCGCAGACAACGCAGTTTTCGTGGCGCGCGCCCATCGCCTTGAGAAGCTCGATACAGGCGATGCCAGCCGCGCCTGCGCCGTTGAGAACGATCTTTACGTCCTCGATCTTCTTGTCGGAGAGATGCAGCGCGTTGATCAGGCCGGCCGCGCAGATCACCGCCGTACCGTGCTGGTCGTCATGGAACACGGGAATGTCCATTTCTTCCTTAAGCCGCTGCTCAATGATGAAACACTCCGGGGCCTTGATATCCTCGAGGTTGATGCCGCCGAACGTGGGACCCATCAGGCGCACCGCCCGACAGAATTCATCGGGATCCTCGGTGTCGAGCTCGATATCGATCGAATTCACATCGGCGAAACGCTTGAACAGGACCGACTTGCCCTCCATCACCGGTTTCGACCCCAAGGCACCAAGATTACCAAGGCCAAGCACCGCGGTTCCATTTGAGATGACGGCGACAAGGTTGCCTTTGTTGGTGTAATCATAGGCTGTTTCCGGATTTTCCGCGATCGCCTCGCACGGAACCGCCACCCCTGGCGAATAGGCAAGGCTCAGGTCCCGCTGCGTGGTCATCGGGACCGTGGCCTGCACTTCCCACTTTCCAGGCGTCGGCTCTAGATGAAAGGCCAGTGCCTCTTCCTTGGTGATCTTGGCTTTGGGCATGATGTCTCCGGCGTGTGGGTTTGCGGCTGGGCTTTTGCCTCTTAACGCAGGGCATGACCTGCCTCAACTCTCATGCGTTTTCGCCTTTCGTCGCAGCGGGTGGATTTGTAAGGTCACGCGCGGTTCCGAAGCCGGCCGAACTGGAGAAATGCCCCCGTGTCCACCGTCACGCCCATGATGGCGCAATATCTCGAGATCAAGGAGGCCTACGCCGACGCCCTACTGTTCTATCGCATGGGTGACTTTTACGAGATGTTCTTCGACGATGCGGTCCTTGCGGCCGAGGCGCTGGATATCGCCCTGACCAAACGCGGGAAGCACGGTGGCGAGGACATCCCGATGTGTGGCGTGCCGGTTCATTCGGCCGAGGGGTATCTGCTGACGCTCATTCGGAAAGGTTTCCGCGTTGCCGTCTGCGAACAGATGGAAAGCCCTGCCGAAGCCAAGAAGCGCGGATCGAAATCAGTGGTCAAGCGCGATGTCGTGCGGCTGGTGACTCCGGGAACACTAACCGAGGATTCGCTCCTCGAAGCGCGCAGGCACAACTTTCTGGCCAGTTACGCGCGCATCAGAGACGAGGCCGCTATTGCATGGGCCGATATCTCGACCGGCGCGTTCCACGTCTGTGAGGTCACGCCTGAAAAGGTGAGCCCTGAATTCGCAAGACTTGCACCCGCCGAGGTGATCGTTTCAGAATCCGAGGAGGAAGCGCTGCGCAACATAGCCGAAGATCTCGGCCTGCCCCTTACCCCGGTCGGACGCGCTGCTTTTGACAGCAGTTCCGGCGAACAGCGCGTTTGCGCCTTGTTCAGGGTCGAAACACTGGATGCGTTCGGCAATTTCAGCCGCGCCGAGGTTTCCGCGATGGGTGCTCTGGTGGATTATCTGGATCTCACGCAAAAAGGCAAACTTCCGCGGCTACAATCACCGCAGCGCGAAACACAGGATCGCGTCGTCCAAATCGATGCGGCGACGCGCCGTAACCTGGAACTGACGCGATCGCTATCGGGTGGTCGGGCCGGATCGTTGCTGTCCGTGATTGACAGGACGGTGACACCCGGCGGCGGCCGGCTACTGGAACAGCGCCTGTCCAGCCCGTCTCGCAACCTCGAGACCATCCGGGCGCGCCATGATGCGATATCGTATTCCCTTGATCAGAGCCTGATTTCGACAGATCTGCGTGAGGCGCTGCGAAAGACGCCTGATCTGGACAGGGCATTGTCCCGTCTGGCGCTCGACCGTGGCGGACCCCGGGACCTCGCCGCTATCAGAAACGCTTTGACGCAGGCAGAAGCGATCGCTGACATCATTGGCGGCGCCGAATTGCCGGCGCTACTGTCCGAAGCCGCGCACACGCTCACCGGTTTCGACGACCTTCTTGCCCTTCTCGACACCGCCTTGGTGGCCGACCCGCCGCTTCTGGCACGTGATGGAGGCTTCATTGCACCGGGCTATGACGATGAGTTGGACGAAGCCCGCACGCTCCGGGATGAGGGACGGTCCGTCATCGCGGGTTTCCAAAAAACATATGTCGATGCAACGGGGATCGCGTCTTTGAAGATCAAGCACAACAACGTGCTGGGATACTTCATAGAAACCACAGCGACCCATGCGGCCAAGATGCTTGCCCCACCGCTTTCCGAAACGTTCATCCACCGACAGACGACCGCCAACCAAGTCCGATTCACCACTGTCGAGCTGAGCGAAATCGAGACCCGTATCCTCAATGCCGGCAATCAGGCGCTGGAGATGGAAAAGCGGCTCTACCAAAGGCTTTCTGACGCAATTCTGGCCGAGTCAGCCCGTCTCAATGCGGCCTCTCGTGGGCTTGCCGAACTGGATCTCGTAACTGCGCTGGCGGATATTGCTCGGGGTGAGGATTGGTGCAGGCCACGGGTCGACAACACCCGGGCTTTCAACGTTACCGGCGGTCGGCACCCGGTGGTCGAGGCTGCGTTGCGCCAGAAAGGCGGAGAGAGCTTCATTGCAAACGATTGTGACCTGAGTGCCGAGGACAGTGCAGCGATCTGGCTTTTGACCGGGCCCAACATGGCCGGTAAATCGACTTTTCTGCGGCAGAATGCGCTGATCTCTCTTTTGGCGCAGATTGGCAGCTATGTTCCCGCAGACGAGGCCCATATCGGCCTTGTCAGCCAGATCTTCAGCCGCGTGGGCGCCTCGGATGACCTTGCGCGCGGGCGATCGACCTTCATGGTCGAAATGGTGGAAACCGCTGCCATCCTCAACCAGGCCGACGATCGGGCGCTGGTGATACTTGACGAGATCGGGCGCGGAACTGCCACCTATGATGGCCTCTCGATCGCATGGGCTACCCTCGAACACCTGCATGCACAGAACCGGTGCCGTGCCCTGTTCGCGACGCATTACCACGAACTGACCGCACTCGCAGGATCACTGGAGGGCGTCGAGAACGCCACGGTTGCGGTCAAGGAATGGCAGGGAGAGGTGATCTTTCTCCACGAGGTGCGGCGTGGCGCAGCAGATCGCTCCTATGGCGTGCAGGTCGCTCAACTGGCCGGTCTGCCCTCTTCGGTCGTCGAACGGGCGCGAGTGGTTCTGGATCAGCTGGAGAAATCGGAACGCGAGGGTGGAAAACAGAAGGCCCTTATTGACGATCTGCCGCTGTTTTCGGCGGCTCCGCCACCCCCTGCCCCGACGCCTAGGTCCTCAGCGATTGTGGAATTGCTTGAAACTGTCCACCCCGACGAGCTTTCGCCCAAGGATGCGCTGGACCTTGTCTACAAACTGAAAGAGGCGGCCAGATCCTGACCGCCTCGAAGAAATAGCCTGAATTAAACTTCAGCTTGCCGGGGTAGAGGAAACACCCACTTGCGCCGGTCGTAGCAACCGGTCGTGGAGCATGAAGCCTTCACCTGACACCTGAATGATGTCGCCTGCCTTGGTACCGGGAACTGGCGCTTCGAACATGGCTTCGTGCACCTGCGGGTCGAACCTGTCGCCGACCTGAGGGGCAATGATGGTGATGCCGTGCTTAGAAAACACGTCAAGCAGGGCACGCATTGTCAATTCGACACCTTCGAGCAAGGCTGCCGAAACCTCTTTCTGTTCTTCCGTGGCCGATTCCAGGGCGCGTTTCATGTTGTCGTAAACGGGCAGCATGTCGCGGGCCAGTTTGGAACCGCCATATTGTTCGGCGTCGCGACGGGCCTTTTCACCTCGCTTGCGGGCATTCTCGGCATCCGCGAGCGCACGCATGAACTTGTCCTTGAAGGCATCACGCTCGGCGCGCAGCGAATCCAGTTCAGCCGCCTCGTCACTGATTTCCGCCATCTCTTCGGCAAGCGCTTCAGCTTCGGCGCTTTCGATATCGTCCAGGAACTCGTCGTTCTTTGGCTCTGCCATGTCTTTACCTCTAACTCCGGTCGGAAAGCAGCTTGCCGACCAGCTGTGCCGTGTAATCCACGATCGGAACGATCCGGCCGTAGTTGAGGCGCGTGGGTCCAATCACTCCCACCGCGCCGATGATCTTTCGGTCAGCGTTCATATATGGAGACACCACCAGAGAGGAACCCGAAAGTGAGAAAAGTTTGTTCTCGGAGCCGATAAAGATGCGTACTCCGTCACCTTCTTCGGACAGTTGCAGGAATTCCGCGATGTCGCGCTTTCGCTCGAGATCGTCAAAGAGGCTGCGAATCCTCTCAAGTTCATCTTCGCCACCTGATTCCGACAACAGGTTTGATCTGCCCCGCACGATGAGACGCGCAGGGTCCTGATCCTCTCCTTCCCAGACAGCTAGCCCGCTATCAACCATTTCGCGGGCTAGCTGATCGATTTCCTGCCGGCGTGTCGTGATCTCGCGCTGGATAAGATTCCTCGCCTCGGACAGCGTTCGCCCTTCGATCAACGCGTTAAGGAAGTTGGCGGCTTCTCGCATCGAACTCGGGGTTTGTCCCGGCGGTGGCGAGAACAGTCGATTCTCAACATGCCCGTCCGAGAACACGAGCACGACAAGCGCGCGGTCATGGCTGAGCGAGACAAACTCGATGTGGCGCAGCGCCGCTTCTCTTTTTGGAGTCAAGACGAGCGATGCGCCTTGTGTCACACCTGAAAGAGCGGCCCCCACCCTGTCCAACGCCGTGCCGAGATCGCCGGAATTGCCGCCAAGCGTCGCGTCCAGCTTTTCGCGGTCGGCGCTGTTCAGATCACCCATTTCCAGCAGACCATCGACGAACATCCGCAATCCCAGTTGCGTGGGAACGCGGCCAGCACTGACATGTGGGCTGTCCAGCAGGCCCAGAAATTCAAGATCCTGCATCACGTTGCGAACGGTCGCCGCGCTGACCTTTTCGGTCATCGTTCGGGTCAAGGTGCGGCTACCGACCGGCTCTCCCGAATCGAGGTAGGACTCGACTATCAGTCGAAACACCTCGCGTGAGCGATCGTTAAGATCATCGAGAAGTTTCGTCGTATCGTTCATTGCTGTCCGGTGCCTGTTTCCGGTCGGAATGTCATTAAAGCTGACCGCCGACAAAGGTCAATCGGGGTTGCATCGCGGCCTGTCGCAGCGCTATGCCCAAGCCGCCAAGCAAAGGAAATGCCATGCGACCCTCTGGACGTGATTTAAGCGAAATGCGCGCGGTTTCAATCGAGACCGGATTTACCAAACATGCCGAAGGGTCTTGCCTGATCAAGGTCGGCGACACCCATGTGCTGTGCACCGCAACGATCGAAGATCGAGTGCCGCCATTCATCAAGGGGTCCGGCCTGGGCTGGGTAACCGCCGAATACGGTATGCTGCCGCGCGCCACCAACACCCGGATGCGGCGCGAGGCATCCAGCGGCAAACAAGGCGGTCGTACCGTCGAGATCCAGCGCTTGATCGGTCGATCCCTCCGGGCCGGTGTGGATCGCGTCGCGCTTGGTGAACGTCAGATTACCGTCGATTGCGATGTGATTCAGGCCGATGGCGGTACGCGCTGCGCCGCGATTACCGGTGGCTGGGTCGCCCTGCGGCTTGCCGTAAACAAGCTGATGAAAACCGGCGATGTCGTCTCTGACCCACTTGTTGACCCTGTTGCCGCGGTATCCTCCGGTATCTATGCGGGTCAACCAGTCCTTGACCTCGACTACCCCGAGGACAGCGAAGCAGGTGTCGACGGGAACTTCATCATGACAGGGTCCGGCAAACTGATCGAAGTTCAGATGAGCGCCGAGGGTTCGGTGTTCAGCCGAGCTCAAATGGGTGAATTGATGGACCTTGCCGAGAAAGGCGTCGCCGAGCTGGTCGCTGCGCAGCAGGCTGCCACGAAATGACCCGCAAGTTCGACGGCGATACTCTGCTTGTTGCCACCCATAACAAGGGCAAGCTCGAGGAGATGGCACATCTCCTCGAGCCTTTCGGCGTCAAGGTAGTAGGTGCAGGTGAAATGAACCTTCCTGAACCCGAGGAAACGGAGGACACGTTCGTCGGAAATGCGCGGATCAAGGCCCATGCCGCTGCCAAGGCAACAGGGTTGCCGGCTCTCTCCGATGACAGCGGTATCACGATCGACGCACTTGAAGGGGCACCCGGGGTCTACACCGCCGACTGGGCAGAAACCCCTTATGGCCGCGATTTCGTCAAGGCAATGACCCGCGCGAATGACGAACTGGAAGCAAGAAAAGCACCCCACCCGCGCCTCGCGCAGTTTCGCTGCACTCTGGTTCTTGCCTGGCCGGATGGGCATGATGAGGTTTTCGAAGGTGTCGCACCGGGGCATTTGATCTGGCCAATGCGCGGCGCCGAAGGTTTTGGGTACGACCCGATGTTCGTTCCAGATGGGTACAATCAGACCTATGCCGAAATGGACCGCTGGGAAAAGAACAAGATCAGCCACCGTGCACGCGCAGTGGAGAAGTTCGTGAAGGGTTGTTTTGGAGGATGATTGGCGAAACGGGGGCTTCGGCCTTTACGTCCATTGGCCTTTTTGCGAGGCCAAATGCCCCTATTGCGACTTCAACAGCCACGTAACCCGAACTATCGATCAGGCCCGCTGGGCCGAAGCTTATGAACTTGAGATTGATCGTTACGCAAACCAAACATCTGGACGCGTTCTCAACACGATCTTTTTTGGTGGTGGCACTCCCTCGCTCATGAAACCCGAGACGGTTGCCAAGGTCATTGAGCGCGCCCGTCATCACTGGCCTTTTGCCAACGACATCGAAATCACACTCGAAGCAAACCCAAGTTCGGTGGAAGCGGGCCGGTTTTCTGCCTATCGGGAGGCCGGCGTCAATCGTGTCTCGTTGGGAGTTCAAGCGCTTAATGACCGTGATCTTCGTCGCTTAGGTCGTCTGCACAGCGTCGCAGAAGCTAAAATAGCCTATGACATCGCCCGGACTGCTTTTGACAGGGTTAGCTTTGACCTCATTTATGCGCGTCAGGATCAGACGCTATCGGATTGGAAGTCCGAGTTGAATGAGGCCCTGTCCATGGCGATTGATCACCTCTCGCTGTACCAACTGACAATCGAACCCGGCACCGCGTTCGGAGACAGATACAAGCGTGGGCTGCTGCGAGGGTTGCCCGAAGATGATACGTCGGCAGATATGTATCATGCGACACAAGAAATCTGCTCGGCACACGGCTTACCTGCCTACGAGGTGTCAAATCATGCTCGCCCCGGTGCCGTGTCCCGGCACAACCTGATTTACTGGCGGTATGGCGACTATGTTGGGATCGGTCCGGGTGCACATGGCCGCCTCACAATCGGAGCTCGAAAACTTGCAACCGAGACTTACCTCGCACCAGGAAAATGGCTTGATCAAGTGTTCAAGGAAACGGGTGAATCGGCAAGACATCATCTATCCCCACAAGATATGGGGTACGAACACGCGGTAATGGGGTTGAGACTGAGTGAAGGACTGAGTCTATCCCGACATGGTAGCATCTCCGGCCAAGAAATCCCCTCCGTTGCCATCGCCGACCTCGCCGGAATGGGAATGCTGTCGCAAAACGGGGATAGGATCCGCGCAACAGATCAAGGCCGGGCTGTGCTGAACGCAGTTCTTGGTCGCCTCTTGGCCGATTCATGAAACGTTATTTCTTTGCCTTGTTCGGATTGATCTGCGTCGTATTCGGCTTGGTGGGGGTTGCGCTTCCCTTGGTTCCAACCGTTCCCTTTATGCTGCTTGCAGCCTTCTTTTTTGCGCGGTCGTCAAGCCGTCTGCACCATTGGCTGATCACGCATCGAACCTTCGGGCCGATGATCGAGGACTGGCACCATCACCGCGCAATCAGACCTAGCGCAAAACGCGCTGCAACGATCTCCATCATCGTCGTATTTGCAATTTCCGTGGTTTTGAGCGTGCCTCAGCACGTCCTTATTATTCAGGTCGTTACCTTGGGCGGCGTCCTGATTTTCATTTGGACTAGACCTAACGGCTGAGTTTCGCGCAAAGGTCGTCCAACTGGTCGAGGTTTTCGTAGGTGAGAACCACTTGACCTGTCTCGGTGCCGTCTTTGTGATTGATTGACACCTTCATCGCAAGAATTGCGGCAAGATCTTTTTCCAGAGCCCGGGTATCCGCATCCTTCTCTGTGCTGGATGCAGTCTTGGAGCGCGGCTTTGCCGGAGTTTCCGATGCTTTCTTGACCAGGGCTTCGGTTGCACGAACCGACAACCCTTCTTTGACGACGATCTTTGCCAGCTCTGACGGATTTTCCGCTGTCACCAGGGCACGTGCATGTCCCGCGGACAACTTTCCCTCAACAATCAACGCCTGCACATCCGACGGCAAATTCAGTAGCCGCAGGAGGTTTGCGATATGGCTTCGGCTTTTGCCCAGCGCTTCGGCCAGTTTTTCCTGGGTGTGGCCAAACTTATCCATAAGCTGACGAAAGCCTGCGGCTTCTTCCACCGCGTTTAGATCGGCGCGCTGGATGTTCTCGATAATCGCGATCTCAAGAACTTCGGTATCGTCGAAATCTCTAACAAGTACTGGTATCTCGTGCAGTTGAGCAATCTGAGCGGCCCGCCAGCGTCGCTCACCCGCAATAATTTCAAAGCGATCTGTTCCTTTTGGCCGAACAATCAGAGGCTGGATGATCCCTTTTGCCTTGATGGAATTCGCCAGTTCGTCCAGTTGTTCTTGTGAAAAACTGCGTCGTGGCTGATCCGGATTGGCCTGAAGTTTTTCAATCGGGATCACACGGTCAGGTCGGCGCACCTCGCCCTGGGGCGCTGCGCGTTCCTGCGACACATCTGCCATCAACGCTGTCAAACCCCTTCCGAGGCCACGCGGTTGGTTCTTTTTCGTCACTTTCGCTCTCCCTCATTCATGCGGCTACCCGCTTATGTTTTGTCAAAAGTTCCTGTGCCAGTTCGCGATACGCGGTCGCTCCCAGTGATTGTGGGTCGTAACTCAGAACCGGCATCGCATAGGACGGCGACTCACTAACACGAACGTTTCGCGGAATTCGCGTTGCAAACACCAGATCCCCAAGATTCTCTCTCGCGTCTTTCTCGACTTGCTGAGAGAGATTGTTACGCCGGTCATACATCGTCAGCACGATACCTTCGATCCGTAGGCTGGGATTGGCGCTCTGGCGCACTTCTCTAATCGTCAACATAAGCTGCGACAGGCCTTCAAGCGCAAAGAACTCACTCTGAAGGGGTACGAGGACCGAGTCGGCGGCAACCATTGCGTTGACAGTCAACAGGTTCAAGGACGGCGGGCAGTCGATCAGGATGTAGTTCCATCCGTAGTCCCGCATCGCAGGTTGTCTCAGCGCATCATGTAGAAGGAAACTGCGCTTCTCGTTCGAGTAAAGCTCGATATCAGCGGAACTCAGATCCACCGTGGCGGGGACGATCGCCAAGCCTTCTATGTCGGTGAATTGAACAACCTTTTCCAGCAGATCATCCCCAAGGAGCAGTTCATATGTGGTGGCAGGTCGATCATCGATACCCAGACCGGTAGACGCGTTCCCCTGTGGATCCAAATCAACGATAAGCACACGCATTCCAGCTTCACACAAGGCGGCAGCAAGGTTGATTGCCGTTGTTGTTTTTCCTACCCCACCCTTTTGGTTCGCCACGGCGATAATTCTCGGGTGCGACAAGTCAGACACGCGTGATTCCTTTCAACTTCAGGATGACGGCTTGGGCTTCTGTTTTGCTTTTAACGGCTTCGTGGTCGAAGTTCCACGACTGTCGAGCAAGTTCGACCTCTTTCCGCCACCTGGCACCTTTTGGGAATAGGGCCAAACCGTCAGGCCTTAGATGAAGAACTGAGAACTTCAGTAGGCCATCCAGATCTGCCAATGCGCGCGCGCTCAGTACATTGGCCTCCAGTTTCGGCAAGCTCTCGATTCTCTTGTTCAACACGTTAGCCTTCAAACCACATTCTCGAATGGCGGTTCTTAGGAATGTCGACTTGCGCGTATCACTTTCAACCAGTGTAAATCGGTCGAACCGATCGTCTTGTTCGGCGAGAATGGCGCAAACTATTCCAGGAAATCCGCCTCCACTTCCAATATCAACCCAGTGGCCGGTCCCTTCGGATAGTTCGTATAATTGAGCCGAATCAGCGACATGACGGCTCCAGATTTCTTCAAGGCTGATTCTGGAAACAAGGTTTATCCTTGGGTTCCACTTCTCAACCAATGCAACGAAGGTCCTGAGCTTATCGTTTGTTTCACGTGAAACATTCGGAAGGCCGCTCATGAAGCCTTGGCCTTACGATCTTTACGCAACCGCGCAAGTATCAGTGCAAGAGCGGACGGAGTGATTCCGTCGATGCGCCCCGCTTGAGCAAGATTATGAGGACGGACCTGCTTCAACTTGAAACGCAATTCATTCGACAGACCGACCAGCGAGTCATAGTCGAACCCGGCATCTATGACCTCCTGCTCGTCACGCTTAAGTTCAACCACATCGCGTTGCTGCCTTAGAATGTAGTGATGGTATTGCGCGTCACGCTCTATCTGGATTTTGATATCCGTTTCAACACCGTCAAGACCATCCACCAGTGGCGCCAAGTCTGACAAACCAACATCAGGGAACGCCAAAACATCCATACCATCCCGCAGGTTGCCATCTTGACTTACCTTTATCCCCGCTTCGGAAATCTGCTTTGGAGTAAGGCGAACTCCGTGCAATTTCGACTTGATTCGGTCTATCTTTTCGATCTTTTCAGAAAAGAGCTTTTTCCGGTTTTCGGAAGCGCAACCGAGCTCGATTGCGATCGGCGTCAGGCGTTGATCGGCATTGTCTGCCCTCAATGACAGCCTGAACTCTGCCCGCGAGGTGAACATCCGGTAAGGTTCCGTTACCCCACGAGTTGTAAGATCATCAACCATCACACCGATATAGCTGTCGGAACGGCTGAAAATGATCGGATCACGACCTTGAGCGCTTAACGCAGCATTCAACCCCGCGACAAGGCCTTGCGCTGCGGCTTCCTCGTATCCCGTGGTACCATTGATCTGACCTGCAAGATACAAACCTGGAGTCTTTGACACAGCGAGCGTCATGTCGAGCGACCGGGGATCAACGTAATCATACTCAACGGCATAACCGGGTTGCAGTATCTCCGCTGCCTCAAGGCCCGTTATGGAACGAACGTACTCGAGCTGCACCTCTTCCGGAAGAGAGGTTGAGATCCCGTTCGGATAAACGGTATCCACGTCCAGACCTTCCGGCTCAAGGAAGATCTGGTGCGAGTTTTTTTCCGAAAACCGGACGATTTTGTCCTCTATGGACGGGCAGTACCGTGGCCCTACTCCGTCGATGTGGCCGCCATACATGGCAGAGCGCGACAGGTTATTGCGTATGATATCGTGCGTGCGTTCATTCGTATGGGTAATGCCGCAAGCGATCTGTCGAGCAAGTGGTACATCCGAAAGAAACGAAAACAACGATGGGTCTTCGTCACCTTCCTGCCGCTCCAATTGGTCCCATGCGATTGTTCTACCGCTCAACCTAGGAGGCGTGCCAGTTTTCAATCGCCCTTTCGCCAGTTCGAAATAGTCGATCCGCTCCGCCAATCTGACCGACGCGCGATCCCCTATTCGGCCCCCGGATCGTGAAACATCTCCGATATGGATCGTTCCCCTTAGAAACGTACCCGATGTCAGGATCACTGACTTTGCTGTTAACTTTGATCCGTCTGCTAGCTCTACGCCAGCGACACGGTCCTTATCCATGACGAAATCAACGACCTCACCGGGAACAATACGTAGCTCTCTACGCTGACGCGTGAGTTTCATCATTGCGCTCTGGTACAGCTTTCGGTCGGCCTGAGCGCGTGGCCCTTGCACAGCCGGCCCTTTACGCCTGTTCAATAGACGGAATTGGATACCGGCCCGATCGGCAGCAACGCCCATTACCCCGTCCATCGCATCAATTTCGCGGACAAGGTGCCCCTTTCCCAATCCCCCGATAGCCGGGTTACATGACATCACGCCTATATCCCGTTCAGAGAGCGTGACGAGTGCAACGGAACTTCCCATGCGCGCAGCCGCATGAGCTGCTTCTACGCCTGCGTGACCGGCGCCGATCACCACAACGTCAAAGTCACATTGTTTCACGTGAAACACTCCTACTTACCCAAGCAAAAGCTGGCAAAAATCTCATCAAGCAGATTCTCGACGCCTATTCGACCGACCAACGATTCCAACGACCGGATTGCCGAGCGCATCTCTTCAGCAGAAAGATCGTAACTGTCCGGCCCGAGGTCAAGGAGGTTGCGGGCGGCCAACAGACGTTCCAACGAATCCGTCATCGCCTTTCGATGACGGTCCCGCGTCGCGATGCCTGCTCCGGTCGACTTGTCCACGAGCACATTCTCGATCTTGGTGATAAGCTCGTCTATCCCCTGGCCCGTCTTGCCCGACACAGCAAACTCACGCGTTCCCCGCAAATCTGCCTTTGGAGCAACTACAATGTCCCCAGTTTGCCGGGAAATTCCAAGTGAGCTGTCCCATCCATCTATTAGAAACACGCGAAGGTCAGCACGCTCCGCTCTCTGCCGGGCAAGGCCGATACCCAGGCTCTCAACAACATCATCTGTATCACGCAAACCTGCGGTATCCAGCAGCGTAACGGGCAACCCGGCCAGATCCATCCGAACTTCGATCACGTCCCGCGTAGTTCCTGCTATATCGGAGGTAATCGCAGCGTCCCTGCCGGCAAGTGCATTAAGGAGAGTTGACTTTCCAACATTCGGTGCGCCGATAATGGCAACTTCGAAGCCATCCCTGATCCTCTCGGCAATTCGAACACCCGATATTTCTTGACGCAAAGCTCCCATCAGACGTTCTAGGATTTGGGAGACCTCTGGCGTCACGTCCGTCGGTACTTCTTCGTCGGCGAAATCGATGACAGCTTCGAGGAGTGACGCCGCTCGGATCAGGTCTCGCCGCCAACTTTCAGCCAGGTCGCCGAGTTTACCGGACAAAATTGCTTGCGCTTGCTTCCGCTGTGCCTCCGTCTCGGAATCGATCAGGTCGGCAAGTCCCTCCACCTGAGCAAGATCCAGGCGACCATTTTCCAGCGCCCTTCGGGTGAACTCCCCTGGTTCAGCCTGACGCAAATCAGAAAGCGCTGCGAGCGCCGAACTGACAGCTTGAACGCTAGCCGAGCTACCATGGATCTGGAACTCGACAACGTCTTCGCCCGTGAAACTGTTAGGCCCGACAAAGGTTAAAATGACCGCTTCATCAAGGAGTTCACCATGTACGTCGTAGAGGTTGCGGACACTCATACCGCGGCCTGCCAAGCCACTTCCGGTCAAGGTAGCAGCTGCGTCATGAGCCCTTGGGCCGGACACACGAATCACGGCAACGCCGGATTTCCCCCGCGCGGTTGCCAAGGCAAAAATGGTATCCATACAGGGACCCTCACGATCCGACCCTGACGGGTCAGGTGTTCATCGAGTCGAAGAAATCCGAGTTTGTCTTTGTCTGCTTCAGCTTGGAAAGCAGGAATTCGATCGCGTCCGTTGTTCCCATCGGATTCAGAATCCGGCGCAGAACGAATGTTTTGGCCAAGTCGGCCTTGTTGACCAACAGATCCTCTTTCCGAGTCCCGGACTTGAGGATATCGATCGCAGGGAAGACGCGTTTGTCGGCAATCTTGCGATCCAACACGATTTCAGAGTTACCGGTACCCTTGAATTCTTCAAAGATAACCTCGTCCATCCGGCTGCCAGTGTCGATAAGCGCCGTAGCAATAATCGTCAGAGAACCGCCTTCTTCGATGTTCCGCGCCGCACCAAAGAAGCGCTTGGGTCGTTGCAGGGCGTTGGCGTCGACGCCACCGGTCAGAACCTTGCCCGAAGACGGAACAACTGTATTGAATGCCCTACCAAGTCTTGTGATTGAGTCGAGAAGAATAACAACATCTCGTTTATGCTCTACCAATCTCTTGGCTTTTTCGATCACCATCTCGGACACGGCCACGTGACGGGCTGCAGGTTCGTCAAAGGTAGAGGACACAACCTCCCCCTTAACCGAGCGCTGCATATCGGTAACTTCTTCTGGGCGTTCGTCGATCAGAAGGACGATCAGGTAGCACTCGGGGTGGTTCTGCTCGATCGAGTGGGCAATGTTCTGGAGGATCACCGTCTTACCTGTCCTTGGCGGCGCCACAATCAGGGAACGCTGCCCCTTCCCGATCGGCGCGACTAGGTCGATGACCCGCGCAGACTTGTCCTTGATCGTCGGGTCCTCGATTTCCATCTTCAAACGCTCATCCGGGTAGAGCGGCGTCAGGTTGTCGAACGCGACCTTGTGACGGGCCTTTTCAGGATCCTCGAAATTGATCTGCTTGACGTCGACCAACGCGAAGTACCGCTCGTTGTCCAGCGGAGCTTTGATCTGGCCCTCTACGGTATCGCCTGTGCGCAAGGAGTACTGCCGGATCATGTCAGGCGAGACATAGATGTCATCCGGGCCCGGAAGGTAGTTGGCTTCGGTCGAACGAAGGAAGCCAAAACCGTCCTGCAGAACCTCCAGTACACCATCACCAGCGATCTCCCAGCCCTCATCCGCGCGTTCACGGAGAATCTGGAACATCATCTCGCCCTTGCGCATGGTCGAGGCGTTCTCGATCTCCAGCTCTTCTGCCATTGCCAGAAGGTCCTTGGGGCTCTTGGCCTTGAGATCGGAGAGATTCAGAACTTCGGTAGACATGATGAACGGCCCTGTAGCCGCCGCAGAGACGGCGTGTATGGTGGAGATGTGCAATCGGAGAGCATCGCCCCGGACGGGACGTGTAGCGGTAGATAAGCGAGCGCTATGCCAGAGTCAAACCCGCTCTCAGAATTTGACGATGACCGAGATCACGATGACGACCATCAGCAGCGTCGGAACTTCGTTCATCAATCGGTACTGTCGGCCTGTCAGCGAATTCCGCCCTGCCACGAAATCCTTACGGCGATACCCCAGCCAGTGGTGGAACCAGGTCATCCCTATGACACCTGCGGTCTTGGCCCACGGCCAGAACATCGTCCAGTCGACGATCCCCGGAGTGAATACCATCAATAAACCGCAGACCCATGCCACGATCATCGCGGGGGCCATGATGAAACGTAGCAACTTGTGTTCCATGGTCTCAAAAATGGCGCTTGCACCGTCAACCGACCCTGCCTGTTCGACATGATAGACGAACAATCTCGGCAAGTAGAACAGACCAGCCATCCAGGACATGACAGCCATGATGTGCAGGGATTTCACCCAAGGATACAGAATGTAGAGCAGATCGGTCATGGGATCCTCGTGAACCTTGGTCACTCACTAATAAAAAGAAAGAAAAGAGAAAAGGATGATGGTTTTGTAGGGCCTTCGGAATCCGTGGATAAAAATTCGATCCCGTGGCTTATCCACATCGGGGCAAGCGGGAAGCAGACTGTTCCACGTGGTGGGGAAAACTTCCGAAAGTTATTTTTTTACAGATACTTAAGTAACCAGTTTTTTCCAGTAGATCTGGAAAATCCGGGATAACCTGTGGTTTGATGCGTTTGTTCTCAACAGTTCGGTTATCCTTGTTCCCGTGGGATGTGCTTGGCGCGACTCGGATGAGGTTTTCCCGCCAAACCCGGGGTTTGCTTGGCAAGCGGAAATTCATACAAACGATGCGAACAAACTCCTTGCCTTGCCCACCCGGTTATCCCCATGACTATCCCCTTCATCCTCGCTTCTGGCTCGCAGATCAGGTCGCAAATGCTGCGGCAGTCCGGTGTGAACTTCGAGGTAGAAAAACCCAAGGTCGATGAAGATACCATTAAGTCGTCCTTGATGGCCGAGGGTGCCAACCCGCGCGACATTGCCGACGCACTGGCCGAGATGAAGGCCCGCAAGATCAGCGACAAGCGCCCAGGAGCCATGGTTCTGGGATGCGATCAGGTGCTCGATTTCGAAGGGCGGCTGTTGTCGAAACCATCGACACCCGAAGAGGCATTGCAGCAGCTTCGCGACATGCGTGGAAAGCGCCACATGCTTCTGTCGGCTGCAGTCATTTATGAGAATGGAGAGCCTGTCTGGCGGCACATCGGACAAGTTCGCCTGAGGATGCGCGAGGCGTCGGACGATTACCTGCAAAGCTATGTCGATCGAAACTGGGACAGTATCCGCGAGGCTGTAGGTGCTTACAAACTCGAAGAAGAAGGGGTCCGGCTCTTCGCGACCATTGACGGCGACTACTTTAACGTTTTGGGTATGCCCTTGATCGAGCTACTCAATTATCTAGGCCTTCGGGGAGTGATCGAACAATGACGGACATGCGCATACCCTTGGCCGGTGTCATCGGGCACCCTGTGGCGCATTCCAAATCCCCGCGCATTCACCGGCACTGGTTGGTCACGCTCGGTCTCAATGGTCACTACATTCCCATGGATGTGGCACCAGAAGATCTGGAGACCGTGATCCGCACCTTGCCCAAGGCGGGTTTCGTCGGGGTGAACATAACGGTTCCCCACAAGGAATCGGTCCTTACCTTCGCGGACCAGATTTCGGATCGTGCGACCCTGATCGGTGCGGCCAACACGCTGATCTTTCGCGCCGACGGCAAGATCCACGCGGACAACACCGATGGTTACGGGTTCATCACCAACCTCAAGGAAGGTGCGCCGGACTGGGATCCAGCCGCGGGGCCGGCAGTTGTTCTGGGTGCCGGTGGCGCCGCGCGTGCGGTCGTGTCCGCGTTGGCCGAGGCGGGTGCGCCGGAAATCATCGTGACCAATCGCACACGCGCCCGCGCCGACCGTCTGCAATCGGATTTTGGAAATCGCGTTGTCGTCGCCGACTGGGTCCAGGCCGGGAACCTGATCGAGGGGGTAAACCTTGTCGTCAACACGACCTCACTGGGTATGGTTGGTAAGCCCGAGCTGCGCATTCCGCTGGATGGTCTGTCACCGGGCACTGTCGTGACCGACCTCGTTTATGCCCCTCTCAAGACAAGGTTGCTACAAACTGCCGAAGAGGCGGGTTGCATTGTTGTCGATGGATTGGGGATGCTGTTGCATCAGGCCGTCCCCGGTTTCGAACGCTGGTTCGGCGAACGTCCGGTTGTTGATGCGGCAACGCGGGCGGCTGCGCTCAGATGAGCTTTCGTCTGGGACTTACAGGCTCCATCGGCATGGGCAAAAGCACCACGGCCAGCTTCTTCGTGGATGAAGGTTGCGCGCTCTGGGATGCAGATGCCGCAGTACATCGGCTGTACGACAAGGGTGGTGCCGCCGTGGCTCCAATGCAAGCGGCCTTTCCCGAGGCGGTTGTTGATGGCGTTGTCGACAGGGCCCGATTGAAGGCAATAATCGCCAGTGAACCGACGGCTCTCAAACAAATCGAGGCTATCGTCCATCCGCTTGTTGCAGCGGACCGGGCGGATTTCCTGAAATCCGTTACAGCTGACATTGTCGTTTATGACATCCCGTTGTTGTTCGAAACGGGTGGAGACAAGGCGATGGATGCCGTTGCGTGTGTTTCGATCCCGCGTGAAGATCAGAAGGCGCGCGTAATGGAGCGGGGCACCATGACAGAGGCGCAGTTCGAACAGATCCTTGCAAAGCAGATGCCGAACGAAGACAAATGCGCCCGCGCCGACTTTGTTATCGTGACCGATACGCTCGATCATGCACGACAACAGGTTCAGGACATCGTGAAGGAAATCAGGACAGGGCTAAACCAGAATGCGTGAGATCGTTCTTGATACGGAAACGACCGGATTTGACCCGGAAACGGGCGACCGCATCGTCGAAATCGGCGCTCTGGAGCTCTACAACCACCTGCCCACAGGTCGCACGTTCCACGAGTACATCAACCCAAATCGCGGCATGCCGCACGAGGCGTTCCAAGTGCATGGCATCGGCTGTGACTTGCTGGAACCACCCCAGGACCCTGCGCCCGGAGCGATCACCTTGCGAGACAAACCGTTGTTCTCGGCTATCGGACAAAAATTCCTTGATTTTGTCGGTGATGCACGGCTGGTGATCCACAACGCTGCCTTCGACATGAAATTCCTGAATGCCGAATTGGGGTGGCTTGGCTTGCGCCTGCTCCCAATGGATCAGGCCGTCGATACATTGGCCATGGCCCGCAAGCGTTTTCCCGGTGCGCCAGCCACGCTTGACGCGCTTTGCCGACGTTTCAGCATCGACAACTCGGCCCGGACGCTACACGGCGCCCTGCTCGACTCCGAGATCCTGGCAGAGGTTTATCTTGAGCTGATCGGGGGGCGACAGCCTGACTTCGCCCTGTCCGCGACCCAGGAGCAGTCTGCCGGTGTTTCGGTCGACACTTGGCGCCCTTCACCGCGACCCAAACCGCTACCCTCTCGGGTCACCGAAGTCGAACGACGGGCGCATGAAGAGTTCGTTACCAAACTGGGCGAAAATGCCCTGTGGGCGCGCGCCTGACCCCCAAGGATCAGGCGCATAGTCTCAGGCTTGTGCAGTGCCTGCCTGCTCTGCCTGACGGCGGGCGATCTCGTTGCGGTAAAGCTGGACGAAATCGATATTGTCGAGGTTGAGCGGCGGATAACCACCGTCGCGCGTCACGTCGCTCACGATCCGGCGCAGGAACGGGAACAACATCCGCGGGCATTCGATCAGCAAGAAGGGATGCAACTGTTCTTCCGGCACGCCTTCGACGTGGAAAATGCCGCAATAATCGATTTCGAACAGGAACAGCACATCGTCCATTCCTTTGGCCTTGGATTCGACCTTGAGCTTGATCGCCACCTCGAACTGGTGATCGGTCGGGCGCTTCTTGGCATCCAAATTCACCTGCACGCTGACATCAGGCTGAACGTCCCCTGACGCACCTTTTTGCGCCATGACGTTTTCAAAGGACATGTCCCGAATGAACTGGCCCAGAACCCGCATTTGAACCTGCGGTTGCTGTTCGGGTTTTGCAGTCGTGGTATCGGTTGCAGCTTGAGTATCAGACATAAAGATTGGCTCCCAAAAACAAGTTTGGCAGTTGCTTACCAGCTTGGAATGCCGTGCTCAATGCCGCCTTTCAGCGCCCGTCCGGCCCTTCTACCCAGCCCGACGGTTTATCGGGGTCATGCCGCGGTTTCACCTCTTCGTAATCAGCATCGATGATGTCACCACCGACTGGACCGTAGGCTCCATGATGAGGTCCGCCATGGTGCGGCCCTCCGGGCCGGGGTCCCGGACCCATCTGAAACTGCGTCACGCGGACGCGCTTTCGTATGTAGCGATAGACTGCGACGCGTATTCCGGGAACGAGCAGGGCAAAGCCGATGGCATCGGTGAAAAAACCCGGCGTCAGCAGCAATGCCCCGGAAAACAGGATCATCGCGCCATGTGCCAATGGTTCGGTGGGATCATCCAGTTCCGAAAATGCTCGCTGCAACTGGCCCATTGCCAGGCGGCCCTGCGTACGGACCAGCCAAGTGCCCAAGACCGCCGTCAGGACGACGATACCGAGTGTAGGCCATAGCCCGATCAGACCGCCAACCTGTATGAACAGGGCGATCTCGAGGATCGGAACCAGCAGGAAGGCCAGAAACAGATACATCGGCTGCGTCCTTTCGAAACGGCGGAATGGTGGACTTGCACCCACCTCTCCCCTACATAGGAGCGAAAGCGGCGGCTTTTAAAGCCCCGGGTCCAAGACGAGGAAGAAATGAACTCACCCCTGCTCCAGCTTCTTGTGTTGGCCGGTATTGCGATCTTTCTGATTTTGCGACTGAAAAGCGTACTCGGAACGCGTGAAGGATTCGAAAAACCACCCTTGCCCAAACAGAACGCGGACCGTAACAAGCCCGAGTTCGAAGTGATAGAGGGCGGTCCTGACCGTGATATCACCGATCACGTGCCCGAAGACAGCGACACGGCTGAAACCCTTGCTGCCATGAAACGGGTCGAACCCAGCTTCTCGGTCAGTGACTTTGTTCAGGGTGCGCGCGGCGCATACGAGATGATCGTGATGAGTTTCGAGCGTGGAGAGGTGGAGCAGATCCGCCCCTACCTTGCCGAAGATGTCTATGAGACGTTCGCCGAGGTTGTGCGCCATCGCGAGGAACAGGGCCTTACCATCGAGGCCGAGTTCATCGGTGTCCGCGAGGTTGCTCTTGTCGATGCGCGCTTTGACAAGGATACCAACGAAGCCGAGATAACAATCCGTCTGGTTGGTGAGCTGACCTCGGTCGTTCGCGATCGCGCTGGTGAAATCGTCGAGGGTAGTCCGAATACCGTCAAACGTCAGAAGGACGTCTGGACCTTCGCCCGCGTTATGGGCAGCCCCGACCCGAACTGGCTCCTTGTTGCCACGGACGCATGATTGCAGCGCTTCGGTCTGTCTTCCTGGCGGGGGCTGTGATGGCCTTCGCCGGTGCGGCCCAGTCCGAGGCGACGCATTCCATTCTCGAGTTCAAGGATCTCGACGGATGGTCGGATGACGACCATGGCGCGGCGCTGAACGTTTTTCTCAATACTTGCCGCGACTTCGACGACCCAGATTGGACAACTCTTTGTGCCGTTGCCGAATCAGAAGGCCCGGACAATCCGCGCGCATTCTTTGAGCTGTTTTTCAGGCCTGTGCTGATCGAGAACGGCGAAAAGGCCCTGTTCACCGGGTATTTCGAGCCCGAATTAGACGGATCCCGCTACCCGTCCGGGCGCTTTCAATACCCTCTGTACAAAATGCCGCCCGAAGCGAAGGAGCAGAATCCGTGGCTCCCCCGGCGCGACATTCTGTCCAGTGGGGTGATGGAAAACCGGGGACTCGAAATCGCCTGGGTCGATGACCCGGTCGAGCTGTTCTTTCTCCAGATACAGGGATCGGGCCGGATCAAGCTGCCTGATGGTGGCTCTCTTCGTGTGGGCTACGGCGGAACCAACGGTCATCCCTACAGGTCGATCGGGGTCGAGCTTGTACGTCGAGGGATTTACGACGCACATCAGGTTAGTGCGCAGGTTATCCGAAACTGGGTTCGTCGAAACCCGGCCGAGGGCCAGGAACTTTTGTATCACAATCCGTCCTATGTCTTTTTCCGCGAGGTTCGCCGTGTCGCTGCCGAGCATGGACCCTTGGGCGCGATGAACCGCTCAGTCACGGCGCATCGCAGCATCGCTGTCGACCCTGCATTCACCCCGCTTGGCGCGCCGGTCTGGGTCGAGAAGGATGGAGCTGATCCGATCCGACGACTGATGATTGCTCAGGATACCGGTTCCGCCATCAAGGGAGCCCAACGCGCAGATATCTTTTTCGGAACCGGGCACGACGCAGGCTTGGCCGCCGGCCGACTGCGCGATCCGGGAAGGATGGTTGTCTTGCTGCCGATCCAGCGGGCCTATGCGTTGCTGCCGGATGAATTCTGATGACCCGGCGAAAACTGACTCCCGAAGAGGTCGAGCTATGGCAAAAGGTAGCCGCCCGCGCAGAACGGCTGCACCCTGAAAGCCGCAAGGAAAACAGGCAGAAACCTCTTCCCAAGCCGACGCCGACGAAGCGGCCCCAAACGCGTATCGAGGCGTTTGAACTTGGGCAGCGGGCGTCTCGTTCGACTAACGGGCATCATCTGAAACCATCCATCGCGGAGGAATTGAGGGCTGCGCCGGTCCAAATGGATCGCAAGGCGTTCACCCGGATGACCCGCGGAAAGATGAAGCCCGAGGGTCGGCTAGATCTGCATGGTATGCGCGTCGATGCCGCTCACCCCGCCCTGATCCGGTTCATCCTCTCTGCGCAGGCGTCCGGTAAACGGTTGGTTCTGGTCATCACCGGTAAGGGCAAGGATCGGGACGAACCCGGACCAATCCCAACGCCTCGCGGTGTACTGCGCAACCAGGTGCCGCAATGGTTGTCGATGCCCCCATTGTCGCAGGCCGTCCTGCAGATCGCGCCGGCGCATCTAAGTCATGGCGGTGGCGGAGCGTATTACGTTTACCTGCGGCGCCGCAGCTAGAGTAATTGTTTCGCGCGCGAAACGCCCAGCCAGGTCAAAGCCGCCGTCAGGCAGAAATACAACGCAATCGCGTTGAACTGTCCTTCCAGTCCCCAGCCGAGGTCAATCAGAAAACCCGTCAGGCCGGGCCCGATGGCCGATCCAAGGACCATGACGGCAGTGGCAAGCGACTTGATCGCTCCAATATGCGCGGTGCCGTAGAATTCCGCCCAAAATGCCGCAGGCAAAGTGGAATTCGCGCCCGTCGTCACCCCGATCAAGGCAATACCAAGAACTGCCATCGCCGTGCTGTCGCCGAGGCCGAAAAACAGGAAACCGGCCGCCATGGGCAACTGGTAGAATGGCATCAGGCCCGCAGTGCCAAACTTGTCGAGCGCCCAGCCCGAAGCGAACATCGATGCCATGCCTATGGCGGTGTAAAGCGGGAAAAGGGCCACCAGTTCGACATGGGCCCAGCCCTTGAGCTCGGCCAGGTGAACCTGGTGGAAAAAGAATGCGGTGACGAATGCCGCAGGCCCCAAAATCGCGGGAACCATCATCCAGAACAGCGGATGTGCAAGGGCCTGTTTTCGGGTCCAGTGCCGCCCCTCCATACCGAAGGTGACATAGGATTGTGCAAAGCTCTGCGGAGTACGTTCCTCTGCCAAAAGCTTCCAAAGAACGGGAATCCCCAGAAGAGCGATCGCGGCAGCAACCACCCAGAGCATGCGCCAGTCGAACACCGTCATTGCAGATACGAAGAGCAGCGGCAGAACGGCCTCTCCAACAGCAAACCCTACTGTTGCTATCGACAACGCCCTGCCCCGTGTTTTGGTAAACCATCGGGCCATCGCGACCATCGCGATGTGACTGGACATCCCCTGCCCAAAGAACCGCAACAGGAAAACCACCGGGACCAGCCCCCAAGCCCATTGGTTGAAGGCCATGGAAAGGCAGGCCGCTGCAAGACCGACAAGGATCAGAGGGCCGAGTTGCCGGACGCGGAACTGATCGGTCAGCGAGCCGGCCCAGACCATCACAACCGCCGAAGCCGTCGTGCCCAGCGTGTAGATTCCGCCCCAAGCGCCATGGCTCAGGTTGAACGTCTCGCGGATCTCACCGGCAAACACCGAGATGAAGAAGGTCTGCCCGAAACTGGACAGAAAGGTCAGAAGCCCGCCAGCCGCCAGCCAGCGGGCATTCTGTTTCAGGAACGTTCTCATGGCGCCCGTGTTCAACATGGCTGGACGCGGGGTCCGCGGGATAGGGGGCGCACTGGTTACCTCATGGGTCAATTTGCGACCACGCTACCCGACCGGGTTGTGAGGTCCAGTCAAATGATTACAGGACGTACCGGCTCAGGTCCGTGGAACGCGCAAGTTCCCCAAGGTTCTTTTCAACAAAGGCTTCGTCCACAGTCACGGTATCGCCAGAGCGGTCCGGGGCAGCAAAGGACAGTTCCTCAAAGACGCGTTCCATCACGGTATACAGCCTGCGCGCCCCGATATTCTCGACGCTTTGGTTCACCTCGGCGGCGATTCGCGCCAGTGCCGAGATCCCGTTGTCGGTGAATTCCACGGTCACGCTTTCAGTACCCATCAGGGCTGTATACTGCCGCGTCAGTGCGTTATCGGTTTCGGTCAGGATACGAACGAAATCACCTTCGGTCAGCGCACGCAGTTCGACCCGGATCGGCAGACGCCCCTGAAGCTCGGGCAAAAGATCCGAAGGTTTGGCGATGTGGAATGCGCCGCTCGCGATGAACAGGATATGGTCGGTTTTGACGGCGCCATGCTTGGTTGACACTGTTGTTCCTTCGATGAGGGGCAACAGGTCGCGCTGCACGCCCTCTCGGCTGACATCACCTCCGCGCGCATCGGTGCGGGCGCAGACCTTGTCGATTTCGTCCAGAAACACGATTCCGTTCTGTTCGACAGCTTCGAGCGCGGTCTTGTTGACCGTCTCGTCATCCAGCAACTTGTCGGCTTCTTCGCTCAGAAGAATTTCGTAACTGTCAGCGACCGTCATCCTTTTCTTGACCGTTCGGCCGCCAAAGGCTTTGCCGAAGATATCGCCCAGGTTCATCATCCCCATGCCGGGTTGACCGGGCAGTTCCATCATCGGCATCGGGTTCGACGTGTCTGAAACCTCCAACTCGATCACGGTATCGTCCAGCTCGCCTGCTTTCAGCTTGCGCCGAAACATGTCGCGGGTGGCTTCGCGGGCGTCGGTGCCCGCAATCGCGGCGATCACGCGCTCTTCGGCATTCTGGTGCGCTCGGGCCCGCACGTCTTCACGCATGTATTCGCGGGTCTGTATGATGGCAGAGTCGACGAGATCGCGGATGATCTGTTCCACATCGCGCCCGACGTAACCGACCTCGGTGAACTTGGTGGCCTCGACCTTGATGAAAGGGGCACGCGCCAGCTTGGCGAGGCGACGGCTGATTTCAGTCTTGCCGACGCCGGTGGGCCCGATCATCAAGATGTTCTTGGGATACACCTCGTCGCGCAAATCGTCGCTCAGCTGCTTGCGCCGCCAGCGATTGCGCAACGCCACGGCGACGGCGCGCTTGGCTTCTTTCTGGCCGATGATGAAGCGGTCAAGTTCCGATACGATTTCACGCGGTGTCAGGTCGGTCATTCATTTCTCCTTGGTCCGATAGGACGTGGCATCGGTCAGCCCGAGGTGCAAGAGCGGGGCCGATCAGCTGCCGCCGATGCTCTCGACGGTGAGGTTGCCGTTCGTGTAGACACAGATGTCAGCGGCGATCGCCATCGCGGCGCGCGCAACCTCCTCTGCTGAGCGGTCGCTGTCCATCATCGCCCGGGCCGCAGCCAGGGCATAATTCCCGCCTGATCCGATCGCGGCGACGTCATGTTCCGGTTCCAACACGTCGCCAGCACCGGTGATCACGAACATATCGCGGCCGTCGGTCACGATCAGCATCGCCTCAAGCTTTTGCAGGTACTTGTCTGTGCGCCAGTCCTTGGCAAGTTCCACCGATGCGCGGGCCAACTGGCCCGGCGTCGCTTCCAGCTTGGCTTCGAGCCGCTCCAACAGGGTAAAAGCATCGGCGGTCGATCCCGCGAACCCGGCCACGATATCAAAACCGCCGGGGCTGAGGCGTCGCACCTTGCGCGCGCTGCCCTTGATCACCGTCTGGCCCAGGCTGACCTGCCCGTCCCCGGCGATGACGACCTGCCCGCCTTTCTTGACGCCGACGATCGTGGTGCCGTGCCAGCCGGGGAATGTGTCCTCTGCCATATCGCGCTCCTTGAATTCAAAACCATTCCTATATGGGCCGCGCGCCCGGTCGGAGCAACCGTTCACAAATCGCCCAAAAGATATGCAAAAGACGCAATACGGGACTGCCAAGGCGGCAATTGTGCAAGTGCAGCATCCCGCCTACATCAGCGCTGCAACCGGCGATGAACCGGCTGCTTCTCATTCAAAGGAACATCTCATGGCACAAGCACCCCAGATGCATGCGCCACTTGGAGCAGTCGCAACTCTCCGCGTGGTGGATGCCGTACTCTCGATCAAGACCGACCTCGCCAACTGGAACGCGTCGCGCAAAACCCGCGCCATCCTCAGCGACCTGTCGGATCGTCAGCTGGACGATATCGGACTGACCCGCGACGATATCTCGAAGCTCTGAACCAATGCACACTCACGGTTCATGAAAGCCGCTCCCCGGGGGCGGCTTTTTCATTTCAGGGGAGCCGTCTGGTAAAGCCGTACCTTGGTGCCGCCATGATCGACCACCGGTCCGGCCGGTTCGAAAGGCAAACGCGTGGCACGGGCCAGAGATTGTGAGCTTGTAACAATCCCCGCGCGCCAGCCCGAGAAACGCTCCATCAGCACCTTTCCAAGCGATCCATACAGCGCGCGCAGGCGTTTTTCATCGCCGATCCGCAGGCCGTAGGGCGGGTTCGCGATGACAAGGCCCGGCGGACCTGGGGGTGGCTTCAGCGCGCTGACAGTAGCCTGCGAAAACCGTGTCCAATCCGCGATCCCAGCAGCTTCGGCATTGCTGCGCGCTGCATCCACCGCACCAGGGTTCCGGTCAAAGCCAAAAAAGAGGGTTTGAGGCGCACCGGTCTCGATAGTTCCCCGGATCCGTTGCCAGGCATCCGCGTCAAACGTCGCGAGCTGCTCGAAAGCAAAGCTCCGATCCCGGCCTGGCGCCAGGCCCGCGGCGATTTCCGCCCCCTCGATCACGAAGCTGCCCGATCCGCACATCGGGTCGACCACCGGTTCTCCTCCGGTGAAACCGCATTCGCGCAGGAACATTGCCGCCATCGTCTCACGTAGGGGCGCCTTGGCGACCGACAGCTTGTAGCCGCGCTTGTGCAGCAACTCGCCCGAGGTATCGACCGAGAAGGTGCACATGTCCTTTTCGATCCTGAGCATGATTTTCACCTCGGCCTCTGGGTCGATACGGGTGCCCAATGTATCGGCGATCGCCTTTTCGACCCGTTCACGTGCTGCACCGGCGTGATAGATCCGCGAACGTCGGCTGGTTGCCTCAACCCTGACAGGCACGTCGGGTTTCAAGAGATCCGCCCACGGCAGTTTCCGCGACCGCTTATCCAACTGGGCAAGATGCACGGCCGGAAACTGTGCGAACCGCAACAGCACGCGATTGGCACCGCGCAACAGCAGGTTTGCGCGCCAAACCTCAGTCCAGTCGCCCGTGACGGTAACGCCGCCGGGTACAACTGTTGCTCCGGAAAAGCCGCGCTCGACCGCCTCCTGCATTAGTGGGCGTTCAAGGCCGGGCGTGGCTGCGAGGAAGATTTCATGTGTCGAACTGGATACCATTCCACTGCTTTATGCGCATCGCGCGCGCTGGGCGACCGTTTTTATGGCATCGAGGTTCGCGAGGCTGCGTCACATTGACTGTATTCCGTAGTATACAAAGATTCGAACTCCGAACGTGTTTGCCTTTGCCAGACTTCCCGCGTAAACGTGCGCGCGAAATGGGACGTCTCGTGCAGGCGGCCGATTGCGCAAGCTGGCGGGGTGCACTTTCGCGGCGCATCCTGCATCTGGAACTAGCCGCAAAGCGGATCGGGCTCGAAAGAACGAAGCGACATGCAGACTTTCAAATTGAAGAAAGGGCTGGACCTGCCGGTGAGCGGGGCGCCCGAACAAAAGATCCATCCGGGACCTGAATTTGGGACCGTTGCCGTGCTTGGAGCCGACTATGTCGGGCTCAAGCCGCGCATGATCGCACAGGAGGGGGACAGCGTTCAGCGGGGCGCTCCGCTCTTCGCGCACAAGGACGCGCCCGAGGCGATGATGGTCGCGCCGATGACCGGCAAGGTGGTCGCGATCAATCGCGGCGCACGCCGTGTGCTGCAGTCCGTCGTGATCGAGGTGACCGACCCCAACGACGTGGGTGTCGATTTCTCGGGTGTCGGAGACAGCACCACGGCTGCCGGCATCACCGAGAAACTCTGCGCTGCGGGCCTTTGGACCAGTTTCCGCACCCGCCCTTATTCCAAGCTGCCCGTCCCCGGCACTGCTCCCGAGGCGGTTTTCGTCACTGCGATGGAAAGCGAACCTCTCTCGCCCGAGGCCGAGTTGATCATCAATGACGCTCCGGACGACTTCGCAACCGGGTTGAAGGCCGTGTCCGCCCTGACCGAAGGAACGACGTGGCTGTGCCAGGCACCGGGTGCCGCAATTCCCGGTGGCGATCTTCCGGGTGTTCAGGTGGCAAGTTTCGAAGGCCCCCACCCTGCGGGCCTTGCCGGTACGCATATTCACTTTCTCCACCCCCTCACCGCGTCGGACATGGTCTGGACCATCGGCTATCAGGATGTGATCGCCATTGGCCGCCTGATGCGCACCGGTCACCTGGATTCAAACCGGGTTGTCGCCCTGTGCGGCCCCGCTTGCCGACAGCCGCGGCTGATCCGGACCACGATGGGCGCATCGCTGACCGATCTGACCGCGCATGAAGTCGCCGTGGACAAGCCGGTTCGAGTCATTTCCGGTTCCATCCTCTCGGGTCTGGCCGCCGAAGGACCATTTGCCTATCTCTCGCGCTACGCCAGACAGGTGACGATCATCGAAGAGGACCGCGAGCAGATTCCGATGGGCTGGATCCGTCCGATGCCATCGAAATACGCGGTTCAGCCTGTGCTGGGTTCTGCCTTGTCGGGCAAGCTGTTCAACCTCACCTCGAACCTGAATGGCGGGCGTCGCGCGATGGTGCCGATCGGGACGTTCGAACGGCTGATGCCGCAGGATTACCTTCCGACGCAGCTGCTTCGCGCGCTTCTCGTGATGGACACCGACACTGCGCAGGCGCTGGGCGCAATGGAACTCGACGAAGAAGACCTCGGCCTCGTGGGCTTTGCCTGCCCGGCCAAGTATGAATATGGGCTCGCTCTTCGCGACAGCCTGACCAAGATTGAGAAGGAGGGCTGAGCCAGATGGGTCTGCGCAGCTTCTTTGACCGGATCGAGCCCAACTTCACAAAGGGCGGCAAATACGAAAGGTACTTCCCCCTCTATGAGATGGTGGAGAGCTTCCTTTATACGCCGCGCACAGTGACCACGGTTGCTCCGCACGCCCGGTCTTACATCGATATGAAACGCATCATGACCTATGTCGTGATTGCGACAATCCCTTGTATCCTGTTCGGCCTGTACAACACTGGCTACCAGGCCAACTCCGCGCTGCTGACCGTGGGCGCCGAACAGGCAACCGGCTGGCGGATCGGTCTCTTGCAGATGCTGGGCATCGGGTTGAACCCCGACAATATCTTTGCCTGTTTCATGCACGGCCTGCTCTACTTCCTGCCGATCTACATCGTCACATTGGTTGCGGGCGGCATCTGCGAAGTCGTGTTCGCCACGGTGCGCGGACACGAGGTGAACGAGGGCTTCCTCGTGACCTCCATGCTCTATGCCCTGATCCTGCCTGCGACGACGCCGCTTTGGCAGGTCGCGCTTGGCATCGCCTTCGGTGTGGTGATCGGCAAGGAGGTCTTTGGCGGCACCGGCAAGAACTTCCTCAACCCGGCGCTGGTCGGGCGTGCCTTCCTTTACTTTGCCTATCCCGCTCAGATGTCCGGCGACTCGGTTTGGGTGCCGGTTGACGGCTATTCCGGCGCAACCGCATTGTCGGTTTCCGCGCAGCAAGGCTACCAGGAACTCGCGGCGGCAGGCATGACCTGGATGGATGCTTTCCTTGGCTTCATTCAGGGCTGCATCGGCGAAACTTCGACCCTTGCCGCGATGATCGGTCTTGCCTTCCTGCTGGCAACAAGAATCGCAAACTGGCGCCTGATCGTTGGCTGCCTTGCCGGCACCATCGGGTTCTCGCTGCTGCTTAACGTCATCGGATCGGATACCAACCCGATGTTCGCGATGCCCTGGTACTGGCACCTCGTTCTCGGCGGTTACGCCTTCGGCCTCGCCTTCATGGTGACCGAACCCGTATCGGCAGCGCATACCAACATGGGTCGGCTGATCTACGGCGCGCTGATCGGTGTCATGGTCGTTCTCATCCGCGTTCTCAACCCCGCCTTCCCCGAAGGGATCATGCTGGCAATCCTGTTCGGCAACGTCTTTGCCCCGCTGATCGACCATTTCGTCGTGCAGGCCAACATCAAACGGAGGGTCCGCCGCCATGCCTGAGAAAAAGCAAGGCCCCATCGCCCGCTTCCTGGCCGCGCCGCCGGACTCGGTCGGCAAGACGATCTTTGTCGCCGTGGCCCTGTGCCTCTTCGCCTCGATGGTCGTTTCGGCCGCGGCGGTTTCGCTGCGACCCATCCAGGACGCCAACCGCCAGCGCGACAAACAAGTGAACGTGCTGCAGGTCGCCGGCATCTATGAACCGGGCCTCGACGTCGAAGAAGCGTTCGAAGCATTCGAACCGCACGTTCTGGACCTGTCGACGGGGGAATTCACCGACCAGTTCGACCTTGAAACCTATGACGAACTGGCCACGACCCGCGATCCGGCGATCGTCCGCGCGCTTGACGAGGATCCGGCCGGGCTGGGTGATCAGGTGTATTTCCAGACGGTCTACCTGCTGCGGGACGATGCCGGCGGCATCGACAAGGTAATCCTGCCGATCGAGGGCTATGGTCTGTGGTCCACGCTTTATGGCTTCATCGCGCTCGAAGAGAACGGCAACGACATCTACGGGCTGCAATTCTATCAGCACGGCGAAACCCCCGGCCTCGGCGCCGAAGTGGACAACCCCCGCTGGAAAGCGCTGTGGAATGGCAAGAAACTGTTCGACGAAAGCGGCGAACTCCAGATCACCGTCGCCAAGGCGCCGCCACCGGCGGGCCGAGACTATTACGTGGACGCGCTGGCCGGGGCGACCCTAACCAGCGTCGGTGTCGACAACCTTGTCCGGTTCTGGATGGGTGAACAGGGCTATGGCCCCTTCCTCGACCGGCTGAAGGCAGGAGAAATCTAATGCCCCAGACACGCAGATCACTGCTCGTCGATCCGCTGGTCGACAACAACCCGATCACCCTTCAGGTGCTGGGCATCTGCTCGGCGCTGGCCGTGACATCGTCGCTGCAGGTGGCGTTCGTCATGGCGCTGGCCGTGACTTTCGTGACGTCGTTTGCGTCTTTCTTCATCTCGATCCTGCGCAACCAGATCCCCGGTTCGATCCGGATCATCGTGCAGATGGTCATCATCGCGTCGCTCGTGATTCTCGTTGACCAGATCCTCAAGGCTTATGCCTTCGAAATCTCGAAAACGCTGTCGGTGTTCGTGGGTCTCATCATCACCAACTGTATCGTGATGGGCCGGGCCGAGGCCTTCGCGATGAAGAACCCGCCGGTCGCTTCGTTCCTCGACGGCTTCGGCAACGGTCTGGGCTACGGCCTGATCCTGATGCTCGTGGGCTTCATCCGCGAGCTGTTCGGCGCCGGCTCACTCTTTGGCGTGACGATTCTCGAGACCGTCAACAACGGCGGCTGGTATGTCCCGAACGGGATGCTGCTTCTGCCACCGTCGGCTTTCTTCATCATCGGTCTCATCATCTGGGCGTTCCGCACTTGGAAACCCGCCCAGGTCGAAGAGCGTGAATACAAGATCCAATCGGTGGAGGCTCACTGATGGAAGGGCTCATTTCGCTGGCCGTAAAGGCCATCTTTGTCGAAAACCTTGCGCTGTCTTTCTTCCTCGGCATGTGTACCTTTATCGCCGTATCGAAAAAGATCTCGACCGCGATCGGCCTTGGTATCTCTGTCATGGTCGTGCAGGCGATCACCGTTCCAGCCAACAACCTGTTGCTGAACGGTCTTTTGAAGCCCGGTGCGCTTGAATGGGCGGGCTTCGGTGATGTCGACCTGACCTTCCTTGGACTGATCACCTATATCGGCGTGATCGCCGCGATGGTGCAGATCCTCGAGATGGTGCTCGATAAGTTTTTCCCGCCGCTCTACAACGCGCTGGGAATCTTCCTGCCGCTCATCACGGTGAACTGTGCCATCCTTGGTGGCTCGCTGTTCATGGTGGAACGTGACTACAACTTTGCCGAGGCGACGACATATGGCCTCTCCTCCGGCTTTGGTTGGGCGCTGGCGATCACCGCCATGGCTGGCGTGCGGGAAAAGCTCAAGTATTCCGATATTCCCGACGGTCTTCAGGGTCTCGGCATCACCTTCATCTCGGCAGGTCTGATGGCATTGGCCTTCATGTCCTTCTCGGGCGTCAAACTGTAAGGGGGCGCAAATGGAAACCTTTACGCTCGGTATCGCGCTGTTCACCCTGATTGTAATCGGGTTGGTGACGATCATCATGCTTGCACGGTCGCGGCTGGTCTCGACCGGCAACGTGAACATCACCATCAACGGGGAAAAGACGGTATCCGTCCCCGCCGGTGGCAAGCTGTTGCAGACGTTGGCGGAACAGAAGCTCTTTGTTCCCTCGGCCTGCGGCGGTGGTGGAACCTGCGCGCAGTGCCGCGTTCGCGTGCATTCCGGAGGCGGTTCGATCCTTCCAACTGAGGAAAGCCACATCACCAAGCGCGAAGCAGCCTGTGGCGACCGACTCTCCTGCCAGGTTGCGGTCAAGCAGGACATGGAAATCGAGGTTCCCGAAGAGGTCTTTGGCGTGAAGAAGTGGGAATGCACCGTGCGTTCCAACGACAACGTCGCAACCTTCATCAAGGAACTGGTGCTGGAACTGCCCGCGGGCGAGGACGTCAATTTCCGTGCCGGCGGCTACATCCAGATCGCCGCGCCTCCGCATGTCGTCGATTACAAGAATTTCGACGTCGCCGAGGAGTATCGCGAGGACTGGGACAAGTTCAATCTCTGGCAGTACACCTCCAAGGTCGATGAAGAGATCGAGCGCGCCTATTCGATGGCGAACTACCCCGAGGAAAAGGGCATCATCATGCTCAACGTGCGGATCGCGTCGCCCCCTCCGGGGTCCGAAGGCATTCCGGCGGGCCAGATGTCGTCCTACATCTTCAACCTCAAACCCGGCGACAAGGTCACCATTTCGGGGCCGTTCGGCGAGTTTTTTGCGCGCGACACCAAGAAAGAGATGATCTTTGTCGGTGGTGGTGCGGGCATGGCGCCGATGCGCAGCCACATCTTCGATCAGCTCAAGCGGCTTTCGACCGATCGCAAGGTAACCTTCTGGTACGGTGCCCGCTCCAAGCGCGAGATGTTCTACGTCGAGGATTTTGACCAGCTCGCTGCCGAAAATCCGAACTTCGAATGGCATGTCGCCCTGTCTGACGCGCTGCCCGAGGATGATTGGAAAGGCTACACCGGCTTCATCCACAACGTCCTGTTCGAAGAATATCTGAAGAATCACCCGGCACCGGAAGACTGCGAATTCTATATGTGCGGTCCCCCGATCATGAACCAGTCGGTCATCAACATGCTGCTCGATCTGGGCGTCGACCGCGAAGACATCATGCTCGACGATTTCGGCGGGTAAGACTCGAAGACACTTCAAGAAAAGGCCGCCGGGGTCCACCGGCGGCCTTTTCAATTCCGGTCCTCTTTCACGGGTCGGATTCGGACGCGATCCCCAGCTTGTAAATCAACGCTCCGGCCCCGGCCCCAAGAAGCGGGGCAAGGATGAACAGCCACAATTGCGAAAGCGCCGCACCACCGGCGAACAAGGCCGGGCCAACCGACCGCGCGGGATTGACGGACGTGCCTGTGATCGTGATGCCCACAAGGTGAATCATCGTCAGCGTCAACCCGATCACCAGGCCCGCCATTGTGGCATTCCCTGTCGCCGAGGTGACCCCTAGGATCACCACGATGAACACAGCAGTTGCAACGAATTCGAAAATGAAGGCACCGGCAAGTCCATACCCGGCTCCGAACCCTTCTCCCCAACCATTCTGGCCCATTCCGTTCACTGAAACATCATAGCCGCCGACCTGTGTTTCGACTGTCATGTAAATCAGCAACGCAGCAATGATGGCACCGGCAAGTTGGGCGATCACATAGCCGATGAAGTCCGCCATCGACATCCGGCCCGCGACCAGGCACCCGAAACTCACCGCCGGGTTCAGATGCGCGCCCGAGACCTGACCGATTGAATAGGCCATGGCGACAACCGAAATCCCGAAGGCGAGGCTTATGCCGGTGATGCTGATCGCATCCGCGAGACCCACGCCCGACCCGGCCAGAACGGCACTGCCGACCCCGAAAAACACCAGGGTGAATGTCCCAAACCCTTCTGCTAACAGTTTTTTCATTTCCCCGTCTCCCACTGACAAGCGCGGAGATGGTAACACGTTAACCGACAGAGTAATTAAATTTCGTAAGCCCCTTCAAAAAGACAGTATTCATTCAAAGAGGCGCCGGTATCGTCGGGGCATTCCAACGTACATGGTCAGGCGTCTGGCTTCCTGATGTCCCGCCACGGCATTGCTTTTCTGTCGCGGTACTTCACGGTCAGGTTCAGCGGCGTTTCATCCTCGTCATAGACACCCAGAACGATCCCCTTGCCGCCGCTCTTGGTGCGCATGTCGATCAACTGCTGGCGCGACCGGGTCGTGCGCTGTGACGGGCGGCACGTCCAGTCGTGAAGATAGCTGTAGAGACGTTCGATCACCTCGGCATGTTCGTCGCTCTCGCCAAGGTCCACCAATTCCTGCGGGTCGTTCTGCAAATCGAACAGCATCGGACGATAGCCGCCCTGCGCGTGGATCAGCTTCCATTCCTTCGTGGCAACCATGAACAACAGCGCATCGCGCGGATCGGCATTCAGGGCGGTGGCGACTCCGGTGGCGGAGTAATCCCACTCGCAGATGGCATATTCGCGACCGGTATCGCGGGCCTGCCCCCGCAGGATCGGCAGCAGGGATCGACCTTCCAGGATGTGATCGGGAACCTCGCCACCGGCTATCTCGACAAATGTCGGGGCAAGGTCGATGGATTCCACCAGTGCATCACATGCTGTACCGCGCGTGGCGTCGGCATCCGGGCTGGGATCGTAGATGATCAGCGGCATGCGGGTCGACGCATCGTGAAAGAACGTCTTTTCCCCCAGCCAGTGATCGCCAAGAAAATCGCCGTGGTCCGAGGTAAGCACGATCATCGTGTCATCCATCCGGCCGGTCTTGTCCATCCAGTCGAAAAGACGCCCCATTTGGTCGTCGGCCTGCTTGATCAGCCCCATATAGGCGGGAATGACCGCCTCGCGCACTTCGTCGCGGGAAAAGGCCTGGCCCACCTTGGTATCCATGAAGGCCTTGAACACCGGATGTGCATTCTGGCGTTCAGCGTCCGTGCGAACCGGTGGCAGCACGTGTTCCGGCCCGTACATCGAGGCATAGGGTTCGGGCACGACATAAGGCCAATGCGGTTTGATAAAGGACAGGTGACAGCACCACGGCCCTTCGGTCTGTTCCATGAACTGCATCCCACGACCGGTCAGATAGGGTGTTTCGCTATCCGGCTCATGGATGTTGGCCGCCTCGCGGGAGTTCTTGAGGAACCACCCAGACAAGACGTTGCCTTCCTCGTCCAATCCGGAGTTCGCGAAGTCGTGCCACGGGTTGTCCGACTCATACCCCTTGGCCTTGAGCCACTTGTTGTACTCCTTTGCGCCATCCGGGTCATAATACCCGTCCGGGCCTTCGGGCAGCATCCCGTCATCGCGTTCGAACACGTCGAACCCGCACTCCGCGACCCGCGCGCCGATGATGCTGTCGGGGGCCAAACCCAAACGCGCCATACCCTCGGCGTCGGCACGCATGTGGGTCTTTCCGACTAGCCAGCAATCCATACCGACCTTTCGCAGGTGGTCGCCCATCGTCATCTCGCCGACTTTCAGCGGAACACCGTTGAAGCTCGCGCCATGCGAATGAACGTAGCGCCCGGTATAGGTCGACATGCGGGACGACCCGCAGATGGGTGACTGGATATAGGCCCGGTCGAACCGCACGCCCATCGCGGCGAGGCGGTCGATGTTCGGTGTCTCAAGGTGCGGATGACCGTAGCAGCCCAGGTAATCCCACCGCAACTGGTCGAACATGATGAACAGGATGTTCTTTGCCTTGGCCATGTCCCGCGCCTCCTCCTTGTCGTGGCTATCGACTTTCTAGGGCCGGCCAGCCCGTCATCGCAACAGGTCGCCATCCTGCTCCGGATTGTCTCCACGGGTGGCTCTCTCCACCACTTCGTTCTGGTCGTTCTCCAGCGAGGCTTCGGCAGCCGTGCGTTCCTCGGGCGTTTCCCGCACAACGGTGACGGTTGGCTCATGCGGAATGCTCTGGTCCTGCAACACCGGAACACCCTCGGGAAAGATGATCTCGCGCGCGTCGTCTGGCATCGAGATACCGGCATCCATCAATGCCTTTTTCATCAGACGCAGGACCGAGGACTTGACCTTGAGCATCGAGAAGTCGCGGACGTTGATCCAGTAATAGGCCCGCAAATTCACGGTAGAGGCGCCCAGCGCCTCGACCAGAACCATGGGCGGCGGTTCGTTCAGAACGGCCTCGTGCTGCGACAGCACACGTGCCACGATTTCCTGCGCCTCGGTTACAGCCGCATCATAGCCAATCCCGACCGTGACACTGTCCCGCCCTTCGGGCGCGGCGGTGAAATTGGTGATGACACTCTTGAACACGGTGGCGTTGGGAATCTGGATGTGGTTCCCCTCTGGCGAGATCAGCACGGTCGAGCGCGTGTTCATCGAGTGGACAGATCCCAGCCGCCCGTCCACGTCGATCAGATCGCCCGCGCGAAACGGTTGCCTCAATGACAGAAGGAGCGAAGCAAGGAAGTTCTCGGCAATGTCGCGAAACGCAAAACCGACGATGATACCGATGATCCCGGCACCACCGATGAGCGAGAATGCGATCTGCGTCAGTCCCGCCGCCTGCATCACCACGTAAAGGCCCAGCAGAAAGATCGGCAATGCCAGCGCGCGGGCGACCACGGTGCGCAGGAACTGTGACTCGAGCCCGCCCAGAAACCAACGGCGCAAACCGCGTGCCGCAATGCTCGAGATCCACCAGGCCAGTGGCAGCACGACGATGGTGAGCACGACAAGCGGCAGGGCGGCCAGGCTCCGCTGAATGACCGTCCGGATCGCACCGAACGCCGGGGCAAAGGACCAGTCGGCGCGTGCCTCGACCTGGATCCGGTTGACTACGGCGACTACGTCCTGCGTCTTGGCCGCCAGGTCGCGCGCCCACACGCGGTGGTCCTCGCTATCGGCAAGCCCATCAAGGAAAACGATCCCGTCATCCACACGCACCCGTGGGTCGACGAACCACCCGGTCGCATTCAGGATCTGCGTGATCCGTGCATCGATTTCCTCGTCCCTTGCTTCGGGCGCTACCGCCACATCCCGGACGGGCCCGGTTTCCTCTGCCGGCGAGACACTTTCCTGCGCCCAGGCCGGGGCCATGAAGAAAAAGGAAACCAAAATCGGGAACACGAATTTCATTCCCCGATTAAGACCCGAGATCATGACGCCTTCAAGCATTCGTTTCGGGGTTCATATCCCGGTCAGGTAATGCGGCAGGGAATCGACCTCTGACAATCGAATTCAATTAACCCACGGAAAAACTTGACTGACTCTTGTCAGCCGATAGGCTCCGGGCTGGTAATGATCGTTACGGGTCCAGGGGCAGGAGAGCAGAATGAATTCGCCAGGCGATGCGCTTTGTGCAGCGTTCTGTCTTTCCCGGATGAACGTCGTTTTCGTTTACCCGAATCTGCAACGATGCGGTGATGCGCGTCCGGGCAAGGCAGATCTGGGAAAGCGACGCTCGTAACGATCCAGAGTTCAACTCCGAGGGGAATTTTTCATGACCAAGTATGTCCTGTCCGGCTTCCGCGTGGATAGAAACCTTGCCGACGACGTTGTCGCGGTGGAACCCACGACGTTCACCATCATCACGGCCAGCGCGGACCCACAGACCTTTACCTACACGATCACCGTCCCCCCGAGTGGAGATGAACTGCTGCCCGGCGTGGACCTGAACCGCGCGGCGCCCGATGTGACGATGTTGGCCGGGTTCGACGATATTGACGATATCTCCAGCACCGAACTGGGGCAGATTATCTGGACCGGCGGGGTGACCCAGATCCTTGCCTTTACATACAACCCACCCTCTACCCCTGCGCAGGACTGGATCTTTGCGATTGGTGGAACCCCTCTGCCGAATGTTAGCAGCCCTGCGGAGTTTGCTGCACTCGAGGCGCAGATCACCGGCGGCGGCGCCATCACTTCGGGTCCGCTTGCACCGGGTACGTCTATCAGTCTGAATTCACTGTCCGGCGTTCAGGTTCTGCCGGGCGAACTGGTGATCGGGACCCCGGGGGCCGACACCCTCATCGGTTCCGCCGGGGATGATGTTCTTCAGCCGATCGACAATGACGATTACGACCTGATCCAGCCGGGCGCAGGCAACGACACGGTCGACCTGACCGAGATGAACATGGGCTATGCCGAGATCGATCATCGCGATCTCAACGCTCCAATCGGCGTAAACCTCGACGGCACCAGCGATACAGGCGTGATCGACAAGGGCGCCAATGGCCAGACAACCCTGATGGGGCTTTCGACCGCGATCAATGCGGGTGGCCTCGGCATCGTCGGTACGAACGGCAACGATACGTTCCGCGTCGATACTGGCGATGGCTTCATGAACGTAACCGGCCTTGGCGGCAACGACGTGTTCGATTTTCGCGACATCGACAACAAACCGCGACTTGACTACGCCTTGTGGAGCCTGACCGGCAGCTCGGGGATCACCGCCAATCTGGTGACGGGAACGATTGCCGACCCTTTCGGTGGCACTGACAGCATCCTTGGATCCGTCCGTGAATTGCGCGGCAGCGATCTGTCCGACAGCATCCTCGGTTCGGACGCGAATGAGCGGTTCATCCTGCGGCGTGGCAATGACACGCTGGATGCGGGTGGTGGCATCGACGTGCTGCGATACGACCGGTCCAGGGTCGAAGCGGTCGAGGTCGATCTCGAGGCCGGGACAGCCAGCGGTGTCTGGCGCGGTTCGGCATTCACGCATCAGGTCTCCAACGTCGAGAATCTGCGCGGCTCGCAAGGAGATAACGACCTGCTGCGCGGAAGCTCCATCGCGAACGAAATCCTCGGTGGCGGCGGCAATGACACGATCGAAGGTCGCGCGGGCGACGACACCCTCGTCGGTGAGGCTGGCGACGACCGGATCGACGGCGGCGAAGGAATCGACCAGGCAGCATATTGGGGGATGCAACGTGCGGACGCGTTGATCTCTCAAAATGCCGACGGAACGATCCGGGTCGAGAGCTCGCAAGGCACCGACCAGCTCGTCAATATCGAGCAGATCAGCTTTGACGACCAGATGGTTCAGGTCAGCGACCTGTTTCCGCCAAGTGGCCCGATCATCGGCACGGTCGGTGATGACGACCTCGTCGGTACGGTCGGTGACGACTTCATCGATCCGCTCGACAACACAGGCGGTGACCTCATCACTCCCAGCACCGGAAACGATACCGTTACCTTCGAAAACGCTGCAAACGGGTATTTCGAGCTCAAGCACGATGATCTGGCCAGCGGCATCACCGTCAACATCGATGGCCGGGCCGCCACCGGCAATATCGACAAGGGTGCCGGTGGAACGACAACGCTCCTGTTCGTTGATCGCGCGATGAATGCCGATGGGCTGGCCGTGGTCGGATCCGATTTCGACGACGTGTTTAACTTGAAACCTTCGGATGACGGGTTTGTCCAGGTGATTGGACTCGGCGGCAACGACACGTTCAACATCGACCCCGATGCGCCGACCAACCGTCTCGATTATTCTTGGGCCGGCATGTCCGGCATCACTGCGGACCTGTCTGCCGGGACCGTGTCCGAAGATGGCTTTGGCGGGACGGACACGATCAACGGATCCGTGCGCGAGCTTCGGGCGACAGACCTGAATGACAGCATCCTCGGCTCGGACGCGAATGAGCGGTTCATTCTGCGTCGTGGCAACGACACGCTCGATGCCGGCGGCGGTGTCGACGCGGTGCGCTATGACCGTACAGGGGTCGAGTCGGTGCAGGTCGATCTTTCCGCGGGCACCGCAACCGGCGTCTGGCGCGGCGACACCTTCTCGCATCTGTTGTCCAACGTCGAGAACATAAATGGCTCGCGCGAGGATGACGACCTGCTGCGCGGGGATGGCCGCAACAACTTCATCAATGGTGTGGGTGGCAATGATACGCTCGAAGGTCTCGGCGGCGAGGATGTCCTGATCGGAGGCGCCGGCAATGACTCCATGAATGGCGGCGCCGGCCTCGACCGGGCCGAGTTCTGGGGCGTCATGCAGGCCGACGCCACGGTGACGCAGAACGCCGATGGTTCGGTTCAGGTCGTCTCGGCGCTGGGAACGGATACCTTGGTCGATATCGAGGAACTGGGCTTTGACGATGCGAGTGTCCGAGTCGCAGACCTCTTCCCGCAACCCGGCGTTCAGGTCGGGGGGAATGGTGATGAACGTCTCGACGGCTCGGATGACGCCGAGCAGGTCATCGCGGGCGGCGGCAATGACGAGGTCAATGGCGGCGGCGGCGACGACTCCATCGATGGCGGCACGGGCAACGACACGCTGCGTGGTGGCGACGGCGAGGATGTGATCAACGGCGGCGATGGCAACGACACCGTCAACGCCGGCGATGGCAATGACGAGGTATTGGGCGGTGACTCCCCTGACGATCTGCGCGACGTGATCTATGGCGGTGACGGCGACGACCTGCTCAATGGCGGCTATGGCAATGACCAGATCTTTGGTCAGGGTGGCAACGACACCATCGCCGGCGGGTTTGGCGCGGACGAGTTGCAAGGCCAGGAGGACGACGATGTCGTCACCGGCGGCGCGCTGTCCGACCTTGTCTTCGGCGGCGGCGGCAACGACTTCGTCAATGGCGGGTTCGGGTATGACCGGATCAATGGCGGCGATGGCGCTGACCGGTTCTTCCACCTCGGTGTGTTCGATCACGGATCCGACTGGGTTCAGGATTACGACGCCGCCGAAGGTGACGTTCTGGTGTTCGGTCAGGCCGCGACAGCCGATCAGTTCCAGATCAACCTTGCCCACACCGCCACACCGGATGGTGAACGCTCTGGCGAGGACGACGTTCAGGAAGCTTTCGTGATCTATCGTCCCACCGGCCAGATCATGTGGGCGCTCGTCGACGGCGAAGGGCAATCCAGCATCAATGTGCAGGCCGGCGGAGAACTGTTCGATCTGCTCGCCTGATCGTTCAACAGTTGGGATTGAGGCCGTGGCGGTGCGAACCGCCGCGGCCTTTTTCATTCTGCCCTCTCCGTTGGCAACGCGACTAAACTAACACCTTCTAATGTAGATGTTAGTTTGCTACCGTAATGACAAGGGAGCCAACAGGAGAGTAACAATGAACATCAACAGACTGACGCCAGTCGCAGCCGCGCTGCTGGCGGCGGCCACGCCGCTGGCGGCGCAGGACATGATCCGCATCGCCTCGCCGAACAAGGTCACGACACTCGACCCGATCGCATCCGCCGCGGCCGGCAATATCGAGGCGTTTGGTCAGCTATACACCCGCCTGCTGCGCAAGGATGGCGAAGGCAAGCTGCAACCGGGCCTCGCCGAAAGCTGGGAAGTGTCCGAGGATGGGCTGACCTACACGTTCGAGTTGCGCGATGCGAAATTCTCGGACGGCAGCGATATCACGGCCGAGGACGTTGCATTCAGCCTCAACCGCGTCGCCAAGGACGAAGGAAGCGCCTATCCGGCCGCATATGCGCCAGTCAAGGAATTCAAGGCACTGGACGAGGATACCGTCGAACTGACGCTCGAATATCCCAGCGCGCCGATGTTGTCCTACATGGAGATTTTCAATGCCGGTATCGTCAGCAAGGACGATGTCGAGGAACGTGGAGAGGACGCCTTTGCCGCCGATCCCGTCACCTCGGGTCCCTTCATGGTCGAGGCGTGGAAACCCAATGACCGGCTGACTCTCAAGGCCAACCCGAACTACTGGCGCGAAGGTTATCCCAAGCTGGCTGGCGCCGACCTGATCGAAGTCAGCGACGACAATGCCCGAACAACGATGATCATGGCTGGCGAAATCGATGTCAGTCGCGGCGTCCCGTGGGCCCAGATCGAAGAGATCAACGCCGCCGATGGTGCCGGCGTCGCGCTTGAGCCGTCGACAGTGATCTATGGCGTCATGCCCAACCACGCCAAGCCGCCTTTCGACAACCTCAACATCCGCAAGGCTGCCGCGATGGCCCTGAACCGCGAGGCGATCACCAAGGCCGTCACGCTGGGCAACGCGACCGTGGCCAACTCCACGCTTCCCGGCGCCCTGAACTTCCATGCCGGTGACGTGTCGCCCCCGGCCTATGACCCGGCAGGTGCCCGAGCCCTGCTGGAACAGGAGGATGCTGTCGGCACTGCCGTCACCCTGATGATCACACCCTCGGCAGAACAGCTCGCCACGCTTCTCAAGGCGCAGTGGGATGCGGTGGGGTTCAACACGACGGTCGAGCGCGTCGATGCGGGTCTGTGGTGGGGCAACCTCACCGAGGGCAAGTACGATGTCACGGCAAGCTGGTGGTACAACGAGACCGAGGATCCGGACCTCGCCGTGCGCTGGGCGGTTTGCGGTAATTGCGGCAACAACTCCTACTACACCAACTACAACAACGACCGCGTGAACGAACTGGTCGAGTCCGCCCTGCGCGAGACTGATCCCGCCAAGCGCGAGGCCATGTATCACGAGATCCAGAAGCTCTCGACCGAAGAGCTGGCGCAGATCCCGCTGTACTATACGCCTTTTGCCAACGCCTATGCCGACCGGGTCAAGGGCCTGACGCTAAGCCCCGCGCTGCAATGGTCGTTGGAAGAGGCCGAATTTACGAACTGAGGCCAACGCCACTCACGCGGGCCGGCAGGGGATGGCCGGCCCGATTTCCTTCAGTGCAGAACCAACCATCGGGCAGGACCTGTTGACCACGCTTCGCTTCATATTCTGGCGCCTTGTTCAGGCGGTTCCTGTCCTGCTTGGCGTCAGTATCATCACCTTCGTGCTGATGACGGCCACGCCGGGCGACCCGATCCGACTGTTGGTGGGCGACCGCGCGACGCCCGAGACGATCGCGGCCATTCGCGACCGCTATGGCCTGGATGAACCGGTTCTGATGCAATACTTCACCTACCTCAAGAACCTCGTTGCCGGGGATCTTGGGGCGTCGCTGCGCTATCGTGTCCCGGTCTCGCAACTGATCGCGCAGCATTACCCGGTGACGCTGTTCCTTGTCATCTACACCATCGTGCTGACATTGCCGCCGGTAATCGCCCTCTCGGTCCTGTCGGCCCGCAGGCAGAACGGGTTGGCCGACCAGGTCATTCGCCTACTTGGTGTGTTGGGTCTGGCCGTCCCGGTCTTCTGGCTGGCGCTGCTGTTTGCCCGGTTCTTCGGCGTGACGCTCGGCTGGTTCCCGGTCAGTGGTTTCGGCGAGACGTTCACCGACCATCTCCGCCATCTTTTCCTGCCCGCGCTATCCACGATGATCTGGGTGGTCCCGATCCTCGTGCGCACACTGCGCTCGGCGCTGCTGGACGAGATGAACCGCGATTACGTGCTGACCGGCATGTCCAAGGGACTGGGTGAGGGCCGCGTCTTTCGTACGCATGTCTTTCCCAACTCCGTCTTGCCGACGCTCAACCTTTTCGCAGTCATCGTCGCATACCTGCTGGGGGGGTCGGTCATCGTCGAAACGGTCTATGCCGTGCCCGGAATGGGCAAGCTGATGGTCGATTCCATCCTTGCCCGCGATTACTTCGTGGTGCAGGGCGCGACACTTGTCTTTGCGCTGACGACGATCCTCGTCATGCTGGCGGTCGACCTGATATCGGCCCTGATCGACCCAAGGGTGACGCCATGAGGCTGTCCCCCATGTTCGTCATCGGCGCCTGCCTTGTTCTCCTCTGGTGCCTGATTGCCGCCGCCGCCCCGCTTCTGGCGACCCATGACCCCTATACCATCGATTTCGAGGCGATCCTGCAAGCGCCCAACCCCGATCACTGGTTCGGCACTGACAATGTCGGCCGCGACATCTACAGCCGGGTTGTCTATGGTGCGCGGCTGGCGCTTTACATCGGTCTGCTGGGTGTCATCGCGCCCATGGTGATCGGGATGGCAATCGGGCTGCTCGCCGGTTATTTCGGCGGTTGGGTCGATGCGGTGGCGATGCGCCTGCTCGACATAACCGTGCCCTTTCCGTTCTTCGTCCTCGTCCTTGCGATCGTGGCCGTGCTCGGCCCGGGGATCGAAAACTACTTCATCGCGCTCGCGCTGGTCGGCTGGGTCGGATACGCAAGGCTGGCACGGGCCGAGGCGATCGTGCTGCGCCAGGCCGAGTTCGTGCTGGCCGAACGAACGATGGGCTTTTCGCACGCCCACATCCTGCTGCGTCATGTCCTGCCCAACGCGCTGTCGCCTATCGTCGTCTATGTCATGACGGATGTGACGCTGGTGATCCTCTTCGGCGCGGCGCTGGGCTTTCTTGGTATGGGTGTTTCGCCACCTGCCGCGGAATGGGGCGTGATGATCGCCGAGGGGCAGACCTATATCTCCTCCGCCTGGTGGATCAGCTTCTTTCCCGGGCTTGCCATGGTGCTGATCGGCGTCGGATTTGCACTGATCGGCGACGGGTTGGCCCGCATGTTGAGGATCGAGCGATGAGTCCCCTGTTATCCGTCCGCGACCTGACCGTTCGCTTCGGGCCGGTCACGGCGGTCGATGGCGTGTCCTTCGACCTCGAACGCGGCGCGGCGCTGGGCATTGTCGGCGAAAGCGGCTCGGGCAAGTCGGTGACCTGCCGCGCGTTGATGCGTCTTCTGCCCAGAACCGCCCGGATCGATGGGCAGGCCAGTTTCGAGGGGCAGAACCTCCTCGCCATGCCGGAACCTGCGCTCGACACCATTCGGGGCAAGCGGATCGCGATGATTTTTCAGACCCCGGCCAGCCATCTCGACCCGCTCATGCGGATCGGCGACCAGGTGGCCGAGACCCTGCGCAAGCACACGGATATGCGCGGCGGTGCCATCCGGGACGAGGTTCTGCGCCTGCTCGACGTCGTCCGCATCCCCGACCCCGAACGCTGGGCCCGGGCCTATCCGCACCAACTGTCGGGCGGGATGAAACAGCGCGCGATGATTGCCGGGGCGCTGGCCTGTCAGCCCGACCTGCTGCTCGCGGACGAGCCGACGACCGCGCTCGACGCAACGGTGCAGAAATCGGTGCTGGACCTGCTCGGGCAGTTACGTCGCGAACGGAACCTCAGCATGATCTTCGTCAGCCATGACCTCGGCGCGGTGGCACAGGTCTGCGATGACATCCTGGTCATGCGCCGGTCGAAACCTGTCGAATCCGGCCCCGTCCGTCGCGTGGTGCAGTCGCCCCGGCACGACTACACCCGCCAGCTGATCGCCTCGCACCCCGACCGGATGCCCTTCGTTCCGCTTACGACCGCTTCGCGTACCGAACCGCTGATAGAGGCGCGCGGCGTGCGCATCCGCTACGGCGGCGCCACCCTGAACGACCTACTTGCCCGGCGCGAGGGCGGTTTCGTCGCCGTCCGCAGTGCTGATTTCGCCGTTCAGCCGGGTCAGACACTCGGCATCGTCGGGGAAAGCGGTTCGGGCAAATCCACGCTTGCCCGTGCCCTGGTGGGCCTTGTTCGTCCTGACCGGGGCGAGGTGATGTTCGATGGCCGTCCCGCCGAACCCGCCGGGCGCAACCGCATCGCCTATCTGCGCGACGTGCAGATGATCTACCAGCACCCGTACGAGGCGCTCAGCCCGCGCATGACCGTGCACGCCGCCATTGCCGAGCCGCTGCGTCGTCATGGGCTTGTTCCGCGCGACAAGCTCGGCGAACGCGTCGCAGCCCTGATGGAGCAGGTCGACCTTTCACCCGATCTCGCAGGGCGTTTTCCCGGACAGCTTTCCGGCGGACAGTGCCAGCGCGTCGCAATCGCCCGCGCGCTTGCCTTCGACCCGCGTGTTCTGATCGCCGACGAAATCACCTCGGCGCTTGACGTGACGCTTCAGGCGCAGGTCATCGCACTTCTTCTGCGGCTGCAAAAGGAACGCGGCCTGACAATGATCTTCATCAGCCACGACCTGTCGGTGATCCGTCGCCTGTGCAACAGCGTCGTGGTCATGCGCAGGGGTGAAATCGTCGAAGCCGGCCCAACCGCGCAGGTTTTCGATGCGCCCCGGCAGGATTACACCCGCGCCCTGATCGACGCGATTCCACATCTGGATGGAGGTGCCGCATGACCGATGCCAAACCAACCGGCCCCGTTCGGGCGCGCATGGCCGCCGCGCCCAACCTCTCGCGCGGTGAAAGCGCCGTGGCGCTCTGGGTCGAACGGCATTTCGACACCCTGCCCTTCGCCACTGCCGCCGATCTGGCCGACGGCGCCGGCGTCAGCGAAATGACCGTCGGACGTTTCGTCAAGCGATTGGGCTACGAGAATTTCAAGGCGTTCAAATCCGAGATCAGCAAGGAGTTCCGGCAATCCGACCCCGTTTCCCAGGTCCAGCGCGAACGCCGTATCGCCGTGGCCGACGTGACCGATGCCGAGTTGCAAGAACAACTGCGCCGCGAACTCGACGCCATTGTCGAGGTCTACCAGCTTGCCACGACCGAAACATGGCGCGCGGCAGTCGATGTCGTGGCCGCTGCCCGCACAGTGAACGTGACCGGCTTCCAGGGGGTCAAGGGGATGGCGATGGATTTCGCCACCCGCCTCAAATACGCCCGTCCCGGTGCGCGATTTACCGACGGGCGCAGTGGCAACTGGTCCGAAATCTTCATCGAGGAACCAGAGACCTCATGCGTCATCATGGTCGATGTTGTGCCCTATGCCCACGACTCCGTGAAGATCGCCGATCTCTGCCGCCAGCGCGGCATCCCGCTGATCGTGGTCACCGACCGTTACAGCGCCTGGCCGCGCCGCTACACGCCGCATGTCCTGTCCGTCACCACGGCGACCAACGCCTTTCTTGACAGTACCTCGGGACTGTCCGCGTTGCTGGGCCTGTTCCTGAATGCACTGACGGCGCGGCTGGGGCGCGAGGTGACAGACCGCCTTCAGGCGATGGGAGAGCTGACACGCCATTTCGACCCGTTCACCTACGACCCCGACAGCCGCGATCGCCCGCTGCCGAACATCGACGAGACCCAGACATGACACGCAAACCCCGCGCCCGCGATATCGGGCTGACCTTCGGCGGCACGCCCGGACCGTTCAACGCCATAACCGACGTGGATAACGTCACCGTCGGCTTCGAGACGGTGATCGAGGATGCGGTCGCCGGCAAACACAAGGGCCTGTGCACCGGCGTCACCGCCATCATCCCTCGGGGCGTCTCGGGCGACATCGCCCCCGTCTGGGCCGGCATACACTCGTTCAACGGCAATGGAGAGCTGACAGGCGGTCACCATATCGCCGATCTGGGCTGGTTCCTGGGTCCGGTCATGCTGACGAACTCACACGGCGTCGGCATGGTCTCGCACGCCACGGTCGGCTGGATGATCGATCGGTATCCAGAGGTGTTCGAACAAGACCACATGTGGTGTCTGCCTGTCGTGGGCGAAACCTATGACGGCGTGCTGAACGACATCAACGCCCGCGCCGTGACCGAGGCGCATGCCCGCGCCGCGCTGGATGGCGCCCGCGACGGTCCGGTGGCCGAGGGCAACGTGGGTGGCGGTGCCGGCATGATCGCCTACGAGTTCAAGGGAGGAACCGGCACAGGCTCGCGACGGGTCACTGTCGGGGGGCAAGGCTATGACCTTGGCGTTCTGGTGCAGGCCAATCACGGATCGCGTGACGGGCTGACGATCTCGGGCACGCCGGTCGGGCAATACATGCGCGAGGATCTCGTGCATCCGCGCGAAACCGGCTCGATCATCGTCGTCATCGCCACCGACGCCCCGCTTCTTCCGCACCAGCTGAACCGGCTCGCCCGGCGCGGCAGCATCGGCATCGGCCGCAATGGCACTTCGGGCGGTCACTATTCAGGCGACATCTTTCTGGCGTTCTCCACCGCGAACCCGACGGCCTATCCGTGGCACGCGCCCGATGTGATGACCCTTCAGGCGCTCAGCGATGCCCATCTCGATGCCTTCTACACCGCCGCCGTGCAGGCGATCGAAGAGGCCGTCATCAACGCCATGATCGCGGCCGAGGATCGCATGACAGTCAAGCCCGCTGGACAAAGAGTGCGCGCCATCGACCATGCGCAGCTTCTCGACATTCTGGATGAAAAGGGCAGGGGCCGATGATGCACGTTGTTGATTGTTTCGGCCCGCCCGCAGCGCGCGGCCACGCCCATGGCGAAACCCTCCGCGCCGAGATCGCCGAAGCGCTCGCCCAGTGGGAAGCGGCCACCATGTCCGCCCTCGGCCGCACCGATTTCGATGCTTATTGCGAGGGGTTTCTGGCAGCCACCTCCTGCCTCGATCACGCCGAAAAGACCGTTCCCGATCTCCATACCGAATTGCAGGGCATCGCGGACGGGGCGGGCCAGCCCTTTGCCCGCGTCGCGGCCTATAACCTGATGGATGAGCAATGGTGGTACGACACGGCGGAAACCGTCCCACCCGGATGCAGCCTTGTGGCCATTCCGACGGAGCGGGGCCATGTCCTTGCGCAGAACATGGACTTGCCTGCGCATATGCACGGGTCACAGGTTGCCTTGCGGCTTGGCGGACCGGATATGCCCGAAATCGTCGCGCTCAGTTCGGCGGGCCTGATCGGTCTGCTGGGTCTCAACGATGCGGGGCTGGCAGTCGGGGTCAACACCCTCCTCATGCTGCATCACGATGCGGGCGGCCTCCCCGTTGCCTTTGCCCTGCGTCACGCCCTCGCCGCTCGCAGCCGCGATGATGCTGCCAACCGCCTCGCCTCGGCCCGACACGCCAGCGGCCAGCATTACGCGCTGGTTTCGCGCGATGGGATCACCTCGCTGGAATGCTCGGCAGGCGGCTGCGCCCGGTACGAAAGTGGCGAAACGCTACTGCACACGAACCACCCGCTTGCCAGCCGCGATACCGATGCCAACGCACAGGCCCGGCTCGAATCCGCAGGGTTCAATGCCAGTTCGCACCGGCGTCTCGACTGGCTGCAGGCGCATGCGACCGGTCTGACCGGGGCAAGGCAAGTCCAGTCGCTTTTCGACGATACGGACGCCCCGCTCTGCATGCGCGGCCAGGTCAATGGCGGGTCATCGACCTTTGCCTCCGTGGTGATGGAGTTGGGCGAAACACCGGCAATCCGCATGCGCAAGGGCATTGCAGGCACCGCCGAGTGGCAGGAGATCGCCTTTGCAGCAACTCAGATCTAGGGGCAAACCCCCACCGGTCAGCGCCCCTCGCCAGCCTCGCAGCTGTGCCGCAGGTTCGAGGTGAACTGCCGCGCAACGTCGGCTGCACTCAGCCCGCCGCCTTCGCGAAACCAAAACGGGGCAAAGTTCAGCGCCCCCAGAAGTTGAAGCCGCAGAACGTTCTTGCTGACACCGGGCGCCAGGTCGAGCCGGTCGAACAACCCGCGAAAGATGTCTTCGTACCGGCTGCGATGCGCCTTGATCTGTTCGTTCAGCGCGCCGCGTTCCTCGGGAAAGTTGGGCGAGATGATGTTGACGAGGTTGCGGCTTTCGATCAGCCCCTCGAAATGGGCGACCGAGGCGTTTTCCAGTTGCTCCCACGGCGTGTGTCCGGCGGCGATGGCCGTTTCCACACGCTCGAACATGCCGTCCACCACGCGCTGGTGGATTTCCAGCAGCATCTCTTCCTTGGACTTGAAGTGGTAGTAAAGCGACCCGGGCAGCATGTTCACCGCCGACGCGATATCGCGCATCGAGGTGCCTTCGAATCCCTTCTGCGCAATCAGATCCGCCGCCTTGCGCAGCAACTCCTCGCGCCGGTTCTCGCGTTTCGTACCCGCCTGATCGTCAGGCGATGCCGCTTTCGGCTTTGCCATTGCCCCGCGCCCCCGTTTTGCTGTCGGCGCTAGCGGCCGTGAAAGAAATTTATCAAATGTTTGTTTGATGATCCAGAGCGGATGTGTTGAACTCGGCCCGAATGGTAAAGCGGAGTAACACATTTGGCCCAGGGTAACGTCGATCTGCAATTCGAGGGGCGGATCGCCCGGATAGAGTTCTCCAACCCCGATGACGGCCTGATGGATGAAACGATGGAGGCCGAGTTCCTTCGGACCATCGAATTCGTGCGCACCGCGGGTCCGGCCGTCTGCATCCTGTCCGGTGCGACGCCCGGCTATTTCATCCGCCACTATGACCTCAAGGTCCTGGAGCGCCGTGCCGAGAAAATGGCGCAAAAGGATTTCTCGTTCAGCGCCGACCGACCGGTGCCCGAGGGGGCGATCCACACCGCCATGCGCCTGATGGAGGAGTCGGGAACCGTCTTCATCGCCGCCCTCAACGGCACGGCCATGGGCGGGGGCTTCGAAATCGCGCTGGCCTGTGATTTTCGTCTGGTCGAGAAGGGGCCGTACCAATTCGGCTTGCCCGAGATCAACCTCGGTCTGCTGCCGGGTGCGGGCGGCACGCAACGCCTGCCGCGCCTTGTCGGTCTTGCCCGGGCGCTGGAAATCACGCTTCTGGGCGGAACGCTCGACGGCGAAGCGATGGTTGCCACCGGGTTGGCCACGGGGCCGGTGCAGGACAACGCGGTCGAGGCGGCAACAAGGATGGCGAACCGCATTGCGGCCCAACCCGACCCGGCACCCGCCCATATCAAGCAGCTCGTGCGCCGTGCCGCCGGCCCCTCGGCCGAGGATGCAGGCTTTGGCGCCGAGCGCGCGCTTTTCTGTGATCTGATGCTGGGCGCGCGCAGCCGCGAGCTTGTGCGCGAGGGGGCGGCAGGCCGGCGCAGCATCACCGACCTGCCCGACAGTTAGGCGGCAGGGCCTTCCAACAGGATCACCGAACAGGCCGCTTCGTCGAAACCGATGACACCGCCGCCATTCTCGGCCAGTGCGATCCTTGCGCGGTCAGCCTGCCTTGCACCTGCCTCGCCGCGCAGTTGCAGCGCCAGTTCATGGATCATCGACAGACCCGTTGCTCCGACCGGATGACCTTTGGACACCAGGCCGCCGGACAGGTTCACGGGCAACCGACCGTCCAGCCGGGTATTCCCGTCACCGACAAAGGCACCGCCCTTGCCGTCTTCGGCAAAGCCCAGCATCTCCAGCTGGAAGATCTCGCAGAACGAGGTCGCGTCATGCACCTCGACAAGATCGACATCGGTAGGCGACAGCCCGGATTTGGCATAGGCTTTCTGCGCCGCCACACGGCTCAGCCCCGGCTCGTCCGCCGCGCGATACTTGCCCCCGGTCAGGACCGAGCCGCGCACCTTGATCGCCCGCTCGCGCACCGCGCGGTCCATGCCGGCCAGCCGGTCGCCAGAGACGAGAATCGCAGCCGCGGCGCCATCGCCGATCGGTGCGCACATGGCGCGGGTCAGCGGCCACGAGATATCGCGATCCGCCAGCGCCTCTTCGACCGACACCTCGAACCGGTATTGCGCCTTCGGGTTCATCGACCCGTGCCAATGGTTCTTGGACGCCGCGATGGCGATCTGCTCCTGCGTGGTGCCGTAATGCTTCATGTGCCACGCGGCCTGCATCGCGTAGGTGTTCATGAACACCGTGCCACCGCCGCCATTGGCCTCGAACGGCTTGCCCGCCTCGCGCCCCTTTTCGGCGTAGTAGTCGTGCCATTCGCCTGGGTCCAACTGGTCGATCCCGCCTTCAAAGATCTCCAGCGTTCGTTCCGCATCGCCGGGGACAAAGGTCTTTTCGACACCGATCGCCAGCGACATCTCCATGTCGCCCGAGGCGACATCCTTCCACGCACCGTGAAAGGCCATCGACGCCGTGGCGCATCCGCCTTCGACATTGATCATCGGAACGCGTTCGGGAAACAGCCCCTCGCGCACCAGCGGGGTGAAACAGACCTGCCCGCGAATGTTGCGCTGGCCAAAGGTGCCCATCCCGCAATTGCCGAACCAGGCCTGTTCGATCCCGTCACCCGTTTCCAACCCCGCGTCCTGCAGGACCTCGAGATACGCTTCGCGGGTCAGGTCCTTGAACCCGTCACCGGGGCGTTTGCCGAACGGGGTACAGGATGTTCCGATCACATAGACGTCGCGCATGTCATTCTCCGATAAACAGGATCTTGCCATCGCGGCCAGCCGCCGCCGCGTGGCGCATGGCCTCGGCATATTGCTCCAGGGGATAGCGGCCCGCCACGTCGACGCTCAGCCGCCCCTGCGCCAGCTGTTCGGCCAGAAAACCGTTCAGCCGACCGATCTTTGACCTGTCAGCCTTGCCGAACCATTCGGACAGCCAGAAACCGGTGACGGTTATGTCGCGAAACACCAGATCGCGCGCGTCGATCACGCTTGGCTCTCCCGAAAGCAGGCCATAGACGACGACCACACCACCGGGCGCAAGGCTTTCCGCCAGCGCGCCGGTCGCTTGCCCCCCGACCGCGTCCAGCGCCAGCCGTGGTCGCTCGCCGCCCGTCGCGGCAAGGATGCTGGCGGCCAGATCACCTCCCGCATCCACGACGACCGCATCCGCACCCTCGGCGCGCAAGTCCTGCTCAAGCCCGTCGCGGCGCACGATGTTGACGGTTTTCAGGCCGCGATCACGGGCAAACCGCGCCACCAGCCGCCCCACGGCCGAGTTCGCCGCGTTCTGCACGACCCAGTCGCCCGGTTGCAGATCGACGTAATCGCGCAGCATCAGGTCGGCGGTGGCCGGGTTGGCGCGCATCATCGCGGCCTGCTCAGGGTCGGCCCCCTCGGGCGCGGGCGCGGCCATCCGCGCGTCCAGCACGACGGTATCGCTCCAGAACCCCCGACCCAGCGGCAGGATCGCGTCGCCCGGTTTCACCCGATCGACACCTTCGCCCACCGCGTCCACGATCCCGTACCCACCAAAGCCCGGCGTATCGGGCAGCGGCTCGGGCTCGGCCCCGTACCGCCCCTCTACCGTCAGCAAATCGGCGGGGTTGATGGTCATTACCTTCATCCGCAGCCGCACCTCTCCGGGGCCGGGTTCCGGGTCGGGCAGGTTCTGCAATTGCAAGACCTCGGCCGGGTCGCCGTGGCGGTCGTAAACGAGTTTCTTCACGGCTTGCTCCGTTTCTTGAGGGCGCGCAGATCGACGATGCCGGGCGCGTCGCGCGGGTCGTCCAGCCCGGGAAAGATCAGCCCCTTGCGCACCTTCTGCGTCCCGGTCCGGGGCAGGTCGTCGACAAAGGCCACCCAACCCGGCAACTTGTAATAGGCCACAAGGGCGCGGCCATGCTCGAACACCGCGCGTGCGGTGGTCTCGTCCGGTGCGGCACCTTCGGCCGGCACGATGCAGGCCATCACCTCTTCGTCACGCATTTCGTCGGTCACGCTGATCACCGCGACCGCACCGACCGAGGGATGACCGATCAGGGCGTTTTCCACCTCGGCGGCCGAGATGTTCTCGCCGGACCGCCGGATGATGTTCTTGCGCCGCTCGACGAAATGCACCATCCCGTCAGGTTCCTGCCGGACAACGTCGCCGGTATGAAACCAGCCGCCCTGCCAGACCTCGGCGGTTGCCTCGGGGTTCTTGAGGTATTCGCGGAAAAACCCGCGACGCGGATCGTCGCCCGGCGCGCGTACGACAAGCTCGCCCTCGGTGCCATACGGCACCTCCCGGCCAGCCTCGTCCCAGACCTGCGCCTCGAGGTCGTCATAGGGTTTGCCAAAGGCGCGCGTATCGATGCGGCGCGGCTCGTGGCAATCCGCAAGGAAACGCCCCGTTTCCGTCATGCCCCAGACCTCGACCATGGCAACGCCAAAGCGGTCTTCGAACGCGGCATGCAGATCGGGGTCCAGCCCCGCCCCAAGACCAAACCGCAACCCATGCGCCCGGTCCTGCGCGCTGGGCGGGCGTTTCATCAGGATGGGGGGGATGATGCCCAGGTAGTGCATCGCCGTCGCGCGGGTCGCCGCAATGTCCTGCCACCAGCTGTCGGGATGGAACCGGTCGGGCAGGATCAGGCAGTTGCCGGTCAGGATCAGCGCGGTCAGCGTATTGATCCCAGCGTTCACGTGAAACACCGGCAGCGGCACGAACAGGCGGTCGCCACCGTGCAACAGGGCCAGCCGTCCGCCGTGGCGGGCATATCCCAACCCCACGGCAAAGTGGTATTCGTGGTCGATGACGCAGCCCTTGGGCCGCCCCGTCGTGCCCGAAGTATAGATCAGCGCCGCCTCGGTCGTCCGGCCCGGAACCTCGTCACGCGCACCGCTGACACGCGGCAGGCCCCGCAAGGCGGCTTCCTCCAGCACGGGCACGCCCAGCGCACTGCCCACGCGGTTCAGCTGGTCGATGTTGCCCGCGTGACCCAGCGCCAGGTCGGCCTCGGAATGCTCCAGCAGGTATTCCAGCTCGTGGTCGAGGTAATCCGGATTCACCGGCACCTGCGTCGCCCCCACGGCATAAAGCGCAAGCTGGTTGAACAGGTGCTCCGGCCGGTTGTCCAGCATCAGCGCCACACGATGCCCCGGCCCGTATCCCGCCGCCCGGTAGAGCGCCGCGCGCGTCTCGACCTCTTCCAGCGCCTGCCCATAGGTGAACTCGGCCCCGTCGGGGCAATAGGCGCGTCCGGCCCGCGCGAGGATGCACAAGAACGCATTGTCGGGATGCACCGTCGCCGCCTGTGCAAACGCCTCGTACAGCGTGGCGGACCGCGCTGCCAACGCTTCGGCCGCGCGCGCCGCCGGTGCGCCGTCGATCAGCGCGGGCAGGCCGGGGGCAAGCGTCGCCGCGCCCGTCATGCCACCCGCTCGATCAGCATGGCCAGGCCCTGTCCCGCGCCCAGGCACATCGACAGGATCGCGCGCTTGCCGCCCGTCTCCTTCAGGTGTTCGACCGCCGTCATGGTCATCCGCACACCGGTCAGGCCCGGCGGATGCCCGATCGAGATCCCGCCGCCGTACAGGTTGTGAATGTCGCGCGGAATGCCAAGATGCCGCTCGGCATGCAGGTTCACCACGGCAAACGCCTCGTTGATCTCGAAATAGTCGATATCCGAAACGCTCAACCCGGTCTTCTCCAGCAATCCTTTGATCGCCGGAACAGGCCCGTGCCCCATGATACGCGCTGGAACGCCGACGCAGTGCCAGTCCACCAGCCGGGCCTCGGGGGCGCAGCCTTCGGCCTCCATCGCGGCGCGGTCGCCAACGATCACGAAACCCGAACCGTCGGTCACGCCCGAGGAGTTGCCCGCGGTAACCTTTCCGCCTGCGCGAAAGGCCGGTTTCAGCCGCGAAAGCTTCTCCATCGTTGCGTCCGCGCGCGGGCTTTCATCCGTGTCGAAGACCCGCGTGCCCTTGCCCTCGGACACCTCGATCGGGGTGATCTGCCGCGCCAGGAATCCGCTTTCGATCGCGGCGATGGCACGGGCCTGGCTCATCGCGCCCCATTCGTCCATCGGCTCGCGTTCGTACTGGTATTCCTCGGCGAGGTTCTCAGCCGTCTCGCCCATGTATTCCTGGCTGAACGGGCAGCGATAGGCCCAGTCGAGCATGTCTTCCATCTCGATCGGACCGCGCGGCGTACCCCAGCGCGCGCCCGCCATGGCATGCGGTGCGCGCGAATAGCATTCCGCGCCCCCGGCAAGCGCCAGCCGCGAATGTCCGCTGTCGACCTGCTGTCCGGCCGAGATGATGGATTGCAGCCCCGAGGCACAGGCTCGCACGACATGCAGCGCCCCTGCATCCTCGGGAATGCCCGATTTCACACCCACGACCCGCGCCGCGAACAGCGTGTCGCGATCGGTCGGCACGGTCGTGGTGAACACCATGTGGTCGATCTTTTCCGGCGCGATACCGGATTTTGCGACACAGGCCCGCGCCGCGTGGCCCGCCATGTCCGTCAGCTCCACCCCTTTGAGCGAGCCGCCGTAATTTCCCATCGCCGTGCGCGTTCCCGCGGCAATCACGATCTCCTGCGCCATTCGCGCGTCCTCCCTTGGTATCCTGTTATCCCCGCAGCCGAACCGGCAGCCGCCGTGTCCCGCGCGGCACCATCGCGTCCAGCCATTCCGGCGGCTCGTCATCCAGCGCCAGGTCGGGAAAGCGTTTCATCAGTTCCATCACCGCGATCCGGCCTTCTTCGCGGGCCAGCCGCGCGCCAAGGCAGACATGGATGCCCTGGCCAAAGGTCAGGTGCCGGTTGGGGTTGCGCGAGATGTCGAACCTGTCCGGCTCGTCAAAGGCGCGCGGATCGCGGTTGGCCGAGTTCACCATGACGAACACCCGCTCTCCCTCGCGCATCTTGCGCCCTTCCAGCTCGTGATCCTGCGCTACGACGCGGACCAGCGCATTGGTGGGCCCGTCAAAGCGCAGCACTTCCTCGATCGCACCGTCGATCAGCGCAGGCTCGGCGCGCAGCGCGGCCAGCTGCTCGGGATGGCGCAGCAGCAACAGTGTCGCATTGCCGATCAGGTTCGTCGTCGTCTCATGCCCGGCAAACAGGATCAGGATGCAGGTCGCGACCAGCTCGTCTTCGGTCAGCTGGTCGCCCTCGTCGCGGGCATTGATCAGGTCCATCAGGAAACCGGGACGCGGGTTGGCGCTGCGCTCGGAGATGATGTCCCGGAAATACGACGACATCTTCTGGCAGCCGCGCGCCGCTCGGGCGTATTTGTCATCGGAATTGCGCGCGCCACCGATGAACACGGCCATGTCGTCCGACCAGCTCTTGAACTCGTCCAGCATGTCGCGCGGCACTTCGAGCATGTCCATGATGACATAGGCCGGCACCAGCAGGGCATATTCGCGGATCAGGTCGATCCGGTTCGCGTCCTTCGCCTCCAGCCGGTCCAGCAGGTGCGAGACGATCTCCTCGATCCCCGGCCGCATCGCGTCGACCGCCTTGGGCGTAAAGGCATGGCGCAGGATGCGGCGCACCCGCGTGTGATCGGGCGGATCGCGAAAGGCCAGCCACAGGTCCAGGTACTTGACGATGTCCGACAACAGCGCCGCGTCCTGCGGGGGCAGCGCGCTGTAGAACTGCATCAGGCGCCGCACCGACAGGTGATCGGACAGCAGCAGGTCGCGCACATCGGCGTAGCGGCTGATGATCCACGATTTCAGCGAGGGGCTCCAATGCACCGGGTCTTCTTCGCGCAGCCGCGCATAAATGGGAAAGGGGTTGGCCATGGTGGCCGGATCGCTTGGGTCATAGACGATCGGCTCGGCGGTCATAGCGGAAGTCATGGCACCTCGTGTCCTGATGATCTCTCTGCGCGGTTGCAACCAAACAGATGTTTGTTTAGTTTTATCGCAGTTGTATCTTTGGCACAAGTGGCGGCATCGACAAAGCCGTGCATGCCGGCCCGGACAGGCACCAGAGAACGCACCGCAGGGAGGAAAACATGACCGATACCGTTGACGATCCGCAGGTCTACCTGCCCGATCTCTTTGCCACCCACGCCCGGTTCCACCCCGGAAAAGAGGCAGTGATCTGCGGCCCGGTGCGCCGGACATGGGGCGATTTCGACGCCAATATCAGCCGAATCGCGCACGGCCTGATCGCCGGCGGCCTGCAAAAGGGCGACAAGGTCGCGCTGCTGATGGGCAACTCGGTCGAGATGCTCGAATCCCTCTTCGGCATCGTTCGCGCAGGCGGTGTGGCCGTGCCGCTTTCGGGCATGTTGACCGCCGACCAGCTCAAGGGTCTGCTGAGCGATTGCGACGCCACGCGCGCCTTTGTCTCGGCCGAATTCCAGGACAAGGTCGATGCGAACCGCGGCGCCATCGCCAACGTCTCCCCCTCCGGCTGGATCGCGCATGGCTTTGACGGCGATGGCTGGACCACGCTGCCCGATCTGATCAGCGGCCAGCCCGCGACCGTTCCCAACGTGCGTTACCAGCTGACGGACGAGTTCAACATCATCTACTCCTCGGGCACCACCGGCCTGCCCAAGGGCATCGTGCAGACCCACCGCGCGCGTCTGCACTGGGCCTTCTCCAACGCAGTCGAAATGGGCTTTACCTCCACCAGCCGCGCGCTGACCACCACGGCACTCTACTCGAACGGCACCTGGCTGATGATGCTGCCGGTCCTCTTCGCCGGCGGCACCCTCGTTGCGATGGAGGCGTTCGACGTGGCCGAATTCCTGCGCCTCGTCCCGCAAGAGGGGATCACCCACACCTTCATGGTGCCCGCGCAATACGGCATGGTGCTCGATCATCCCGACCTGGCCGGGGCCGACCTGTCCTCGTTGCGCACCCTGCTGTCGGCGGGTTCGTCGTTGCGCCGGGACATGAAGGCGCGCATCATCGAGCAGATCTCGCCCGGCCTCTACGAGCTTTACGGCTATTCCGAGGGGTTCGCCTCGATGCTGAAACCGCACCAGCACGCCGACAAGTTCGCAACCGTCGGCACGCCCGTTCTTGGGTTCGAAGTGCGCATCCTCGACGATGACGGCAACGAATGCCCGCCCGGCACCCCGGGCGAGATCGCGGGCTACGGTGCGGGGATCATGAAATGCTACCACAAACGCCCCGACGCCACGGCCGAGCTGATCTGGCGCGACGAGCGCGGCCGCACCTTCCTGCGGTCGGGCGACATCGGCATGATCGACGAGGACGGGTTCCTCTGCATCGTCGACCGGAAAAAGGACATGATCATCTCGGGCGGTTTCAACGTCTTCCCCACCGATGTCGAGGCGGTCGTCGCCCAGCACGCGGACGTGTTCGACGTGACGGTGATCGGCGTACCGCATGACAAGTGGGGCGAAAGCTGCCTTGCCCTCGTCATACCGCGCGACGCCACCGCCATCGATTGCGACGCGCTGCGCGACTGGGCCAATGAACGCCTTGCCAAGACGCAGCGCCTCGTCGCGGTGGAGCTGCGCGAGGAATTTCCCCGCAACGCGCTTGGCAAGGTGATGAAACGCCTGCTGCGCGATCCTTATTGGGCCGAACAGGACGCCGCGCAATGAGCGCGCCGCTCTCGGTCGCCATCGTCGGGGCAGGGGCCATTGGCGGGGTACTTGCCGCCCATCTCGGGGCGTCAGGGGCAGAGCTGCGCGTGCTGGCCCGTGGCGACACGCTCGCGGCATGGCGGGATCGGGGCATCACCGTCACCACAGATGATGGATCCCTGCACGCCACGCCCGACCGGATCAGCGACGATCCGCAGGCGCTGGGCACGGCCGATCTGATCCTGGTTACGGTAAAGGGGCAGGACACGGATGCCGTGATCCCCGCGATTCGCGCGATGATGGGGCCTGACAGCCGCGTGCTCGGCTTTCAGAACGGTCTCGACGGGCTCGAACGCCTGACAGGCGCCTTCGGTGCCGACCGCGTCCTCGCCGGTGTGACCTATGTTCCCGCCTCGGTCACCGCGCCGGGGCAGGTGCGGCTGACCGGCCCGGTCCGGCGGTTCGTCTACGGGCCGCGGACCGCCGGGGCCGCCTCGCCCCATATCGACGCCCTCGCCGCGCTGGGCACCAAGGGTGGGCTCGTGATGGAGGTTGCGGCAGATCCCATGCCCGCCATCTGGGCCAAGTTCACGATGCTGACCGCCTTTCACATGGTCAGCGCGCTGACCCGCCTGCCGCTTGGCGGGTGGATCGGTTGCCTCGAAACCTCGGCCCTATACGAGGCCGCGATGGAAGAGGTCGCCGCCACCGGCCGCGCTCATGGCGTCGCTTTGCCCAATGACCTGGTTGCAAAGAACATGGAGTTCAGCCGCCATACCGCTGACCCACGCACCCGCGCCTCGATGCTCGACGATCTCGAACGCGGCCGTCCGCTGGAACTCGGCAGCACCGTCGGCTGGCTGATCCACGCCGCGCGGCAGGCCGATGTGTCCGTGCCGATCCACGAAACCTGCTACGCCCTGTTGAAGCCCCACTTGCGCGGGGCCTCTTGAATCAGCGCGCGTAATCGGCGCCCATCCGGTCCAATCTCCGTTTGAGCGCCGCGAATTCCCGCGTACCCAGCTCCGCACCCAGCCCCGACATGGCCTGTTTATGCGTCAGGTCCTGCACTTCTTTGGGTGGCGTGTGCAGCGCACCGCCCGCCTGCGCGGCGATCTGGATGCGGCAGGCTTGCTCAAGGTAGAACATCATGATGAACGCCTCCGCGATCGACCGGCCACAGGCCAGCAGCCCGTGATTGCGCAGAATCAGCAATTGCTTGTCCTGCCCCAGATCGGCCAGCAGGCGCTTTTGTTCTTCGAGGTTCAGCGCCAAGCCCTCGAATTCGTGGTACCCGATCAGGTCCTTGTACAGCAGCCCGGTCTGGCTGATTGGTAACAGCCCGCCTTCCTGCGCGGATACGCCGACACCGGCGGTCGTATGCGTGTGGATGATGCAGGTCAGGTCATGCCGCTCGCGATGCACGCAGGAATGGATGACGAATCCCGCCGGGTTGATCGGGTCCGCACCTTCCGACACGATATTGCCGTCCAGATCGACCTTGACCAGGTTCGATGCCGTCACCTCCTCGTAGAGCAGGCCGAACGGGTTGAGCAGGAAATGCTCCTCCGGCCCGGGAACGCGCGCCGAGATGTGGTTATAGATCAGGTCATCCATCCCGAAATGCACGATCAGGCGATAGGCGGCGGCAAGGTCTACACGGGTCCGCCATTCCTCTGCGGTCATGCCTGCGGGCGGGGTGGATTCGGCGCTGTCGAGCGGTGCCATGGTGATCTCCTCGCGTTGTTCGGCCATACGAAAAGGGCCCGGCGCCAAACCGGGTTCTCTGCCGTCCGGAAACGGGTTTTTCCGGCCGAAACGTTTTTTGGTGTTGCGAGAATACAGGTTTGCCGTCAATTTGAACAGGTGTTTGTTTGGCTGATCCGACCCAGGGTCCGACGCCGAGACGAACGGCGACCCGCCGGGTCGCGCACCAGGGAGGAAAACATGACACTCAATCGCAGAACATTCTTTCGCAACACCGCCGTCGCCGGGCTTGGCGCAACTGCGGCAACCCTCGCGGCCCCGGCCATCGCGCAGGGAAAACGCCAGCTGACCATGGTCATGGCATGGCCGCACAACTTTCCGGGCCTCGCCTCCATCGCCTATAACTGGGGCAAGGCCGTCGAAGAGCTGAGCGACGGCAACATCACCGTCAAGGTCAACGCCGCAGGCGAACTCGTCGGCGCGTTCGAGGTGTTCGACGCCGTCGGCCAGGGTACTGCCGACGCCTATCACGCCTCGCCCATGTTCCTTGCGGGCAAGTGGCAGGCCGCAACCTTCTTCGGTCTCGTACCCTTTGGCCTCAACGCCATGGAGCACTGCGCCTGGATGTATCACGGCGGCGGGCAAGAGCTTCAGGACAAGGCCTATCGCGACCTGCTGAACCTCAAGGCCTTCACCTGCGGGCACACCGGCACCCAGATGGCCGGCTGGTTCAACGAGGAAATCAACAGCCTCGACGACTTCCAGGGCATCAAGATGCGCTCTTCGGGCATCGCGGGCGAGGTCATGCGCCGCGTCGGCGCCAGCGCCGTGATGATCCCCCCGCAAGAGATCTTCACCTCGCTGCAATCGGGCGCCATCGACGCGACCGAACTGTGCTGCGCCTGGCTGGACAGCGCCAACGGCTTCCACCAATACGCCAAGTACTACTACACCCCCGGCTGGCAGGAGGTGAACAGCGCCGGCGAGATCGGCCTCAATGCCGACCTCTGGGACGAGTTCAGCGACCACGAAAAGAAGATCATGGAACACGCGGCCAAGTCGGCCAACTCGATCAATATCGGCGAATGGCCCTACTACAACGCGAAGGCGATGGAGACCCTGCGCACCGAACACGGTGTCGAGGTGCGCGGCTATCCCGACGATGTCGTTCTGGCGCTCGCCAAGACCGCGCAGGAGGTCGTTGCCGAACTGGCCGAGTCCGACGATTACGCGGCCGAGATCTATGCAAGCTGGAAGGCCTATCGCGACGAGGCCATGCAGTATTCGGCCCTCGTCGACTACCCGCTCTACAAGGCCCGCAAGATGGCGTTCGAAGCCGGAGCCTGACCCTGTACCCCGGCGCGCACCCCGCGCGCCGGACCCACCCAAAGTTCCGGAGTAGACCCTTGCAGGCACTCGACAAGGTCATCTCGGTCATCGACCGGATAACCGAGCTTTTCGGCAAACTGATCTCGTGGCTGGTGCTTTACATGGTTCTCATGACCTTCGCCAACGTGGTCATGCGCTATGTCTTCGGCATCTCGATCATCGCGCTTTATGAATCCGTGCTCTACGCCTTTGCCATCTCGATGACGGCGCTGGCGGGCTGGGCGCTGATGCGCGATCAGCATGTGCGCGTCGATATCTTCTATGGCGCGATGCGGCCGCGGGGCAGGGCGCTGGTGAATATCGCGGGGACTGTCTTTCTGCTGGCGCCGATGCTCTGGGTGCTCTGGTCCCGCTCGATCCCCTATGTCGAGCGGTCCTGGAAGCTGCGCGAAACCTCGAACGAGGTCGCCGGGCTCGACTATCTCTACGTGCTCAAGACCTTCATGCTCGTCTTCGTGGCGCTGCTGGCCTTCCAGGCCGTGTCCTTCCTTCTGAAAAACCTCCGGATTGCCGTTCTGGGACATGATCCGGACGCTCCGCTGCACCCGGACGAGATCTGATACATGTTCGTCGAATACCTTGAACTCTGGCTGTTCCTCGCCGTCTGCATCACCATCCTGGCCGGGTTTCCGGTGGCCTTCACGCTGGCCGGGGTGGCGCTGATCTTCGCCACGCTGGGCGACATGCTGGGACAGTTCCAGTTCCGACAGCTCAATTTCCTGCCGCAACGCGTGTTCGGCATCATGTCGAACGAGGTGCTGATCGCCGCTCCGCTGTTCATCTTCATGGGGCTGGTGCTCGAAAAATCCAAGGTGGCCGAGGATCTGCTGACCTCGATGGCGCGCCTGTTCCGCGGGATGCGCGGCGGGCTGGCCCTGTCGGTGGTCATGGTCGGCATGCTGATGGCCGCCTCTACCGGGATCGTTGGCGCGACCGTGGTCACGATGGGCCTCATCGCCCTGCCGGTCATGCTGCGCTCGGGATACGACCCGCGGCTCGCCACCGGCACGATCTGCGCCTCGGGCACGCTGGGGCAGGTCATCCCGCCCTCGATCGTGCTGGTCTTTCTGGGGGATGTGCTGACCTATGCGAACCAGCAGGCGAACCTCAAGATGGGCAATTTCGCCGGGAAATCGGTGGGCGTTGGCGATTTGTTTGCCGGTTCTCTCTTCCCCGGCCTGATGTTGGTGGCGCTCTATGCGATCTACATCATCGTACTTGCCGGACTGCGGCCCGACCGGGCACCTGTCCGGGTCGAGGGCGCCGCGGACGCGCCGCTCGATCGCAGCGAAAAGATCCGGGTGCTCGTGAATGGTCTGCTTGCGCCGTCGGCCCTGATCGTCGCGGTGCTCGGTTCCATTCTCGGCGGCATCGCAACCCCGACCGAGGCCGCAGGCGTCGGCGCGGTGGGCGCCATGCTCCTCGCCGCGCTGCGCGCCCGGCCCGATCGCGCGCCCTGGCTGCTTGGCGGGCTTGCGGCGGCAATCGCGCTCATGGTGATAAACCACTTCTTCCACCTGTTGCTGATGCGCGAAACCTTCACCACCTCGGAAACCATCGCGATGTGGGCGTCCTTCGCGTTGCTGGCACTCGTTGCCATCGCGGTCCTGATGTCCTGCGCCATCCTTCTGTCCAGCGGTACTCTGCGCTACGCGATGGAGGATACCGGCCGCGTGACCGCCATGATCTTTGCCATTCTCGTGGGGGCCAGCCTGTTTTCGCTCACCTTCCGCGGGCTGGGCGGCGAAGAGACGGTGCATCACCTTCTCGAAAGCCTGCCGGGCGGGCTGACCGGAGCGATGATCTTCGTCATGGCGCTGATGTTCGTGATGGGCTTCTTCCTCGACTTCCTCGAGATCATCTTCATCCTCGTGCCCATCGTCGGCCCGGCGCTGATCATGCTTGGCGCCGATCCGGTCTGGCTGGGCGTGATGATCGCGGTCAACCTTCAGACCTCGTTCCTCACCCCTCCATTCGGCTTCGCCCTGTTCTTCCTGCGGGGCGTTACTCCGCCCTCGGTCACGACCCGGCACATCTACGAAGGGGTCATGCCCTTCATCATGCTGCAGCTTCTGGGCCTGATCCTGCTGGCGAGTTTCCCCGCCCTCGCGACATGGCTGCCGAACTACCTCTTCTCGCAGTGACCTTGCTCAACAGTCCGGGCCTTGTGGCCCGGACGCGCTGGTACAACGATGTACAAAACGGTCAATCGGCCCGAAAAACCGGGTACAAAACGGTCAATTTCCCGGTTCTGGCTGGTACAATCCGCCTCGGCCCCTGCCGGACTGTCACACCGCGCCCCCGGCAAATGACGCACCCGTGCGTGTGTTCAATAGCGCCGCCAGAGGGATATCTTCCTGCTTCAGGAACCCGTGTCCGGGCAATGCACCGTCGCGCACCATCTCGATCACACCCACCACCGAGCTTGCCGTCGTCCAGGCGATTGCAGGATAGGATTTCCCATTGATCTCAATGGGATAATACGCACGCACGAACTCTTCCCGTGCCAGTTTTCCGTTGATCTTTCCTTCGGCAGCGACATGGACATAGACCACGTCATCATTCACCGGGGGCTTTGCGTTGACCAGGATGTCCTCGGCCTCGTCACGCCGTTCCCGCATCAGCAACTCGTGGAAAAAGAAGTTCATGAGCTTGACGTGACCGGGGTAACGCATTGTTTTATAATCCATATTCGCGACCTTTCCCTTGTAGGTCTCGCACATGGTGCCCAGGCCGCCCGAGGTCGTGAACGCCTCCAGCTCCATCCCGCCGATCACGTGTTTCTCGACCCACTCCATCGCCGAGACCCACTTGACCACCCCGTCCTCGATCACCTCGCAATCGTTCAGATACTCGTTCACCACCCCGGCCGGAGACCAGTTGAACGAGTAGCCCATCAACCCCGTCGGGTGCTGCGGCAGGGCACCGACACGCATCTTGCATGACCTGCATTCGTCGAAACGTTCGATCAGATCAGCGCCCACGATGCCCACGAAACCCGGTGCCAGCCCACACTGTGGCGCCATCAACCCCTTGGAAGATTTGGAAAGTTCGATGATCGTCTTGGTCGTCGGCACGTCCTCGGTCAGGTCGAAGTAATGAATGCCCGCCGCATGGGCCGCTGTCGCAACACCCACGTTCAGATGGTAAGGCAGGCAAGACAAAACCGCATCCACCTGCGCCATCTCGCGCCCCAAGGCGTTGGCATCCGACACGTCCACCACGCGGGTCGCGTAGGCGGGCGCGTCCTCACGTGCAGCATTGTCGAGCCCTGTCACCTCGAAACCCGCCGAATGCAGCAGCTCAGCCGCCAATGTACCTACCTTGCCCAGTCCCAGAACCGCGATTTTCTGCATCTTTCCCTCGCTTTGTACCTGTTCGATACGTCGCAGGCTCCACCCTTCCACCGTTGATGTGTAGCTGCCAAACGCATAGAAATGACGGAAAGAATTGACGTATCGTAGGGGCTATCCACCAAAATGACGATCCACGAAAAGGACCGCCAATTGCTGAACATCCTCTCCGAAAACGCACGGATGCCCGTGGCGGTATTGGCCCGCAGGCTGGGGGTGGCCCGCACCACAGTGCAGGCGCGCCTTGACCGGCTGGAGGAGGAGGGGGTGATCGCCGGCTATGCGCTACGCCTCTCCGACAGCTATCTCGAAGGCCAGGTTCGCGCCCACGTGATGATCGTGCTTACGGAAAAGGCGCTGGGCCGCGTGGTGCAGGCCCTGCGTGACATTCCCGAGATCAGCGCCGTCCATTCGGTCAGCGGGTCGGTCGACCTGATTGCCGAGGTCACCGCGCCGTCGATCAGCGATCTTGATCGGATTATCGACAGCATCGGCGAACTTGACGGTGTCGCGCGCACGCAATCTTCGGTCATCCTGTCGACACGGTTCCAGCGGTAGAGACTGTTACCCGGCCTGACGCATCGACAACCAGCGCCCGCTGCCCGGTTGCGCATGCAGGACGCCATCCGCGATCACGGTTTCGCCTCGCCGCAGAACGATGTCCGCGTGGCCCTTCAGCCTTTGGCCTGCAAAGGGGTTGTACCCGACATTGTCATGCAGCGCTTCGGGCAGGACATGTTCTCGTTCGGGGTTCCACAGCACCAGATCGGCATCCTTGCCGACCGCAATTGCGCCCTTGGTCTCAAGACCAAAGATCCTTGCCGGGGCGGTCGCCGTCACCTCGACAAACCGGGCAAGGCCCAGCCTGCCCCGCGACACCATGGCGTCGAAAAGAAGCGGCAGGCGCAGTTCCAGCCCCGGCTGACCATTGGCGATCTTGTTGAAGGGCGCGTCACGTCCGTGCAGGAACTTGCCAGTCTCGTCCATGCGATAGGGTGCATGGTCGGACGTGACCAGCTCCAACTCGTCATGCCCCAGTGCGGTCCACAACGCATCCTGATCCACCTGATCGCGCTGCGGCGGGCTGCACAGGAACTTTGCTCCGTCCGGCCTGTCGAGGATGTCGCGGGTCTGGAACAGGTAATGCGTGCAGGTCTCGGCATGAACGGGAACGCCGCGTGCCCGCGCGGCGCGGATGATTTCGACACCTTCGCGCGTTGAGACGTGAAAGATCATCAGGCGCTGCCCGGTGAGTTCCGACAGGCGGCACATGCGTTCGATGGCCTCCAGCTCGGCCAGCCGCGGATGCGAGTCGGCGTGATCGCGCGGCGCGGTCCGACCCTCGGCGATCAGGCGTGCAGTGGCCTCGCGGATCATCGCGTCGTTCTCGGCATGCACGCAGACCAGCGCGCCATGTTCCTTTGCAACGCGCATCGTTGTCAGGATCTCGGCATCGGCAAGTCGCACCTTGTCGTAGGTCGTGAAGATCTTGATCGACCGGTTTCCACCGTCGATGGCGTGGGCGAGATCCGACATGTTTTCACCCGACGTGTCCGCGACGATCATGTGAAAGGCGTGATCGGTCATCGCACCAGTTTTGGCCAGCTTGCGATACGCCTCCAACACTGTTCCGATCCGTTGGCCGGGATGCTGTGCGGCAAACGAGACCGTTGTTGTTGTTCCGCCCCACAGGGCCGACCGGGTTGCAGTCTCGAACGTGTCGGCATTCATGACCCCGGCACCAGACATCTGTTCGATGTGGCAATGCGTATCGACGCCGCCGGGTAAGACGATACGACCTTGTGCGTCGATTTCATTCAAACCGGACGCAAGCCCAAGGCCAAGCGCCGCGATGCGGCCGTCCCGGATCGCGATGTCCCCTTCGGCAAGGCCCGAGTCCGATCCGAGGATACCGTTGCGGATAACCGTGTCGTAAGCTGGCGTCGTCATGATGCACACTCCCGTTTTGCAAATACGGATACCGGTGGTATACCACAGATGCAAACACCATGTTGGTCCAGCCGTGGAAGGGATGAAAAAAATATGCAGGGCACGGATGAAGCCGACAAGAACCTCACCGAGCACACGGTGCAGAAACTGCGCGACATGATCCTGAGCGGTGAACTTGCCGCCGGTACACATCTGCAGGAGCGCGCCTTTGCAGAGCGGTTGGGCGTGTCACGAACACCGGTCCGCGAGGCGATCTCGAGGTTGATAACCGAGGGGCTTGTCACCCGCCAGACACGGGGCGCTCCGACCGTCTCGCGGATCTCCGTCAGCGAAGTGGTCGAGATCCTTCATGTCAGGCGCCTGCTGGAATGCGAGGCTGCGCGCCAAGCCGCAAATGTGCATTCCCCGGCCGAGGATTGGCTGCGTTTCAAGGCGAAAACGCTCGAATTCCTGGAAAACGAACGCCCCGACAGGGTCGAGCACGCCGATTTCGATTTCGACTTTCACATGCACATCGCGAAAACGGCTGGCTCCAAACTGCTGAGCGAGATGATCAAGGGCCTCAAGATGAAGACCCGGATCTTCGACCAGGGAGAGATCCCGTCCCGGTTCGAACCCGGAGCAAGGGAGCATCTGGCGATCATCGACGCCATCCTGGCGCGTGATCCCGACGCCGCCGAACAGGCAATGCGCCGACATATCGAAAACGCCCGCGAGGCGATTCTCAGCCACATTCATCGGCTGAGCTGATTAAAATTTAATCGTCAATTCTTGAAGCCCGCATGGTGAAGGTCACGCGGGTTTCGTTCTGTTGACAGGTTATGAACCGTTGGTATACCACTGGTTCACGAAAGGAATACTTATGGTTGATCAACAGATGCGTCCGGCCGGGCCGGAACTGCAGATCACGTTTCTCTACTTCCACGACGTCCCGAAGGCGCAGGAATTCTACGAACGTGTTCTTGGTGCCGAGCTGGCAATCGATCAGGGCTGGTCCAAGATCTATCGGCTGGCGGGTGCGGCGCATGTCGGCCTCGTGGACGAGACCCGCGGCGCCAAGCGGGCCAGCGCCGACAAGCCGGTTCAACTTTGCCTGCGGGTCCCCGACGTGGATGCCTGGCACGGCTGGGCCAAGGCGCAGAACGTTTCGAACCTCACCGAGCCGCGTGACAGCGCGCAGCTGGGTATTCGCGCCTTCGTTTTCGACGATACCGAAGGTTACCAGATCGAGATTCAGTCCGTCCTGAAGGGGGCGGCTGCATAACCAGAAGGGCGGCCAACGCCCGTATTCAATCAACCCAACCGGGAGACGTCCAACATGACGACGATCACGACAGCGCTGCGTGCGCTGACTGCCTCCGCATGCCTTGCGGCTTTGGCTGCCGGGTCCGCATGGGCCGAGAAAGCCGTGACCATCGGCCTGACCGCCGATGCCACCCACATGGACCCGCAAGCGGGCGAGGAACTGTCCTCGAACATCATGTTCTATCACATCTATGACCCGCTCGTGCGCCGCACGCCGGAACTGACGTTCGAGCCGGGACTGGCCGAAAGCTGGGAACTGGTCGACGACACGACATGGCGGTTCAAGCTGCGCGAGGGCGTCAAGTTCCACGATGGTGACACGCTCAAGGCTTCGGACGTGGTCTTTACGCTGGACCGTCTCAAGGATTCGCTGATGCTGAACCTTGCGGCCAACATCGCCAGCTACAGCGCGGTTGACGACCTCACGGTCGAGATCAAGACGCCCGCACCTTACGCGGCCCTGCCCAACGATCTGGCCGCCATCCTGATCCTGTCCGAAGATCACGTCGCCAAGGTCGGCGATGACGGGTTGGAGCAGAACCCGATGGGCACCGGCCCCTACAAGCTGGTCGAGTGGGTCCGTGAGGACAAGGTCGAGCTTGAGGCGTTTGCCGACTACTACATGGGCGAAGCCGAGATCGATACCGTCACCTTCCGCCCGATCACCAACCCCGCAACCCGTACCGCGGCGCTGCTGACCGGCGAAGTGGACATCGTGCAAGACCTGGCCGTGCGCGACGTGGACCGCGTCAAGCGCGAGGACGGCTTCGAGGTCATCACCCGACCATCTCTGCTGAACCTCGTTCTGGCGCTCGACATGCGCGAAGAAAGCCCGACTATCGAGGGCAAGAACCCGATGACGGATCAGCGCGTGCGCGAAGCGATGGCCCGCGCCATCGACGTCAGCGCCATTCAGCGCGCAGTCATGGGTGGTCTTTCCACACCCTCGGCACAATACGTGCCCGAGAGTCACGTCGGACATGTCGACGGCATGAATTTCCGCGAGATGTATCCCTACGACATCGAAAAGGCCAAGGCGCTGATGGAAGAGGCCGGGGTCGACGGGTTCACCCTGACGCTCGACGCCACGAACAACCGTTATGTCAACGACGCGCAGATCGCGCAGGCGCTGGCCGGGATGCTGGCCAAGATCGGCGTGAACGTGGAACTCAACGTGATGCCCAAGTCGAATTTCTGGGGTTACATCCGCGTGCCGACGCCGAACAGCAGCTTCATCATGTCCGGTTGGGACGTGCCCTCGGGCGATGCCGGTTCGATGTATGGCGCTTTGTTCTACAGCCGTGACAAGCGGGAAGGCTACGGCCAGGTCAACCGCGGCAGTTACTCCAACGCCGATGTGGACGCCCTGATCGACAAGGCCGACAGCACCGCCAAGGTCGAAGAGCGCGACCAGTATCTACAGGAGGCGACCAAGATCCTGATGCAGGACATCCCGATGATCCCCGTGCACTACGAACAGGACATCTATGGCGCGCGCCAGGGGGTGCAGTTCACCCCGCGCACCGACAAGTTCCTGTGGGCCTACACCATGGACGTGGCCGAGTAAGGCCTGCTGCGCGGGGCGATTTCCTCGCCCCGCCACCTATCGAGACAGGGGGAGGTCCGCGTGCTGGGCTATACCATCAAGCGATTGATCCAGATGGTCATCGTTCTCTGGGCCGTGTCCGTCATCGTTTTCCTGATGATGAGCTTTACCGGCGATCCGGTCTTCATGGTCGTGCCGATCGATGCGACCGAGGCCGAAATCGCGCAGGCCCGGCGTATCCTGGGCCTCGACCGATCGTTGCTGGAACAATATTTCATATTTGTCGGAAATATGTTCCAAGGCGATTTCGGTCGCTCCTACGTATTCCGCGAACCGGCGCTTGACCTGATCCTCGAGCGCTTGCCGGCGACGCTGGAAATCGTGATCGTTGCGATGGCCATGTCGGCGGTCGTCGCGATCCCGCTCGGTGTCTATGCCGGTGCCAATCCCGGCCGTTTTTCCAGCCGGACGATCATGTCGGGCTCGCTTCTCGGAATCTCGCTTCCCAGTTTCTGGGTTGGCATGATGCTGATCTTTCTCTTTGCGGTGAAATGGCGGATCTTCCCGTCATCGGGGCGCGGCGACACGGTCGAGATCCTCGGGACCCGCTGGTCGATCTTCACGGCCGACGGGTGGAGCCACGTGATCCTGCCATCGCTCACCCTGTCGCTCGCGACCATGGCGATCCTGCTGCGCATCACCCGCGCAGGCATGATGGAGGTGACCCGGCAGGATTACATGAAATTCGCCCGCGCCAAGGGTGTGTCGCGTCGCGGCGTCCTCTACCGGCACGGGCTGCGCAACGCGCTAATCCCGGTGGTCACTATCTTTGGTCTGCAACTGGGCGACCTGATCGCATTCGCAACCATTACCGAGACGATCTTTGCCTGGCCCGGCCTTGGCAAGCTGCTGATCGACTCGATCTATCGCGCCGACCGCCCGGTGATTGTCGTCTACCTGATGCTGGTGGCGCTGATCTTCGTGGTGATCAATTTCCTCGTCGATATCGTCTACACGCTGATCGACCCGCGCATCACGGTGAAATGAGATGATGACGGCTTTCTTCGCTTCGGAGTTTTTCGCCAACTGGCGCCGCAACGGATCGGCCATCGCCGGCAGCGTGATCCTTGTCATCTTTGCCGTGATCGTGGTGTTCGGCCCGTGGCTGGTGGCACAAGATCCATATGACGTGGCCGGCCTCGACCTGATGGACAGCTACAAGCCCCCTGCGTGGCTTCCGGGTGGCGATCCGCGCTTCCTGCTCGGCACGGACGGACAGGGCCGCGATGTGCTGGCGGCGATCATCTATGGGACACGGATCTCGGTCTTGATCGGGCTGTCAGCCATGATCTGTTCGCTCGTGATCGGCACCTTCGTCGGGTTGATCGCGGGTTACTTCCGGGGTCGCCTTGACGGGTTCATCATGCGCATCGCCGACATTCAGCTTTCGTTTCCATCGATGCTGATCGCGCTCTTTCTCATGTCCGCTTTCGGCACGGGCATAGACAAGGTGCTGATCGCCCTGACAGCGGTGGGTTGGGTCGTCTATGCCCGCACCGTGCGCGGGCAGACCCTGTCGGAATCGGGCCGCGAATACGTGCAGGCCGCGCGCGTGGCGGGGCTGCGCAACGGCAAGATCATCCGCCGCCACATCCTGCCCAACGTGATGACGCCGCTTATCGTGGTGGCAACCGTGCAGGTCGGCACCTTCATCCTCATCGAGGCGAGCCTGTCCTTCCTTGGCGTGGGCGTGCCGATCACCCAGCCCTCGCTTGGCCTTCTGATCAAGAACGGGTTCGACGTTCTGTTCTCGGGCCTGTGGTGGGTCTCGGTCTTTCCGGGCCTGTTCATCATGGCGCTGGTCTTCGGGATCAACCTGTTCGGGGATTTCCTGCGCGACGAACTGAACCCGAGGCTGAAGTGATGAAAGACGTCTCCCAGACCCTGTTGCAGGTCGACGATCTGCGTACGCATTTCCACACCTTCGCCGGCACGGTAAAGGCGGTGGACGGTGTCAGCTTTGCCATCGGCAAGGGCGAGATCATGGGCCTTGTCGGTGAATCCGGTGGCGGTAAATCCGTCGTGGGGTTCTCGGTTCTTGGCCTGATCGACCCGCCGGGCCGCATCGAAAGCGGTCATATCCTGTTCGATGGCGAGGACCTGACCCAAGCCACCGAGGATCGGATGCAGGAGGTGCGCGGCAAGGAGATCGCTATGATCTTCCAGGACCCGATGACCTCGCTCAACCCCCTGCATACCGTTGGCCGGCAGATGGACGAGATGTTGCGCCTCCATACCGATCTGGATGCCAAGGGACGGCGCGCGCGCTGTATCCAGATGCTCGAGGATGTGGGTATCAGCCAGGCCGAGGATCGGCTGAACTCTTATCCGCACCAGTTTTCGGGGGGTATGCGCCAGCGGGTCGTGATCGCCATCGCGATGCTTGCCGAACCGCGCCTGATCGTGGCGGATGAGCCAACCACCGCGCTCGACGTGACGATCCAGTCGCAGATCCTCAAACTGATCCGCCGGCAGGTGCGCGATCATGGCGCTTCAATGATCCTCGTCACCCATGACCTCGCCGTGGTGGCCGAGATGGCTGATCATGTCACCGTTCTCTATTGCGGCAAGGTCGTGGAACGCGGACCGACCCGGCAGGTGATCGACGACCCGCGCCACCCCTACACGGCGGGGCTGATCGCCTCGATCCCCGATCCGTCGGACAGAAAGCATCGGCTGGACCAGATCCCCGGCGCTGTGCCCGACATCCGCAAGCTGCCCAAGGGCTGCAACTTCCGTGACCGTTGCCCGCGCGCGCAGGCGCTGTGCGCCGAGCTTGAACCCGAGCTTCAGACGCAGGACCCGGGCCGCGCCGCTGCCTGCCACTTCCCTGTGCAAGGAGGAGGCGCATGACCGCCATGCTCGAAGTCGACAGGCTGGAACAACAGTTCGACATTTCCGGCGGACTGCTCGATCGATTGAAGCTTTCGAACGGTCAGATCCTGTCTCCGCGCCGCGTCGTGCAGGCGGTCAACGGCGTGTCGTTCGAGGTGAAACAGGGCGAAGTGCTGGCGCTGGTGGGCGAGTCCGGCTGCGGCAAGTCCACCGTCGCCAAGACCATCGCCCGTATCCATACGCCCACGGGCGGCACTGTCCGCATCGACGGGCAAGAGGTTCAGGATCTGTCTGACCGTGACTTGCTGCCGGTACGGTCCAAGATGCAGATGATTTTTCAAGACCCTTATGCCTCGCTGAACCCAAGGCAGAAGGTGCGCGATATCGTCGCCGAACCGCTGCTGGAACAGACCGGCAACCGGGCCGAGGCGCGCGACAGGACCGAGGCGCTGCTGGCGCGCGTCGGGCTGAACACCGAACATGCAGGCCGTTATCCGCACCAGTTCTCGGGTGGTCAGCGCCAGCGTATCGGTATCGCCCGCGCCCTGTCGGTAAACCCCAAGCTGATCATCGCGGACGAGCCTGTCTCGGCCCTCGACGTGTCGATCCAGGCGCAGATCCTCAACCTTATGATGGATCTGCGAGACGAGTTCGGGCTGGCTTACCTTTTCATCAGCCATGACCTGAGCGTCGTGCATCACATCGCCGACCGGGTCGCGGTGATGTATCTGGGTTTCATGGTGGAAACCGCCCCGCGTGATACACTCTTTGCCATGCCGCGCCATCCCTATACGCGCGCGTTGCTGTCGGCCGCGCCGTCGCTCGAGCCGGCAAAGAAGGCCCGCCAGATCGAACTGACCGGCGAGGTACCCTCGGCCCTGTCGCTGCCTTCGGGATGCTGTTTCCGCACGCGCTGTCCCTTTGCCTGGGACCGCTGCGCCGCCGAGAGGCCCACGCTGCGCGATACGGGTGATGGTCAGAAAGTCGCCTGCCACCTGATCGACGAGCCGGAAAGGGATACACCGTGACCGTCACCATCCTGCAACCGCGCGTACCGCTGGGCGATCCGCATGACTGTACCGACGCCGCCGACGAACTGTGTATTCTCGGCGCGATCTACGACACGCTCTTGCGGCGCGACGGGACCGGCTTTACCCCGGCCCTCGCCGAGAGCTGGCAGGTTTCCGACGATGCGCGGACCTGGAGCTTTCACCTGCGCGAAGGGGTCACCTTTCACGACGGCTCGCCCTGCGATGCCGCTGCCGTGCAAGCCTCTCTCGAGCGCATGGACCGCGAGGACAAGGGCTATACGCTCGGTTCCCCCGCCGTATGGCGGCAATATCTGAATGGCGCGGAATACACCGCCGAGGGGCTGGACCTGACGGTGCGCCTGGCCGAACCGATGGCCGATTTCCCCGATGTTCTGGTTCAGGGCTTCATCGTTGCGCCATCGGCCTTTGCCGCGCTCGATGCGGGCGATCCGACGGCCCATTGCGGCACCGGCCCCTACCGGCTGGCGGCGCGCAGCGACGATGAGATCCGGCTGGAGGCCGTAGATGCTGCGCATTGGCCAGCGCCCGAAAACCCCTCACTGATCTGGCGGTGTGAACCGGACGCCGATGCCCGCCGCCGCGCAGTTGAGGCCGGTTCGGCGCATGTCGCCACCACGGTCGCGCCGGACTCGGAAATAACGACCGGGACGCTCATCCGCTACCGCGCACCCGTGGCAATCATCTACCTGCTGAATGCGGCCAAAGGCCCGTTGAAGGACCCGCGCATCCGCCGCGCGCTGACCCTTGCCGTCGACCGGAACGCCTTGATCGACGATGTGATGAACGGTCAGGCAAAACCGCTGCGCGGCTTCGTCAGCCCCGCGCATTTCGGGGCGGACGCGACCGCGGGCGCGTCCCGCGATCCCGACACGGCCCGCGCCCTTCTGGCCGAGGCAGGACATGCAGGCGGCCTTACCCTTGCTGTCGATTGTCCCACGCGACTGCCGGATGAAGCACCCGAACTGACGCAGGCGCTCGCCGACCAACTGGCCGAGGTCGGCATCACGCTCGACATTCACATGCACGAGGACCGCGAGGCTTATGCCCACATGGTCCGCCGCAAGGAGATCCGCGATCTTTGCGTTTTTGATTCCAGCCCGATGTCCACCTTTCGCGTGCTCTACGAGAAAATCGACAGCCGGGTTGCCGGGGCATGGTGGCAGGGCTACGCGAATCCGGCGGTCGAGGACTTGATCGACCGGGGCCGCCGCACGACCGACGGCGATCAGCGTGCCGCGCTCTATCGACAGGCTTATCGCCTGCTGCAAGAGGATCCCCCCTGGCTGACCCTGTACAACCCGATGCGGGCGATCCTGCTGGCGGGGCGGCATCCCGATTTCACGATGCCCGTCGATGGCGTTCCGGACATGCGTGCGCTGCCTCGGATGGAGGGCAACTGATGGCCGATCTTCTCATCACCAATGCCACGATCATTCCCGTCGATCCCGCACGGCGCATCATCGAAAACGGCGCGATCGCCATCGAAGGGCGTCACATCGTGGCGCTTGGGCCAAATGAAGAGATCACCCGCGACCACGATGCGCCGCGCAGTATCGACGCAGAGGGCAAGGTCGCCATTCCCGGCCTGATCGATGCCCATGCCCATGCCGGCCACGGCCTGATAAAGACCATGTCGATGCATGACGGCGACGCTTGGGAGGCGCTGTGCGGCTCGGTCTACACCACCGGCTCGACCCCCGAATTCTGGTACGCGGAATCGCGCCTTGCCGCGCTCGAACGTATCCGGTTCGGCGTGACCTGTGGCGTCTCGTTGTTGGGCGGTGGCGACACGATCATGCGCACTGATGACCCTGCCTATGGCGACGCCCATATGGAGGGCGTCCGCTCGGTCGGCGGGCGCGACGTCATGGCCGTCGGACCAACGCGCGCGCCGCACCCACTGAAATACGCTGATGGCGGGAATAACCCGCGAGAGGTGGATTTTGACCGACAACTTGAAACCAGCCTCGACCTTTTGACCCGCTGGCACGGCACCAGCGAAGAGAGGCTGAACATCGCCTTGCTCTACCCTGTTCTGCGCGACGAGCACGAAAGGAACATGGCCGCCGCCGATTACGCCGACGCCTGCGCCCAGGCACAGCGCGTGGCCAGGGCCGCGCGAGAGGCCGGTGTCGTCTTTACCCAGGACGGCCACCAGCGGGGGTCGATCCGACGTGCATCAGCGCTCGATTTGCTCGGCCCCAACGCGCTTTTGTCTCATGCCATCGACCTGCACGAGGATGAGATCGAACTCTGCGCCCAGACCGGAACCAGCATCGCCCACAATCCCTCTGCGGTCGCCTCGATCATGGGCCGCTGTCCCGCGATCGAGTTGATGGATCGCGGCGTGACGGTGGCGCTCGGCTCTGACGCGACCGCGCCCGACCGTTCGGGCGACATGTTCCGCCACATGCAGCAGGCCATGCATTATCACCGACGCCATTTTCGTGACCCGGGTATCCTGCCGCCAGGCCGCGCGCTGGAAATGGCGACGATCGAGGGGGCCCGTGCACTGGGGATGGAGGATCGCATCGGGTCGCTGGAGCCCGGAAAACTGGCCGACGTGGTACTGGTGGACATGCGGCGGCCGCATCTTTCTCCGCCCAACATGGCCGTTCATCGGTTAGTGTGCTTCGCCAATGGCAATGACGTTGATACCGTTATCGTGGGGGGCGAAGTGGTACTGGAAAATGGCCGTCCGTGCCGGGTGAGCGAGGACGATATCCTCGACGATGCCGCGCGCGAAGCCGATCTGATGATCGACCGGACCGATAGCCGCGCGGCGCTTCAGGTGCCGCCCGGTTTCTGGTCGGCCCAGCGTTACGGGGGTCGTGCATGACGATCACCGTCATTCGCCGTGCCGAATGGGTCATCCGCTGGGAAGGGGGCCGCCATGTCTATGGTCGCGACATGGACATCGTCTTTGATGAAAGCGGCATCCTGCATATCGGCCCCGGCTGGACCGGGACGGCGGACACCGAGGTAAGCGGCCGCGGGCGGCTCATCATGCCCGGACTGGTGAACATTCATTGCCATTCGGGCGACGAACCGCTGGCCAAGGGGCTTTTTGACGACACGGGCACGCCGCAGCTTTGGGGGAATGCACTCTACGAGTTTTCGACGCTCATCGATTCAGACGACGATGCGAAATCGGCCTGTCAGACCCTGATGTTGTCGGAACTGCTGGCAAGCGGGGTCACATCCTGCCTTGATATTGCCGGTGATCACCCAAGCTGGCAGCCCCTTGCCGCCGAAAGCGGGATGCGGGTGTGGCTCGCCCCCGGTTTTCGACAGGCCCGTTGGCGACTGACCGAGGCCAAAGCGCTGGAATATGACTGGGACGAGGCCGCCGGAAACGATGCGCGTGCAGCGGCGTTCCAGACCCTCGACCGTGTCGCAGAGGACGGGACCGGGCGCCTGACAGGGGTCGTCGCCCCCTCGCAGATCGACACCTGCAAACCCGACTTTCTTGCCGCCGCACTGGACGAGGCGCGCCGGCGAGGTCTGCGTCTGACCGTGCATGCCGCCCAGACCATGGCCGAAGTGACAGAGCTTATGCGCCGCCACGGCAAGGGCCCCATTCCGCTGCTTGACGAAATCGGTGTGCTTGGTCCGGACGTGATCCTTGGTCACGGCATCTGCCTTGACCATCACCCGCTGACCCGTGACCGCACTGCGAACGATCTGACGGTCCTCGCTGAAAGCCGCACCAACATTGCGCATTGTCCCGCAACCTTTGCCCGTTCGGGGCAGGGTATGGAAAGCCTGGGCCGGTATCTGCGCGCAGGCGTCAATCTGGGCATCGGCACCGATACGATCCCTTTCAACATGCTCGAAGAGATGCGCGAGGCGATCATCCAGTCGCGGTGCCGCTCGGGCGATTTTGCCGATGTGACCACGGCGGACGTGTTCACCGTTGCCACGACTGGTGGGGCCACAGCCCTGGGGCGTGAGGATCTGGGCCGGCTCTATCCGGGTGCCGCAGCCGACATCGTTTCGGTCGATCTGGGCGCACCGTCGATGCGACCCGTGCATGATCCGCTGCGCAGCCTCGTTTTTGCCGCGGCCGAACGCGCGGTTCGTGATGTCTGGGTGGCTGGACGGCAGGTGCTGGTCGATGGTCGCGCGACCGGCCTCGACACGCAGGGTGCGCTGGCCGAGATCGACGCCGCCCAGTCACGCGCCAAGCGCATTGCCGAAAACCAGCGCGGCCACAGCTTCGACAGCATCGCCCCCCGCAGCCTGGAGACCCTTGCATGACGATCCATGTCATCAACCCCAACAGCACGCAGCAGGTGACCGACGGGATCGACGCGGCCATAGCGCCCATGCGTGACCGCAGCCCTGTTCCCATCGCCTGCCATACCCTCGCCGAAGGTCCGCCGGGGATAGAGACGCAGGCCCATGTCGATGGCGTGGTCGGTCCCCTGCTGACGCTTGCGGACAGCCTGAAACCCGATGCCAGCGCCTATGTCGTCGCCTGTTTCTCGGACCCCGGCCTTGCCGCCCTGCGCGAGGCGTCGCGTGTGCCCGTGCTGGGCATCGCCGAAAGCGCGTATCTGCTGGCAATGGCCCTAGGGCAGCGCTTTGGCATCCTGTCGCTTGGCCGTGCCTCGATCCAGCGGCATATCCGCTACCTTGGCGCGCTAGGCATCATGGACCGGCTGGCGGCCGACCTGCCACTCGGCCTCGGCGTGCTGGAACTGGCCGAAGCCGACACCACTCTGGCCCGCCTGACCGAGGTCGGAAAGACGCTGCGCGACCATCATGGCGCGGATGTCCTCATCACCGGTTGCGCCGGGATGGCACCCTATCGCCGCCATTTGGAACAGGCCACCGGCTTGCCGGTGGTCGATCCCTGCCAGGCCGCCGTTTCCGCCGCGATCGGGCGAGTGGCCCTTGCGGCCTGTGACACGAACTAAGGAGGAGGGCGCATGACCCGACTGACCGAACAGGCGCAAGGCGTCTACGTAATCGCGGTGACCCCGTTCAAACCGGATGGTGCGCTCGACCTCGACAGCACCGACCGCATGGTGGATTTCTACCTTGAACAGGGTGCGACCGGCCTGACCGCGCTGGGCATGATGGGTGAAGCGCCCAAGCTCACCGCGCAGGAATCTCTTGCCGTTGTCGAGCGTATCCTTGCACGCATCGACGGCCGCGTGCCGCTGGTGGTCGGTGTCTCGGCCCCCGGCTTTGCCCAGATGGCCGAGCTTGCGACCAAGGTGATGGAGGCCGGGGCAGGCGGCGTGATGATCGCCCCGCCCGGCAGCCTCAAGACCGACGACCAGATCGTGACTTACTACAAGCAGGCCGCCGAGTTTCTTGGTGACATCCCCTTCGTGCTGCAGGATTTCCCGCTGGTCACCAACGTGCAGGTGCCGGTATCCGTCATCGCCCGCATCGTGAATGAGGTGCCGACCTGCGTCTGTCTCAAGCACGAGGATTGGCCGGGTCTCGAAAAGATCACCGCGCTGCGGGCCGAGGGCACGCTTGACCGCCGCATTTCGATCCTGTGCGGCAATGGCGGCCTGTTCCTGCCCGAAGAGATGGCGCGGGGCGCCGATGGCGCGATGACCGGCTTCTGCTATCCCGAGATGATGCGCGATGTTGTCCGGCTGATGCAGGACGGACAGTCCGACCGCGCCCGCGACCTCTTCGACGCCTATCTGCCGCTTGCGCGATACGAACAGCAGCCGGGCCTTGGGTTGGCCGTCCGCAAATACGTGCTGGCCAAGCGCGGTGTGATCGCCAGCGACACGATCCGCAGACCGGGCGCGGGGCTGACGCCTGCGGCCAAGGCCGAGGTGGACGCCATGCTTACCCGGCAAGAGAATAGACTGAAGGAGCTGAACTGATGGATCTGGGAATTTCCGGCAAACGTGCACTGGTACTGGGGGCAAGCCGTGGCCTTGGCGCTGCCATCGCACAGGGTTTGGCCGCCGAAGGGGCAAAGGTCATCGCTGCCGCCCGCACGACATCCGCGATCGAGGATTGGGCGGCCAAGGCCGAGGGGTCTGTCACCGCGCAAGAGCTTGACCTGTCCGATGCTGCCCGGATCGACGCGGTACTGGATGACCTGCTGGCGCAGGGCGGTATCGACATCCTCGTGAACAACGCCGGTGGCCCGCCGCCCGGCAAAAGCACCGATGCCAGCCGCGTGGACTGGTTGGGTCATTTCGAAACGATGGTCGCCAACCTGATCCACGTCACCAACCGCTGCCTGCCGGGCATGAAGGACGCCGGATGGGGCCGGATCGTCACCATCACCTCTTCGGGTGTCGAGCAACCGATTCCCAACCTTGCGCTGTCTAACGGCCTGCGCTCGGCGCTTGTCGGATGGTCCAAGACGCTGTCGAACGAGGTGGCCGCCGACGGTATCACCGCCAATATCGTGATGCCCGGTCGCATCCACACCACCCGCGTCGATGAACTCGACGCCGCTGCGGCCAAGCGGCAGGACAAACCGGTCGAAGAGGTCGCCAAGGCATCGGCCGCGGCGATCCCCGCAGGCCGCTATGGTCGGCCCGAGGAGTTTGCCGACATGGTTACTTTCCTCTGCTCAGCACGGGCATCATACGTGACCGGCAGCAAGATCCGGATCGACGGTGGCAGCATCAAGTCGATCTGACGGCGCGAAAGCTGACGAACCCTTCCGCCCCGGTCCGAATGCCTTCGGTTCGGGGCGCATTCCGGCGGATGAGCAGACGACGACGCGGTCAGGTTTCGGCTTCCATCCGCTCCAGCATCTGGCGCGCGCGCTTGCACTGCAACTTGTCGCGCAGGGGGCTGTTCGGGTCCACGTCCTTCTGGCAGACAACGCATTTGTCGGCGCCCGAAATCGCGTTGAGCCCGCCGCAGCTGCCCTTGATGGTCTTGCCCATCAGCATCACGCCCAGCGACATGCCGACCATCACGAGGGCAAGCAGAACGAATGCCAGGATAAAGGTGCTCATCTCGGTGTCCTCTCGGTCGCGGATCAGTCTTGGGCCAACGCGGCGTCGAAAGCGCCGCTTTGCCGCGTGATATAGGAATTCTCGTCGCCCGTCACATCCCTGGAAATGAAATAAGCCGCGATATCGTGACGCTCCGCCACGTCCAGCCCGGCCTCGGCCCCAAGTGCCAGCAGCGCCGTGGCCCAGGCATCGGCCAGCATCGCGCTTTCGGCCAGCACGGTGACCGAGGTGGTGCGATGCGTGACCGGCCGCCCGGTCACCGGGTTCAGGATATGCGAGTAGCGCACGCCATCGCGCTCAAAGAAATTTCGGTAATCGCCGGACGTCGCCATTCCCTTGCCGCTGACCGGGATGATCATCTGGATGGCACGCGCGCCCGGTTCGGGAACCTCGATCCCGATCTGCCAGGGATCGCCCTTGTCGTTTTCGCCCAGCGTCACAAGATCGCCGCCGATCTCGACCATGTAATCCTCGACCCCTGCATCGCGCAGAATGCCCGCCACGGCATCGATTCCGTATCCCTTGGCGATGGCCGACAGGTTGATGCCGACACCCGGCTCGGACTTGGTCAGCGTTCCACCCTGCGCGTCCAGTTCGATCAACCGCGCCTGCCCAACTTCGGCCAGCGCAGCTGCGATCTCGGCGTCCGACGGAACCGGATCGCCCGGTTCGCGCGGGCCAAAGCCCCATAGTTCGATCAACGGCCCAAGCGTCACGTCGAAAGCGCCGCCGCTCTTTTCATGAACCTCGCCCGCAACCTGCATTACCTCGGCGAATTCCGCCGATATGTTCTGCGGCGCGGTGCTGTCGGTTGTCGAAAAGCGCGAGACCTCCGAATCCGGGTCCCAGTTCGACATCGTCGCGTTGACCTGCTGCAACCGGTCCGCAACGGCGTCGGCCAGCGCGTCCTCGTCCAACCCGGTCCCGATGGCGATCACGTTATACGTCGTTCCCATCGTCTCGCCGGACAGGCGGATGGTTTCCGGCTCGTCCTCGAAACAGGCGGACAGGGCAAGGATGGCGGGCAGCAGCGGCCAGGGGCGCATGGCGAAACCTCCGGGGAACTCAGCCCCGCCTATGCCAGCGCCGCAGGGTCGAGTCAAACGCGGCTCAGGTCTGAAGCGGAAGGAAGGCCAGCAACAGGAACCCGGCGGCGGCAGGCAGGCCCCACAGCCAGGCGCGACGCTGCCAGCCGGGCGCCTTGTCCTTCCACGCCAGGCGAAAGCGATGGCCGCACACGACGACAAGGAACACCAGCGCGGCACCGGTCAGGGGGGTAAGGTAAAGATCGGGCAATTCGGGCAGGGCCTTGTGGTATCTGTCGTTACCCGGGCACGCTGGCCCGGCTTGGCCGGATTTTTCCTGTTCAGCGTGCAACCCTGCGTTAAGGTGGACCTGTACAAGACCGCAACGAAGAGGATCCGGACGGATGGCACCAAGCTCATACCAAGCTCCGATGCGCGGGGACAAGACCAAGCCCGACACCCAAAGCCAGACCACCAGTTCGAACCTGGCGCAGGGCCAGACCACCGTCGCCAAGCTGCTCGAGGGCAAGGGCGACGCGATCTATTCCGTGCGCCCCTCGGACACGATCCACGAGGCGGTCAACCAGCTCAAGGAAAAGCGCATCGGCGCGTTGGCCGTGACGGATGAGGCGGGCACCCTCATGGGGATCCTGTCGGAACGCGACATCGTGCGCCGCATGGCCGATACACCGGGCCAGACCCTGCCGCAGCAGGTCGATGCGTTGATGACCCGCGAGGTCGTCACCTGCACGCCCGACGATTACCTCATCGATATTCTCAAGCGCATGACCGAGGGCCGTTTCCGCCATATCCCCGTGGTACAGAACGACCGCCTGTGCGGCATGATCACCGTCGGCGACGTGGTCAACTACCGCCTGCGCGAGCTGGAATACGAGGCGCTGCAGATGAAGCAGATGATCGTGGGCTAGGCGTCTGCCGCTCGCGCGAATCGGTTCAGTCGCCCATTGCGCAAAGACTCACAGCGGGGTCGCGAATGATCGGCTCTGCCGGCCCTCGCGCTTGCGCCGCTCCTCCTCTTCGGCGATCGCGGCATCAAGGGGCGTGCGATCCGTAAGGCCCGAGAAATTGGCGCGGGTCGGCATTGCCTCGGCCACATGCAGATAGCGCTCCTGCGCGACGTCATAGAGACGTCGCAGTTCCGGCAGCGGATCGGGGTGATCGTCGGCGCGCAGATCCAGCCACGGGTAATCCTCGCTGCGATGGATGCACAGCGCCGCCGATTGTTTGCCGCGCTTGTCGCCGCCTGCATCCTCGCCGGCCTCCATCGCGGTCATCAGGCGCTCGGCAAAGGGCAGGTCGGCATGGGCCTCGTAGGCAGCAAGCGTTTCTTCGATCACCGCCTTGCCTGCCAGCATGTTGCCCGCGACCGACACCTGATCGCCGCTCACATGCCCGCACCAGCCGATGCAGTCCGCGCCGGTATGCGCGGCAGTTCGCCCCTGTGAGTCGATCATGTGCAATTGGCGCTGTGCCTGTCCGCCGTCCCGCGCGACAAGATCGGCCACCACGTCGGGTGCCGCCTCTCCCCGCGCCAGCCTGTCCGCCGCCTCGATCCCCCATATCGGGCTGACAAAGGCTTGCGTGGCCACCGCGCATTTGCCGCCCCTGATATGGGGCACCAAGGCGCCCACCGCAAAGAACCGCGATGCGACGGCGACGCCATATGCGCCGGTGGCCGGATCACGTGCGACGATCGAATATGTCATGGTTTTCTCCTTCAGCGGCCCACGGCATAGGCCTGCATCAGGCGTGGCGTGGCACCGGCCCTCAGCATCCCGTCTGGCGATCGCGACGCCGCGGTCAGCCGTCCGACCGTCCAGGGCTCTGCCACCTCGATGTCATGACCGCGAGCGCGCAACGCCTCGATCACATCCGCGCCAAATGCCGGCTCCAGCATCAGGTGACCGGGCCGGGTTGCGCGCGGATAGAAGGACGCCTGGAAGTGACCGGTATGGAACAGCGGCGCGTCGATCGCCTCTTGCAGGTTCACGTCGCCATGCACCATGCGCAGGAACATGATCAATTGCCACTGGTCCTGCTGATCCCCACCCGGCGTGCCAAAGGCGTGGCGCGTGCCGTCGGGCGCTTGGGCCATGGACGGGGAAAGCGTGGTGCGCGGGCGACGACCCGGGGCAAGCGAGGTCGGCAACCCTTCGTCCAGCCAGAACATCTGCGCGCGGGAATTCAGCGGCATGCCCAGCCCCGGCACAACCGGCGAGGATTGCAGCCAGCCCCCCGACGGTGTCGCCGATACGGCGTTGCCCCACCGGTCGATCACGTCGATATGCACGGTGTCGCCACGGCGCTCGGTCAGATGGGCCATGGTGGGCTCTCCCGCGCCTACACCTGGTCCCTCGACCGGACGGAGGCCGGCCCGCGCCACGGCGGCATCGGCCCAGGCCTCGAACCCGTCGATGCGCCCGGGGCGCTGGTTCAGCGAGGCGGTTGCGCCAATCAAGTCACGGCGGCGCGCCGCGTAGTCGCGCGACAAAAGCGTCTCGACCGGTATATCGGTATGCGCCGGATCGCCGTAATACGCCTCGCGGTCGGCAAAGGAGAGTTTCATCGCCTCGACGATCTGGTGGACGAAATCCGCCCCGCCCGGATTCATCTCGCCGATACCGCTTCCTTCCAGCATCCTGAGCGATTGCAGAAGGGTTGGGCCCTGGCTCCATGTTCCGCATTTCCAGACCGTCCAGCCCTCGTACTCGACCGAAAGCGGGTCTTCATAGCTCGCCTCCCACGAGGCCATGTCCTGCCCGGTCAAAACACCTTTGCGACGGCCGCCCGCGGCATCCATCACACAGGCATCGCGCATCCACGTGTCGATGGTCTCGGCGATGAATCCCTCGCGAAAGATGCGGCGGGCGGCATCGATCTGCGCGGCGCGGTCCGTCTCGGCTTCGGCTTCCTTGACCAGACGCTCCCACGTGTCGGCAAGCGCGGGGTTGCGGAACAGGCTGTTCGCCTCGGGTGCCTCGCCGCCCGGAAGCCATGTCTCGTAAGAGGTCGGCCATTCGTCGCGAAAGAAATCGCCAAGACCTGCGATGGTGGCGGCAACCCGTGGCAGGACCGGATGCCCGTGACGGGCATAATGGATCGCCGGTTCCAGAACCTCGCGCAGGGTCAGGCGCCCATGATCGCGCAGCATCAGCATCCACGCGTCGAACGCCCCCGGAACCACGGTGGCCAGCAGGCCCGAACCGGGGATCAGGTCCAGCCCCTCCGACCGGTAATGCGCGATCGTAGCACCTGCGGGGGCCACGCCCTGACCGCAAACGGCGCGCGGCGCATCGTCACCGGCCAGCCGGATCAGCGCCGGCATGTCGCCCAAAGGGCCGTTCAGATGCGGCTCCACGACATTCAGGACAAAACCCATCCCGGCCGCGGCGTCGAAAGCCGAGCCGCCCTGTTCCAGCAGTTTCATCCCCACGGCAGAGGCGATCCAGTGGGTCGACGTGCAGACCCCGAACGTGCCCTTGATCTCCGGTCGAGTGGTGAAGCTCATGTAACGTCCTAACCGTTAATTGTCGCGAGGATCGAGCGCATCGCGCAACCCGTCCCCAAGCAGGTTGAACCCGAGCACGACCAGAAAGATTGCGATGCCCGGATAGAGCGCCATCCAGGGCGCCTGTTCGAGGAAATTCTTCGCCGTGTTCAGCATCGACCCCCAGGACGGCGCCGGCGGTTGCTGGCCAAGCCCCAGGAAACTCAGCGATGCCTCGGCAATGATCGCCGTCGCGATGGTCAGCGTCGCCTGCACAAGGATCGGCGGAAAGATGTTGGGCAGGATGTAGCGCCAGATGAGCGCAAGGTGTCCGACGCCGATGGCGCGGGCGCTCTCCACGTAATCCTCGGTCATGACCGACATGGTCTGGCCGCGGGACAGGCGGATGAAGATCGGCATGGCCGACACGCCGATGGCGATCATGGCATTGGTCAGCGATGGCCCAAGGAACGCGGCCAGCGCAATGGCGAGGATAAGAAAGGGCGCGGCCAGCAGCGCCTCGGTCACGCGGCTGATCGCGGCGTCTGTCCACCCCTTGCGATAGCCCGCGATCACCCCCAGCGGTACGCCGAGCGCCACGGCGATCAGCACCGAAACCACGCCAGCCAGAAGCGACGCCTGCGCGCCCCAGATCATGCGCGCCAGCACGTCACGCCCGATTTCGTCGGTGCCGAACGGGTGTTCGGCCGATGGTGCCTTGCGCACGGCGCCCCAGTCGGTCGCGATGGGATCGGCAATCGGCAGGACCGGTGCAAGCACCGCAACGACCACGAAAAAGATGACAAGCACACCGCCCAACAGGGCCGAGGGGCTCTTGCGGAACTTGGCCCAGGCGCGGCTCTTGCGCTTTGGCAGGATCGGGTCTGCTGCGACCTGCGGATCGACGACGGCGGTCATGCGTCCCTCATGCGTGGGTTCAGGACGCGATAGGCCGCGTCGGCGAGAATGTTCATGAAGATGAAGGCGATGCCCGTGCACAGAACGATGCCCTGCACGACGGCATAGTCGCGGTTGAACACCGCGTCGACCACCAGCTTCCCGAAACCGGGGATGGTAAAGATCTGTTCGGTCAGAACCGCCCCGGCCAGCAATTCACCGAAAAGAAGGGTCGTGACCGTCACGACCGGAACCAGCGCGTTGCGCAGCGCGTGCTTCACCAGCACGGTCCGCTCCTTCAGCCCCTTGGCCCGCGCGGTGCGAACGTAATCCGAGCGCAAAACGCCCAGCATGGCCGACCGCGTGTGCCGCATCAGCGTCGCGGCGATGGCCGTGCCCAGCACAAAGGCCGGCATCAGCATTGTTCTGATCGATTGCAACGGATCTTCGGACAGCGGCAGGTAACCCGACGCGGGCAGCCAGCCGAGTTTGACCGAAACCAGCAGGATCAGCATGATCCCCAGCCAGAAGTTCGGAACCGACAATCCCGACAGCGCGACGAGATTGGCAATCCAGTCGACCCATGTCCCCTTCTTGTAGGCCGAGATAACGCCTGCGGGGATGCCGATCGCCATCGCGATGATCAACGCCATCACCGCAAGCTGGATCGTCACGGGCAACTTCTCTCCGATCAGCTCCATCACCGGCTGGTTTGTCCGCAACGAGATTCCCAGATCGCCCTGCAGAGCATTTCCAGCCCAGGCAACGTACTGCACGGGGATCGGATCGTTCAGCCTGTATTTTTCGCGCAGGGCGGCGATCACTTCGGGGTCGCGCTCCTCGCCCGCCATGACAAGCACCGGGTCGCCCGGCAGAAGCTTCTGCAGAGAGAACACGAAGATCGAGATCAGAAAGATCGTCGGGATCGCGATCAGGAAACGGCGGGTCAGGAAGCCGAGCATGGCGACGGGTCTCCAAGGGTGGCCCGGCCGTTCAGCCGGGCCTGATTGTCATCAGTTCTGGGCGACACCGTGCAGGCGGATCATCCCGTCCGGATAAGGCGTAAAGCCCGACACGCTGTCATCCAGCGCCCAGATCCACACCGGATGGTACAGGTAGATGATCGGCATATCCTCCTGCTGCAGGGCGACGGCCGCGTTGTAGCTTTCCTTGCGGGTGGCCACGTCCGTCGACAGGCGCGCCTCGTTCAGGGCGGTGTCCATGTCCGGGTTGGAATACTTGGAGTCGTTGATCCCGCCACCGGTCGTCATGAACTGGTGGATGTTGCCATCTGGATCGACGCGGCCCGACCACCCGATCTGGCTGGCGGTGTAATCGCCTGCCGACTGGTCGGCCAGCAGTGTCGCGAACTCCTTGGCGGCAAGCTCGATGGTGATGCCAGCCTCGGCGGCCATCGCCTGGATCACCTGCATGACCTGCGTCTGCACGGGATTGTTGGCAACCTGCACCTCGATGGTCAGCCCGTCGGCAACTCCGGCCTCGGCCAGAAGGGCCTTGGCGGCGTCGATGTCACGCTGGGGTACCGGGAAATCGGCATTGTACCACGGCGACGCGGGCGAGAATGGCTGGTTGCCGGGCGCAAACGCCCCTTCGAACACAACCTGGTTCAACGCCTCGCGGTCGATCGAAAGCGACAGCGCCTGCCGGACGAGTTTCGATTCCGCGAGCGGCCCTGTCGCGCCCGCTCCGTTCGCCACGTTGATCGTCATGCCCTGGTAGCCAAGCGAGGTGGCGCGCTCCAGCTGCAGCCCGTCATCGCTCTCGACCGATGCGACATCGGTCGCGGCAAGGCGTTCGAGCATGTGCAGATCGCCTGCGCGCAGGTTCGCAAGGCGGACCGTGGTGTCGGGGATCGGCAGGAAGGTCACCGAGTCGAAGTTGATCTCGTCCGCACGGTAGTAATCGGCGAATTTCTCCAGAACGATGCGGTCCTGCTGGATACGTTCGACGAACTTGAAGGGCCCGGCGCAGACAGGGTTCAGACCGAAATCCTCACCCGCGTCCTGGAAGGCGGTCGGCGACAGCATCATGCCCGAACGGTCGGCGAACTGCGCGATCAGCGTGGCATCCGGCGACGCCAGGGTCATCTTGATCGTGTACTCGTCCACGACCTCCCAGCTCTCGATAGAAGCGACCTCGGACTTGCGGCGCGAGGTTTCGAGGTTCTTGGACCGGTCGATATTCGCGGCGACCGCCTCGGCGTTGAACGGCGTTCCGTCATGGAACATAACGTCATCACGCAGGTTCATGGTCAGTTCGGTGCCGGCCTCGTTCCATTCCCAGTCCGTGGCGAGCATCGGAATGATCTCGAGGTCGGGCGTGATGTCCACCAGCTTGTCGCAGAGCGACGCATAGACGATCCGGCCAACGAAGGTGCGGGACTGGTCGGGGTCCAGCACGTCGGGATCTTCCTGCAACCCGATCCTGAAATCCTGGGCATGTGCCATGCCCGTTCCGAGCGCCAGCAGCGCCGCGGCCGTGAGTGTTCTACCGATACGCATTATGAATTTCCTCCTTGTTGAACTGTTTCCTGTTCGGTGAGTGGGTCCTGCCCCTCGCGTGCGGCGCTGTATATGTCGAAGCGTCGCGCCGCCGCTGCGCTGCGCCTTTCTGCAACGGGCTGGATTCCCTTCAGCGCCAGATTGCCGGTGAAATGGCACGCGGCCTTGCGCCCATCTCCGAGATCGCGAAGCGGCGGTTCCTCTGACCGGCAGCGCGCCTCGGCATAGGGGCACCGCGTGTGAAACCGGCATCCGGGCGGCGGTGCGATCGGGTTGGGCGGGTCGCCCTCGACCGCGACGCGCGCCTTGCGCGCCCCGACCGACGGGATCGGAATCGCCTCCAAAAGCGCCTCGGTATACGGATGCGCCGGTGCCTCGAACAACGCGTCGGTTGGCCCCGTCTCCACGATCTTGCCCAGGTACATCACGGCCACGCGGTCGGACATGTGCCGGATCACCGCCAGATCATGCGCGATCACGATCATGGTCAGCCCGAACTCGTCCTTGAGATCTTCGAGGATGTTGATCACCTGCGCCTGGATCGAGACATCCAGCGCGCTGACCGGTTCATCCCCGATCAGGACCTTCGGGCGCGTCACCAGTGCCCGCGCAATCCCGATCCGCTGCCGCTGTCCGCCGGAAAACTCGTGCGGGTAGCGGTCCGCATGTTCCGGCCGCAGACCCACTCGTGTCAGGATACGGCCAACCGTGGCGCGACGCTCTTCCGCCGTGCCGATGCCGTGCGTCTTCAGCGGTTCCTCGATCAGGGCTCCCACTGTCATCCGGGGGTTCAGCGAAGAAAACGGGTCCTGAAAGATGAACTGGATTTCGGACCGAAGGTCGCGCAGGTCAGCCTCGGACAGTCCACCGATATCCTTGCCACGATACGAGACCTGCCCCGCGCTGGGCTCGATCAGGCGCACCAAAAGGCGGGCAAGTGTAGACTTTCCACAGCCGGACTCCCCCACGATGGCAAAGGTCTCGCCCTCTGCTACGGACAGGTCGACACCGTCGACTGCCCGCACCACCGTCGGTTCACCGAAAAGCGGCTTCCTGGTCACGAACTGCCGCTTCAGCGCGCGCGCCTCAAGGATGCTCGGGGTGGTCATGCGCTGCGCTCCTGTCGCTCTGCCATGGCCTCTTCCAAAGGCGCCCGCCAGCAGGCGACGCTATGCCCCTGCGCAATCTCGCGGCCCGGTGGCGCCACCGCGCAATCAGGCCCTACAAAGGGGCATCTTGCGGCAAAACGGCAACCTGACGGCATGTCCGTCGGGCTCGGGACGCTTCCGGGGATGGTCACCAGCCGGCTTCGCGCGCCGCCGAGCGCCGGCATCGAACTGATCAGGCCAAGCGTGTAGGGGTGCTGCGGATCGTCAAAGATCTGGGCCGTACTCCCGGCCTCTACGATCCGCCCCGCGTACATGACGGCAACCTTGTCGGCCATCTCGGCCACCACGCCAAGATCATGGGTGATCATGATGAGCGCCGCATCGCTCTCTTCTGATAGGTTGCGCATCAAATCCAGGATCTGCGCCTGTATCGTCACGTCCAGCGCGGTCGTCGGTTCATCCGCGATCAGCAGCGACGGATCATTGGCCAGCGCCATGGCAATCATCGCCCGCTGACGCATCCCGCCCGACAGCTGGTGCGGATACTCGTCCAGCCGTTTTTCGGCGGCGGGAATGCCCACGCGTTCCAGCATCTCGACCGCTCGCGCCCGCGCGGCCTCGGTTCCCAGCCCCTGATGCACGCGCACCGACTCGGCAATCTGTTCGCCGATTTTCAGCGCCGGGTTCAGAGACGACATCGGCTCCTGAAAGATCATGGCCATGCGCCCGCCGCGGACCTGGCGCAAGCGATCCTGCGACAAGGCGAACAGGTCTTCGCCCTGAAACAGCGCGGTCCCAGCAGTGCGGCGCAGCGGCGGGGTCGCCAGCAGACCCATCAGGGCCAATGCCGTCAGGCTCTTCCCGCATCCGGACTCTCCGACAATGCACAGCGTTTCACCGGGGTCGAGCGTAAAGGAAACGCCGTCGACGATAGGTTCCGGGGCCGCCCCGATGCGCAATTCAAGGTTCGCAACCTCAAGAAGCGGCGTGCCGGACCCGGTCATTTCGGTGTCTCCTCAAGCGAGGTTCGCAGATTGGTCAGTAGCGCCTCAAGGTGTTGTCGCATCGCGTCAAAGGCCGCCTTTCCGTCCCGTTTTTCAATCGCGTCGACGATCTGCTGGTGCTGCGTGTCATACAGTGTCATGGTCTCGGGCGTTCTCGCCCTGTGGCGCTTGGCCTGCCATTCAGAGCCAACGCGCACTTCGTCGAGGATCGCAAACGCCGTCAGCATGACCGGGTTTCCCGCAATCCGCGCGATGGCCCGGTGCAGCGCGCCGTCCCACAACTCCGCCGTATCCGCGTCAATCGGGTGCGAGGCACGTTGGGCCAGCTTGCGAAGGCGTTGCACATCCTCGCCCGTCGCGCGCAGCGCGCAGAGTTCGGCCAGCGCCGGTTCGATGCAGATCCGCGCCTCCATGACGACAACAGGGTCCGCTTGCGGCGCGATTTCGGCGGCCAGCGCGCCTTTGGGGTCGGGCGGCTGCCCGGCAAACGTGCCCTTGCCCTGTTTGCGCCAGATCAGCCCCTCGGCCTCCAGCGCATCCAGCGCCCGCCGGATGGACCGCCGCCCGCACCCCAGCTCGGCCGCAAGCTCGCGTTCCGTCGGCAGCCGTCCATCGGCCGGAAGCTTTCCGGTTTCGATGATCTGCCGGATCGCCGCGATGGTCGCCGCCGAATTGTCTGTCTGGTCCGGAACGTAGTTCAAGGCTCTTGCCACCCGTCAGGTCGGAGCATTTACGAATTGGTTACGAACCAAATAAGCATTGGTTCAGTCGGGCGAGTCAAGCGTGGCATCCGGTTTTTCTGCAACCGATTTCATCAAGCTGACGATGTTGCTCAAAATTTAGGCGCTCAATTCCTGGCCGGATGGCCTTTGGAAAAACGATCTCCGGAATGGCCTCACGCGGTTCGAAGAGGCCTCAAGCTCCTGAAGGAGATAAAAAAAGAGCCGCCAACTAGACGTTGGCGACTCCAATCACTTGAATGGCTCCAACCCGTGGGTCGGGCGCAATCTCTCAACCGTCGATGATCGCGTTCAGCGTCTGGCTGGGGCGCATCACGGCAGCGACCTTTTCGCGGTCGGGATGGTAGTACCCGCCCAGGTCGACCGGTTTGCCTTGCACCTCGGACAGTTCCTTGAGGATCTGCGCCTCGTTCTCTTGCAGTTTCAGCGCGATGGGTCCGAAATGCGCGGCCAGTTCGGCATCCTCGTCCTGTGCCGCCAGCGCCTCGGCCCAGTAGCGGGCGAACCAGTAATGGCTGTCGCGGTTGTCCGGTTCACCCACCTTGCGGCTGGGCGAACGGCCATCGTCGAGGATACCCTGCGTCGCCGTCTCGGCCGCACGGCCCAGAACGTCGGCCTTGGCATTGCCCTGACCGTCGGCGAGGAACTTGAAAGATTCGCCCAGGGCGCAGAACTCGCCCATCGAATCCCAGCGCAGGTGGTTTTCTTCCTGCAACTGCTGCACGTGCTTGGGGGCCGAACCGCCGGCACCGGTCTCGAACAGGCCGCCGCCATTCATCAGCTTCACGATCGACAGCATCTTGGCCGAGGTTCCCAGTTCGAGGATCGGGAACAGGTCGGTCAGGTAGTCGCGCAGCACGTTGCCCGTGATCGCGATGGAGTCCTTGCCCGCCGTGATCGTCTCAAGGCTCTGCCGGGTCGCCTCGCGCGGTGCCATGATCTTGAACTTGTCGGCCACGCCGGCCTTCTCCAGCGCGGGCGTCACGTATTTGATCAGCTCCGCGTCATGCGCGCGCTTCGCATCCAGCCAGAAAATAGCCTCGGACCCGGTCAGCCGCTGACGGTCCATCGCCAGTTCGATCCAGTTCTCGATCGGCGCCTTCTTGACGGTGCAGGCACGCCAGATGTCACCTTCCTCCAGCGGATGCTCGTGCAGTGTCTCGCCATTGGCCAGAACGATGCGCATCACGCCGTTGCCCGGTGCCTCGAAGGTGGTGGGATGGCTGCCGTACTCCTCGGCCTTCTGCGCCATCAGGCCCACATTCGCCACGGCCCCTGCCGTGGTGGGGTCAAGCGCGCCATTGGCTTTGAAGAACTCGATGGTCTCGTCATAGACCGGCGCATAGCAGTTGTCGGGGATGACGCAGTTCACGTCGCCCTTGTTACCCTGGCTGTCCCAGCCCTTGCCGCCCGCGCGGATCACCGCGGGCATCGAGGCGTCGATGATCACGTCCGAGGGAACATGCAGGTTGGTGATGCCGCGGTCGCTGTCGACCATGTACATCTCGGGGCGCTCGGCGCGCACGGCTTCGATGGCGGCCATGATCTCGGGCTTGTCCTTGACCTTGTTCAGCAGGTCACCCATGCCCGAATTGGGGCTCACGCCCAGCGCCTTCAACTCGTCGCCGAACTTGTCGAACACCGGCTTCAGCCACGCCTTGACCGCATAGCCAAAGATGATCGGGTCCGAGACCTTCATCATCGTGGCTTTCATGTGCAGCGAGAACATGGTGCCGTCCGATTTCGTATCCTCGATGGCTTCGCCAAGAAAGGCCGAAAGCGCCTTCACCGACATGAAGGTCGCGTCGACCACGGTACCCTCGTCCAGCGTCCAGCCACTTTTCAGCACTTCGGGCTTGCCGGAAATGCCCACGAACTCGATCCGTGCATCGCCCGCCTGCGCGGCAGTCAGCGTGGCGGATTTCTCATTGGCATAGAAATCGTTGCCGGGCATCGAAGACACTTTGGTCTTGCTGCCCTTTTCCCACTTGCCCATCGAATGCGGGTTCTTCTGGGCATAATTCTTGACAGCCGCCGCCGCGCGACGGTCCGAGTTACCTTCGCGCAGGACCGGGTTCACCGCCGAGCCCTTGATCGCGTCATACCGCGCGCGGATCTCCTTTTCCTCGTCGGTCGACGGCTCGTAGGGGTAATCGGGAATGTCATAGCCCTGCGCCTGCAATTCCTCGATCGCGGCGACCAGCTGCGGCACCGAGGCCGAGATGTTCGGCAGCTTGATGACATTGGCGTCGGGCGTCTTCACGCGAACGCCCAGCGTGCCAAGATCGTCGTTCTGGCGCTGCGCGTCGGTCAGTTTCTCGGGGAATGTCGCGATGATTCGTCCGGCCAGCGAGATGTCGCGCGTGCCCACCGTGATACCCGCCGCCGATGCAAAGGATCGGATGATCGGCAGGAAGGATGCCGAGGCAAGCTCCGGCGCTTCGTCTACAATGGTATACACAATGTCGGGGTTCGTGTGATCTGCCATGGTCCCTTACCTTTTTCGGCCTTTCTGGGGCGTGAGAGCGGTGACGCGGACGCGCCACGGCGGGGAGAGGCCGCCGGGGGCCCGGCCTGCGGGCTGTCGGCGGTGAATGTGACGCGCCTCCCTTAGTACAGGCAGGGCGCGCGATCAATCGGATGGCCCCGCGCAAATTGTCCCAAGGGCGCGCATGCCGTAGGCGCGCGACATCCGGCGCGCCTTTCTGCTCAAGTGACGCGGCCAGCCACATTTGGCGTTTCGCGTCCGGCCCGACCGGATATAACAGGTCTCCCGAACCATCGCAGGAGACCGAATTGGAGCCCACAGCCCGCATCGCCCGCACCATCGCCACCGAGATCGCCGCCCGCCCCGAACAGGTCGACGCCGCGGTCAAGCTTCTCGACGGGGGCGCGACCGTCCCTTTCGTTGCGCGCTACCGCAAAGAGGTCACCGGCGGGCTGGACGACACCCAGCTGCGCACGCTGTCGGACCGGCTCGATTACCTGCGCGAGCTCGAGGCGCGGCGTGAGACGATCCTCGGGTCGATCAAGGAACAGGGCAAGCTGACGGACGATCTGGCGAAATCCATCGCCGGCGCCGAGACCAAGGCCCAGCTCGAAGACATCTACCTGCCTTACAAGCCCAAGCGCCGCACCAAGGCGATGATCGCCCGCGAAAACGGGCTGGAGCCGCTGGCCGAGGCCATCCTCGCCGACCGGCAGGCCGACCCCGAGGCGTTGGCGGCGAGCTATCTCTCCGATGCGGTGCCCACGGTCAAGGATGCCCTGAACGGCGCGCGCGACATCATCGCCGAGCGTCTGACCGAGGACGCCGAGCTTCTGGGTACCCTGCGCGAGCACATGCAGAAAGAGGCGGTGCTCAGCGCCAAGGTGATCGACGGCAAAGAGGCCGAAGGCGCCAAGTTCAGTGACTATTTCGCCCATGCCGAGGCCTGGTCCAAGGTGCCGTCGCACCGCGCGCTCGCCATGCTGCGCGCCCAAAAGGAGGGGATCGTGACGCTCGACATCGCCCCGCCCGACCCAGAACAGGTCGAGGCGATGGTCGCCGCGCGACTGGGCGCGCGCGGGCAGGGCGCTGGCGACGCCTGGCTGCGCAAGATCGCGGGCTGGACCTGGAGGGTCAAGCTCTCGCTGTCGATGATGGTCGACTTGATGGGCGATCTGCGCGCCCGCGCACAGGACGAGGCCATCGCCGTCTTCGCCCGTAACCTCAAGGACCTGCTCTTTGCCGCGCCCGCCGGGAATCGTCCCACGCTGGGCCTCGATCCCGGTATCCGCACAGGCGTCAAGGCAGCGGTGGTCGATGCCACCGGCAAGCTGGTGGCGACCGACACGCTCTATCCGTTCCAGCCGAAAAACGACCTGCGGGGCGCACAACAGACGATCCTGCGGCTGATCGCACAGCATGGAGTCGAACTCATCGCCATCGGCAACGGCACCGCCAGCCGCGAGACCGAGCGCATGGTCGGCGAGGCACTGAAATTCCTGCCCAAGGGCGTCACCCCGCCGACCAAGGTGGTGGTGAGCGAGGCCGGCGCCTCTGTCTATTCCGCATCGGAACTCGCCGCGCGCGAATTTCCCGATCTCGACGTCTCCTTGCGCGGCGCGGTTTCCATCGCGCGACGCCTGCAGGACCCGCTGGCCGAACTGGTCAAGATCGAACCGCGCAGCATCGGGGTCGGCCAGTACCAGCACGATGTGGACCAGCACCGCCTGTCGAAATCGCTCGAAGCGGTGATCGAGGATGTGGTGAACGCCGTCGGCGTCGATCTCAACACCGCCTCCGCGCCGCTGCTGGCCCACGTATCCGGCCTTGGCCCCGGCCTGGCCGAGGCCGTGGTCAGCCATCGCGACCTGAACGGCGCCTTCCGCTCCCGCAAGGACCTGCTCAAGGTCTCTCGCCTTGGGCCGCGCGCGTTCGAGCAATGCGCCGGCTTCCTGCGCATCCGCGACGGGGCCGAGCCGCTCGACGCCTCAGCCGTCCACCCCGAGGCCTATGACGTGGCGCGCAAGATCGTCTCGGCCTGCGGGCGCGATATCCGCCAGATCATGGGCCACGAGGGCGCGCTGAAAGGCCTCCGCGCCGAACAGTTCGTCGATGACCGTTTCGGCCTGCCCACCGTGCGCGACATCCTGGGCGAACTGGAAAAACCCGGCCGCGACCCGCGTCCCAGCTTTCAGACCGCCAGCTTTGCCGATGGCGTCGAAGAGATCACCGACCTGAAACCCGGCATGGTGCTCGAAGGGACGGTCACCAATGTCGCGGCCTTCGGTGCCTTTGTCGATATCGGGGTGCATCAGGACGGTCTGGTTCATGTCAGCCAGCTTGCCGACCGCTTCGTGAAGGACCCGCACGAGGTTGTGAAAACCGGGCAGGTGGTCAAGGTGACGGTCGTCGAGGTCGACGTGCCGCGCAAACGGATTGGCCTGACCATGCGCAAGGATGGCGGCGCCTCGGCCCGCGAGGACCGTCAGGCGCGCGGCCCCGCCAAGGATCGCGGCCCCGCACCCAAACGCAATGCCAAGCCGCAGCAGAAATCCGACACCGGCGGTGCTCTGGGTGCCGCGCTGCGGGACGCGATGCGCTCGCGCTGACCCGACCCGTCCCGGGGCGATGACACGCCCCGGGCTAGGCTCTGTCCCACCGAACGCCTCGCCGCAGTTGCAGACCGACCCTGTTGCGTCGCATGCTGATCGCATCGTGCGTCAGGGAACGGGAGAAGGTCCGGTGCAAAAGCCCGCAGGTGGTGGTCCAAGCAGCCTTTTGGTGATTGCCCTTGCGATCAGCGCGGGCATTGCCCTGTGGGGCATTCTCGATCCCGCGGGCCTTGGCCAGATGGCATCGAACGCCGTTTCCGCCCAGTTCAACAGCCGCGGCTGGTTCATCATGCTCGAGGCGAGTGGGCTGCTCTTTGTCGCGATCTTTCTGGCCGCATCGCGGTTTGGCGATATCCGCCTCGGCCCCGACGACGCAGAGCCGGAGTTTTCCCGCCCCGCATGGATCGCGATGCTGTTCGCCGCGGGCATGGGGGTGGGCCTCCTGTTCTATGGCGCGGCCGAGCCGCTGACCCATTTCGAGACGCTTCGCGGCTTTTCGGGCGATCCTCGCGCGGCGGGAGAGGCGATGTTCGTGACCTACCTGAACTGGGGGTTTCACGCCTGGGCAATCTACGGCGTCGTCGGGTTGATCATCGCCTATTTCGCGTTCCGGCGCGGCCAGACCTTGCTGCTCAGTGCGCCGCTCGTTGACGCGCTGGGCGATGCGACATGGACGCGTGCGATGGGCTGGGTTTTTGACCTGCTTTCCATCGTGGCGATCGCCGTGGGCCTTGCAGGTTCGCTGGCGATGGGGGTGTTTCAGATCCAGGCAGGGCTGGCCGGGCTGATCGGTGTCGAAACGCCATCGTCGCTGACATTGCCGATCTTTGCCGCGATGTGCATCGCCTTCACGATCCCGCTGCGCCGCGATCTGGGCAACGGCATGGCCAAGCTGTCCAATGCGGCCATGCTGATTGCGATCGGGCTGCTGGCATATCTCGTGATCCTCGGGCCCACCTCCTACATCATGAACGGCATCGTCTCGGGGTTCGGGCGCTACGTCTTTCACGTCGTACCGGCCGGGTTCACGACCGTCGAATTCTTCGAGCCAGAGATCGGTGGCTGGTTCCAGGACTGGACACTCAACTACATGATCTGGTGGCTGGCATGGTCGCCCTTCGTCGGGATCTTCATCGCGCGCATCTCGCGGGGCCGCACGATCAGGGAATTCCTCGCCGGTGTGATCGTCGCGCCCACGATTTTCTCGATCCTCTGGTTCGGCGGATTCGGTGGTCTGGGCTTCTTTGACGCGCTGCGGCAGGACGCGGCGCTGTCGGCCATCAACCGCGAGAACATCGATGCGACGACTTTCGCCCTGCTCGAGAAATTCCCGCTCGACGTGCTGACACGCACCGCCACGGTGATCGCCGCGTTTCTCTTCGTCGTGACCAGCGTGGTCAGCGCCGGTTTCACGCTGGCCATGATCGGCACCGGCGGCGACGAGAACCCCATCCCGCGCGTCCGCACCATCTGGGGTGGCGTGCTCGGCGCTCTCGGGCTTGCCATGGTGCTGGTCGGCGACATCAGCCTCGTCCGCTCGATCATTGCGCTGTCCGCAATCGCTTTCGTCTTCATCGTCCCGATCCTCGTCATCTGCCTTTTCCGGGTCCTGAAAAAGGAGACACGCCCATGATCGGCGGTGGCATCGACACCCTCCTGAACATCACGGTCTTCGCCTATGTCGGCTTCCTGATCTGGATCGCATCACGGCCCGACGGCTGATCACTGTTCACCTTGGGCCGGGGTGGTACAACGATGTACAAAACGGTCGATCGACCCCGCAGAGCCTGTACATAACGGTCAAAACAGGGGGTACTGCGCCGTACCCCCCCTTTGATCGAACCAAAGAAAAAGGCGCCTCTTTCGGGTGACGCATTCTGCGTGGTGCTGTTTTTGCTATGCGAGCTGAGTGAAGCCTTCCCGCCATTCGCCATTGGATCTCGCTTTGCTCTGCACCTGTGAAGTCACGCGGAAGAAAGGACGGAAGGCCGCCAATCGCGGCACTTCGATCCAACCCCCGCTTTCAAGGTCTCCGTAGGCAGAATGCTGCTATTCAGGGGTCGTTAGGCCTCGACCATCTGGCGGTGAGTCTTTCCTGAACGCAACCGGGCTCACCCCGGCCCTCGCCTTGAACGCCCGCGAGAAGTTTGACGGGTTTGTGTAGCCTAAACGAACTGCGATCTCGGAAATCTCAAGCTCGCCGGAGGTCAGTAGCTCCTGCGCTCTGACATGGCGCAAGTCGTTTCGAATGCCAGCCACGCTGGTACCGGCGTTCCGAAGGGTCTTCTGGAGTTTCCAGGCCGGAACGCCAATGGCGGCCGATACCTTTTCGAGCCCGAACTCAGGGTCAGAAAGGTGCTGATCGAGCAATCGGCGCACCCTTTCGCCAAGATCCAGAACACCAATGTCAGGAAGGCCGACATCAGGAACATCGGGCAACGGAGTGATTTCTCCAAGCTCTCGATCCAGCCAGTCCGACGGAAAGCGAAGGGTCATACCGCTTGCGCCCGCGATGACGTTCGTGCGTAGCAGAATGTCGTTCGGAACAAGGTCTGCGTCCGGCGTCATCGCGATGCAATCGAGTTCAGTCATGTCGGCTCCGCGAGACTGTCGCAAGAGCTCGACGAAGAACGCTGTCGCCATGGCATCAGCGAAGCGGGCGCTTTCCGAAACCCCTTTCGAGCGATTTAGTTTCCAAAGGGCGATGCGCCCCTCGATTACCAGCCTGTAACTTGCCGCGCCTCCCTGTTCTTCGGCGATGACACTGAACTGTCTAAAGAAGTCCCAGACAGTCCTACAGCTCGTCAGGAGCGGGTTTATCGGCGCCCATCCCCCACGCGCCATCCGCTGGCCAATTCGGGCGCAGAGAAAGGGATCTCCCATTTGCCCGGTTGCCCATTCCAGAAAACCATAGATCCTGTCGGCCGGCAGCATCGTCGCAGGGTCATCCAATCGCTCCGACGCGATCGACAACTGCCCAGTGAGGACCTCCTCCGAGCACCCCTGTGCCCTCATCGCGTCCAGAACTGGATGCAGAAAGGCGATGCTCATCACAGGGGGCGATTGCGCGCTCATGCGCTGTGCCTAACACCATAAGGTATGTACATATCAAGTTCCTCCATTCATTTCGCGCGAGAATTCTTGGTAGGGAGTCGCCAAATGAAGCGCGCGAGCCAAGCGCACGAGCTATGTTAGAAAAAATTTCTCAGCTCGGGAGACCTCATGAAGCGCCTGTTGTCATCGCTGTTCGTCAGCGCAGTATTTGGCACGACCGCAATCGCCAGCGAGGAAAGCAAGACTTGGGATGCCTCGGACGAGGCCAGGCAGTTCGTTATGGATACGATCGTGATCGGCATGCTGGCCAGCCCCTATGGCACCGGCTGGACTGAGTACAAACAGCTGCACGATTACTTCGACCTCGCCCGCGAAAATGGCATCACCGGGCACGAGATGACGCTGGCCGCTGCGGACATGAGCTTCGATACCCTGCTCGAACAGCATTACCACTTCCGTGCCGCCATGGCGGAGCAGTCGGACAAGTTCATAATCGTCAACGAGACGCGCGATATCGAGGCGGCGCATCTCCAGGGCAAGACAGCGGTTATCTGGAACAGCCAGACGGCGACGATCCTCGATGGCGACCTGAAGAAAATGGCGTTGTTCAAGGATATGGGGATCAAGTCGATGATCCTTGCCTATAACGATGTCTTCCGGACCGGCACCGGCCAACTCTCGGCGCAAAAAGGGCTGGATATCGGCCTGACGCCGTGGGGCAAATCGGTGATCGACGAAATGGTGCGTTTCGGCATTCTGCTCGATCTCAGCCATACCGGGTCGAAGACTGCCAATGACGCCATGGATTACGTGGACGAAAACTACCCTGGCGTGCCCTATGTCTACACTCATTCCGTGCCGGCCGGGCTCTACAAGGACGAGCCAAATGCCACGCCGCAAGGCTGTTATCGCGCCATCCCCGATGACGAGGCGATCCGGGCCGCGGAATCAGGAGGTTACGTCGCTCCGACATTCACCGAGTGGATGATGGACGGGATCTGGCCGGAGGATATCTCACCCGCGCAGGCCGCCGACATGATCGACTATTACGTCAAGCTTGTGGGTGTGGACCATGTGGGCATCGCCACCGACGACATGTTTTCGACGGAACTGGTGGTGAACTTCGCCAAGGCCAATGCGGCGATGTATGACGATGGAGGCTACATGATCGACGCCTTCAACAAGGGGGCCACAGGCAATGGCGAGTTGGCCAAGATCCTCGCTGCCATCACCGACGATCTCTGGGCGCGCGGCTACTCCAACGAAGATCTCGCCAAGATCTATGGCGGCAACAAAATGCGGGTCTACGCCCAGGTCTGGGAAGGCAAACCGCCCGAGCAGTTCCTTGCGGAATACCCGGAGCGCCTGCGCATTCGGGAGGAAATGAGAAAGGGCTTCTTTGCCCGTTGATTTGAAGGCCCGGTTTCCGAATGGCGGCCGGGCATTGCACGAATTTCCGCCTGTAAACCCGGCTCGATGGTTTCGCGACGTCCATGATCAGATGTTCAACCGCAATTCTATCACTGTTTCTTGGCACGACGGCTCAGGCAGAGCTCTCCGGCCTTTCCGGGCCATCCTCCGTCGCCGCTGAACTCATGCCTCGCGACGGGTTGACCGATCCGCAGTTCCGCTCGGATTTCCCGCGCAACTTTGCTCCGGGTTGGTTTGCCTGGAAAGACGGGCTGGCAGAAAAAGGCTTCGAGTTCAACTTCGACTATCTGTCGCTGGGGCAGTGGTCCAGCTCGGAGCTCGGCTACGGCGAGGCTGCCGGGGGAATGCTACGCCTCTACGGCTCCTGGCAGGCCACCGAGACCGGTTCGCTGACCTTCAAGGTCGAGAACCGGCACCGTTACGGCGACCTGGCGCCGCAGTTTCTGGGGCTTGATGGCGGCGCAATGTCGATCACAGGCACGGCTTTCAACGACAGCGACACCATCCTGACCAACTTGTTCTGGACACAGCGAGACCCTGAGGGGCGCTGGACCTTTCAGATCGGTCAGATCGACGTGACCGATTTTGTCGACCTCTACGGCGCGGTCAGTCCCTACACGGCATTCCAGAACCTGGCCTTTAACACAAATCCGACGATAAACACGCCGAACCCGGGGCTTGGGATCGCCGCGGGTTTGGCACTTGGCACGAACTTCTATGCCGTGGGCAGCATCGCCGACGCGAATGCCGACCCGGCCAGCCCAAACGCCGATGTCTTCAGCGATGGCGACCTCTTCAAGAGCGTCGAGATCGGATACACCAGCGGCCTCGACCGGATCTACCTGGACAACATACACTTGACGATCTGGCATGCTGACGAAGCCGATGACAGTAGCCGGCCAGAGGATCCCGGAGCAGCGTTTTCGGCAGCGTGGTTCATCAATAACGAATGGCTGCCCTTTTTCCGAGCAGGCGTCTCTCAAGGCAAGGCTGCTCTTTATGAACGTTCCGTTTCGACCGGCATCGCCTGGTATGGGCGAAACACGGACGCTGCGGGCCTCGGTCTGAACTGGGCCGAAGCAAACGGGATCGAAGGCACTCAGTTCACCTCGGAAGCATTCTATCGGTTGCTGTCTTTCGAACGCTCATGGACACCGTCGAGGGCGAATTCGTCAGGATCATCCAGGAAGCGCTTTCCACAGGCTCCGCACGATGGCCCGTCGAGAACGCCGTTGTAGTTCCTGAGCCTGTCGATCTCCTCATCCAGGTGATCCGGAGACAGGATGGAGAAACCGGAGTCGCACGTGCGCCCGTCGTGGGTTCGCCCAAGGCATCGGACTGTGCGTTGGTCGGACCAGACATGCGGATCATCTTCGTATCCAAACACCCGAGAGACCCGACGGTGCTTCCTGTCAGCGCCGGCGAGCTTGCAGGCACCCGGCCCACGCATTTCAACGAGCTTCATCTGCTCTGGCGTCAGGTCCGGTCTCGTTTTCTGCCATGTGGACCTGCGTGTGCCACGATTGGTCAACGGCTGTCCGAGGTTCGAACAGCCGGGGTTCCCGCATGTTTTGATGCGATGCTGTCCAGCGCCCGGACAGAGCTGCGAGAGCTTGAAGTTGAAGGTTGCCAAGCTGGTCATCAGAACCTCGGACATCCGCGGTTCGCTTTAGTCGTTTTACGACCAAGAACCAGAAAATCCACATGGCTTGAGGTCGATACGGACAGTCGTCCTGGATCTCCGCCTCGTGCGAAGGACAAGCTTGTGATCAAAGGATATTGGCTATTTTTCTAGAACCAGAAGAAGAAACGTCTGGGATGCCAGCAATTTTTTCGTTCAAGCGGTCAGGGTCTAAATCCCCGAGAAAAAGTTTCGGATTTCCTGCAGATTTCCCTGGCGTGGCTGCCGCGATTTATCGAGAAATAGCAAAGACCTGCCGCGCTTCACGCGACAGGTCCGTGTTGACAAGGCTCCCAGCCTACGGAATGCGTTCCCTTTCGGGACGCCCTTTCCGCTTTCCTTGGCCTCAAAGGTCAAATCGATTCGTCGATCCAGCCTTTCAGAGCAGCCTTTGGCGCGGCGCCGGCACGGTTCGAAACGACCTGGCCGTCCTTGAAGATGAACAGCGCCGGAATGCCACGCACGCCCATGGCAGCAGCGGCATTGGGGTTGTTGTCGACATCGACCTTGGCAATCTTGATCTTGCCTTCATACTCCGTGGCAAGCTCTTCCAGCGCGGGGCCGATCTGCTTGCAGGGGCCACACCATTCGGCCCAGAAATCCACCACAACGGGGATATCCGAGTTCTTGACTTCGGCGTCAAAGGTGTCGTCGGTTACGGCTACGGTGGACATGAACTGTCTCCTGAATGACGGATGCTTGGCAACGGAACGTAGAAACGCGCGCAGCGAAGGTCAAGCCGCCCGGGCGCGTTGCAGCGCGCGGGTCACGGCTTCGTGCGGTAGGCGCATCAGCGTCGCCGTCCGAGTCCACAGGATCGCGGTTTCGACCTCCCGCTGCGGATAGATCGCCGAGACGAGGCTGGCATATGCCCCCAGCTGCCTCAATAGACCCTCCGGCACCCCGTCGGGCGTGGATGGTACCAGCGCGTTCGACTTGAAATCCACGATCAATACCCGCCCCGGTTCAAGTAGCAAAAGGTCGATCACGCCATGAACGCTTTTGCCGATGACCTCGCCGGTCACCGCAACCTCGGCCAGCGCGTCCGAACGGAAGAGGTAACCGGTCTCGGGCGATTTCAACACGGCCGCAGCCTCGGCCAAAAGCGCATCGCGCGTTTCGGTGGGCCAATCCGGAAACAGGCTCTGACCCAAGGCAATCCAGTCCTCTTCGGCAATTGCCGGCAACGTTTCGAGCAACAGGTGAAGGGCCGTTCCGAGGGTTTTGGCGGTTTCTTCGTCGCGTCCGGGGTCGCCGGGCAGGGCTTTGGCGCCGCCCAGATCCGAGGGCGAAAGTGCCTTTTCCTCGTCCTCGGGGGGCGCCGCGTTGTGTCCGGTGAAGTCCGGTAGTTCCCGGCGCTCGACGGCGGGTATCATGGTCTTGGACAGCGGCAACCCGTACCAGTCGCCATGCTCCAAGCGGCGCAAACCATCCTCTTGAGGAATCTCGACCGCCCCGGCGGGACCCATCGCCTGCTGGATCAGGCCGTACCAACTGTCCTCGGCCTCTTTCCCGAGGTCGCCGGCTGCGGCCACGATCAGCCATTTCTCGGCGCGTGTCAGGGCCACATAGAGAAGCCGCATCCGCTCGTTTTCCTGTTTCATCCGAGCGGCTTGCCGCGCTTCGGCGATCACAGCGGGCGAGTCGTCTTGCGACACTTTCCAGACCGGTGTTTCCTCGGCCAGCATGACTTCGGCATCGCGCGGCGGCTTGCGGCTGGCTGTGTCGGGCAGGATCACAATAGGCGATTCCAACCCCTTGGAGCCATGAACCGTCATCACGCGGATCATGTCGCCAACGCCGCTCATCTGGCGCTTGATCTCCAGATCGTCCGTCTGCATCCAGGCAAGGAAACCGGTCAGGCTGGGAATATCGGTCCGTTCGTATCCAAGCGCCTGACTGAGCAGCGCATTGATCCCGTCTTCGGCTTCGGGGCCGAGCCTCCCAAGGAGCTTGCGTCGACCGTCATGCCGGGTCAGCACACGCTCGATCAGATCGTATGGCCGCAGGAAATCGGTCTGGCCGCGCATGTCGTTCAGCATGGCGAGAGTTTCGGGAAACTCTTTTCCGCGATGCCGCAGCGCTGTCCACAGGTACTCGCCGGGTGTCCTGCGATGGGCGAGGTCGAACAAGGCTTGTTCCCCCCAGCCAAAGAGCGGCGATTTCAGTACGGTGGCCAGCGACAGGTCATCTTCGGGTGTCGCGAGAAAGCTCAACAGCGCGGCAAGGTCGCGAACGGCAAGTTCCGCGCCAACCTTCAACCGGTCGGCTCCGGCAATGGGAAGGCCAGCAGCCTTGCAAGCGCGAATGATCTCTTCGAACAGATCCGAGCGGCGTTGCACGAGGATCAGGAAGTCGCCGGGCCGCACGGCTCGGCGGATGTACGTTCCGCGGGTTTCGCCATCGTCGGGTATCGTCTCGCCCGCGTCGATCATCGACTTGATGCGCTTTGCGATGCGCTCGGCCAGAATCACGGTGTGGTGATGCGCACCGGGCCGGTCCAACGGCTCGGTCCAGTCGTCCTCGTCGTTGTCTTCGGTCTTTTCAACGGGCGGCCACAGGTCGACACGCCCCGGCAGGTCTGCCTTGAAGGCGTGGTGCTGCGCTTCCTTTCGAAACCCGGCTTCGGTCATGCCGTCAAAGACCAGGTCGACCAGACGCAAGATCGCCTGCGACGACCGGAAGGAGTATTCCAGTGTCAGATCCTCAAGCGCAGACCCGCTTTCGCGCAGGCGATTGCCAAACTCGCCCTGCATCCGATCGAATGCTTCGGGATCGGCACCCTGGAAGGAGTAGATCGACTGTTTCTTGTCCCCGACAACGAAGATCGTACGCTCGACCTCGGTGCGTGCGCCCTCGCCCGAGGTGAATTCCTGCGCCAGCTTTTCGATCACATCCCATTGTTCGGGACTGGTGTCCTGAGCCTCGTCAACGAGAATGTGGTCGATACCCCCATCCAGGCGATAGAGCACCCAGGCGGCGACGGCCGGGTCGTTCAACAGGTTGCGCGCGCGCAGGATCAGGTCGTCGAAGTCGAGCCATCCGCGCATCTGTTTGCGCCGCTCGTATTCCGGCAGGAACGCAGCGGCGAAGCGGTGCAGCGCCAGCGATTTGCGTGCTGCCTGCAAAGCGAGCCGGAGAGGGCGGGCAGCCTCGACCCGTTGCATCAGTGCCTCAAGCTCTGGCATGAAACCGGCAAGGGCCCCTTCACGCAGGGCTTTCGTGGGGAAACTGCCGATCTTGGCGGAAAACGGCTCCTTGGCCTTTGCCCCTGTCAACAAGGCGCCCTCCAGAACCGGTAACGCGGCAAGCGTGCAGCCGGTGACGACCGACAGTTTTTCGGCGGCCTTGGCATTGTTGCCGCCGCTTTCGCGCAGCGCGGGCAGGATAGCCGAGATCAAGTCCGGTTCGGTCCCCTCGTAGACATCGGCGAGAAGCCGGTCTTCATCATATCCACCCGGAAGATCGAAAAGCCGGAGCATTTCTTCCCAGTTACATGGCTGGGCAAACGCGTCCCGCTTGGCGGTCAGGGCCCCGCAGAGCCCGTCAAAGCCCTGATCGGTCACAAAGCGCGCGATCCCGTCCACCAAGTCGCCTTTTGGGCCGTCTGCCATGTCCTCGAGGATTTCTTCGCGCAAGAGGGTCGCCGCGCGGTCTTCCATCTCGGCGAATTGCGGGCTGACACCTGCTTCGAGCGGGAAGCGTCTGAGAAGCGCCGCGCAGAAGGAGTGGATCGTCTGGATCTTCAGCCCGCCCGGCGTTTCGATGGCACGGGCAAAGAGCGTACGCGCATGGGAAAGGCGACTCGCATCCATGTCGGCGACACCCAGGTCCGCAAGTTGCTCGCGAAGGTCGCTATCCCGTTTCATCGCCCATTCGCCAAGGCGCTTGAACAGACGGTTCTGCATCTCGCTTGCAGCGGCCTTGGTGTAGGTCAGGCACAGGATGTGCTGCGGCTCGACCCCTTTCAGCAACAAACGGGCGACACGGTCGGTCAGCACCTTGGTCTTGCCCGACCCCGCGTTGGCGGCCAGCCATGTCGATGCATCAGGCCGGGCCGCGCGGAACTGCGCCTCGGAAGCGGCGTCGCGCGTTATCATTCCAACTCCTCCGGTACTGGCGTCGCGGTGCGGTCCCACTCGCCATAGCGGGCCAATTGATCGTAGTCTCCGATCAGGCTGTCACGTTGCAGCATCCGGCGCGCGGTGTACCCCTGATCCGGGTCTAAATAGGCCGAAATGAGCTTGCGCAGGTCTGCCAGCACCTTGTCGGGCGGATCATCGGCAAGCGGGGCTGCGACCTCCTTGTAGGTTCCGCCCATGCCGATGAACACGGCCTCGGCCACGGGCGCGGGGCCCAGATCGGCAAAGCCGCCCTCTTCGGCCATCGCGGCCTCGATCAGCAACTGCTTGTCGAAGTGATGCTGTTCCTTGACGCTCGGCGGAGTGCCGGTCTTGTAATCGTAGATCCGCAACGATCCCCGCGTGGTCCGGTCGAGCCGGTCGGCGCGCCCGACAAGCGTGAAGTCCAGAGGGGCGAGCGTTTGTTTCAACTTGGCCTCGAACGCGACGGGTACACCATCCATCCGCCGTCCATTTTCCGCGGCAAGAAAATCATCGGCAATCCGTCCAAGCCGCGCCAGCCATAGCTTGCGCGCACCGGGCCATGCGACATGCCTCTCCAGCAATGCCGCAGCGCGGTCAAGGAAACCTTCGCGCGCCAGCAACGCAGGGTCATTCACGCTGTCACGGATGAAGGTTTCGAGGATCTCGTGCACAACGATCCCCCGCAAGAGCGCATCAGGTGCCTGAACGAGCGGGTCAAGCGGCCGCAGGCGCAGGACATGCTTGGCGTAGATGGCGTAAGGGTCCCGGATCAAACGCTTGATTTCGGTCACTGAGAGGCGTTTGGGTCGGGCAGTGATTGGCGGGCGTGGTGAGGGACGATGCGCGGGATCGGTCCGCGTCGCTTCTTCCAGAGCGGCGGCCCATCCCGTCCAGACCCGACCGCGCGCCCGCATGTCGGCAAGAGCGGCGGTTCCACCCTGTTCGGGAAGACCTTGCAGCAGGTTCGTCAGCCGGTTCAGCCAGCGCGAGGCAACTGTTTCTGCATCCTCGGAGCGCTCGGCCCGGGTCAGCCAGACTTCACGCGCGCCGATGGCCTGCTGATAGTCATGCGCAGACAATCCGATGCGACGTTCCGGTAGCAACAGGCCGGCGCGGTCTCGCATCTGGCGGTTCAACCACGGATCAGGCGAGGGTGCCTCGGGCCAGCTGCCCTCGTTCAGTCCGCCGAGGATCAGCAGGTCGGCCCCCATGACCCGCGCTTCGAGCGTACCCCAGATCATGATGCCGGGATGCGGCGCGTCGCGGTCCCGGACCTCTTCACCTGAAAGCAGCGCGCCGAGCAGAGAGCAGAAATCGCGGGCGGACATGTCCCCGCCGTGATCGGCCTCATGGGCAAGCGCTTCGACCACTTTCAAGGCGGATTGCCCCGCTTTCTTGTCCCACAGCGCCCCGGAGCCTTGTCCTTCGGACCCTTGTGCGATCAGTTCTGCCAAAGTCCTGAGTTGCAGGACCCAGTCGCCCAGGGGGCGGTCAGCATCGGCAGTTTGGTCGCAAAAGGTTGAGGTCAGCCAGTCCAGCCACGGCTGTGGCAGTGATTTGCGTTCGGCTGCGAGCGAGAGGCTATCCGGTTCCGGGAAGGGCGGGCCGTTTCGACGCAAGTCCAGTTCAAGGTCGCGTGTATGGCGGAGGTGATCGCCGCGGTCTGATCCGGAATGGGTCAAGGGGTGTTTCAAAAGGGTCAGCAGCGCCTGGCCATCCAGCCGATTGGCAAAGAGCTCGGCCACGTGGCGCAGGAACCGTCCCGGCGGCGACAGGTGAAGCGGCAAACCGGCACTGTCATCGGGCAAGATGCGCCACCGGTCCAGCGCGGCCGCTACCTGCCGGGTGAGCATCCTGTCCGGCGTGATGAGCGCGGCCGTCTGGCCCTCTTCGGCCGCTTTCCGAAGCCTTAGAGCGATGGAAAGCGCCTCCTCGCGTGGAGAGCGTGCCTCGACCAATGTGACCTGCTCCATCGCGGCTTGAATGTCATGCAGGTGCGGCCCCTCTTCCATCCAGGCATCGGTCACGGGCGCGGGCCGCAGGGATAGTGAAACCACGCGGTTTCGGTCAGCGGCTGGTGCGGCATTGTCAGTCCAGCGTCCCACGCCTTCGGGCGACAGATCCAGTGCGCGCATCAGCTTGCGAAACCGGAATTGCGGGTGATCTTCGCAGAGTAACGCGTCGTCCATTCCTGACCAGACCTGGGCCGGAAGGTCGAAATCAAAGCCGGGAAGGATGACCGCCCCCTGCGGGAGGCGGGCCACGGCCTCCATCAGCATCATCGTGGTACCGCGTGATCCGGTCGATCCCGCCAGTATCACCGGATGCGCAGGCGGTGAATCCGACCAGCGCGCGATCAGTCTCTCGACGACAAGACGTTGGCGCGCTTGCGCATCGAGCGCCCCGCCATCCGTCGCAAGGTATTGTTCGGCGATACCGATGAAGCGTTGCGCGCGCTCCCAGTGGCCGGACAGGTCACTAACGTCGAGGGTGGAAATCGCGTCGTAGGATACCCCTTCTCCGGCCATCTCTTCGATCAGCAATGCAAGGCTGTCGGCGAGGTCATATGTTGAAGAGCGCGCGGCCAGGTCGGGTTGTGTGTCAAGGAGCTTGCCGATCAACTGCGCCAGTTGCAGCCTGCGCCGCAGTGGTGGAATTGCCGGTGGCAGGCCAGCCATGTCGCGCGGGTCGCCGACCTCGGTCAGAAGGCGAATGCGCGGCAGAAAGCCCGGTGGTCCCTGATCGAACAGTGTACGGATGCGGCGACGCATGCGCGTTGTATTCACGATCAATTCGACACGTGCGATTGCGTCGGGTTCGAACCCCTTCAACCGGCATCGAAGACCCTCGACCAGGTCTCTCCCGAAATCCGCGCCCGGTGGCAGGGCGAACACGCGCGGTCTGTCTTGTGGATCAAACATTTGCCAGCATGTCTTCGGCGAGGGTCACGCCCTGCGGGGTTCCGACATCACACCAGCGACCAGGATACTCCGAAGCGTGAAGCTTCCCCTCGGTCTGCATGAGGTCCCAGACCGCGTTCAGGGAAAAAACCTCATCGGTGATCTTTGCCAAGTGCTGCGTTTTCATGATCTGCGCGCCACCGTAGATCAGCCCCGGCCCGCGCAGGAGTCGGCCTTGTGCATCGCGCGTGAAATCGCCCTTTCCGGTGTGATTGATCGCATGTTCAGGCCGCACACACATCAGTAGCGCATCCATCCGGTCGGGGTTCCATTCGGCCAGAAGCTGTGCCAGCGGGTTGGGACCGAGCCAGATTGCATCGGGATTCAGGGTGATGACCGTATCCGCGCCGAGAAGTGGCAGCGCTGCCTTCAATCCTCCACCGGTGTCGAGGATCAAGTCATCCTCCCGCGATAAATGAACGCCGCGCGGTGAAAGATGACGATCCAGCATGTCTGCCATGTAGTGCAGGTTCGATACGATGCGCGGCGGCGAAATCTCTGCCGTCAGGTCCAGAGCGTGATCGATAAGCGGGCGACCCGCGACCTCGACAAGAGGTTTGGGCCGATCGGCGGTCAAAGGGTGCATCCGCGTTCCGAAACCGGCCGCAAAGATCATGACAGGGACGGTTGCGGTCATCTGGCGTCTCGCAGCTGATCCAGAACCTCTGGCGTCGGTTTCGGCAAAGCCTCGCGCAGGATGTCCGCCACTGGAACAAGTGCCGGGTGATCGAGGCCTCGCATCACGTGATCCCAGACCGCAGGCAGCATCGAGAGATATCTGGGTTTGCCGTATTCGGACCCCAGCCGCGAAAAAACCCCGAGGATGCGCAGGTTTCTTTGCACCCCAAGGACGGCATAGGCGGTTCGAAAGGCATGGTCGTCGGAGCTTGTCGCCCTGATGTAACGGTCGATCATTCGCATCTCGATGCCCGCGGGTACCTTGCGCCGGATATCCTGAAGCAGCGAGACGAGGTCATACGCCGGATGTGCAAGCATCGCGTCCTGGAAATCCAGCAGGCCCACGCGCGCGTTGCCTTCGCGCTCCGGCAGCCAGACCAGGTTCTCGGCGTGATAATCCCGAAGCATAAGCACTCTGGGACCTTGCGTCGTGCGGTGCAGGATATCTTCGAACCGGGCCTCGAACCTTTCTGCCATGTCCGGGTCGGGGTCGCGTAGCACGTCGGTATACGCGGTGAAGGCAAGCCCGCAGGCTTCGGCCATGCGCGTCGGTCCGAAACTGTCAAGCCACGGTGCTTCGGCTTCGCGCAGGGCGACCAGCACATCGGTTGCGGCAGAGTAGAGTTCGCGCTCCAACTCGGGCTGTCGTTCCAGCAGGCGCGCGAACAGGTCGTCTCCGAGATCCTCGAGAAGGAGAAAGCCGTGTTGCGTGTCCTGCGCAAAGATCTCCGGCGCGCTCAGGCCAATACCTTGCAGGATCTCGGCGATGTCGACGAAACGCTCAACATTTTCGCCGACTTCGGGTGCCGCGTCCATCAATACTGCCGTCTTACCGCTCTGCGGATCAGTCAGGCGTTCGTACCGTCGGCGCGAGGCGTCTCCAGCCAGTGGTTCGCGTTCGGCCTTGTCCCATCCGGCTTGCGAAATGATCGCCTCGCACAGGACCTTGCGATTGGTCATGCGGCATCCTCCAGCAAACCCGTCCAGCCCGGGGTGGACCAATGAAAATCGACATGTCGCGTGGCGACGTCGCTTTCATCTGTACGAAAACGCATCGTCAGGGCTGAAGCCGGTGCAAGCGGGCCCAGGCGATCGGGCCATTCGATAACGCAAATAGCGGACTCGAAAGCGTCGATCAGGCCCAGTTCCTCGATCTCTTCGGGGGCGGTGAGGCGATAGAGATCGCAATGCCAAATCTCACCTTCCGAGGTTTCGTATGTTTGAACCAGTGTAAAAGTAGGCGATGGAACGTCCTCGGGCGTGTCGAGACGTGATTGTATCAGTGCGCGGGCGAAATGCGTCTTTCCCGCCCCGATTTCACCCTCGAGCAAAAGCACATGACCGGCATGAAGCAAGGCACCGAGACGGCGGGCGAATGCCGCAGTCTCTTCGGGGGTTTCAAAGGTCAGGGACATGTCGCTTGCCGTCATGGCGCCACAATGCCGTCGGCCCTTCCCGGCTGCAAGCTGGATCAGGCGGGTTCGTTCGCTTCTTTCCCTTCCAAAGCGTGCGCGTGTTGGGCAGGTTGAACTTCCACGAACCGGATCAAACTCGCATTGTTCACGATCGGGCTTACAATGCAGTTCATGCGGCGTCCGTCTTTCAGTTCGAACCGACCAGCCCACTCGGTTCTTATGTCGCCCGAAGTGACGAAATCACGGATATCGCCCCAGATTGGCGTTGGGTCCGAGCATTCCTGCCAGACACGCATGGAATCGAGGATGGATACCTGCGCAAAACTGCCCTCCGGGTCGACATCCCAAAGATCCCTGTAAGCCTTGTTGGACATCGTCAGTGTTCCATCGCTGGAAAAGACGGTCACCGCGTCGTCGAGCATGTCGAGCACCAATTGCCCCAGCTCGAGTTCCGACCGAAAACGGCGCGTGAGCGTGATCTCGGCGGTGATATCCTGGAACAGGAACCCGATCGCCCCATCTGGGTGAGGTCGACCATTGACCGAGTAGACCGATCCCGAAGGCAGCGTCCAGGTCTCTTCGTAACGACCGTCGACTGCCGCCTCGACCAGAGCGTTCATCTGTTGTCGCCAGCCTCCGTAATTCTTGGGTTCCGGCATCATGTTCTGGTTCCGAAGCCTGTCGAAGAAGCTGGAGAGGCTAGGTCGACCGCTGAGAAACTGGGCCGATAGCGCGGTCAGGTCGATCAGCGCGGGATTGAACAATGCCAACTGCCTGTTCCGATCAAAGATCGCGAGGCCAATCGGAAGCTGGGCAAAGGTTTTTGCAAGTGTCTGAACGAAATTGCGCTGGGCGACTTCCGCGTCGACCACGGCGTTCACATCGATGGCATAACACAGGTGGCCATCGTCCTGAGCGACGCAGGACAGATCGTACCAAAGCTTTCTGTCACCTGTCGGGGCGGTTATGGAAACCCGTGAGCGTTTGCCGTCGACAGTCTGATCCTGACGAAACGGAAAGAGCGATGTATCGGCAGAAACCGTATCGCCCCGTATGTGATGGGCCAAGGTTTCGTATGAGCGATTACTCCACCTGACGCGCCCGTCGGTATCCATGTGCCAGACCGGGTAAGGCGCCTGATCCATTGCGCGTTGCAGGGACAGGTCCGCGGTCGTTTGAGGCGATGAATTTGCATCCTCATCGCGGTCCTTGTGTCGTAGTTCGACCCGGCAGATACCATCGATCCATTCGCAACGAACTTCGCCGAAGTCACATTGACCTCGCGGTTTGAAGGACAGTTGCCCGGCGTCTTCGACCAGCGAGGCGTGGGCGGGAAACCCGGGAAAGCTGGTCGAGAGGCGATCATGCAAATCCTGCCAGGTGCTTACCTCTTTCCAGGCCCTGCCCGAACGGTCGATCACTCCCTCTTCATCGAAGAGAAATGCGGATTGGCGGGAATCATGTTCGAAACGCCAGCCAGTCGAGGCGCGCCTGCGCCCTTGTAACAAGACCGCGAAGGTGAACCCAGCCATGACGAGGCCACTGATGGCCGGGATGATCCAGTCTGACATCACGCTCCTCAAGCCCTGATTGCGGATACATTGGCGGGCGCAAGGTTAACGGGGCATTAATCAGATGCGGAAAGGCTGGTTTAGTCCGGTCGGCACGGCGTTTTCGCCCTGCTGCGCATCGATAAGCCGCCTGGGCCAGGTAACCTCGACAATGGCACCCCGCCGTTCGGGCCGCCGCGTGAATTGCTGATAAGGGTCGGTTCCGTTGGCAAAGCGCAATTCGGCTCCGCTGCGTTCCAGAAGTGTTTTTGCGATGAAAAGTCCAAGGCCCATGCCTTCGTATTCGGGGCGGGCTGCACGGTCGCTGTCAACCTTGCGCCGACGCACGAACGGATCACCGATCCGACCGAACATTTGTGGAGGATAACCGCGTCCGTCATCCATGATCCGCACCACGATCCTGTCATCGTTCCATTGGGATTCGACCCATACACTTGCGCGCGCGAAATCGACTGCGTTCTGGATCAGGTTTCGCAAACCATGGATCACTTCGGGTTTGCGCAGGATCGCGGGTTGTTGAAGATCGCCACCATCGCCCGGCCCCTCTTCGAAATGTATAGACTTGCCGCGTCCCATGTGGGGTTCGGCAGCTTCATGAACAACGGTCGACAGCGGCGCCTGTCGCAGGTGGAGGTCGTCCTTGCCGGCCCTGCCCATGTCACGAAGGATGTCGCGGCAGCGGTCGGCCTGTTCGCGGATGAGGGCGGCATCCTCCTGCAGGTCGGGGCGCTCATCGAGCTCTTCGATTAGTTCCGAACTCGCTAGTTTGATCGTGGCAAGTGGCGTACCAAGCTCATGCGCGGCAGCGGCGACGACGCCACCCAGATCGGTGAGTTTCTGTTCACGTGCCAGCGCCATGTGGGTCGCCGAAAGCGCCTCGGACATGGATTGAACTTCGGAACTGATGCGGTGCGAGTAGGCCCCGAGAAAACCGATGGCGATAATGAGGGCCACCCAGTTTCCGAAAACGAAAATGTCCGGGACACGCAGGACGAAACCCTGCTCGCTGCGCAGAGGCACATGAAATTCCGCCAGCAGCGTCACAAGGATAATCGCCGTTCCCCCAATCAGTACGGTCGACCGCAACCCCATCACGTTTGCCGAAATGGTGACGGGCCCCAGAAGCAGCAGCGCGAAGGGATTATGCAATCCACCGGTCAGATAAAGCAGGATGGCCAGCTGAAGCAGGTCGAACATGATCATCAGGAAGTTTTCGAACTCGCTGAGGCGTTTGTTCTCGGGAAAAAGGAAGGTAGCGGTAAGGTTGCCCAGGATCGAGATACCGATCGTCAGGTAACACAGCATGAGGTCCAGCTGGATCTGGTACATCTTCTGCGCCACGGTGATGGCCGCGATCTGGCCGCCGATGGCCACCCAGCGCAGAACGATGAGTGTACGCAGGCGGATCCAGCTGCTTCGTTCCTGTCCGCGAAGAAGGCTCATGTCGGATTGGGCCATGGTCCATTATGTCCTGTTGCAACGGCTCGCCAAATTGATAGGTGTCACCCGCGAAACGATCAACGTCTGCTTGTCAGCATGAGGCCGAGCCATGACCCGCATCTACGCCATTCTCGCCGTTTTCGTGCTCGCCCTCGGGTTGGGTACGATTTACGTGATGACGCTCGGCCGTAACGACGACGACCAGTTTGCACAGTGCCGCGCGAGTCAGATCGCCGGCGGGCCGGGCAGTATCGGCGGCCCCTTCGAGCTTGTGAACGCGCAAGGGGAAACCGTCACCGATGCAGACGTGATCACGCAGCCCTCGCTGATCTATTTCGGCTACACGTTTTGTCCCGATGTCTGCCCGCTCGACACTGCCCGCAATGCCGAGGCGGTGGACATGCTCGAAGAGCAGGGCCACATGGTCACCCCTGTCTTCATTTCCATCGATCCTGACCGGGACACGCCCGAAGTTGTCGGCGATTTCGCGGCCAACCTGCACGAACGCATGATCGGCCTTACCGGGTCGCCCGAGCAGGTGAAGCAGGCAAGCCGCGCCTACAAGACCTATTACAAGGCTCAGGACAAGAGCGACGAGTACTACCTCGTGGATCATTCGACCTTCACGTATCTTGTGCTTCCGGGCCATGGTTTTGTCGAGTTCTTCAAACGCGACGACAGTGCCGAAAAAATCGCGACGCAAACCGCTTGTTTCATCGATGCGATGTAAACCCAACTGAGGTTTGACCTTTGTCGAGCCCGAGTTAATACTCTGTTCAATTCAGGACGCTTGGCGAAAGAGGCATGATGGCAGAGAGCGCGCAGGAAATCGGTCCCGACAAATCGCTGTTGCTGGTCGATGATGACGAACCATTTCTGCGCCGTCTTGCCAAGGCGATGGAGAAGCGCGGTTTCGAGGTCGAAACGGCCTCTTCCGTTGCCGCGGGGCGAGCCATCGCAACCGCGCGTCCGCCGGCATATGCCGTCGTGGACCTCCGGCTCGAGGATGGCAACGGGCTCGATGTTGTCGAGGTGCTACGCGAAAAACGCCCCGATAGCCGCGTTGTTGTGCTGACAGGGTATGGTGCCATCGCAACCGCCGTGGCGGCCGTCAAAATCGGTGCGACCGACTACCTGTCAAAGCCCGCCGACGCGACGGACATAACGAATGCCCTGCTGGTGTCCGAAGACGAACTGCCCCCGCCGCCCGAAAACCCGATGAGCGCGGATCGCGTTCGGTGGGAGCATATTCAACGGGTTTATGAACTGTGCGACCGCAATGTGAGTGAGACGGCGAGGCGGCTGAACATGCATCGACGGACCCTGCAACGTATATTGGCCAAACGCTCGCCCCGCTGATGGCTCGACATCATGGCCAATGAGGACGCAGCGCCCGACCTGAACAACCCTGAGACGCAGCCCATGCCCGAAGGGGGCTGGTCGGAAAGCTGCGAAGAGGTTTCTGGTGCTATCGTCGTTCCGCCAAAGGTCAGTGCTTTTACCCAGGCCGCTGGGATCCTCTACCCGGATGGTAGACATTGCGCCCGCGGAGCGCTGTGGCGCAAGTTTCGCCCGCTGACCATCCTGCCGGAGATGCCGGAAACCGAGCCGGATGTTCTGAAAGGCCGATGGTTGTGGGGTGGCGTGCTATGGGCGCATTTCGGTCACTTCCTGGTGGAAAGCACGTCACGGCTCTGGGCTCTGGACCGGATCGAAGGGGATATCGACGGAGTTCTCTTCATCCCGAAACGGCCGCGTGTCGGTGATGCGGTGCGCGGGTTTCAGCGCGACTACCTCGACCTTATGCAGGCGGGCCTGCCGATCGAGGTCGCCACGAACCCGGTTCGGGTCGAGCAGTTGATCGTTCCGGGTCAAGGCTTTGGATTGGGGGCCATCACACGTGGCACACCCGCTTTTCGGTCGGCAATTCGCAACCGCTTTGGCAGAGGAATAGAGCCGGACGGCGCAAGCAGGCTGTATATTTCCCGTTCCGCGCTGGGGCTGGGCAAGGGCGGGCTTCTGGGGGAAGAAAGGCTTGAGGATCATCTCAGGGCCGAGGGATACGAGATCTTCCACCCCGAGAAATACACGCTTGCCACGCAGATCGCGCGATACAAGGCCGCGCGTCAGGTCGTTGCAGCGGATGGTTCGGCTTTACACCTGTTCGCGATGGTGGGTCGTGCGGAACAGCAGGTCGCGATGATCCTGCGCCGCAGTTCCGGGGCCAATAATCTGCTGGCCACGAACGTGGCGGCATTCTGCGGGTCCGACCCGCTGATCATCGACGCGCTTAACACCGAATGGTGGCGGCGCGATCATGGGAAGTCGAACCGCCTGTCCTTTGGCGAGTTGCATCACCCGGCGATTGCCGAGGCACTGTCAGGTACCGGCTTCATCCGCGAGGGAGCCGACTGGCCCATCATTTCGGATGAAGAGCGTGAGAGGTTGTTCAAGGCCAAGGGGCTGGACCTTGAAAACAGCTTCATGGAATCGCCCGAACATGAGCGCCAGCGAAAACGCCGTATGCGGGAGGAGCGTCGCGCCCGCCGGGCCGAGCGCGAAACGATGCAGGAAGACTGACAGGTATCCCCGAGCCTAGACCAGATTGGCCAAAAGCTCTGCATGCCGGTTGGAAAAATCCGAGCGCACCTCGACGGGCGGTCTCAGCCGGATATCGAGGCCTTCGATCAGGGTCGTGTCCGGTCTGCCAAAGAATTTCGTTGCCTCAGATTCAGAAAATCCGGCGATACGTGTCGCCTCCATCCATGCGCTGATACGGTCTGCCTTCTTGATCCTTTTCTTGACGGCAGCAGGGACGGTCGCGGGCAGACCGAACCGGATGTGAATTGCCGCGCTAAGCCTGTCGTCGAGCTTTTCATATCCCGATCCCACGGCGGATTTCACGGGAGAGATCATGTCGCCGATCACATATTCCGGAGCGTCATGCAGCAGGGCGGCGAGGCACCACTTGGCCGGTGCGGTAGGTTCGAGCCGACGAAACAGGGCCTCGACCAGCAGCGAATGCTCGGCAACCGAGTAGGCGAAATCTCCCCGTGTCTGGCCGTTCCAGCGCGCAACGAAGGCGAGGCCATGCGCGATGTCCTCGATCTCGATATCCACCGGGGTCGGGTCCAGCAAATCGAGCCGACGCCCCGACAGCATTCGCTGCCACGCCCTTGGTTGTTTCGCCATCGCATTTCTCTTCGTGCTGCGTCAGCATGGGGGTAGCGCGTGATGGTTCGGCTGTAAATCGTTGCGCCGCAGATCATATGCCCAAGGGCCAGCAGGTTGCCCGAAGCCGCAAGCGGTGCTACCTGCACGTGGACACATTCATGCGGAGAGGGCCAATGGCCAAGGACTATATCGTCAAAGACATTTCGCTGGCCTCGTTTGGCCGCAAGGAACTCGACATCGCCGAGACCGAGATGCCGGGACTGATGGCGCTGCGGGCCGAGTACGGTGACTCCAAGCCGCTCAAGGGAGCACGCATTGCCGGTTCGCTGCATATGACGATCCAGACCGCTGTTCTGATCGAAACGCTGGTGGCGCTGGGGGCCGATGTCCGTTGGGCGTCGTGCAACATCTTCTCGACTCAAGACCACGCCGCGGCGGCAATCGCCGAGTCCGGAACGCCGGTCTTTGCCTGGAAGGGCATGTCGCTGGAAGAGTACTGGTCCTGCACCGACAAGATTTTCCAGTTTGCCGATGGCGGCGCGAACATGATCCTCGACGATGGTGGCGATGCAACGCTCTATATCCTGATGGGGGCCCGCGTCGAAGAAGGTGAGGAAGACCTGATCGCCGTCCCCACTAGTGAGGAAGAGGAATTCCTCTTTGCCCAGATCAAGAAGCGCATCGCGGAAACTCCGGGCTGGTTCGTCAAGCAGCGTCATATGATCCAGGGTGTTTCCGAGGAAACCACCACGGGTGTGAACCGTCTCTACAAGATGATGGAAAAGGGCCACCTGCCGTTCCCGGCGATCAACGTGAATGACAGCGTGACCAAGTCGAAATTCGACAACAAGTATGGCTGCAAGGAATCGCTCGTGGACGGTATCCGACGCGCCACCGACACGATGATGGCCGGCAAGGTCGCCGTTGTCTGCGGCTATGGCGATGTGGGCAAGGGGTCGGCCGCTTCGCTTGCCGGCGCCGGCGCACGCGTCAAGGTGACAGAGGTCGACCCGATCTGTGCGCTGCAGGCTGCGATGGACGGGTTCGAGGTTGTCGTACTGGAAGATGTCGTGTCCTCGGCTGACATCTTCGTGACCACCACCGGCAATAAGGATGTGATCCGTATCGAGCACATGCGCGAGATGAAGGACATGGCGATTGTTGGAAACATCGGCCATTTCGACAATGAGATCCAGGTTGCCAGTCTGAAGAACCACAAGTGGACCAATATCAAGGATCAGGTGGACATGATCGAAATGCCCTCGGGCAACCGCATCATCCTGCTGTCCGAAGGGCGTCTGCTGAACCTCGGCAATGCAACGGGCCACCCGTCGTTCGTGATGTCAGCCTCGTTCACCAACCAAGTTCTGGCACAGATCGAGTTGTTCACCAAAGGTGATGAGTACGGGAACAAGGTCTACATCCTGCCCAAGCATCTCGACGAAAAGGTTGCCCGCCTGCACCTCGAGCGGATCGGCGTCAAGCTTACAGAGCTGTCGGTCGATCAGGCAGACTATATCGGGGTGAAGACCGAAGGACCGTTCAAGCCGGAACACTACCGCTATTGAGTTCGACGATATCTGTCCGATAATCGGCCGCGACGCATCTGTGTCGCGGCCTTTTTTCGACCTGTGTTAGGCTTGACCCCAATCTGGGCGCAAGGAGTCGGAAAATGTCTATCAGGGCTTTGGGGGTTCTGGCCTCGCTCGCATTGTTTGCGGCCGACAGGGCCGGGGCGAGGACAGCGCGGCAGATCTTGCGCAACAATTGTCGAACCCGATCGCCTCGCTGATCTCGGTCCTGTTTCAACTGAACTATGATCGCGGCATCGGGGCAAACGATCAGGGCAGTCGTTTCACTTTGAACGTCCAGCCTGTCGTTCCGATCGAATTGAATGATAACTGGAATCTCATCAGCCGGACGATCGTGCCACTCATCAGCCAATCTGACGTCATCCCCGGGTCGAGCGAAGATGGCGTCGGTGATATCGTGCAGAGCTTTTTCTTTTCTCCCAAAGAACCCGGCGCAGGCGGATTGATCTGGGGGGCAGGGCCCGTGTTCCTTTTGCCTACAGGTGGCAACAACCTGGGTGCGGATCAGTTTGCGGCGGGCGTCACAGCCGTTGCCCTCAAGCAATCGGGGTCGTGGACTTACGGTGCGCTGGCCAACCATCTGTGGGATGTCGGTGGTGGAAACACCGATATCAGTTCGACCTTTTTTCAACCTTTCGTATCCTACACCACGCCGGATGCCTGGACCTTCACTCTGAATTCCGAAACGACATATGACTGGGTGAACGAGGACACGGCCCTGCCGATTAACTTTACCGTTGCCAAGCTCACTCAACTTGGCGGGCAACCCGTCAGCATCGGAGTTGGTGCGCGCTACTGGGCGGACAGCACCACCAACGGACCCGAAGGTTGGGGCGCGCGCTTGATTCTCACCTTTCTTTATCCGCGGTGATAGGTGGAACCGCTGGAAACGCCGCAGTTGCTGGCGGGTTCCGCGAAAAATGCGCCAATTCGATCACATTTATTTCTGTACCGAATTCGGAACGGTTTGGGTGCCATCACGTTGTATTGGCATCACGAACTTGAAACGAAAACGGAAAGGTTTGACATCATGACCTTCAAGACTTCGAAGATTTTCGCCATCACCGCCGCTTCGGCAATTGCACTTACCTCGACCGCTTCGTTCGCGATGCAGGACGAGAATACCGCAGATGTCGACGCTGAAGGCCGCGCCGAGTTTTCGCGCACCGCCAGCGACAGCGGCGTCATCGACGGTTCGGACAACGTAACCTCCGAAGACGAAGCCGGTGTTGTCGTTTCCCCCGCCGACGAAGGCATCGCCGACTCTCGCACCGCGGCAAGCATCGCCGACACCAAGGATGGTGAGACGCAGTACCTGAACAACAGCACCGACGCTGGTGTTGCCACGGGTCCGAAGGCAGATCCGGAAGAAGCGACCGACTAAATCACGGTCAGTTTTGCGCAAACGGGCGTCCCGCGGGGCGTCCGTTTTTCGTTTGGAGACATACCATACAGCCCAGAAGAACGATTTTCGTTGATGGATGGTGAAGTGGCGATAAGCTGACGCCGTTCACCGACGGATACTCAACAGAAACCACTTTGGTTGCAGAAGGACGGAAGCATGAGCAAGCGCGACGAACTGATCGGAAGATATGCCGATGACATCCGTAGCAAATGCGGGATGGAGCCGGATATGGACCTGTTGCGGAAGGTGACGATCGGATGTGGTCCCTCGATTTACAATGATGACTCTTCTACCGTGGCTGCAAGCCAGCCCGGAGAGTTGGAAACGGTAAAAAACAACTTTCTTATCAAGAAGCTTGGCCTACCGGATGGCCCCGAACTCATGGAAGCGATCGAAAAAGCGGTCGAGACCTATGGCAAATCCGAGCGCAACAAATATCGCGCGGTGATGTATTACCTGCTGACCAAGCATTTCGGAAAAGAATCCGTATACGGGTAATGCACAAGGCGCCCGTTCATGGGCGGGCGTCGCGGATTTGAAACCTATTTTACCGGCTTTGCCTTTGCCGCGAGCATCCGTTTCGGTTATCAAGGATCCAGAGACCAGGACGGTCGAGACTTTTTGCATAACGCGTGTGGTGAGTAGGGAGCACGCGGGGTGGGGGAAGGCATCGACTGTTCGGCGCCTTCCCCGTTTTTCGTACATGTTCAATTCGGATCGGTATCGCCCATGGCGCAGATCCTCATCCATTCAGCGTCAGTGACGGGCTGTACTGAAAGCCTCGAGTTCTTGACTAGAACCATGTTGGACAGAGCTTCATCCGCCTTGATGTCGTCTAGGGTGACAGGCGTCGTGAGGGGTCTCACGGCTTTGATATCGACACAGTCCCAGCGGTCATCTTTGGTCGTGCTGTCCTGATGGGCCTCGGCACACACCTCGACGATTCCGACCACGGCCTTTTCCTTCTGGGAATGATAAAAGAACCCTCGATCGCCAAGTTTCATGTCACGCATGAAGTTGCGGGCCTGGTAGTTTCGGACACCGTCCCATTCCTCACCGGCATCTCCCTTGGCGACTTGGTCGGGCCATCCCCAGACCGATGGTTCCGACTTGAACAGCCAATACGCCATCAGCCGATGACCTTTTTCCACGGGATCAGTTCGACCGATTGGAACAATCCTGCCTTGGCATAAGGATCGTCTCCTGCCCAGGTTTCGGCTTCGGCAAGATCCGCCACATCGAGAATGATCAGGGACCCGATCATCGCGTCCCCGTCGAGAAGGGGGCCGGCCTGCGCCACCTTATCGGTTTCCCGGATGTAAGCGAGATGCGCATCGCGATTGGCCAGACGGGTCTGCAGCGCATCCGGCTTGTCGCGAGCGATGAGGGCGATCAACATGTCATTCCTCCTTGAGGGGTCGGGCCAGAAGGTGCGTCATTGCCTCTTGCGGCGTCAAGCGTCGATCGACAAGCGCCGTTACGCATGTGGTAATGGGCATATCCAGCCGCAATTCCGTTGCGAGGGCCTGCACAGCACGGGCGGTGGCCACTCCTTCGACGGTGACGGCCGGGTCGAACTCTTCACCGCGACCAAGGCTGAGCCCGAGCCGGTAGTTGCGTGATTGTTCCGAAGTACAGGTCAGTGCCAAGTCGCCGAAGCCACTGAGCCCCGCCATGGTTTCCGGCTCTGCCCCGCGCGCGACGGCCACACGTTGCATTTCGGCATAGCCGCGCGTCATCAAGGCGGCGCGGGCGCTTTCACCCATCTTGGCCCCCATGGCCGTGCCGCAGGCAATGGCCACGACATTCTTTAATGCACCGCCAAGTTCCGCGCCTACCGTGTCGGTGCTGCGGTATAGCCTGAGATTGGCGGTAGTCAGTTCGCGCTGCAACTCCTCGCCACAGTCGGCATCGGAACAGGCAAGCGTGAGCGCGGTTGGCAATCCGCGTGCAATGTCATGCGCAAAGCTCGGCCCGGTCAAAAGTGCGTGCTGCGCATCTGGAACGGTTTGCTGCATCACCGCAACAGGACCTAGCCCGGTTTCAAGCTCAATACCTTTGCAGCAGGCGACAAGGATCTTGTCGTGAAGCGCGGCGGAGTAGGTTTGCAAGACATGACGCAGAGTCTGCATCGGGACGGCCAAGAGGATGATCCGTGATCGCGCAGCGTCATCCATCTCTGCCGTGGCCGTCAGCGCGTCCGGCAGGACGACGCCGGGCAGCCGGTCTTCGTTCCGGCGAGTTTCCTTGATCTTGGAAATCTGCTGTGACGACCTCGCCCACACGGTTACAGGGCCCTTGGAAGCGAGAGAAACAGCGACCGCCGTGCCAAAGGCGCCAGCGCCCATCACCGTGATGCTCATGCCTTGGCCCCCTTCTTGCCGCTGCCAAGCAGGGCAGGGCTTTGTTGATCCAAAGGCCAACGCGGTCTGGCACTCATGTCCATGCCATCCTGTTTGCCTGCCCGAAAACGTTCAAGCCCGGCATAGGCGATCATCGCGGCGTTATCCGTGCACAGAGAGAGCGGAGGGGCGACAAACCGTGCGCCGAATTCCCGGGCGACGTGTTCGAGTTCCGCGCGAATTGTTCCGTTCGCGGCAACCCCGCCCGCTACGGCAATAAGTGGGTCTGCGGGAGCGCTCTCCATGTAAATGTTCATGGCACGATGACTCTTTGCGGAAAGGACATCGGTAACGGCCTGCTGGAACCCGGCACATAGATCTGCACGATCCTGGCGTGTCAGACCGCCTTTTTCGGCAACGATCTGATCCCGCAATCGCATGAGTGCAGTCTTGAGGCCCGAAAAAGAGAGGTTGCAGTCGGCGCGGTCCAGAAGCGGCCGTGGAAAGGTATACCGGTCGGCCACGCCATTGCGGGCTTCGTTTTCGACGGACGGGCCACCGGGTTGGGGAAGACCCAAGAGGCGTGCCGTCTTGTCGAAAGCTTCGCCCGGCGCGTCGTCGATGGTTCCGCCGAGGCGAGAGAAATCCTCTGCCCCGTTGACCAACAGGAACTGGCAGTGTCCGCCGGAGACGAGAAGCATCAGGTAGGGAAACGCGACCTCGTCGGTCAATCCGGGTGTCAGCGCATGCCCGGCCAAGTGATTCACCCCGATCAACGGAATCCCGGTTGCCGCAGCAATCCCCTTGGCACACATGACACCTGACAGAACGCCGCCGATCAAACCGGGCCCCGCGGTGACGGCGATGGCATCGATTTCGCTTAAGGTCACGTTTGCCTTCTCAAGAGCCTCGGCAATGCACAGATCGAGCTTCTCGGCATGGGCGCGTGCAGCGATTTCAGGCACTACACCGCCGAAACTGGCGTGCAGATCCGCCTGGCCTGCCACTATCGAGGACAGGATCTCGGGCCGGTTCGTCCCGGACTGGCGCAAAACGGCTGCGGCGGTGTCGTCGCAACTGCTTTCAATTCCGAGTATGGTTAGGGTTTGCGCCATGGCCTCCAGCCGTTGCATGATGTGGTCGACAGCGGGTAGCATTCTGCGCGCTCGCGAACAATCCCACGGACCGAGGCCCGGCAGCCGTTGCATTTGTTGATGACACGACCCCAGCTCGCGTCCGAGCGTTTCCTGGCCCAGCTGCCGCAGGATGTTCAGGCACAGGTGACGGCGGTTCATTCGCCGCTTCTGGATATCAGGCCGACAGACACCGCTATCGAACTCGACGATATTCGCGGCCTTGTGTTCACCTCGATCAACGGCGTCGCCATTGCGTCTCATCGCATCGATGAGCGAAATCTGCCTGTCTTTTGCGTTGGAGAGGCAACGACCGCCGCCGCCGAACGTGCCGGTTGGCAGGCGCGCTTTTCCGGTGAAAGTTCCGAAGCACTGATCGCGACGCTGCTGGAGGAACGGCCCGCCTCGCCCCTGTTGCACCTGCGTGGGGAACACAGCCGCGGAAACCTTGCCGAAACGCTTACCCAGCTTGGCCTGTCTGTCAGCGAAGCGATCATATACGAACAACAACTTCTACCTTTTACCGAAGACGCGCTGGCGGCGCTTGACAGTGAAACGCCGGTATTGGCCCCCTTGTTCTCGCCGCGCACAGCGCGACAATTTGCCGACCTGCACAAGGGGCGCGCACCGCTTTTTCTGGCCGCGCTCAGCGACGCAGTGGCAAAACCGCTTGAAACCTTGCCCTTCGAACGGCTTAAGGTCGCCAAGCGGCCAGATGCGGAGGCCATGGCGCGCACGGTCGAGAAGATGATCCGCCGCGCCATACGGGTTGAGGGGAAATGACCTGCGGACTAGTGTTTAGACGCGGCTTGTAATCAAGAATTCCAGAATCAAAGGGGATCGCACCGGTGGCTGACAAAAAAGACAAGGATCTGGACCAAAGCGCCAATCCCGAGCCGGAGACGATTGAGGGTGTGGCGGAACCGGTCGACTCATCGCTCGGGGCCGAACCGGACAATGCACCCGAAGAGGCCCCTGATGCCGAAGGCGAGACCGATCCAAAACCGGAGCTCGAAGTTGATCAGGACGCAGATCATGAAGAGCGGTTGACCATCGAACCGCACGACCCGCGAACTGAAACCTGGAACACCGACACCGTGCGTGAAGAAGAGGCGCCCGAAGAACCTGCCGCTGCCGTCCCGGTTCCACAAGAAACGGTTATCGTCGAAAAACGCAGTGGGTTTTTACCGGCGCTTGTTGGCGGCATTCTTGCCGCAGGTCTTGGCTTCGTCGCTGGGAAATCACAGGTTGTCGACCCCTACCTGCCCGAAGCCTGGCGTAGCGGACAGGGGACTGAGGCGGTAGCCGAGCTTGAGGCCCGTCTGGCGGAGCAGGGAACCACGATCTCGGAGCTACGGGACGCGATAGCCGCAGTTGCGACACCTGATACTTCTGCACTGGAAAGCAGGGTATCGGAGTTGTCCGGAGCTCTCGACTCACTGCCGGGCGAGATAGAGGCCCAGGCTGCGCAGATGTCCGGTATTGCCGACAGCATCGGCCAATTTGAAACGCGTCTGTCCGATCTCGAGAAACGCCCGATCGCAGAAGGCATTTCCGAGGATGCCATCGCCGCCTACGAGGCCGAGATCGCCAAGCTGCGCGACAGCATTGCCAGCCAGCGGAGCGAAGTCGAGGCGATGGTAGAGGAAGCAAGGCAGATGGAGGTCAAAGCGGCCGCTGACGCCCAATCCGCCGCCAACCGCGCTGCCGCTGCCCGCCTGCGCGACAAGGTGACGTCGGGAACCGCATATGCCGACTCGTTGGGAGAGTTGAGCAATGCCGGCGTCGACATCCCCGATCCGCTCCCCGCGCATGCAGACACGGGCGTTGCGTCCATGGCGGCGCTGCGTGACGCGTGGGATCCTGCTGCGCGCGCGGCACTCGCAACGGCCCGAAACACAGACCGTGGGACCGGCTTTCGCGCGTTCCTCGAACGCCAGACCGGCGCGCGCTCGGTCGTTCCGCGTGATGGGGACGACCCTGATGCGGTCTTGTCGCGGGCGCAGGCAAACCTTACCCGAGGGGATATTGGCATGACGCTCGAACAGATCGACGCCCTGCCGGATACCGCGAAAGAGGCGCTTGCGGACTGGACCGCAATGGCCCGCATTCGTATCGAGACCGTGGCTGCCGCCGACGCGCTCGTCCAAAGCCTGAACTCGAACTGAAGGACCGCACATGCTCTGGTCATTGCTCAAGATCCTCGTCTATGTCGCGATCATCGGCCTGTTGGCGCTGGGCGCGGCATTCTTGATGGAAACCAGTGGCGGAGTTCAGGTCACCGTCGCGGGAATGGAATACACGTTGGGACCGCTGCAATCGGTCATCGCGTTTCTCATACTGGTCCTTGCCGTCTGGCTGTTCTTCAAGCTGCTGACACTACTGATCGCCACGCTGCGTTTTCTCAACGGCGATGAAACCGCGATCTCTCGCTATTTCGACAGGGGTCGTGAAAAACGCGGCTACCAGGCGCTTGCCGACAGCTTCATGGCCCTGGCCTCGGGCGAGGGCCGGATCGCCATGTCCAAAGCGCACAAGGCAGAAAAGCTGCTCAACAAGCCGGAATTGACGACGCTGCTGGTCGCTCAGGCTGCCGAGATGACGGGCGACACCAAGCGTGCCAGCGAAGCCTACAAGAAGCTGTTGAGCCAGCCGCAAACCCGCTTTGTCGGAACGCGCGGCATCATGAAGCAGCGACTTGCCGAAGGAGATGACGAAACCGCGCGGAAGCTGGCCGAAAAGGCCCTGGCCATGCGGCCTAAGCACGAAGAAACGCAGGATGTCCTGCTCAAGCTGCAGACCAAGGCGCAAGATTGGGCCGGCGCGCGCTCGACGCTCTCGGCCAAGCTGAAGTCCGGTAGCTTGCCACGGGATGTCTACAAGCGGCGCGATGCGATCCTGGCCCTTTCCGAGGCAAAGGAAGTCCTGAACGAAGCCAATACCATCGAGGCCCAAGAGCGCGCCATCGAGGCCAACCGGCTGTCGCCTGACTTGGTCCCTGCCGCGGTGATGTCGGCGCGCGCACATCTTGCGAAGGGTAAACCGCGGTATGCCACGCGTATCTTGCGCAAGGCATGGGAGGTTCAGCCGCATCCCGATCTCGCCCATGCCTTTGCCGAGATCGAGCCGGACGAAACGCCTCACGCCCGGATCAAGAGATTCGGTGTGCTGTCGCGGATGCATCCGCAAAATCCCGAAACCCGTCTCATGATGGCCGAATTGAACATCGTGGCCGAAGACTTCCCTGAAGCGCGCCGGGCCTTGGGTGACTTGGTCGAGACCGGAGGCGATGCGCGGGCCTACACGCTGATGGCGGCGATCGAGCGTGGCGAGGGATCGTCCGACGCGGTTGTCCAGGGATGGCTTGCCAAGGCGTTGAATGCTCCTCGCGGTCCGCGTTGGGTTTGTGACAATTGCCACCATATCCATTCCGACTGGCGCCCCGTTTGCGAAAACTGCAACAGCTTCGATACCTTGAGCTGGAGAACACCAGAGACACCAGAGATTGCCTCGGCAACAGGCGTGTCCATGCTGCCCTTGATCGTTGGTGCGTTGGACCGGCCCCAGACCACCCCGGAGCCGCAGGAAAGCGAAGAGTTGGCTCAGTTCAAGGAAGAGCCGGTTGAAAACGAGGCGTCCGAAGCGCCAGACGAGAGCGAGATCGTTGCCCCGGGTGAAACCAGTTCGATGACGCCCCCGGAAACTATCGATGCAGAGAAGAGACCGGAAACGGATCGCCCATCGGCGTGATCCATCAATACCGGGCGGGCATTCGGTGATCGCGCATGAACCGTGAGAAGGTGTTCGTTTGCCATCCTCGGTTTCGGTTCTGTACTCCGGTTTCCGAGGCATATGAAGCTGTCATGCGAGGCGTCGAGACCGGCGCCTCACTCATTCTCGATCAGTCCTCTGATACGGCCGTAAAGCTGTCACACGAGGCGCATCAATGGCTTTACTGTCAGAGTTCGGGCAGCAGCGGGGCGCCCAAAACCGTCCGCCGAACGCCGACGAGTTGGCGGTCGAGCTTTGATGTCTCGGCTCAACTATTCTCCATTGGCCCAAGCGACGTCTACGCGACTTTGGGTGCCATGGGGCATTCTTTGACGCTCTATGCTACGCTTGAGGCGGTCGAGCTTGGAGCCGGCCTGTGTCCCTTGGGTGGGTCGGGGCCGCGCGTTCAAGTTCAAGGTCTGCGCCGTTTCGGCGTCACCGTCCTTTATGCCACGCCGTCGCAACTGCGGTTGCTGTTGCGCGGTGCCTTGGCCGAACGGATCGAAAAGCTGTCGCTTCGGCTCGTCCTTGTCGGTGGAGGCAAGCTCGACATGGACCTGCGGCGCGGTTTGCAGACTCTTTGTCCCGATGCCGAAATTCGCGAGTTCTTTGGTGCGTCCGAGACCAGTTTCATCACTCTGTCGGATGAAGCGACACCGCCCGGCTCGGTCGGGCGTGGTTATCCCGGAGTTGAAGTATTAGTGGAGGCCGAGCCCGGTCGAAAAGGCGAGATCTGGGTCCGCAGCCCCTACCTGTTCGATGGATACGCCAATGGCGAAAGTGCTGACACGCATTGGCGCGACGGGTTCCTGAGCATCGGTGAGATCGGGCATCTGGATGCCCAGGGTTATCTCTATTTGCATGGCCGCAAGTCCCGCATGGTCACCGTGGCCGACCAAAACGTGTTTCCAGAAAAGATCGAAGCGATCGTGTCCTCTTTGTCCGATGGAAACGCCTGCGCCGTTGTTGCAATGCCAGAGCCACTGCGTGGCAACAGTCTTGCATGCGTGGTGGAAAGCGAGTCCGCTCCCGAGCCGATTTTGCGCCAGCAGATCCGAAACACGCTCGGTCCCGCTGCGGTACCGCGAACCTTTCATGTTGTAAGCCATTTACCGCTCTTGCCAGCGGGCAAGCCGGATCTGAAGGCGATCACGGATATGCTGGCCGATTTGAAATGATGTGTTCGGTCATCATCGCGGCACGGCGCAGCCCGGTCGCGCCCCGGGGTGGAGCCCTTTCACGTCTGGAGATCCACGACCTGGCCCGTCCGGTCCTCGACGCACTTCTCTCGGACGTGGATGTCAGCCCTGATACCATCGGCGAACTGGTTGTATCGAATGCGCTTGGCGCAGGCGGAAATCCCGCAAGATCGATTGCGCTCGCTGCTGGTTGGCCTCAACGGATCGGCGGTCTCAGTATCGATCGGCAGTGTGTCGGTGGTCTCGATGCTCTTCTACTGGCCGATGCGATGATCCGATCCGGTCAACAGGAACTGGTGGTCGCCGGTGGGGTCGAAAGCTACTCGCGCCGGCCTTTGCGGTTCCGAACCTTTGCGGATGGGCGTGACCCGGAACCATATGATCAGGCGCGGTTTACTCCGTGGCCGGACCGCGATCCGGATATGGCGGACGCAGCGAATCTGCTCGCTGGGGAACTGGGAATCGCCAAAGGGACACAAGATGCTTGGGCGCGCGACAGCCATGCCAAGGCGCTGCAGGCAGGCCTCTTGCCGGAGGTTGTCCCGATGTCCGGGCTTGAGCGGGACAGTTTCACGCGTGCGCTAACCGATGCGCATTGCCGGCGGGCACCAGTCGTCTCAGGCGAAATAACAGCCGCGAACATGGCCGTCGCGGCGGATGGTGCAGCGTTTGTCCTGATGGCGTCGGATCGCTGGGCGAGGGATCATGGTTTCGGTGGTGTTGAGCTTGTCGCAGGAAAGAGTCTCGGCGGGCGCCCGGATATGCCCGGAATCGCTCCTGTCGATGCGATCAGGCGTGTGTTGAGCGGTGCCGGACTATCCTCTCAGGATGTGCAACACGCCGAAATCATGGAGGCGTTCGCCGTCCAAGCCATCGCCTGCCAAGTGGGGGCAGACCTGCCTGTCGATATCGTCAACCCGCAAGGCGGGGCGCTGGCGCGTGGCCATCCGGTTGGCGCCTCGGGCGCGATCCTTGCCACGCGTCTGTTTCACGCGTTGAACGCGGCACCCGGTTTTGGCCTTGCGGCGATTGCCGCCGCAGGTGGCTTGGGTACCGCGCTCTTGCTGCGGGGCCGTTAGGTTGCGCGGGACAAAACGCTGGAGGGGCGCGCGCGAACCAACGCCGAGGTCAGCATACCGGCAATCGCCGCCTTGAGCAGGTCACCGGGAATGAATGCCGTCACCAGTGCCGCCGCCTCCACCAGCGTTTTGTCGAGCATGATCGACATGCCTACAATACCAAAGGCATAAAGAACACCGATCCCGCCGATTACGGCGGCAAGCCCGGCAACCAGGGTAACCGGCGCGCCACGCCACCGTTCCACGATCCAGCCGGTGACGAAGGCGGCAGCCGGCCAACCGATCAGGAACCCGGCCGAAGGTGTCGCGAAGACACCAAGCCCTCCACGACCGCCCGAAAGCAAGGGCAGCCCGATCGCGACCAGTAACAGGAACAACAGGACCGAAAGCGCTCCGCGACGCGCGCCAAGGATCGTGCCGCACAACATGACGCCCAGACTTTGAGCCGTGATCGGTACGCCAAAGCCCAAAGTGATCTTGGGAATAAGGCCCAAAGCGGCAATCAGGGCCGTGAAGAGCGCGATCAGCGCAACGTTCTTTTCCATGTATCAGTCCTTGATCGAAGTGAAGCCGCCCCGCGCCTGCAGCGCCTCGGCGACCTGCTCTGCGTCATCCAGAGCGAGTAGAGTGAAGGGCAGCACGATCCGCCAGCCCGGGCGACGCCGGGACCGAGCCCGCCACGCATCTGCCAGAGTTTCGCCCTTGAGCACAAGTACGGGAGTCAGCCGGATCACCAGGGCGATGGATAGTTCCAGAACCCTTGGTTGCAGCCCGATCCGGCGCAACGGGTGGGTCAGATAATGTACGACGTCGATCATGTCGCTTAGCCGTGTCGTCATCGTCACGAGATTGGCCAGCAGAACTGCCGACACGAGGCGAAGGAGGATCACCGCGCCGGCGATGATTTCGCCGGTCCACAGATGCCAGAGTGACACGATTACGAGGAACGGCCAGAGTAGGCGCAATGGTTTCAGCGCTGCTATCAGAAAGCTCCGGCCGGGGAGCATCAGCACGATCAGGACACCGCAAAAAATGGCTAGCTGTGCCCAGAGGTTCTGAACAATGAACAGGATCAGCGTTGCAAGACACAAGGCACCAAGCTTGACGCCAGCAGGCCAGGTATGCGCGCGGGTTTTAACGGGAGAGGTCAGAGATATCATCGCGCTCTCCCTGTCTGTGCATTTCCGAGATGTATCGCGGCAGAACGTCTGCAGTGGCTCCGGCCAGTGCAACCTGCCCGGCGTCCAGCCAGATCGTCTGGTCATAAGTCTCGAGGTCGGTCGGATCGTGTGTTACGTGCACGATCTGGCCCTCGTACTGGGCAAGATACCGGTGAAGCTGTTGCCGCGTTGGGATATCCAGCCCCGAAAACGGCTCGTCCAGAAGAATGGTTCGTGGTTTCATCGCCGCTACGGCCATCAAGCACACAAGGTGTTTCTGACCTTGCGACAGGGCATTGGTTTGTGCTTCGGCCCAATGTGCCTTGCCGAATTGATCCAGTACCGATCTTGCGAGATCCTCTGCCGCGGTCTTCCCATTGCCTTGCTGCCGTGGGCCAAAGGCGATCTCTTCGATAACCGTTGGAAAAATGATCTGATGATCCGGATTCTGGAACAGAATTCCGACCTCGCGCAAAGCAGCGCGGCGGTCGCGTGCCAGATCATGCCCCCCCAGCCGAACAATACCCGCGGTTGGCACAATCAGACCGGCTAGAAGCCGAATGAGCGTGGACTTGCCCGAACCATTTCGTCCCACGATCCCGATACGCCAAGCGTCGGCCCTGACGTCAAGTCCGCGTAGAACCTCCTTGCCTTCGATCTCGTGCCGCAGATCCTTCATCTCGAGCACGGGCGCCGATGGCGTTGCACCATTGTACAGGCTTCGGTCCATCTTCATCGTGCTCGACACGTTCCAATCTGCTGCACGTCCGTCGCGGATCGCGTGGCACAGGCTCTTACACTGTGCGGTAGGCAGACTAAAGCGGATTCCAGACTGTCGTGCAGGTCAAGAACCGGGAGGATTCTTTGCACTGGAGCTCTCGTTGTCTAGGGAAGGGGTGGTTCGGGAACTCAATGTAATCACCGTGCGCAGATGGTCTTGTCATCGGCGGTTGATAGAGGGTCAGACACTGAACCGGCCAACCGACCGAGGCGAACTCCGCGAAGAGGCGGTCAGGTTTTACATCAAGAAGCGTGAAAGCTAACGTCGTGGTCTGAGACAAGACAAAGATCCTGTTGATGTCAGACCGGAGCAGGGACGAAACACCCACTGAGTTGCGTATCGTGGTGACGCCTTACTTCAACGTGGCCGCAACGATGTCGTTTCTGGATCCGTTTCGCGCGGCCAATTACCTTGAAGGCATGGCATTGTTCCGCTGGCAGATCGTGTCCGAAAAGGGGGGATTGGTCAGCGCCAGCAATGGGACGGATATCGCTACGATCGCCTTCGCCGATGCCGCGATGGCTAAGGCCGATATCCTGTTCGTTTCCTCGAGTTGGGAACCTGAAGCATATTTGTCGCCGATGTTGCGTGCAACACTCAGGCAAGCGGACAAGCGGCAGACGCTGATCGGCGGGATCGACACGGGGGCCTTCATCCTTGCCCATGCCGGGCTTCTCGAGGGGTACACGGCGACGGTCCACTACGAACACATAGATGCGTTTCAGGAATTGTTTCCCAACACTGCCGTCAGCGAGGCGCTTTGGGTGATCGACAGGCGTCGCGTTACGTGTTGCGGCGGGTCGGCGACGCTCGACCTTGCGCTGCACATGATCCAGCAATCCCACGGCAGTGCGCTGGCCAACGCAACAGCACGTTATGTCTTTGCTCCGCCATTGCGAAATCATGGTGCCACCCAGTTGCCGGAGCAGGCAGAGCCTTTGGGGAATTCCGTTCCAACGGCGGTTCGTGCGGCCATCCGGGTGATGGAGGCAAATCTTGAAACGCCGCTTTCCATTTCCGCGTTGTGCGAGGAGGTTGGTCTTTCGCATCGTCAGCTTGACCGGCTGTTTGCACAATGCGTCCGGAAAACGCCTGCGCTCTACTATCGCGATATCCGGCTTGACCGAGCGCGCGGCTTTGTCACGCAAACAGCTATGCCCATGTCAGAAATCGCCTTTGCCAGTGGCTTCTCAAGCCAGGTCCATTTCAGCCGAGCCTACAAGGACCGGTTTGGCCTGCCGCCCAGCAAGGACCGGATCCAAGGACGCATCCCCTTCGAATTCCGAGCTTGGCCAATGCACCGTGCGCCCAAAGGCAAGGCCGATTAAGTCGTTTCGGCGGCTATTTGTGTATAGTCTAGCGCGGTGATCCGGAAAAGAATCAAGACAGCAGATCCTGATTCTCGTTGGGAGGATTCCATATGCCTCAGTTTCCAGATGAGCGTGCCTTCAAGGCCATCCGGGAAGGGTTTGATCCCGATCCAGCGCGCGCCATGTCCTTGCGCAAAGAAGCCTATGTCGGAGCGGACTGGTTCGCAGTCGACCGCGCCGGCATTCTGGCCAAGTCCTGGCAATGGGTTTGCCACGTCGAAAAACTGCGTACCCCGGGCGCCTATGTAACTGCGCAGATCGCTGGCAACCCAATTGCAGTTGTTCGTGACCGGGAAGGGGTATTGCGCGCCTTCTACAATGTCTGCAAGCACCGTGCACATGAACTTCTCAACGGCGAAGGTGAGACCACGCGCATAATGTGTCCCTATCATGCTTGGGTTTACAAGCTTGACGGTCAACTGGTGCGCGCACCCGAGACGGATCACCTCGAAGACTTCGTCGTGCGGGACATTTGCCTGGATCAGGTTCAGGTCACGGAATTCGCGGGTTTCGTTTTCGTCAATCTCGATCCTCAAGCGGAGCCGCTCTCGGTTCAATCCGGTGATCTGGAGACCGAAATCCGCCATTGGGCGCCGGACATCGAGCAACTAACCTTCGGCAGCCGTCTCACCTACGACATCCGGTCGAACTGGAAGAACGTCGTCGACAACTTTCTTGAGTGCTATCACTGCCCGACCGCGCACAAGGATTTCTGCGATCTTGTTGACATGGATACCTACAAGGTCACGACCTACGGTATCTATTCCAGCCATATGGCCGACGCGGGAAAGAACGCCAACTCGGCCTATGATGTGTCGAATGCGACGGTGCGCACCCATGCGGTCTGGTGGCTATGGCCCACAACCTGCCTGATGCGGTACCCGGGCCGCTCCAGCATGATCGTCCTTAACATCATTCCCGTTGGGCCTGATCGCACCTTGGAAACCTATGATTTCTTTCTTGAGACAGCCGAACCCGACGCGATGGAACTGGACGCCATGCGTTATCTTGACGAGGTTTTGCAGGTCGAAGACATCAACCTTGTCGAAAGCGTGCAGCGGGGTATGGAAACCCCGGCATTCACGCAGGGGCGCATCGTCTCGGATCCGACAGGATCGGGCAAATCCGAACATGCCGTGCACCATTTCCATGGGCTTGTGCTTGATGCGTATGCAAGGGCTGCGCCGTGACTTTGCGTTGTTCCGCCGGTACGCGCTGCATCAAGACGCTGCAGGTCTTCTGGGCAGATTCGAGTAAACTATCCCACAATCTTGCATCGCGCTTTTTCAACATGGCGGGAAAGGTCTTGGGCCGCGCTGCGGCGAAAGAAGACGTAGTGGCGGTTGCCACCAGTTTGCCCGTGGCCGCCGCCAGTTATCTTCGTTCAGAAATAGGAGAGGCTGCTTAATGGGCGTTCAGGAGGGTAAAGTCGCGCTTGTAACAGGCGGCCGTGGCGGCATTGGTCGCGCCATCGTGGACCGGTTGCAACGCGAAGGTGCTGCGGTTTATGCCGCCGATCTGAGCGAGGGCGGGTCACTCAACGATGCGGAGCGAGGTGGGAGCAACTTTGTTCGTCTAGATGTCACGTCGGAAAGCGATGTCATCGCGGCCATGCAGCAGGTGCAGAAAGATCAGGGCAAACTTGATATCCTTGTAAACGCGGCAGGAATCGAGATCGAAAAGACGATCGAGGACACAAGCCTTGAGGAGTGGAACCGCTCCTTCGCGGTGAATGTGACCGGCACTTTCCTGACGTCGAAATATGCCCTTCCGCTTATGCGCGCTGCTGCCAGCGGGGGGTCTTGTGCATCGCTCATCAACTTCGGGTCTTACGATGGGTTTATCGCAGACCCTGGACTGGCGGCCTATTGCGCGACGAAAGGTGCCGTGCATGCGCTGACCCGGGCAATGGCCTGCGATCACGGCCCCGAGGGAATTCGGGTCAATGCGATCTGCCCCGGTTACATCGATACGCCGATGCTCCAGAGCTTTTTCACCGGTGACGGCTCCGGCGGGGATGGCAAGACGATCGACCAACTGCAACAAGCCGTTCGCGACGTGCATCCGATGCGTTCCTATGGTACGCCCGAGGACATTGCGAACCTTGTGAACTGGCTTGCCAGTGACGAAGCGCGCTATGCCAGCGGACAGCTCTGGGTTCTGGACGGCGGATTGAGCGCACAAGTCCAGCAGATGAGACTATGAGCGAGCGATTTGCCGACATGCTGTCCGGCGGGCATCCGAACTCTCTTGGTCGCACGGTCGAGGTTGTTGAAACGGTCCTTGTCGAACCCGCCCGGATCGACGAGCTTTTCAACTGCTACCGCTCTTCGGATGAGGTCGTGCGCCTGAGAGTCTCGAACGCGTTGCGCCGGGTACAGGCAGAGCGGCCCGATCTGATCTTGCCATTGATGGACCAGTTGATCGACGAGATTGGAAATCTTGATCAGCCCTCTGCCCAATGGACGCTTCCCAAATTATTCGAGGGTGCACAGGCCGATCTGACGCCCAAGCAGGCCCTCGCGGCACTGACCTTGGTAAAGCGAAACCTCGCGCAGCACGATGATTGGATCGTGCTGAACAATTCGATTGAATACCTTGCACGTCTCGCACGAACAGACCCGGATCTTGCAGATTGGCTTCGCCCTCATCTGACGCGGTTGGCTTGTGACACGCGGAAATCGGTCGCGAAACGAGCAAGCAGGCATCTTGATGCGCTGAGCAGAGGATAACATGCCGAAATCTGTCATCATCACGTGTGCGCCTACCGGGGGCATCCATACCCCTTCGATGAGTCCACACTTGCCGATAACCCCTGCAGAAATTGCCGCCGCAAGTATCGAGGCGGCCGAAGCAGGAGCGTCCATAATTCACCTGCACGCCCGCCAACCGGAGACCGGCAAACCCGATCCGCGTCCGGAGTTGTTCCAGCAGTTTCTTCCAGTCATCAAGCAGGCCACGGATGCTGTCATCAACGTGTCGACGGGTGGGGGGCTGGGCATGAGCATGGACGAACGCATGCTTGCCGCCACGACAACCAGTCCGGAGATGGCGTCGCTCAATGTTGGTTCGTTGAATTTCGGCATCTTCCCGATGCTTCAGAAATACACAGAATTTCAGCACGACTGGGAACGCCCATTCCTCGAGATGACCGAGGATTTCATTTTTGCCAACACGTTTAAAACCATCCGATACGCGATAGAAAAACTTGGCGGAGACCATGGCACGCGTTTCGAGTTCGAATGCTACGATCTGGGTCACCTCTACAACGTCAAATGGTTTGTAGATCAGGGGCTGATCCAGCCGCCGTTCTTCATCCAGATGGTTTTCGGCATTCTGGGCGGTGTAGGTGCTGACCTGGACAACCTCATGCATATGCACACGATCGCCGACCGTCTTTTCGGGCCGGAGAACTACGAATGGTCGGTTCTGGCCGCCGGGCGCAACCAGATCCCGTTCGCGACGCAGTCCGCGCTTTTGGGCGGCAATCTGCGCGTTGGACTGGAAGACAGCCTTTTTATCGGCAAGGGCGAATTGGCGACGTCGAACGCCCAACAGGTGCTCAAGATCCGGGAAATTGTCGAGAACCTCGGTCTCGAAGTGGCCACGCCCGCAGAAGCACGGGAACGGCTGGCACTAAAAGGCGCGGATCGGGTGAATTTCTAACGGGTGGGTGAAACATGCAGACCAAGATGCTGATCAATGGTGAGTTGGTAGATGGAATGGGCGACGCTCTTGCCGTCCTTAACCCCGCCACAGGGCAAGAGATCGTTCAGATAGCCGAGGCCACCGCCGAACAGGTTCACGCCGCGGTACGCAGTTCGGAAGAGGCGTTCGAAGTTTACCGGCATACCCCGCCTGCCGGACGTGCGGCACTTCTGCTGCAGATCGCCGATATCGTCGAGGCCCACCAAGACGAGTTGGCTGAGCTTGAAAGCCTTGATGTCGGCAAGCCCTGGCCGTCGGCACGGGATGACGAGTTTCCCTTGACCATCGACACCTTCCGTTTCTTCGCGGGGGCGGCGCGAACCATGATGGGGTCGGCCGCCGGCGAATACGTTGCCGGGCACACCAGTATGATCCGCCGCGATCCGGTCGGACCGGTGGCGGCAATCGCGCCTTGGAATTATCCACTGATGATGGCGTCGTGGAAATTGGCCGCGCCGCTTGCTGCCGGGTGTACCGTCGTGCTCAAGCCGTCGGAAATCACCCCTTTGTCGACCTTGCGACTGGCAGAACTGCTGCAGGATGTGCTGCCCAAGGGTGTGCTGAATGTTATTCACGGTCGCGGCTGTTCGGTCGGCGACCAACTTATCAACAGCCCTCAAATGGAGGCGATAACCGTAACGGGGTCGCCCGCCACTGGAATGGCGGCAATGCGTGCGGCCAGCCAGCAGATTCGTCACGTGCATCTGGAGCTTGGCGGCAAGGCACCTGTCATCGTTTTCGATGACGCTGATCTAGACGCGGTGGCCGAAACCATCCGCTATGGTGGTTTCTTCAATTCCGGGCAAGACTGTGCGCAACCCTGTCGGGTGCTCGTGCAGGATGGATCTTATGACAAGCTGCTTGCAGCCGTCGAAGCACAGGTGAAGGGCATCCGGATCGGACCCCCCAAGGCGGATGGAACAGAGATGGGTCCGATCGTGTCATCGGCGCAGCGAGACCGCGTGGCGGCCTTCGTCGAACGTGCGCGTCCCAATTGCGAGATTGTCGCCGGGGGCAAGGCCGCCGAAGGTCCGGGGTTCTTCTACGAACCCACCGTCGTTGCGAATGTTGACAACAACGCTGAAATCGCTCGTGATGAAGTGTTCGGCCCGGTTGTTACGCTGTCGCGGTTTTCGGATGCAGACGAGGCGGTACAGGTGGCCAATTCCGGCCGATACGGGCTCGCCTCATCTGTCTGGACTTCGAACGTGGGTCAAGCCATGGCGATGACGTCGCGCCTGCGCTACGGATTTTCTTGGGTGAACACCCATGGTGTCGGCACGCCCGAGATGCCTTGGGCAGCGATGAAGGGCTCGGGCACGGGCTGCGACATGAGTGTCTACGCACTCGATGCGTACACGTCGATCCGTCACGTCATGGTGGCACATTGACTCGTCTGGCAAGCAAACGCGCCTTTGTCACCGGAGGGCGTCAGGGCATCGGGCGTGCGATTGTCGAGGCCTTCCTAAGGGAAGGCGCGGAGGTTGTAACCTGTGGCCGCGGCGATGCGCCCGAGGGCTTGCCGTGTTCTTGGTACAATCTGGATGTGAGCGATCCTGCGGCAGTGACTGCGGTGGCGGAGGCGATCGGTGCGTTGGACATATTGGTGAACAACGCCGGAGTGCAGGTGGAGAAGTCGATAACCGATAGCACAGACGCCGATTGGGAACTGGTTATCGGCGCGAATTGCCGGGGTGTGTTCAACTGCTGTCGTGCCTTTATTCCGACCATGCGGCCCGGTGCTTCCATCGTGAATATAGGCTCTATTTCGGGGCATGTGGCGGATCCGTCCATGGCGCTTTACAACGCGTCCAAGGCTTTCGTGCATGGGCTTACGCGTTCTGTGGCGGTCGATCACGGGCCGGACATCAGGTGCAATGCCATTTGCCCGGGTTGGATCAATACCGGGATGCTGGAGGCCGGGTTCGATCTGGCGGGTGATCCGATTGCTGCCAAACGTGATGCAATCGCGCGCCACCCCGTGCGCCGCTTTGGTCAACCGGGCGATATCGCGTCCATGGCGGTTTGGCTGGCCTCAGACGAGGCGGGCTTTGCGACCGGCCAACTCTTTACCGTCGATGGCGGCATGACGGCCGCATCGCCACTGAATCCCGGAGTGTTTTGATGTCTGACATACGCCATACGGCCGTTCTGGGTGCCGGCGTCATTGGATCCAGCTGGGCCGCACTTTTTCTCGCCGCGGGGCGGTCTGTTACCGTTTTTGATCCGGCGTCGGAGTCAGAGGCGAAGACGAGGGCGGCGGTCGAAAACGCGTGGCCGACACTGGTAGAACTGGGCCTTGCGGGCCGCGGAAATCCCGAGGCGCTGAGCTTTGCGCCGACGGCTGCCGAGGCTGTTGAGGGCGCCTCATTCATTCAGGAAAACGTGCCCGAGCGAGAAGCAATCAAACACGCCCTTTATGCTGAAATCGAACCGATGCTGAACGCGGATGCCATTGTATCAAGCTCCACGTCCGGCATGACGCTCGAGGCGCTGCAAGGTGGTTGGAATGATCCTGCACCGCTCATCCTTGGCCACCCGTTCAACCCGCCACATCTTATCCCTTTGGTTGAATTGACGGCCAATGATCGAACGGGGAGTGAAATTCTGGAGCGCACAGAGGCGTTTTACCATGACATCGGCAAGGTCACGATCCGGATCAGGAAAGGCATGCCCGGCCACGTAGCCAATCGGCTTCAAGCAGCAGTCTGGCGCGAAGCGGTTCACATGGCAGTCGAAGGGGTGGCCAGCGTCGAGGATATCGACAAGGCGATGTGGGCGGGGCCAGGGCTTAGATGGGCTGCAATGGGGCCCACGATGCTCTTCAATCTAGGCGCTGGAGAAGGCGGTTTGCGTGCGTTTTGCGACCATTTCCGTAACACCTTTAACGGTTGGTGGGACGGGTTGGGTCAACCTTACCTGACCGACGAGGTGATCGAAACGCTGGTTGAAGGCGTCCAGGAGGAGGCCAAGGGCAGGTCGCCGAAAGACCTCGCAGCGGAACGCGATGCTCTGATAATCGCCATGCAAAAGTCCCTCGCCGATTTGCGTATGAACTCGAAATCGTGAGACGTTGGCCGGCAAATCAGGTTCGCTGGTTGGGAAAGGACATCTTCGTGTCTGCTGAGTATACGGAAGATCCGGAGCATAGACCCTATGCAGGGACCAAGCGACAGGAGATGGACGGCGAGGATGCTATGAACGTGACAAGGGATTTCACCGAATTCCGATGCGCTGCATGAATTTGGTGGTGCCTCAAGAGGGAATTGAAAAGCCATATGGAAGAATCTCAGCTGGTTTCAGAAATCTTGTAAGCCCATAGTTTTCATTGGCTTGTATTTTCCTGCGAACTTCATTTTACCTCGACCTATCTCACCCAATACCATATCTAGGGGTGGACCAAAGGGTGGACCAGAATGGAGCAATGGTGCTGAGGAATAAGTTGAGTGCGCGGGGGCTGCCGGGGCTTGAAGCCGGCAAGCATTGCGACGGAGCAGGGCTCTGGCTTGTAAAAGGTGACAGAAAAAGCGGCAAATGGGTCTTGCGGGTAACTGTTAATGGTAAACGCCGTGAAATGGGATTGGGTCGGTGGCCAGATGTTACGTTGGCTGAGGCGCGCGAACATGCGGACGTAGCTCGCTACAGTGTACGAGAAGGGCGCGACCCAATCCGAGAGCGCCAGAAGCGAAGAAGAGAAGCCCAGCGCGATCTCCACCTGTTCAGAGACGTCGCACAGGATGCATTTGAAGCGCGTAAAGCGGAATTGCGTGGCGATGGTAAGGCAGGGCGATGGTTCGGGCCGCTCGAACTGCATGTACTGCCAAAACTTGGTCATGTGCCGATCGTGGAAATAACTCAGATCGATCTTCGTGACTGTCTCGCCCCGATTTGGCATGCGAAGGCTGAAACGGCAAAAAAGGCGTTGGCCCGAACGTCTATCTGTATGAAACACGCAGCCGCGCTGGGTATTGATGTCGACCTGCAAGCGCCAGAGAAAGCAAGAGCTCTGCTGGGGAAGCAACGACATTCGACCAGTAACATCCCCGCAATGCCTTGGGTCGAGGTACCTGCTTTCTACCAGAGCCTCGATGAGGGGACCGTGGCGCAGTTGGCTCTGCGGTTGCTTATCCTTACAGGCGTAAGGTCAAAGCCGGTGCGCTTTATGACCGAAAGCCAGATCGTGGGAGATATTTGGACCGTTCCGGCCGAAAACGTGAAAGGGCGTGAAGGGGCGACGTCCGATTTCCGTGTCCCACTGTCCTCAGAAGCGCTCAGCGTCGTAGCTCAGGCGCGTCGGCATGCCCGGGGCGGTTATCTGTTTCCTAGCGTACGCAAAGGCGTGATTTCGGATGCCACTATGTCCCGGCTAATGGAACGGCGCGGTCTTGAAGCTCGTCCGCATGGGTTTCGATCCAGCCTTAGGGTTTGGCTGGCCGAGGAAACCAATGCCAGACATGAGGTCGCTGAGACGATGCTTGGTCACGTTGTTGGAAGTTCAGTCGAACGTGCCTATCGCCGAACAGACTTTCTGGAACAACGTCGCCTTCTCCTAGAGCGCTGGGCGACACACGTCACTTGTAACCCGCAACGTGTGATCAGATTGGCAGAAGCATGAAGCCGATTAAACGCTATCTTCCATTGCGCGACGCCGACGGCGCTTGGATTGCCCGACCTGACCTTTTTGTGCTGGTTAGAATGGCAGTACAGGGGGATGACGACAACCAGCTGGTCTGGCAGGCTTATCGGCATATGACTGAACTCTGCGACAATAATTCAACCGAATTGAACGAGTTGGAGGCCTTACTGGAACGGAAATATGTTCGGGCGAACATGACCGAACGTCGTTACAGTGCAATGGTCGTTGTTGAATTGTTGAGACTTCACCTAAGCGACATGCCTCCCATTTTAGGGAGAGCGGTTCAGCTAGTGGCGCGCCATGTTCATCTTCATGAGCGCAAGACCACTGAAGTGAGTTCGCTGGTTGACCAATCACGGAAGAGCTTTGCAAGGTACCGAAGCACTTGCCATCTTGAGGCTGCTCTTCGCATCCACGGGGCATCCAAAACGTTTGAGAACGATCCCGAAGCGTTTCATCAGTTTCTCGCCGCTGCTAGAGCCATCGAGCTTTTCCTGGACAAAGTTTTTGCAAAACGTCCGATGACTTGGTCACCGTGGCGTGTGCCGGAGTATGTGCAGCCTAAGCTGTCAGGAACTATGACTCGATTGACAATTGAAGAGCGAGCGTTGGTGGCCTCAGCCTGAAGGCTGCTCCTTCGTATCTTCTTGGTTAGTTGTGGTAAAATGAAGTTCGCGTTGATCGAGGATAAACGCCGCGAGTCGGAACCAAGCTCGTCCGGGCTCTGACTTGTTTGCGGTCGGGAGATGATTTCGAAGTGCGGCATACGGCGCCTGTATCACTAGGCGCACAAGGGAAAGAGTTCTTGTGATTCTTGACGTGAGCCTGAAACAGCATTGCAGCGCGCTTTGACGGATCTATTTGCCGCCGATTGGCAGGCAAGGAGTGCATACGCAAGAGACTACACTCGTTTCAACTATTCGCCCCTCCTGAGTGAGAGGCGATACGACACCATCGGATAGGGGCGACTTCTTCTGGCACATACTGAAGCGCTCAAATGTGGGGTAGGTAACGCCTCTGCAGGTTATCGAGATGCTGCCTCAACCATGCTGGAGTCGATCCGTTCTCGCGCCAGAACCGCCACAGTTCCGGATAGCTCATTGCCTCGAACGCCGGTGATGATCCTGAAACGCGTGTCTTGAACTCCTGGATCTCATCACGATGGGTAGCGAACTCCGGGCTGACGTCCGGGTTCGCTGGTTCCCAGAACAGGTAGAGTAACGTCACAGGGCGGTTGTTGGAAAAGTTGTGAGCCAGGCCGAAAGCGTGCTTTATGAGCTGCGCAGCGTCGAGCCTGGTATAATGGCCCGGGCACTCCTGAAGGCGTTGCATCTCATGGAAGTAGCCTTGCTCGCGTCGCGTATCTTGGATCTGCTTGCCATAGGCCGGTGAGAACTTGGCCCTGTGCGCCGAGAGGTATTCAGTCAACTTGGATTCGATCGCGACAATTCCGTTCGGACCCGACAGAAGGATGTCTAAGTTGGGAGCTCGCCCTCCCCTCAGTCCGGTTGAACATTTTTGTTCGAACTGGAGCTCATCGAACGTGCCGTGCTCCTGGATCTTCAGATCGGTCATCTGTCGTCTGAACGGTGCGAAACAGTTCACAGCCAGTCCCGATGATGAGTGTGCTGCGCCGAATTTTGTGTTCAGTTCGTTACCGTCTCCGGCCGACAGGTCTGCCTCGAAATCCTCCGGAAACACCCCTGGCAGAAGAGTGTCACGAAAATCCGTAACATATCCTTTCGCGTCGATTGCGGTGTCAGGGTGCTGACGAGAGAACGCGTGTAACAGTGCTTCAACGGCCCGGATCTTCAGTGGTCGTTTTGATAGGGGTTTCTGGTTCATTGGAGCAGTATAGTGGTGACCGGCATGTTCGTATCCGCTTTTCTAGTGCGGACGACCTAAGGTGTGTTGCTTCAACGTTCTCCAAGTTGGGAGCGTTCTCTTGGTTCTCTGCATGGCGAGCCACGACCAAGATGACGCTGTCAGACGTCAGCACTTGCCTGGCAGAGTTTAGTGGCCGCCTCCAACGGTTTCTAAGCAATTGACATCGCTTCCGAGCCACGGCACGGTTCGAGCGTCCAGGATGCAAGATGTGTCGGGACGTTTCGATGTCGGCTCTTTGAGCTGGCAAAATTGTGTCTGGCTTTGGCCGGAGCAGCGGAACGACCGAAACATGTCTGTGTTGGAAGCTCCCTCTCCACATCGTCAGGCCCCGGAACTGTCGGGATGCGTCCCGCCTTGAAAGGAGCCTACTATGGGCAGAAAGAACACATCGAAAGCGTCTGGCGAACAATTCACCAAGCTCGTGCGCAAATTCACTGAAAGTCCCGCCTGGCGCGCTCTGACGCCCACCGCGCGATGCCTCTACCAAGAACTGAAATTCGAGTGGAAGGGCCCCAAGGCCAACAACAACGGGCATTTGTCGCTCAGCGTCAGGCAGGCTGCGGACAGGCTGGGCGTCTCTCCGCAAACCGCCGCCCGTGCCTTCCAGCACCTGCAGGAAAAGGGCTTCATCGTGGTGACCGAGATCGGGCACCCGGGCGTCCATGGTTGCGCCAGTGGCCACCGCTACGAGATCACCGAACTGCCGCTCCCTCAGGCTCGCGACGGTCGCCACTTGTATCGCGCCTGGCGCAAGGGCGAGGATTTTGAGGTGCTCAAGGCCAAGGCGCACAATCCTTCGGGGCGGAACGGGCAAACCAGAAGCCGTAGTGATAATTCGTCTTCGGATGTCACGCTGAGCATGACGAAAAAACCCGAGATGTCCTGAAATCCGGCACAGGCGACATCGGAAGTGACACGGATCAGGCCGTTTCCGCGCCTTTAACGTCCCACGGATGAGACAACCTTAACCTACCACCACCGGGGTCGAAAACTCTCAGGGAACAGAAGATCGGAAGCCCCTAAAGGAAGCACTCGATTGAAAAAGAATCAAAGGAAAATCAAACCATGAAGACTACCAAAGGAAGGGGTGGAAAGCGTCCCGGTGCCGGTCGCCCGAAGGGGTCGGGCGCCAAGGCCAGTCGCCTGGATCGGCAGAACATGATCCTGAAGCTCCGAGAACATGGCGAGCTCGCTTTGGACGTGCTCGTCGAAATCGCCCAGCATGGCGAATCCGAAAGCGCCCGGATCTCGGCCAGTACGCAGATACTGGACCGGGCCTATGGCCGCCCCGGCGCGATCCCGGACATGCGCGTCGACGAAGACGGGGAGCGCGAAGTTCGCAACGCCTTCGACGAATTTTTCAAGGACGTGACCCGCCAGAAGGCGTCGCCGGACATCGTCGCCACACGGCGCCCCCCGCCGGAGGAGAGCGCCGAGGCTGCTGCAAAGGCGGACCTGTTCGACGACAAGTCGAAACTGAACTAACCTTTCTCGACGGAAACAGGGGGCGGGAGACGTGTAGACATCAAATATCGAAACGTCTCCCGCCCCCTGTTTCACGAAACTAAGTAAAAAGCTCGCCACTATTACCGGCAAAAAAATCCATCGCTTCGGATGCATTGGTGCTAGTTGATTTAACCGATCTTGTTGACCGCACCTTACACGCGAAGCTGACCTAGCCCAATCGAGTGGTCCGATTTCAGGATTTGTGCATAACGGGTTCTTGCGCCGCGGCTGGCGTGGCAGGCGAAGCGGCTCTGGATGGCGGAGATGTCCACGAGACCGCTCCGGCGCTGGCGGCCCTATGACCCGGAGATGAGTGCGGGTGCTCGGTGTTGTAATGCTGACGCCAGCTCTCGATCACAATGTTCGCCTCGGCAAGGCTGTAAAAGTTCTCATCGTTGAGCAGCTCAGCGGCCTCACACGGTTGGTCTCCAGGCCACTACTCTCCTTGGGCCTCCGATAGCAGGTGAACCGTATCACAACGATCGCGCACACCGCTTCTACAACCGATTGGCCTTGCAATACCAATTCATTGCCCTGAAGCAGGTTCGCGACGATCTCCTCGGGCTTGTGCTTCTTCTCGGGCATTCCTTGATCCGCGATCTGGCTCGAAAGCCTAGTTAAGGGAAGAACCCTTTTCAGGGGGTAGGCCAACCGCTCTCTGTCCGTCGCCATCTACGGAGGTCCAGAGGATATGTCCGGTCTGGAGATAGATGCCGAAGACCTTCATCAAGAGGTCATCGTTGGCGCAGTCGATCTAAGCGAAGTTGACCCGGAGTCGATTGGCGGTGGTATGGGTACCGCCGAAGACGAGCCTGCCCGGGCTATTTGCGAAGCCGTCATCATTGAACGCGGATGGACATGTCATGCGCGCAACCAAAATTGGATAGGCCTTTGGGACCGGTCGGCCTTGCTCCGCTGACCAAGAAAAGCTGGGGAGGAGAAAAATTTTCTCCGGTTTGCAACGGCGCAGAAATCACTTCTTGATGCATCGGACATCACCAGAAGGAGGCACCGAGCCACATGACAACTGAACCGATTTCGCCCCGTTTCGATGTGGATCCCTTACTCACAGTCAAAGAAGCAGCAGTTATCCTGTCGATCAGCGTGCCGAGCTTTTGGCGTCGCGTGGCAGACGGATCAGTTCCCAAGCCGATCAAGCTCGGGGGCTCCTCTCGCTGGCCGCGTTCGGAAATTTTGGCCGTAATCGCTGATGCAAAAGCTCGTCGATGAAGCTCGCAGCGAGGCGACCCCCTGCGAATGTCATGTGCCACCTTGTCTTTTTCGCTGCGGCGAGGTCGCTTCTCGGGACGTCTCCGAGAAGCTCAGACCACAGAAAGTAGAGAGGGCTACGCGGAACGAAGCCGCTTACGCAGCAGCAACCCCAATGGCAGCCACCGCAAACCTCAAGTCACATGGGAAAACCCGCCTTGAGTAAACGGTCGCGCAGAGTTGCCATATTCTCCGAGTCCTTCAGGGGAACACGATTTAGGTCTTCGACACGGATCTCCGGTGAAGCAAACAGAGCGGCGTTGACAGCAGAAGTCGCATCTTCGTCGTGGCCTAGCGCGATGTGACTGGCCACTAGAAGAAAATGTGCGAAGAACCAACTCGGCCTGCGGTGTATTGCGCGCTCGGCCCATTCGATTGCGTTCTCGAAGCGACCCGCCATGTAATGCGCTAGCGCAAGTCCAGAGAAGCGGAAGAAAATGCTCGGGTCCAGGGGGTTGGAGCGGATTGCGACGTCCTGATTGGCAATAGCCTCATCTGACCGCCCCAAGATACCGAGCAAAGTGCCAAGGCTGCCATAGGCCAATGAACAATTCGGGTTCAGGGCGACGGCGCGTTCGAGGGCCGCCAGCGACTCCTCGTATTTCAACAGACCCCAACAACTAATCCCCAATGCCCAGTGCGCGTATTCATTGCGGTCGTCCAACTGGGTGGCGCGCCGTGCCAGCGCATAAGCAGTTTCCATGGTCGGTTTGACGTCGGGCACAAAGCCCATGATCGCGATGTGGTGATTGATCAGCGAGAGCACCATGTTCGCCTCTGCACTCTCCGGATCAAGCGCCAATGCGCGTTCCAGAAGGGTCTTGGCGTGCGCATAGCTTTCCGGCGTAAAGTCATAAAGCAAATGCCAAGACCGCATTGTCAGCTCCCAGACCGTCAGGTCGGGGCGGGACGTACGTTCAACCGGCTCGGGGATGGTGCTTAGATGAACGGTGGTCTGAATCGAGGCCACCACATTGCTGGTGATCTCATCTTGCAAGTCGAATACATCCTCAAGCTGCCCGTCATAGCGCTCGGACCACAGATGCCCGCCTGTCGCGCCATCGATCAACTGCGCCGTGACCCGCACCCGGTCGCCGGAACGCCTGACGCTACCCTCCAGCACAAACCGGACGCCGAGGTCTTTTGCCACGCGCCGGACATCAACGCTCGACCCTTTGTAGGTAAAGGTCGTGTTCCGCGCGATAATGAACAGCCAGAGAGATCGCGACAGGGCAGTGATGATGTCGTCGCTTATCCCATCTGAGAAGTATTCCTGTTCCGGATCGCCTGACATGTTCTCAAAGGCCAGAACAGCAATGGAAGGTTTCTCTGGATGTGTCGGAAACGCACCGTCCGGATCGCCCATGGTGCTGTCTGCTGCGCCAAGCCTGTCGCGCAGGTCCAGTTTCGATGACACGCCCAGTTTCCGATAGATAGTCGCCAGATGCGTCCGCACCGTGGACGGCGCAAGACACAGACGGTCCGCGATCTGCTGATTGCTTTCGCCACCGGCATAGTTTTGCGCGATTTGGCTTTCGCGATGACTGAGCCGGGTCACCTCCGGAGACTCTTCGGTCATGGAGCAACCTGTTGTATGGCTCTGATCATGCGCGCATTTTCCAACGCGATCACGCTTTGAGCGGCGAACATCTGAGCAAGCCGTGTGGTGTCATCGGAAAACGGGCGCACGGTTTGTCTGTAAAGCACGAAGGCACCGACGAGTTTGTCCGCCGCCAGCATCGGGATGGCGACAAAGGAACGTGCGCCGCCAAGATCGACTGTCGCGATGCGCAATGGGTCGTCGCTCTTGTAGATGTCTTCGGACCTGACATCGAAAATGTTTATCGTGTCATGCTGCGCATCCATCCGACCAAGGCCTGTTTGAGGGCTGACGGTGAACCAGCCCTGCTCGTCAAACCAGGTTTTGAAGACTGGCGGGATCCCAAGGGCAAAGGTCGCGTGAAATCTGCGGTTTTGCCCGTATTCGAACATGACCCCAAACTCCGCGTCGCAAAGATCCAACGCGTAGGCCAAAATCTCCTGCATCACAGCATCCAGGTCGCCCTGCGCGGCGCTGATGATCCGCAAGACCTCGCTCAGTGCTTTTTCACGGCTGATGGCTTCTTCCAGGCTCAGCGCCAATTCTGACACAACCATTGCCAGTTCCGATGGGCTGCGGGGCTCTGGCGCTTCGCCTTTCAGCCGGGTCGCCAACTCCAGTTTGGATGACACTTCCAGTTTGCGATAGATCGTTGCCAGATGGGTGCGGACGGTGCTGGGGGCGATGCACAAGGTGTGGGCGATCGACTGATAGGTCTGTCCACTGGCATACGCCTGGGCGATCTGCACTTCCCTTTGGCTAAGATCGGTCCGCTCTGACACCTGTGAACTCTCCATAAAATGAAGGCTTGGATGAAGTGTGAGGAGAACGCTTTCAATAAGCAATCCTGCAAATGCAGTAGTTTGAATACTGCAGGCGGACGCCCAATTTTACCGCATCTGCACGATACCCGGTGTCCCTGAAATGGACCTAGGATGATTCCATAAAATCAACACGGAGTATGGCACGATGACCCATTACGAAACGGCGACCGCATTTTTTGAAGCCTGCGAAACGGGTCAAGGTTGGGACAGTTGCAAGGTCTTTTGCCACGAAGGGGCGAGCTTTTCCTGTCAGGCGGATGCGCTGGCGGAGACGACAACCCTTGCTGACTATGCCGACTGGATGAAGGGTCTTTTGACGCCTGTGCCTGATGGCCGTTACAATTTGACCGCCTTTGCGGCAGACGAGGCGCGCGGTACCGTTGTCGCGACTGCCGAATTTCAAGGAACGCAGACGGGCGAAGGCGGACCCGTGCCTCCGACAGGGAAATCCGTGGTCTCGGACTACGCCTATGTCATGCAGTTCGATGGCGACAAGATCAGCCATATGACCAAAATCTGGAATGACGTGCACGCCCTGCGCGGGCTCGGCTGGGCATAATGCGCTGGCGCATCCTAGGCCTGCTGTTTCTGGCCCGCATCGGGCTTGGATTTCAGTTTCAGACAGTGGCCTCCGTTGGCGAAGACCTCATCGTCGCCTTCGGGCTCGACTATGTGGGTATCGGTCTCTTGATTGGGCTATTCATGGCCCCCGGTTTGGTTCTTGCCATGCCCGCCGGTTACTGGGGGCGCTACGTGTCTGACCGCATCATGGTGGTCTTTGGATTGGGCGCCTTGGCTTTGGGTGGCGCCGTGTCGTCCCTGGCGAGCGAAAGTTGGGGCCTCGGCATAGGTCGTATCCTTGCTGGGGCCGGGTTTCTGTTCACCACGCTCTATCTGACGAAGATGGTGGCCGACTGGTTTGAGGGCCGGGAAATAGCGACAGCCATGAGCATCCTGGTCATGAGTTGGCCCTTCGGGATCGCGATGGGTCAGATTGGCCATGCATGGCTTGCCCAAGGTTTTGGTTGGCAAGTGCCGTTTCAGGTGGCCTCGGTCTATTGCCTGATTGCAGCCCTTGGAGTGTTTGTCTTCTACCGGGCGCCGCATGATCTCCCGCATGCGAAAGGCGGGCCGCGGGCGACGATGACAGGGCAGGAATGGCGTCTGACGCTCTGTGCCGCCACCGCTTGGGGCGTCTTCAACGCGGCCTACGTCACCTATCTGTCCTTCGGGCCAAAAGTCCTAGAAGGTTTGGGCCAGTCCGCCATCGCGGCCGCTGGAATCATCAGCATCGGCAGTTGGATTATGATCGTATCCGGCACTATTTGCGGGCAGATCGTGGACCGGTTTGATGGGCGGAATGTTGTTTTGACGGTCTGCATGGGAGGCGCCATGACCGCGCTCTTGATGCTTGGCGTGCCCGGCGCCGGCCTTGGGGCAAGCGTGCTCTTTGGCTTGATCGGCATGGCCCCGGCCGGGGTCATCATGGCCATGGCGGGCCAGGCGATGCGGCCCCAGGTCCGGGCCTTCGGAATGGGTATTTTCTTCACCGTTTATTATGCGATCATGTTGGTCACACCTCCCGCGGCAGGCGCCATTCTCGATGCAACAGGCGCGGCAAAAGGGCCCTTGTGGCTCGCGATCATCCTCTTTGCCGCCGTGGTCCCTCTCGGCCTCGCATTCCAAACCATCAAAAACGTGCCACGCTTGGGCGGTGCAAAGGAAGCTTGAGAACGGTCGTTCGAAAGCCGGTTTTCACGAAGGAAATCATCACTGCCGATGAGATGGGCCAAACCTGCGCACCGATCACGCCGGTGGCGGCATTCGGCGTTGTCATAAACCCGTTCGCAGGCATCGTTCAAGCCGTCCTCGCGCCGCTCTTCGACGTCGGCGCGCAACTTGGCGGGTCAAGACCCATTGATTTCGGAGGGACGGCGTGATTCACGGTTCAACCTGCTCGTCACTGCCGGACACGTCAGCGATTACATCGGGGCACGGGCCTTGCTGAGCAGCCTGCCTGATGTCGACTGGCTACTCGGGGACCGAGGATACGACACCGACTGGTTCAGAGAAGCATTGAAATCCAAAGGGATACGTGCCCACAGCCCAGGCAGGAAGCAGCGGAAGAAAACCGTCAAGTACGACAAGCGCCGATACAAACGGCGCAACCGGTTCGAGATCATGTTTGGCAGGCTCAAGGATTGGAGGCGTGTGGCGACGCGTTATGACAGGTGCCCAAAGATCTTCTTGTCAGCCATCGCTCTCGCGGACATCGTTATTTACTGGCTTTGAAACTCAACGAGCCCAGACCCTTGCAAGACACGATGCGAAAAAACACCGAGCTGTGAGGCGCTTATCGATGAGGACTCTGTCAATAAATAAATCACATAGATTTATTTATTGACAGAGTTTCCTATTTGGCCGAGAAGGGGGGTGAATTTGCGTTTGTATGGCTGGGAGCCGGTATGATTCCTGACAAGCACAGGTCTGAGGCGCGCGAAAGCGCTTCGCTGGCTGCGGCAGCGCCTGTTCGCGGGTCCAATCAGGGCGCGATGCGTGCATATAACGAAAGGTTGGTTCTCTCCCTCATCCGACAGTTCGGCCCCAAGCCAAAAGCGGAGATTGCTAGACTGACAGGCCTTTCGCCGCAAACGGTCTCTGTGATCATGCGGGCGCTTGAAGGTGAGGGCTTGCTTGTTAAGGGTGAGCCTGTGCGCGGAAGCATAGGGCAGCCTTCAGTGCCCATGGGTCTCGCTGCGAACGGCGCATATTTTCTGGGGCTCAAAGTTGGTAGAGGTGGTTCCGAGCTGGTTCTGAGCGACTTTCTAGGCCAGGTGATCCGTTACCAGCGCGTAGAACACAGGGTGCCCTCTCCGTCAGGTGTCCTGCGGTTTGCCAATGAAACGATTGATACCTTCCTCGCAAGCTTGCCGGAAGACGACAGGTCTCGCGTGGCAGGTCTGGGTATCGCTCTGCCGTTTCGGATGTGGGATTGGGCTCACGGCGAAGACGGAGCGAACAGCTCTGATCTCGAAGCATGGAGAGGGCGCGATCTTGTCGCGGAACTGGCCAAATCCTACAGCTTTCCGACTTACCTGTGCAACGACGGGTCGGCGGCTTGCAGCGCAGAACTGGTTTTTGGAACCACGGCGAAGCCGCGCGATTTTCTTTACGTTTATGTCGGGTATTTCGTCGGCGGCGGGCTTGTATTGGACAACGCGCTTCATTTGGGGCGCAGCGGCAACGCAGCTGCCTTGGCATCTATGCCCGTGCAAGCTCTGTCAGGTGGGATGTGCTCACTTGTCGATATCGCATCGCTCGCTTGCCTTGAAGACAGCCTCGGATCGGCTTCAGATGCGGCGCTTTCAATCTGGGGTCGCTCGGGCGAGTGGGCCGTTCCGAAAGAGGCATTGGACGCATGGCTTGGCCAAGCGGCTCGCGGGATCGCGCAGGCCGTGATTGCGTCAGTTTGCGTTGTCGACTGTGAGACTGTTCTGGTCGACGGCTCCATGCCAGATGCCGTGCGCGCGGAGCTTGTCTCGCAAATCGAGCATGAGGTGGCAAGCTTGGTTACGGCTGGGGTGTCTGCCCCGAGAATCGCGCAAGGGTCTATAGGGTACGACGCAAAGGTGCTCGGGGCTGCGAGCTTGCCGCTGTCGGAGCGTTTTCTCGTCGAACGCAATGCGTATCTGAAAGACTGATCTATGATCCTTTGTTGTGGTGAAGCCCTGATTGACATGATCCCCGCGCCGACGGCCCGAGGCGCTGAGGGCTTTGTGCCGCACTGCGGTGGGGCTGTCTACAATACCGCCGTGGCCTTGGGGCGGCTTGGAGCGCAGACGGGGATGCTGACGGGCCTCTCCACGGACATGTTCGGACAGCAGCTTGCGCAGGGATTGAAGGCTAGCCATGTCGATGTCAGCCATCTGATTCATGCAGAGCGGCCGACGACACTGGCTTTTGTGCGCCTCGTTGATGGCCACGCCACGTATGAGTTCTTCGATGAGAATACGGCAGGGCGAATGATCGAGCCAGGTGATATGCCATCGCTGTCGCCCGAAATCACAGCGCTATATTTCGGGGGGATCAGCCTCGCTTGTGAGCCAGGGGCTGATGCCTACGCGACGCTTCTGAAGCGCAATGCCGAGGGGCGCGCTGTCATGCTGGACCCGAACATCAGGCCGAGCTTCATTCGCGACATAGGCCGCTATCGCGCGCGGCTGGACAGGATGATTGGTCTAACCAATATCGTGAAGGTATCGGATGAAGACCTCAATTGGATCACGCCAGAGCCGCTTTCGCTTGATGACAAGGTCGCACGCTTGCTGGGGCTGGGGCCTTCGATTGTTATTCTGACACGCGGTGGTGATGGCGCCACTGGCTACCTTGCAAGCGGCGAAGCTGTGCAGGTTGCTGCGCTATCGGCTGAGATTGTCGACACGGTCGGAGCAGGAGACACTTTCAACGCGGGGGTGTTGGCGAAACTGTCCGAGCTTGGGGCTTTGCACGCCGAGGGCTTGGCCAGCCTTGACGCGGCGACACTAACCAGCGCGCTGGAACATGGAGCGCGCGTAGCCGCGGTGACGGTTTCGCGCGCAGGAGCGAATCCACCATGGGCGGGAGAACTCTAGAATATGGCGAATATTTTATTTTCCTAAAATGTTAGCGCTATCACAATCTCGAATAGGAGATCGACATGACACTGAAAATAGCAATCAACGGCTTCGGACGCATCGGGCGTGGCGTTTTGCGCGCGCTGGTTGAGCGTGGCGATACCGATATCGAAGTCGTCGCGATCAACGATCTGGCACCGCCAGAAAACATCGCGCATCTTTTGAAGTATGACAGCGTGCATGGCCGCATCTCGGCACCAGTTTCAGCTGAGGGCGACAGGCTGTATGTTGGTGAGCGTTGCATCCGATTGACCGCGATCCGCAATCCTGAAGACCTGCCTTGGGGCGATGTGGATATCGCTTATGAGTGCACTGGCCTCTTCACCGAGCGCCCGGCGGCGGCGCGGCACCTTCAGAACGGATCGAAGCGTGTGCTGATCTCGGCTCCGGGCAAAGATGCGGACCGCACGGTTGTCTTCGGTGTCAACCACCACGAGCTGACGGCGAATGATCTGATCGTTTCCAACGCCTCCTGCACCACCAACTGCCTCGCGCCTGTTGCGATGGTGCTGGACCGTGCCTTTGGCATCAAGACGGGCTACATGACGACGATCCACGCTTTTACAGGCGACCAGCCAAGTCACGACACCAATCACAAAGATATGTATCGCGCACGTGCGGCGTCGATGTCGATGGTGCCAACCTCGACAGGTGCGGCCAAGGCGATCTCTCTGGTGCTGCCCCATCTCGCGGGCAAGCTGGAAGGTTCGGCCGTGCGCGTGCCCACGCCCAACGTCTCAATGGTTGACTTGTGCTTTACTCCAGGGCGCGCTGCTAGCGCCGAGGCGATCAACGCCGCTGTGGCAGAGGCTGCGCTTGGTGATCTTGCAGGCGTGCTGTCCTTTGAGGAAGATCCGCTGGTTTCGATCGACTTCAATCATGATCCGCATTCGTCCTGCTTTGCGGCGGCGCAGACCTGTGTGACCAAAGACGGCATGGTGCGGGTTGTGAGCTGGTATGACAACGAATGGGGTTTTTCAAACCGCATGCTCGACACGGGCCGCGCTATGGGTGCCTTGATGCAGACTGCGCCCCTGAAGATGGCGAGCTGACAAGATGGTATCGCGCGTCATCCCTGCGCCAGATTTTGATCTGGTCCTGTTCGGAGCCACGGGCGATCTGGCCCAGCGCAAGATCCTGCCGGGGCTGTTTCACCGCTTTGCTGTGGGCCAGATGCCACCCGCGGCGCGTATCATTGGCGTTGCGCGCTCGAAGATGGATGCAACGGGCTTTCGTGCACAGCTTGAGAAGAGCCTTGCAGCATTTGCGCCGCAGATCGCCGAGGATCGCGCGCTTCTGGAGCGTTTTCTTGCGAGCGTTGACTACCTGCGTGTTGACGTCATGGGCGAAGACGGCTGGAAGGATCTGGCGCGTAACCTGCGGCCCAATGTCGTGCGCGCGTTCTACCTTTCGGTATCGCCGTCGCTCTTTGGCGTTATCGCCTCAAAACTCAGCAGCTTTGAGGCCTCGACCGCCGAGAGCCGCATCGTGGTCGAAAAGCCCTTCGGGCATGATCTACAGAGCGCGCGTGCGCTCAACGCCGATCTGCGCCAAGGTTTCAAAGAGCGCCAGATTTACAGGATCGATCACTACCTCGGCAAGGAAACCGTGCAAAACCTGATGGCGCTACGCTTTGCCAATGCGCTTTGGGAGCCACTTTGGAACGCCACGCACATTGATCATGTGCAGATCACCGTAGCCGAGAGCCTTGGGGTTGAAGGGCGCGGTGAGTATTACGACAAATCGGGCGCGATGCGCGATATGGTGCAAAACCACCTGATGCAGCTTCTGTGCCTCACGGCCATGGAGCCGCCGTCGAAGTTTGACCCGAACGCGGTGCGCGACGAGAAGGTGAAGGTGATCGAAGCGCTTGAACCCGTTGGACCGGGTGACATCGTGCGCGGGCAGTATCGCGGGCAGAATCGACAAGGCGGCTACCACGAGCAAGCGGGGGATCCGAACTCGCGCACTGAAAGCTTTGTGGCGATGAAAGTTGGGATCGGGAATTGGCGATGGGCTGGCACACCCTTCTACCTGCGCACCGGCAAGAAGCTACGCGGGCGCGCGTCTGAAATTGCTGTCGTGTTCCGCGATCCGCCGCATATGATCTTTCCCAAGATGGAGCACCGCCGCGGCAACGCGATGATCATTCGGCTTCAGCCCGATGAGGGTATAACCCTGCGCAACACGATCAAGGAGCCAGGGCCTGGTGGCTTCCGCCTTGCCGAAGTGAACTTGGACATGACTTTCGCGGATGCGCTCAAGGAAAAGGCCGATCCGCAGGACGCTTATGAGAGGCTCATCATGGATGTGATCCGAGGAGATCAGACGCTCTTCATGCGCGGCGACGAAGTCGAGGCGGCATGGGCCTGGGCTGACCCGATTATCGAGGCCTGGGAGGCGTCAAACCAAATGCCAGAGCCCTACGATGCGGGAAGCTCGGGGCCTGAAGACGCGCTGATGCTCTTGCACAAAGAGGGCAGACGCTGGCGCGAGATAGCGTAGAGGACACGGAAGAGATGCCCCTCAATTCAACGATAGAACGCGTAACCGAACGTATCATCGAGCGCAGCACAGACGCGAGAGCGGACTATCTTGCGCGGATGAAAGCAGCACAATCGAAAGGCCCAGCGCGCGCGCACCTTTCGTGCAGCGGACAAGCGCACGCCTATGCGGCGATGGGTGACGACAAACACAAGCTTGTGGAAGGCAGCGCGGGCAATCTCGGCATCGTTACGGCCTTCAACGACATGCTCTCGGCACACCAGCCGTTTGAGACTTATCCTGCTTTGATCAAGCAAGCGGTGCGCGAAATTGGTGGAACGGCACAGGTTGCAGGCGGGGTGCCAGCGATGTGCGATGGCGTCACGCAAGGCGAGGCAGGGATGGAGCTGAGCCTATTCTCACGCGATGTGATCGCGCTCGCCGCCTCGGTGGCGCTCAGCCACAATACCTTTGATGCCGCTGTTTTCCTCGGTGTGTGTGACAAGATCGTGCCAGGTCTTTTGATCGCCGCACAGGCCTTTGGCCACTTGCCCGCTGTCTTCCTGCCTGCGGGGCCGATGACAAGCGGCATGCCAAACGAAGAAAAAGCCATGGTGCGCCAGGAGTTTGCCGCCGGAAAATGCGGTCGCGACAAGCTGATGGCAGCGGAAATGGCGGCCTATCACGGCCCCGGCACCTGCACCTTCTACGGTACGGCCAACACCAACCAAATGCTGATGGAGTTCATGGGGCTACACCTGCCGGGGGCGAGCTTCGTGACGCCGAACACGCCGCTCAGAGATGCGCTCACAAAGCACGGGGCGCAGCAGGCGCTCTCACTCAGCGCTTTGGGCAACTCCTACACGCCAGTGTGCAACATTCTCGACGAAAAGTCCTTCGTGAACGGGATTGTTGGGCTGGGCGCCACTGGTGGCTCGACCAACTTGCTCATCCACCTCGTTGCCATGGCGCGGGCAGGCGGGGTCATCCTGGATTGGGAAGACTTCTCCGAACTTTCGGAGGTAACGCCGCTTCTGGCGCGGGTCTACCCGAACGGGCTGGCCGATGTGAACCACTTCCATGCTGCGGGCGGCTTGGGGTATATGATCGGCGAGCTTCTGGGCGCGGGGCTCCTGCACCCCGATACGCAGACCGTGGCAGGCGAAGGGCTGGAGCACTACACGGAAGACCCCGTTCTTAAAGACGGGGTGCTTGGCTGGCGTGCGGGAACAAGCGAGAGTCTGAACGACAAGATCCTGCGCCCCGCCTCTGACCCGTTCCAACCCACAGGCGGGCTGAAGCGAATGACAGGCTCGCTTGGCACGGCTGTGATGAAAGTTTCTGCAGTGGCACCAGAAAACCGCATTGTCGAAGCGCCCGCGCGTGTTTTCCACGATCAGGACGAGGTTAAGGCGGCGTTCAAGGCGGGCGAGCTCACCGGAGATGTCGTCGTGGTGGTGCGCTTCCAGGGTCCGAAGGCGAACGGCATGCCGGAGTTGCACTCGCTCACACCGCTGCTCTCAATTTGTCAGGGTCGTGGCCAAAAGGTCGCTCTGGTTACGGACGGGCGCATGTCGGGCGCATCGGGCAAAGTGCCTGCGGCGATCCATGTCTCGCCCGAGGCGGTGGACGGCGGCCCGATTGCTCAAGTGCGCGACGGTGATCTTTTGCGCGTCGATGGCGAGGTTGGCACGCTCGACATCTTGGCCGAGGAAGTCGCGGGCCGCCCCAATGCCGAGGCGGACCTTTCCGCCGCGCATTGGGGCATGGGACGCGAGCTCTTTGCCGCATTCCGAAACACTGTCGGCGCCGCATCGGACGGTGCATCCATCTTCGGAGACTAACCCATGAGCCTGACCGCCAAAGACGCCTCGATCATCATCCGCGAAATCTGCTCACTCGCGCCCATTGTGCCTGTGCTTGTGGTGCACGATGTCGACACCGCCCGCCCTCTTGCCGAGGCACTCGTGGCGGGTGGGCTGCCCGCCCTTGAAGTGACACTCCGTACGCCCGCTGCGCTTGAGGTGATCAGCGCCATGGCGGAAGTGCTAGGCGGTCATTTGGGCGCAGGCACGCTGGTGACGCCAGATGACGTGCGTGCGGCCAAGGCAGCGGGCGCAACGTTTGGCGTCTCGCCTGGAGCGACCGACGCGCTGCTGGCGGCCTGCGAAGAGGAAGAGCTGCCGCTCCTGCCAGGCGCTGCCACGGCCACCGAGGCGATGCGGCTCTTGGCTCAAGGTTATGACATGCTCAAGTTCTTCCCGGCTGAAGCCTCGGGGGGGGCGCCGGCGCTGAAAGCCATCGGGGCGCCTTTGCCACAGATCACTTTCTGTCCGACAGGCGGTGTGAGCATGACCAATGCAGAGAGCTACCTCAGCCTGCCCAACGTCCTCTGCGCAGGCGGTAGCTGGGTTGCTCCTGCTGATTTGGTCGAGGCGAAGGACTGGGCCGCGATAGAGCGGCTCGCCCGCGAGGCCGCAGGCCTGGGGAGAGGCACGTGAAACCAATCTGGCAGACCTTGGAGCAGAACTACGCTGAAAACAAAGCCCGCTCGATCGCCTCGCTGTTTGACAAGGGGGATCGGCTCGCGCGTTTCTCTGCCACCGCCGATGAACTCTATCTCGACGTAGCAAAGACCAACATTGACGATGATGCGCTCGACGCATTGTTGGCGCTCGCCGAGGCGGCGGGCCTTGCCGAGCGGCGCGCGGCCATGTTTGCGGGCGAGAAGATCAACACAACAGAAGGCCGCGCCGTGCTGCACACCGCACTGCGCTCGTCTGAGGCCGCACCACTTCTCGTTGATGGTCGGGACGTGCGCCCCGCGATTGCCGAGACGTTGGCGCGCATGGAGATCTTTGCCGAGGGCGTGCGTTCAGGCAAGATTGCGTCACAGAGCGGAGCACCCTTTACCGATGTGGTGAACATCGGCATCGGCGGCTCTGACCTTGGTCCAGCGATGGCTAGGCTTGCGTTCGCACCCTATCAGGACGGGCCGCGCACGCATTTCATCTCCAACGTCGATGGAGCGCACGCCCGTGATACGCTGCGCGGGATCGACCCCGCCACGACGCTGGTGATTGTGGCCTCCAAGACTTTCACCACCATCGAGACGATGACCAACGCCGAGACGGTGTTCGGCTGGCTGCGTGGAGCGTTGGGTGAAAAGATCGGCACACATCTCGCGGCGGTTTCAACGGCGCAGGAGCTGACAAGCAAAATGGGCATTGACCGTGCCCGTGTTTTTGGCTTCGCCGACTGGGTCGGCGGGCGCTACTCACTTTGGGGGCCGGTCGGTCTGCCGATCATGCTGGCGATTGGAGCCGAGCGCTTCCGCGAGTTTCTGGACGGCGCTGCGGCGTTGGACGCACACTTCCAAAACGCGCCTCTCGCGCAAAACCTGCCCGTTCTTTTGGCTTTGACAGGTATCTGGCATCGCAACATCTGCGGATATGACACGCGCGCGGTGCTGCCCTATGACCAGCGGCTGGCGCGGCTGCCTGCCTATTTGCAGCAGCTCGATATGGAGAGCAACGGCAAGCGCGTGCAGATGGATGGCACCGCGGTCGAGCGCGACACAGGCCCCGTCGTCTGGGGCGAGCCTGGCACGAACGGACAGCACGCGTTTTATCAGTTTCTCCATCAGGGGACGGATGTGATCCCCGTCGAGTTCCTCATTGCAGCTGAAGCGCATGAGCCGGAGCTCGCTCATCACCATGACCTCCTGAAAGCCAACTGCCTTGCTCAGTCCGAAGCGCTGATGCTCGGGCGCAGCTTCGAAGAGGCGAAGCAGATCGCTTCGCGACTCGGTTTTGAGGGCACCGAACGAGAGCGTCAGGCAGCCCATCGCACCTTCCCGGGCAACCGCCCTTCAGTGACTTTGGCCTACCCAAAGCTTACCCCTTTTGTGCTCGGCCAGCTCATCGCGCTATATGAGCACCGCGTATTCGTGGAAGGCGTGGTCTGGAAAATCAACTCCTTCGATCAATGGGGCGTAGAGCTTGGCAAGGAACTAGCCAATGCGCTCCTTCCAATGGTTCAAGGCGATGAAGCGAAAGACAAAGACCCGTCGACAACAGCGTTGTTGGAAAGGCTGCGGGAGTGAGGCGCCTCAGAGTCGGATTCACGCCCTAGGCGGCAAGGCTTGCCATTCTTTTGAAAGTTTGCATATTGTTTCTCAAAATTTACGCGCGTTGCGTTTTGGGAAGTTTGAGTGATGGCACAGCAAAAGATCAAGAACATGGAAGAGTTTGCCGCTGTAAGCGGCATCTCGCGGCCAACGCTTTCGAAGTATTTCAACGACCCCGATAGCGTGCGGCGCTCCACACGAAGCAAGATCGAAGAGGCCTTGACGCGATTTGACTATCGTCCAAATGTCTTTGCAGTGAACCAGAACAGGCAGACGACGAAGAATATCGGGATTGTCGTGCCAAATCTCGCTGACCCGTTCTTCTCGGAGATCGGCAGGGAGGTTGAACTGGCCTGTATCGCTGCCGGATACAGTCCGATCTTGCTCAGCTCGCACGGCAGCCCCGAGCAAGAACGCGCAAACCTCGACTCCTTGCGCGCGCTAAAGCCTGCAGGCGTTCTTCTGGCGCCATTCGGTAGGGCTTCTGACCGCAGGGAAATCGAAAGCTTCAACAAGGATGTTCCCGTGGTTTTGTTCGATGCGAATGTGGAAGGCGCTTGCGAGGCATTCGTGGGAACAAATAACGATCAAAGCATTGATTTGATGGTTGAATACCTGTGTCGTAGCGGTCAGCCGCCATGTTTTTTCGAAATGAAATCGCCTTCAAATCCTAACGCGAACAAACGCCGGAGAGCTTATCTGGAAAGCATGGGGCGGCATGGCTACGAGGCCCGGATTTACCAGGCAGATGGCGAGGGTTGGGGCTTTGAGGAAATCGGGCGCGCCGAAGGTGGGCGGTTGCTCTACGAGAATGGGTTCAAGACGGACACAATCCTGTGCAGCAACGACCGTCTCGCCATTGGCATGCTGTCTGCAGCCTATAGTCTCGATATTCGCGTGGGGCACGGCCCGGTCTGTGCGCTGCGCGTTGCCGGGCATGACGATCACCCGTTTTCGCGCTTCACCTGTCCATCGTTGACCACAATCTCACAGGACTACGCCGCCATCGCGAATCGTGCGGCGAGCACGCTGTTTGAGATACTCGATACAGGTGTGCGCCCGAAAAAGCGCGAGGAAACGCTTTTCCATGGCCGCCTTGTAATGAGAGACTCGGCGTAAGCCTCTAGGCATGCATCGATTTTTCCTGCTAATTTACGCGCGTAAAAAATAAGTTGACTGCGCGTTAGGTTGGCAGTTAGGTTCGCTACATCATCCCGAACTGGAGGAATACGGATGTCTTTCAAGACAAAACTCTTGGCAGCGACCGCGATGTCGCTTGTCACGGCCGGTACATCCCTTGCCGAAACCATCACGATCGCGACTGTCAACAATGGTGACATGATCCGCATGCAGGGCTACACCGACGATTTCACGGCCAAGACAGGACATGAAGTCGAGTGGGTGACGCTGGAGGAGAACGTTCTGCGTCAGCGCGTTACCACGGATATTTCGACCAAAGGCGGCGCTTTTGACATCATGACCATCGGCATGTACGAAACGCCGATCTGGGGTGCGAATGGCTGGCTCGTTCCGCTCAATGACCTGAGCGCCGAATATGACGCGGCCGACATCCTGCCCGCGATGGCAGGTGGTCTGAGCCACGACGGCACGCTATACGCAGCGCCGTTCTACGGCGAAAGCTCTATGATCATGTATCGCACCGACCTGATGGAAAAAGCAGGCCTTGAGATGCCCGAGGCGCCGACATGGACATTTATCCGTGAAGCGGCAGCGGCCATGACTGACCGCGACAATGACATCAATGGTATCTGCTTGCGCGGCAAAGCGGGCTGGGGAGAAGGCGGTGCCTTCATCACGGCAATGTCCAACTCTTTCGGCGCACGTTGGTTCGACATGGACTGGAACGCCCAGTTCGACACCGAAGCCTGGAAGAACACGCTCGAGTTCTACAAGGGCATGATGGACGAAAGCGGCCCTGCGGGCTACGCGACAAACGGGTTCAACGAGAACTTGTCGCTCTTCCAGCAAGGCAAATGCGGCATGTGGATCGACGCGACGGTTGCAGCCTCTTTCGTGACCAACCCGAACGACTCGACAGTTGCCGACATGGTTGGTTTTGCGCTTGCGCCCGATAATGGCCTCGGCAAACGGTCCAACTGGCTCTGGGCATGGGCGCTCGCTATTCCGGCCGGCACGCAGAAAGAAGCTGCCGCCAAGGAGTTCATCGAGTGGGCTACATCGAAAGACTACATCGAGATGGTTGCCGCGAAAGAAGGGTGGGCCAACGTGCCCCCGGGTGCGCGAACATCGCTTTACGAGAACCCCGAGTATCAGAAAGTGCCGTTTGCACAGATGACGCTCGACTCGATCCTGTCGGCTGATCCGAACAACTCGACACTAGAACCTTCGCCCTACGTTGGCATCCAGTTCGCTGCGATCCCCGAGTTTGCTGGCATCGCTACAGAAGTGAGCCAAGAGTTCTCGGCGGCTTATGCGGGCCAACAGACGATCGACGAAGCGCTGGCAAAGGCGCAAGCGATCACCAATGATGCGATGGAAGCAGCGGGCTACCGGTAAGCATCTAAGGCAGGTCCGAGGGCGGCCTCCTGGTCGCCCTCGCTCCTCTTCCTGAATCTCTCACGTTATCTTTGTTCTGAAACGGCAAAGCACCGTTCACAGAGGAGATTTGCCCGATGGCTACCCAGCATTCCCGATCAGCGGCGCGCATCATGATGGCCCCCGCGGTTGTCTTACTCCTGGGGTGGATGCTCGTTCCGCTGACGATGACGCTCTACTTCTCCTTCAAGAAGTATCTGCCTCTGCGTGGTGGAGACCTCGGCTGGGTCGGCTTTGACAACTACGTGCGCTTTGTCACCTCCAGCTCGTTTTGGCCTTCGGTCATGACAACGCTGATCATTGTCGGCGGCGTGCTCGCGATCACGGTGATCTTCGGCGTCATGCTGGCGATCCTGCTCAACCAGCCGATGTGGGGCCAGGGCTTTGTCCGCATCCTTGTCATCGCTCCCTTCTTCGTCATGCCCACGGTTTCGGCGCTGGTTTGGAAGAACATGTTCATGGACCCGAACTATGGCCTGCTGGCGCATCTTTGGGAGTTCTTCGGCGCACAACCCGTCGAGTGGCTGAGCCAAGCCTCGCTCACTTCAATCATCATGATCGTCTCGTGGCAATGGCTGCCCTTCGCGACACTCATCCTGCTCACGGCAATCCAGTCGCTCGACAGTGAACAGCTTGAGGCTGCCGAGATGGACGGCGCGCCAGTTCACAAGCGGTTCGCCTTCATCACCCTGCCGCACCTTGGCCGCGCGATTACCGTCGTGATCCTGATCCAGACGATCTTCCTTTTATCGATCTTTGCGGAAATTTTCGTCACCACGGGCGGCGCCTTCGGAACCAAGACGCTGACGTACCTCATTTTTCAGCGTGTGCTGGAAAGCCAGAACGTGGGACTCGGCTCTGCGGGCGGCGTTTATGCAATCATCCTCGCCAACATTGTTGCCATCTTCCTGATGCGCCTTGTCGGCAAAAACCTGGACAAGTGAGGATCGGCAAATGGCACGTTCAGTCACCCGCAATCGCAAGATCATCAACACAGGCGCCGCATGGGCGGTGGGCCTTCTGATCTTCTTCCCGATCCTCTGGACCATTCTAACCAGCTTCAAGACCGAGGCACAGGCGATCGCCGATCCGCCCATCTTCCTCGGCTTTGACTGGACGCTGGAGAATTACTCCGCTGTCATGGAGCGCTCGAACTACGGCCGCTTCCTATGGAACTCGATCATCATCGCGGGCGGCTCGACGCTCTTGGGCATTCTCATCGCCGTGCCGGCCGCGTGGTCGATGGCCTTCGTGCCCTCCAAGCGCACCAAGGACATTCTCCTTTGGATGCTTTCGACGAAGATGCTTCCTGCGGTGGGCGTGCTCTATCCAATCTACCTCTTGTGCATTCAGTTCGGTGTGCTCGACAGCAAGATCGCGCTGGTGTTCATCTTGATGCTTATCAACCTGCCGATCATTGTCTGGATGCTCTATACGTACTTCAAGGAGATCCCCGGCGAGATCCTTGAGGCGGCGCGGATGGACGGGGCCACGCTCCACGAAGAGGTGCTCTATGTGCTCACGCCCATGGCCATCCCGGGTATTGCATCGACAGTGCTGCTCAACGTGATCCTTGCGTGGAACGAGGCTTTCTGGACGCTCAATCTCACAGCAGCCAAGGCCGCGCCACTCACCGCTTTCATCGCGAGTTATTCCAGCCCCGAAGGCCTTTTCTACGCCAAGCTCAGCGCAGCCTCGACAATGGCCATCGCGCCTATCCTCATCCTCGGCTGGTTCAGCCAGAAACAACTCGTCAGCGGCCTTACGTTTGGCGCCGTTAAGTAAGAAGGATCAGACCCATGGGACAAATCAAACTCAATCAGGTCTCCAAGAGCTTCGGCGAAGTGGAAGTGATCCCACCGCTGGACCTGACCATTGAAGACGGCGAGTTCAGCGTGTTCGTGGGCCCGTCGGGCTGCGGGAAGTCAACACTCCTGCGTCTCATAGCGGGCCTGGAAGACATCACCTCGGGCCACATCGAGATCGACGGGGCGGACGCGACCAACGTCCCGCCCGCAAAACGAGGGCTCGCGATGGTGTTTCAGTCTTACGCGCTTTACCCACATATGTCGGTGCGCAAGAACATCGCCTTCCCGATGCGGATGGCGGGCGTTCCGCAAGACGAGCAGGACCGCAGGATTGAGGCGGCTGCGCAGGCGCTGAACCTAACCGACTATCTCGACCGCCGCCCTGGCCAGCTTTCGGGTGGGCAGCGCCAGCGGGTTGCGATCGGACGTGCCATTGTGCGTGAGCCGCAGGCCTTCCTCTTTGACGAGCCGCTTTCGAACCTTGATGCCGCGTTGCGCGTAGGCATGCGGATGGAGATCTCGGAGCTGCACAAGAAGCTCAACACCACGATGATCTACGTCACGCACGACCAAGTCGAGGCGATGACCATGGCGGATAAGATTGTCGTGCTGCAAGCAGGCGTCATCGAGCAGGTGGGAAGCCCGCTGGAGCTTTACCGCGCGCCGCGCAACAAGTTCGTTGCCGGGTTCATCGGCAGCCCGAAGATGAACCTGATCGAAGGCGCTGCGGCTGAAAAGCACGGTGTGCACACGATCGGCATTCGCCCCGAGCATATCGACGTGTCGTCCACGGAGGGCACTTGGAAAGGCACGGTTGGTGTGGCCGAGCACCTTGGCTCTGACACGTTCCTGCACATTCACAGCGTTGCGGGATGTGATCCGATGACCGTGCGAGTTGACGGGGAGTTGCCAGTGAAACACGGCGACACTGTCTACCTGACGCCAAACCTTGCTCACCTGCACAAGTTCGACGAGCAGGGCTTGAGGGTCGAGTGATGCGTCTGGCTGGGAAAACAGCCATGATAACAGGCGCGGCCCGCGGCATCGGGCGCGCCTTCGCCGCCGCTTATGTGGCCGAAGGTGCGCGCGTTGCGATCGCGGACATCAACCTTAAGGGCGCCAAGGCCGCGGCCTCTGAAATCGGTGATGCGGCTTTCGCCGTTGCACTCGATGTCACCGATGAAGCGAGCATCGCGAACGCTGTGACCGAGGCGGCGGAGCGTCTGGGACAGATCGACATTCTTGTTAACAATGCAGCTGTTTTCACCGCAGCGCCCATCATCGAAATCAGCCGAGAAGACTTTGCTCGCACCTTCGAGATAAACGTCGCAGGCACGCTTTTTATGTTGCAGGCTGTCGCCCAGCACATGATCGCGCGCGGCATTGGGGGCAAGATCATCAATATGGCCAGTCAGGCAGGGCGGCGCGGCGAGCCGCTCGTGGCGGTCTATTGCGCCAGCAAGGCGGCCGTGATCAGCCTGACGCAATCAGCGGGACTGAACCTGATTGAGCAGGGCATCAACGTCAATGCAATCTCCCCTGGTGTTGTCGATGGCGAACATTGGGACGGTGTAGATGCCTTCTTCGCAAAATATGAGAGTAAATCCCCAGGTCAGAAAAAGGCCGAAGTGGGTGCGGCCGTCCCTTTAGGGAGGATGGGGACAGCCGAAGATTTGACAGGCATGGCGATCTTTCTTGCCTCTAGCGAAAGCGACTACGTCGTCGCGCAGACATACAACGTGGATGGTGGCCAATGGATGAGCTGACAAAACTCTCAAATGCTGCTCTGGATAAGCTTCGGTTGGAACATCCGCGCTATGATCGGACCGCGCTGACACCAGGTATCGTGCATATTGGGGTAGGCAATTTTCACCGCGCGCATCAAGCGTGGTATCTGCACCGCCTCATGCAGGAGGGTGCGGCGCAAGATTGGGCGATCATCGGAGCTGGCGTGCGCCCCTTTGATGCCAAGATGCGCGAAAAGCTTCTGGCGCAGGATTATCTGACCACATTGATCCAGCTCGATCCAGCCGAGACCTCAGCTGAGGTGATCGGTTCAATGGTCGACTACCTACCAATCGAAGACGATAACGGCGCCTTGATCGCGGCCATGGCCGAGCCGAGCATCCGCATTGTATCGCTCACCGTGACTGAAAGCGGCTACTACCTTGAGCCTACCACGATGGGTTTTGACGCAGCGCATCCCGATATGGTGTATGATGCAGCCAACCCGCGCGCACCGCGCACGGCTTTCGGGGCGATGGTGGAAGCTCTGCGCCGCCGCCGCGCGGCTGGCCGTGGCCCATTCACGGGGCTCAGCTGCGACAACTTGCAAGGCAATGGCAACGTTCTGAAACAGACCGTTACGAATCTGGCCCGACTAAGCGATCCGGAGCTTGCTGACTGGATTGCCGAAAACATGACTTTCCCCAACTCGATGGTGGATTGCATCGCGCCTGCGACAGGCCCCAAGGAGCACGCGCTGGTGCGGCAATTCGGCATCGACGACGCTGCGCCAGTGAGCCATGAGGCCCACCGCCAATGGGTGATCGAAGAAAAGTTTTGCGCAGGCCGCCCCGAATGGGAGCGTGTCGGCGTGACGTTTTCAGACGACGTTCATGCCTATGAAACAATGAAAATCCGCATCCTGAACGCGGGCCATCAGGTGCTGGCCAATATCGGCGAAGTTCTTGGGCTTGAAACCATTTCCGAGTGCATGGCGCACCGAGGCATCGCAGCCATGTTTCGCAAGGTGCAGGCCGAGGAGATCACTCAGACAGTGGCGCCTGTCCCTGAGTACAAGCCTCTGGACTATCTCGACCTGATCGAAGCGCGGTTTGGCAATCCGCTCATCGTCGATACGGTGCGCCGTGTTGCGTTCGACGGCTCGGCCCGCCATCCTGGGTTCGTGCTGCCGATCTTGCACGATCAGCTTGTGGAAGGGCGCTCGGTGTCTGGCCTCGCGCTCGTCGAGGCGCTGTGGGCGCGAATGTGTGAAGGCACGCGCGAGGACGGATCAACCATTGAGGCGAATGACCCGCACTGGGAAGCGTTGCAAGATGCCGCGAAGAAGGCCAAGGCGCACCCACAGGTCTGGCTTGAGCAAAAGGCGGTCTATGGTGCTTTGGCTAAAAGCGAGCCTTTCGCCAAAGCGTTTCATGATTGGCTTGAGCTGATTTGGGCGAAGGGTGCCGTTGCCGTGGTGGAAGATTACGTCTCGACCACCTCGCGGCGTGACCGACCGTTATTACAGGCTGAAGGACGCAGATGATGCGTTTAACCAAACTAGAACTGTTGGAGCTGATTGCCGAAAAAGCGAAGGGCAAGGCGCGAATCCTCATCGCAATCGCAGGGGCGCCGGGCTCTGGAAAGTCGACGCTTGCAGAGGAGCTTGCCGCACAGTTGGCTGATGCAGCCGTGCTTCCGATGGACGGGTTTCATCGGGACAATGCCGAACTTGAACAGATGGGGCGCCTCCACCGCAAAGGCGCGCCAGATACTTTCGATGCGGACGGGTTTGCCGAGTTGGTGCGCAGCCTTCGAAGCGAAGAAGAAATAGGTTACCCAACGTTCGACAGGGCGCTCGACAAAACCATCCCGAAAGGCGGGCAATTGGCCAAGGCGGTGCGCATCGTTATTGTGGAAGGGAACTACCTGCTGCTTGACACGCCCCCGTGGAATAGGCTTGCCGCAGAGTTTGATCTAACCGTCGGCCTTGAGGTTCCTCTGAGCGTTCTCGAAAAGCGTCTCATCAGGCGCTGGCTGGATCAAGGCATGTCACCAGAGCAAGCAGCTGCGCGCGCTGGCAAGAATGACATGAAAAACGCAAATTTTGTGATTGTGAAATCTGTTAAACCAGATGTCATCCTGTCCACAGACGACGATCCGCACTGAATCGAGCCGACATGAAGCTTGCGTGATGCATTTGTTGCGTTGAGGTTACCTGAGGCAAACATCAGCCGACCAACTCGCTTAACCCGCTCCGTTTAAGGTAGTAGGGAGCACGAGATTTTCGTATCTGAGCTGGCGCCTCGACAGCAATGGCGAGGCTGGACCTGTTTGGTGTTGTGAGTCGCTCCGAAGGCAGAGCAACAAGTAATACGGCATCTGCGTCCCAAGCAAACTGCCTTGCTCCGACTCGAAACAATTAAGTTCGCGCCGGGTGGGCCAAAAGGTGGGCAACTGTGCCATCACCTATGGTAAAGGTTTGAGAGAGCAAAATTTTTTTGATCTAGTGGCGCTGCTGGAGGGCACTTCGACCTTTGCGGTACCGGAGTTTCACCAGGAGTGGAGCACAAGAGAAATCCTCGTCATGTCCTATCTCGATGGCCAGCCCATCGAGACGGCGGCAACGGCCTCGCAAAGCAAGCGTGACGACATTGTTCAGCACCTGATCGATCTGACGCTTCGAGAGGTCTTCGAGTTCAACGTCATCCAAAGCGATCCAAATTTCGCGAACTTCCAATACAATTCCTAGACCGGAAAGATCATCCTGCTTGATTTTGGCGCAACGCGTCATCTTGAGCCAGCTCTCGTTGACACCTACCGGCAGCTCTTGCGTGTCGGCCTGTCGGATGATGCCACGGGGCTTCGCCGAGTAGCTCGGGATATGCAGCTCATCGAAGGGAAAGGGCGGAGATCGGCCATTCGCCGCACTTGGCGTGAATGTCGGGTTCGTCGGCGACTGGCTTCCAGTTCTTCGCTTGGTATCTGCTTCCTAATCACAGATTCGCCAATTTCGAAACGCCGACGATTACGCTCCAACTTTTTCAAGAATCGCTTGCAAGGCTCCCTGATCAACAAGCGTTATGCCGTTGTACTTCGTTTCCACAAGACCGCGCTTTGCCAAGCGTCTCAGGATCGTCCCGGTCCAATTGCGTGACAGATTGGCGGCACCGGCGAGATCCTGCTGGGTCACAGGAATGGAGACCATTCCGCCGGCGTCAGAAGCCTCGCTTCTGGCACCGGCAAAGCGCAGAAGCACGGCAATCAGACGGGATTCGGTCTCTGCAATCAGCAGGTCTGCGCCCGCGAGCGCTGCAGTATCTCCGTACGAAAGCGCAAGGGCCACGAAATGGCGCCACCATTCCGGATGCGCGTCCAGCATCGCAAGCACCCGTCGACGCGGGATTGCAGCGCACCATACCGGTGATCGTGCCACGGCAGTTGCGATCCGCGCCTGTTCCGAGACAATCGGCCGGTAGCCCATCCAGAAGACAGGCGGTGCGACATGGAGAATTGGCGAGGCCGGCTGACCGAACGATACATGGAAAGAAATGAATCCCTTGGCGAGGCCGATGAGGTCTCCATCCTCGTCTCCCGCCAAAGTAATCTGCGCGCCAGTCGCGAAATGGCGCCATGCTGCATTTGAAAGCAGTTCCGTCCGAAACGCCGGATCGACCGAGGCAAGCCAACCCTGGGTCGATAGGATCTCCGTACCTGTATCTCGCTCCAAGATCACCTCCACGTGTTTTGTCCGAAGAGCGGACAACTTTGACAACTGGCTGTCAAACTTCGGGCGACAATCCTGCTATCGATTGGCATGACGACGAATCCAGCTAATTGCATGTCTGGGACATTTATCTGGGCCGAGGACCAGGAGGATTGAATGAAGAGAATTGCGAAATCTGCGAGCCTCATCGCACTCGCCGCAGCACCCGCGCTGGCGCAGGAAACGGTCACGCCCGAGAGCTATATTCGGGCAGAGGTCGACATGTCCTTCGCTCAGTTCCAACTCAATGCCGGAAGCGATGTGAACCGCTTCTACTACATCCGCAAGCCGACGCCACTGGACGCGCAGGCCGTAGTGCGGATGAACCGCGATACGCTCTATGCCGGCTCGGTGGTCGATACCGAGGGCGGCGCGACGATCACGATCCCTGAGTTTCCGGATGACCGCTATTTCTCGATCCTCGTAATCGACAACGACCACTATGCGCCCGTGGTGTTCTACGAGCCCGGCACTCATGAAATTCCGGGCGACACCAAATATGTCTCCCTGATCATGCGTATCCAGATCATGGACCCGAGCGATCCGGCGGATGTGGCGCTCGTCAATGAAATGCAGAACAAGTTCGTCATCGAAGCCGCGAGCCACGACCTCTTCCCCGAACCGCAATGGGACGTGGACAGCATGCTCGCCCTGCGCGCCGAGTACGAGAAGCAATTCCAGAAGTTCAGCCAGTACGAGCCCGACTGGATGGGCCCGCGCGGCGAGGTGAACGAGGAGACACGCCACCTTGCAGTCGCAGGTGCTTGGGGGCTCTTTCCAGAGAAGGACGCGGTCTACATCAACTACACCGGCCCCGCCTCGGCCGAGGCCTGCTACACCGCGACCTACGAGGTTCCGCCGAACGATGCCTTCTGGTCGATCACCGTCTACGGCGCCGACGGCTTCATGGAAAGCGACACCAACATCGTCAACGACCGCAACGTGACGCTGAACGACGATGGCACCTTCACCGTGCATTTCGGCTCCGAGGATCTGTGCGGCGCGCAGCCGAACCGGGTCGATATCAGCGAGGGCTGGAACTTCCTGATGCGCATCTACCGTCCGGGACAAGCCGTTCTCGACCGGACCTATACCTTGCCCGAAGTCGAGGAGGCCTCGTGATGGCGACCTGACTTCCGACCATTTCATTGATCGCTACGCTGTTCGCCGGTCAGGCCATCGCTGAGAGCATCGAGGTCACACTCGAGAACTTCACCATTGCCGAGACCGACAAATACATGGCGGAGCACTCCGCCGAGCACGCCGTCAACACGATCCGTCATTCACGGGAACCCTCGAGTCCGGACAACCAGTTCGTCATCACCGAGAACAAGGATGTTCTCTACAGCCATGCCCTGGTCGATACGCAAGGCGGGGTGACGATCACCAACCCGGACTGGGACTACCTCACGATGATCCAGATCATCGACGAGGCCCACTATACCTTGCACGTGCTCTATGCCGGCGAGAGCGTCACCTTGACGCCCGAGGACCTGACAACGGGTCGCTACGTCTTCCTCAACATGCGCACAGGGTTGAAATCGACCGACGAGGATGGCGTGGCCGAAGCCCATGCTCACCAGGACGCCTTTTCGATCGAAGCTGCCTCTGCCGAACCTTACACACCCAAGGGTTTCGACAGCGAGAGTCTCGACGCGGTGCGTGCGTCGCTTGTGGCTCGTGCGGGTGAGGCCGACAAGCCAGAGCTGTTCTTTGGCCGCCCCGAGGACGTTGATCCGGAGATGTTCCTGATCGCCACGGCGGTGGGCTGGGGCGGGCTGCCCTACGAGGACGCCGTCTATATCTCGACCATCGTACCGGAGGGCGCGGCCGCCGAAGGAGCCTGCTCGGCAATGACGCTCCCACGGCCGCCCCTGAAATTCGACGAGGGGGCTTTCTTCTCAGTCACAACCTACAGCGCCGACAGCTGGATCGTGGAGGAGAACTTCGCGCTGAACAACCGTGCGGCAGAGACCGACGACGATGGCTCGGTCACCTTCCGCTACAACTGCCCCGGTCAGCCCAACAACATCGATGTGCAGCCGGGTTGGACGCAGGTCATCCGCCTCTATCAGCCCGTAAGCGCCGAGGCGATTTCGGACTATGTCGAGCGGATCAACGAAGAGGTGAAGATCGAGCCGGCAGGATAGAGCAGACCGGCCACCGTCTTGACTTCGGCAAACCCCGGCAAACCACGCGCTCTCAAGTCGGTGGACGGAGTAAACGTGACGCAGACTTCTCCTCGCGACATATCTGAAAGGGGCCTCGCATGGTCAGACCGCTGCCTGCTATGTCTGCATTGGTACCCCGATGACCTGTAACTGAGGAGACACTCCATGTTTTTACGCAGCATGTCGCTCGTCGTCGGCTTATTGCTCGCCACCCCGCTCGTCGCACAAGACAGCGTACCCATTCACTTCGAGTCTGGTACGTCCGGCGCCACGATCAATGGCACCATCATTGGCGAAGAATACATCGACTATGTGCTCGGTGCTCGTGGAGGCCAGACCATGACCGTCTCGCTGAAAGTGACTGGTACCAACGGCAACGGCATTGCCAACTTCAACGTATTGCCCGCGGGCGAGGATTTTCCGGCCCTCTACAATTCCTCGATGACGGGTGAAATGGACGGTAAGGTCGTGCTGCCGGAAGACGGCGACTGGGCAATACGCGTTTACCTGATGGGTAACGACCGTGATACCGGCAAGACGGTCGGGTATTCGATAAACGTTTCCATTCGCTAACCGCTCCCGTCAATGCCAGTCGAGGGAGCGCCATAGGTCCGCTGCGGTGTCATTCTGTTGAAAGCCCGGTTGGTTTTGGAAGTTGAGTGCTGGTTCGCTTTCAGCGAGGCAAGCGAAGGTGGCCGTTTCGAGCTCGATAAAGAAGACCGTCTTGCTGTGCAGACCGCCAGCGGGTCGTGTTTACCGAGTCAAGGAGGCCTTTTGTTTACTTCTTTCGAGATATCGACTTTTGGTTGCTTATTGGCCTTTAGCGGCCAATGCTGAAGCTTGGAACCATTTCGTCGAATAGAAGTGAAAACGCCTAAGGACGGCTGCTGCGCGACATCAGATCGCGAGGGTCGGATATTGAAATGAAGCTGGTTGTCCTGACCACAATTGTCACTGCTGTGATCGCGACCGTATTGGTGACGGTCTTTCTGCATATGCGCGTCATGGCGCTGGCCTCCGTTGATTTCCGCGTCACTTATCCCGAGGTTCCCGTCGAAGTGACCGAGGCTGTGAGATCAGCCGAAGCTCAATACTATGCTTCGCTTTCGATGCCTCGCAGGCTCGCCGAAGAGGGCGAAGACATACTGGCCTTGCTGTGGCCCGCAGCAGTCAAGAAGCTCGACTTTTCGGTGGGTCCTTATCGCATCAAGGCCAGCACGATGGAGGACATCTTTCCGTGGGCGATCTCTGCGGGTTACCTTGTGCTTGTCGATGCTGAACCAGACGAAGCGCTTGCGTCAATCTCGTATTTTTCGGAGCAACCCGCTTTGGCGGATTGGGGAGCCTCTCTGGTGCTTGAGCATCTTCGTTTGCGCCATCCCGAGATGCGGATGATGGGCTGGGATACGATCAGGTCCGATCCGCACCTCATCGCAAAACTGTATAGCGGTTACATGGGTGCGGGGGGCGATTGGGTTGGATGGGAGTCCTCTCTCTCCCCGGGCCCTGAAGCCTTGCGCAGAATGAAGTTGCAGGGGCCGTAAACTCGACCGAACCATAAACAACTGCGTCCACGTTAATCACATCTAACATGTGCGTGGAGACTATCACGTTTGCACTGCCGCCACATGCCCGACGAGACGAAGCTCTTCGTTCGCGTTCGTTTCGTGATCCGAAAATGTGCTAAGCTTTGCCAGCAACGCAACATCAGAGAGCAAGACGCTATGAAAAAATTGAACCTACACGTCGCGGTCCTTTTCATGGCGTTCGTCAGTCAAACCGCTTTCGCGCAGCAAGACGCGACGGATCAAGCTGGCACATCCGAAGCAGATGCCACGGAGGTTGCGGGAGATGCAGACCCTTACGCCAAGACACTTGCTGGCGCGACACAACTGGGTGAAGGGCCAGGCCAGCTTTGGGAAAAGGACGGCCAGACATTTCTCACGCTGCCCCCTGACCTGCTCAACCGGATATTCATGTGGTACGCGGAAGCGGTCAGCCTCCCCGTTGGTGTCATCAGCAGCGGCGGGAACGCGATTGGTGAAACGGTCGTCAGACTCGAGCGGCGCGGAGACACGATTTTCGTACGCGACCTGGCCGGCGAGAGCGCGCGCCGCGCGGCCGTGTCCAATGCAGGCCCCTTATCCAAAGCCAAGCTTGCCCCGATTCAGCTTGCCGTCGAAAGCGTCACGCTGGGTTCTGTCCTATTTGGCATGCCGATCCTGGCGGAGGGACCGGACGGTAAGCTCCTGATGGATGTCACCGACGTGTTTTCCTCCGACATCGGCGGCCCCCTGGCGGCCGCCTCCGTTCTGGCTGGTCCGCTCGGCCCGCCTATCCACGATCCGTCCAGATCGTGGATCGAACGGGCAAGATCTTTCCCCGAGAACCTCTCTATCCGGTCTCATCTGACCTTTGCTTCGCCGGACGGATCATCGCAATCCATGATCGTTGGGCATTCTTTGGCGATCCTGCCGGAAGAGCCGATGACACCACGCATAGCGTCGCCATACATGGGATACTTCAGCACATCTTTCGTTGAGTTCGGCGATGATACTCCGGTGCGCGACGTCAACTATATCCTGCGCCACCGGTTGGAGCGCGCAGATCCGAACGCCAGCGGGCTGTCCGATCCGGTTCAACCGCTCGTCTACTACATCGGCCAAGGCATCCCGGATCGGTGGCGTCCCTACGTCAAAGAAGGGATCGAGATGTGGAACTTGGCCTTCGAGGCCGCAGGATTTTCCAACGCGATCGTGGCGCGCGACGCACCGACGCCTGAGGAAGATCCCGAATGGTCGGCCGAGGACGCGCGCATCAATGTCGTGCGCTGGCTGCCGCAGGAAGTGGCGAATGCCATGGGGCCGGTCATCTACGACCCACGGTCTGGCGAGATCCTGTCGGCACATATCCTCGTCTGGCCGTCGGTGGTGCCGTTTTTCGAGACTTATTACTACCTCCTGCACAACGCGGTCGATGAGGAGGCCAACAACCTTCCGCTATCCCCCGAGTTGCAGGGCGAATTGATGCGCTACGTGATCGCGCATGAGGTCGGCCACACTCTTGGCCTGCGCCACAATCACTTGGCCTCGACCGTCTGGAGCATCGCGCAGCAGCGCGACCCGGACTTCATGGCCGCGAACGGACCAAACGGGTCCATCATGGCCTACGGGCGCTGGAACCAGGCTGCACAGCCCGGCGATGGCGTCGAGACCTTCTATCCAAGGATCACCGCCTATGACCGCCTTGCCATCGAGTATGGCTATCGCGATTTCGGCGATGCGCAAGAGACCAAAGTGGGGCTCAGCAAGCTCATAGAACGTTCCCTGAACAACCGACCCCTACGATGGGCCGCAGCAGAGATGCCGTCGGAATCCCGTCAGGGCAATGACCCGCGTGTGCAGCGTGAAAACACGGCTTCCGACAGGGTAGAGGCAACCCGGCTCGTCACGGCCCGTCTCTACTTGGCGCTCGCAAATCTTCGGGACGCGAGCGGCAATGACGATGACGTGATCCGCGCTGCGTACGACCAAGCACTCTCGCGCTACTTCAGCTTCGTGCAGAGTGTTCTGGCCAACGTGGGCGGTGTCTATGACGAGCCGGTGAATACAGCGCGGTATCGCCCGGTTCCCGCGGCGGAGCAGCGCCGGTCGGTGCGCTTCGTGCTCGAAGAGGTGCCGGACGCGCTCGACATGTTCGAGATGCCGGAGCTTATTGACAGCCTGGAACCGGCAGGAGCGCGCCTGACGCTTGACGGGGCGGCGGCGCAATCCGTGTCGCTCCTTCTGACCGGCGTAAGGCTCGGACTCTTGGACGAACAGCAACGCCGCGATCCCGACGCCTATGGCCCGGTGGATCTGGGCGATGACATGCTCGCCGCGCTCTTCGACGATCTGGGCGAGTCCGACCCGCGCCGCAGGGCGATGCAATCGGCCTTTGTCCAATCGACCTGGGACGTGCTTGTGGCGCCGCCCGCACCTCGCGGCACGCTCACGTTTCTGGCGACGCTCCTCGGAGCCGACGCTGACCAGTTGAACACTTCAGCTTCGACCGGAGCCGAAACAGCCTATCCGTCTTGGGCGCGAGCGCGTCTGCCTCAATTGGCCACCCGGCTGCGTGCCGCGGCAGGAGGAAGCGAAGATCCAGCAGTGTCCGGTCATTACGAGGAACTCGCCCTCCGCATCGATGCCGCCCTCTCGGGGAAGTCCCCGCCAAGTGCCGCCGATGCGTTGGGAGCAGCGTTGGGAGGTGCGAATCTTACGGACCTGCGACAACAGTCCGGTCCTATGCCCGGCACATCGCCATTGAGGTAACCGAGATGAGTAAGGCGCTGAATATGGAGGCCGGCAGTCCGCAAATGCTGGTTCGGAAGACTAAGCTACCAACTTGAGAATTTGTCTACACCGGCGGCGCAAGATCGGTCGCGCCTTCGAAATGGATACTACTTTCGCCGCGTAAGACCCGGCGAAACGCGCACACGCGACTCTCGGCTTTGTCGCGTCGGGAAGTGGGACCCTCCAACGAAGGCGCAGTAGTTCTGGTGACCGAACGCGTCGAATTGATCTGCCTCTCAAACCCCCGACCCTGTCAAGATACGGTAGAAGGTCTCCGAACCTGTTCCGATCAACCGCCGACAAGCTTGATTATCCGCGGGATCAATCGACGATGACGTCCAGGCTCCAGTCTCCGCCTTCACCAGCCATCTCGGCGAACCGCACCAGAACCTGTTTTCCGGACAGCAGAACGACTTCGAACTCAGTGGTACCCTGACCTGATCCGAGCAAGTCGCCGACCTCATCGAAGACGGCGGTTCCGACGGTGTCGTCCGCCTGAATCGAGATCGTGATCTGGCGCTCGGGTGGAACTGTAAGCAGTAGATCGAAGATTTCTCCAGCCTTGAGGCTGGTCGCAAATCGGGCTGGCGCTTCGAACTCAAAACGCTCCGAGGCTGCCACGGTGGGGCTCTCAAGAGCAGCAGGATCTGCGCCGAGGTGCGGTCTCAGGAAACGCACGGCGGCCCAGCCCTCAATGCTGCCATCAAGCGTTTCAACCTCGCACCAATCTTCCTCCGGTCCCGGCAGGCAATCCACGCGTCGAAGGAGTGTTCCGCTGTCCAGTCTGGCAAGACGCTCGGAGTCAGTCGTGGGCCCGGCACGGAGGTTTAGCGATCCGTCGATCTGCACCGAAACGAAATCCGTTTCGGGAAAGCCATCGGTTTCCTGTGCCAAAACGGGCATCGTCCCCGCCAGCAGAAGCGCCGAGACCGCCCGGATCATGGCCGCGCCTCCGGGCGGGGGGATTGCAGGGTTTCCCCCGTCATGATCACGAAATCCTCGCCGGACCGTCTGTCGGGCGTGGCCGCGAGATCGGAGACGACGAAGGTAAGACCTGGGTGGAGGCGTTCCGACAGATGCCGTTTCACGGCGCTGGACAAGCGAAGACGGTTGAGAACCTGCTCCTCCGGCCAAAGGGGGTGCGTCGGGTCGGGATGGTGCGTGACGCCCATCCACCCGAACCCTGTGCCCCGTCGCTCCTGCAGCACGAGGACATGTTCTCCGATCGGCCCGTCCTCGAGAATACCGACTTCCTCTTCGAGAACCTCACGTCCATCCTCCATCACGACGAGCCGTTGGTCGGCCGCTGTGGCGAGAACGGTGGTGATTGGATACGGTTGATCATTCTCCCAATCGACAGGATGGGACCGCATGTCGAGGCTTGACACCGCCGCAGCCAACTCGGTCTCTGCAAAAGAATGTAGCACGAGACCGGGATGGATGAGGTCCCACGAGTCATGCGCCCCCGATAGGATGACCGGTGTGCCGATATGTGTGATCGTGAACAGCAGACGCGAGAATTCCAACGGCAACCGAATACAGCCATGCGAGGCCGGATAACCCGGCAGGTTCCCCGCGTGCAGTGCAATGCCGTCCCAGGTCAGGCGGTTCATGTTCGGCATCGGAGCGCCACCATAGGTCGATGACCGATGATCAGCGTCTTTCTGCAGCACTGTGAAAACACCCGTTGGGGTCGCATGGCCCGGCCTTCCCGTGGAACAGGTCGAAACAGCGATCCGCACACCGTTGCGATAGACATGGACGCGCTGCTCGGGGATCGAGGCAATCACGGCCACCGCACCTTGGGGCGACCGCTCCGGATGCCAGGTAAAATCGCCGGGCAGCATGTTGTCGATTCCGATCCTCGCTTCATCGGCGAGGACAAGGCCGCCGACACCAACCGCCGCGCCTCCCAACGCAAGGACGGACCTGCGCGTCAGCATGCCAACATCCCCGCATCAGCGAGCTGAGCCACATCGTTTAGCTCTTGGTAATGAGCCGCACTGCTCGGGCTATAGAGGTTCATCGGTTCTCCCAAATCGGCTTCACGCATTTTCACAGTGAGTTCCTCGCTACTGTTCACTCGAAAGCAGGCTCTCGGGCAATGCTTTTTCGCAAATGAAGGAACCGACGCCCTGAGCTCCCTCAACCTGTATGGTCGTCTCCCGAGCGTTCACCACCATGAAGACGCCCTCCATACCGTATACGGCCTCGCCACCAGATAGGTTGGCTTGATGCCGGAGCCGGAGGACATTTGTCGTAACGGCACCTCGGACAGTCGCATGAGCCGAGCAAACGCCATGCTCGCAGGCCCAGACGTCATCGGACATGAACGCTTCCTCGCTCAGGAAAAGCGCTATCGATGGCGCATCTTCGGTGTTCCTCACGGCCAGACGCATGGGCTCGACACGTGTGGCGCCGTTGTCATTCTCAGTCCATGCGATCGCGCCAGTGCAGGTCGTGAAGGGGCCTCCGAGCGCGTCTTCAATCGCCTCGTTACCTGATGCAGTTGTCGCCAGAAACGTCGCTGCGAAAAGTGCACCACAGCCCGTCAGAAAAAGTGGTGATTTCATTCGGCGCTCTCTCTGATCCGTTGTAGAACCGCGGCGCAGTCGTCTGCGCTGCCGACGATTTCCCGGGGCGCCTCGTTGCCCCCCAGTGCAGCTGCATCCGCAGCGGCTCGGGTCAGGATCTGATCGATTTCATCAGGCGTCAGAAGTCCTTCCTCCCCAGCCGCCTTGATGGTCATGCAGATGCCTGCCGATGCCCCAGTAGCGATACCGATCCCGGCCGCCGCACCGCCGATCAGCGCGCCGCCAAAGACTGCGCCGCCGATCAGGCCAATGACGAGGCCGGCGATACCAATGAGAATACGCCCCATCGAGAATTGCTTTCGTTAAACGCCCGAGCCGTAGGGCCAGACAAGGTTGAGGATCATGAGAAGGACGAACAGGACGACGAACGTGATCAAGACCTTCCGGCCCTTCGACATATTCTCGAACTGGGTCATGTGGTTGAGCGGGTAAATGACCGCAAAGATGATGAGCGCGGTTACGATCATATGAGGAATGTCAAAGGTCAATTTTTAAGCCTCCATTTGATGGCAAGGTATGGTCGTAGGGCCAGACCAGTTTCAGGTTCAGAACCGCAGCATTTTTTGCTGCTATCTGCAGAAGTATTCGACGCCAATCGGGCACTGTCTGCACTGCCGCAACGTATCGGAACGGGATTGCGACCAGCGCTATGGCCACAACCGTAGCAACAAGGCACGCAAGGTCGAACGGCATCACTCTCCTCTTTCAGCTTCTCATCCGTCCCCTCTCCTGCACTGTGAAAAAAGCCGGCACAGAGTGCCCAGAAGAAGGATGTTCAGGGCCGGAGCCAGGGCAGCGAGCCAGGGTTGAAGGCTGCCTGAAACGCCATCGACCCAGAACACCCATGGCAGGCCGAGTACGATGACGAACACGCTCGATAGGGGATCTCGCTCCTGACCGAAAAGCCCGTAGGTCCCGATTAGGAGCAGCGCCAGGGCCCCGAGGTATAAAACCCCGACGATCCGAACAATCCACTTGCATATGGCGGTCATGAAGACACTTCAATTGGCGAACTGCGGGAAGGCGGTGAAGCTGCCATTGTCCCCTATCCGACACCCCCAACTGGCACCATCAACGGTGATGTCCGCAAAAATACGGTTGTCGCGCCCAGCTGTGACTGGTGGGCGGGTTGAAATACTGGCGTTTGGCTGACCGACACGAATTTGCCGGACGCATTCATCAACCATACCCGGCGAAGAAACGAGTTCGCTGGACGTATCACCTGTGCTACCCGTTTCCACGCATCCGGCCGCAATGGAGAGCGCCGCAGTGCGAACAAATAGCTTGCTAACCGTCTTCATTGTCTCACAGTCCTTTCTACACGATCCAACTGTGGCGTTTTCCTCAAGTTGTCACCTTCCGGGACAGGAAAAAGAGGCGGCTCGATGTAACGAACAGATACCTACGACAATGCCGGCCAGAGAGCCCAAACCATGGCTCTTCACAACAATACCGTCCACCCGCTCGATAAACACGACAAACTCCAGCCATGTCGCGCAACCAACACCGACGAAACCAAATCATTGTGAGGCCGTGTCCGACACGCCATCAGAACCAGCGCCGCGACTACCCAAACTGTGATCTGTCTCAATCCATGCGCGCTACCCCTGGCCTGAACTTAGGCCGGTCCCGCAATTTGTTTTGGAAGCCTGCGCGTTTTTCGCGAAGGCTCAGGTTCCTCACACGCCGTCGCTGCCCATGAATTCGGTCGAGGGGTTGCTGCCATCGGCGCCGACCAGGCACCGCCACGGCGCGCCGTTGTCCCCAACGCGCATGTAAACAGCATGCGCGGCTTCCGACGACTCCGAGCCTACGATGCGCACACCGCCTCCGGTTTGTGAGGCAAGTAGGTTGCTGCAGGCGCGAACCGCGGCGTCGCTGGCCCCGAAACTGCCCTCGATGAACGGCGGGCCGCCGGACGAGGCGGGCATCTGACTGGTCGAAGGGCTGCCCGTCGTCTCGACGCAACCCGTCAGGGCGGCGAATGCTCCCACTCCGGCAAGCAGCTTGAACGTATTCCTCATGTGGTCTCCCTCCTTCGTTTCGGACTGATTGAACTCGACCTCGTCTCAGTCGATCCCGAAGATCACGTTAAACGACTGCCGGCCATTTGCCGTGTTGTAGACCTCGACGACATGGTCGCCCGATTGCCATAGCTGGCCCCGATACTCCTGATCAGCGTTCGTTTCGTCCAGCAAGACAGAACCATCGGGATTGTAGATGACGTAGGTCATACCCGGACCGTTCGCCGCGAGCCGGAAATACAGGAACTGGCCGTTCCGTGCGCCGAGTACGTAGCGATGGGACACGCCCGGATCGAGACTGTCAGTGAACTCGGTCCCGCTTGCGCCACGGGGAAACCGCACCTGCTCTACCGTGAAACTGCCCGCGTCATCAGTCATCACCGGGGTCGCGCGTGGCGACCGTATCGGACCACTTGCTTCAGTAAGAAATTCGGAGGCTGCCCAGCCGGATGCATCCCCGTCAGAGATGTGGCACCACGTCCGGCCCTCGGCCTGCCGGCAGCCGAGGTTCTCCACGATCGTTCCCGAAGGCAACTTTCCGACAACGACCGCCGAGGCGGACGGCGCTGATCGCACGTTAAGACGTCCCGAAACGCTGACCTGGAAATGATCTGGGCCATCCGCTCCGGCAGTAGTGTCAGGCTGTGTGTTGCCCTGCGAGACGATGGTACAGTAGCCACCGCCGCTGCCCGGCGGATTAAAGCCGACGAGCAGTCCGCTGCCATCGTCATTGGTACTGATCGGGAATGTAATCCCGCCGGCCGTCGCTTCAAAGTAGTGCTGGTTGTACATCCGGACGCTTGCGGGCGAGCCGTTGACGCGTACGTTGCCGGCTGGATCCCACGTCACGGTGATCCCAGTGGGGCATTCGGCTGTAAATGGCGGTATCTCGGCATATGCAGCGGAAGCAAGGCTTGCCGCCAGAAAAGCGAAGGATGGAAAAAGGTTCGTTCTTTTCATCTTGGTCATATTCCTTTTGGGACGAAGTTCTCAAACGGCTTAGCCGCCGAAAATGATAGCATCGGGAATTTCGTAGCGTTCGTCATCGACGGTGATCTGGGTCAGATCGCCGTCCCGCGTTGCGGCATTTTCAAAACCGCCACCGGCCTGACCGGTGCGCACCTCAGAACCTAGGGCATCGAGATACTTGTGCTCGCTCCAACCGCTGACGCTGTCGTCGAGGGTGGAGGCGCGGCACCAATCCACCTCGCAGCCTTCGTTTCGCAGAACCTGTCCCAAATACGCATCATCCACCGCCTCGGAGGCGGCATCGGATGCGATATGGATCGGCATGTCGTCGGCCAAGCCAAATGGGTTGAGATATGGCGGCTCTCCGTCCGGGCGGCCCAGACCCACATGTGTTTCCGGGAGATCGCGAAGTGGCCCGTTGGCCTCCACCATGCGCGTCAACGCGATCGTGTTGTCGCCCTTTGAAAGAGTGAAAACGCCGCGCAACGCATTGAAGCCGCCCGACAGGCGTCCGTCCAACAGAGTCACGTTGGTGTTCTCCTGCGCAATCGAAACTTCACCTGGGCACGTTTCCTATCCGTCGAGAAAAACCATGATTTACCGGGCACTACCCTCAGCCCCCAATCAACAAACTTTACTTTATGAAACACAGCTTTCGATAACTGTCTTTGCTCAAACGTCTCAAATTCGGCCCCGTGCGGCGTCATCCGACGAATAGGGATTGCGAATGCGATCGTAGACCCCGGCCATTTCTTGCCATTCCGCGTTGGCTGCGTAGTTCAGTAGGTGCGAATGCTCGACCGCACGGGTTCTCATGCCGACGACGTCGCTCGGCCGGAAGCCCGTTTCACGTTTGAAGGCTTTGCTAAAACTATGAATCGAGCCGAATCCGATCTTGAGGGCCGTTCTTTCGACCACGGCCGGCGTCGTGTCCGCATCGGCAAGAAGGTGCCATGCGGCGATCATGCGCTTACGCCGAACAGCGCGCGCGATTCCGCCACTTTCGGCGAAATCGCGGTAAACCGTGGCGCGCGAGAACGGCAAGTCCGTCAGCAACCGGTCTACCGTCAGTCCGGGGGTAAGAGCGCGCTTGCCAATCTCATTGAGAACGAGCCGCTTTCGCGCCGTCCGCAACCGGGCGTCCAAATTCGTTTCGGTGCCTTGTTCGAGCACGAGACGCAAAACGTGGATGAACCTGTCGAACTCGGCGTCAAGCCTGGCTTCGTGCGATCCGCAGGCGCAGTTCATCAGTTCCGCAAAGACTTGCGCGACCAGCATGCCCCCCGCGCCGTTATCGGACAACGCAATGCATTCCGTGTGAAGCTCTGGATCGTACCCGATGTCGTCGTAGTGGACGAAGAGGTTTAGCTGCCGATTACGGCTGGAATTTTCGATGACCTCGCGGGATTGATCGATCAGATATGTTGCACCCGGACCGAGATGCCAGATGTCTTTCCCCGACAACATCGTGGCCGAGCCCACCAAGTAACGCCGGATCTTCAGATAGCGCACCGAGTCTCTGCCGATCAGAAGCTTATTCCGCCACTTCCGACTTGCTCCGCATGAGACGTCAGAGAGCGCGTGCCCACGAACGGTCCAGATCCGCCCGTGCATGAGCATTTTGCGATCGAAGTCTTTCGGCAAGGGCAAGCGGTACGATTTGCTCATGAGCGTGTGCCAATAGTCAAACGCCTCCGTGTCTTTCATTAGATGCGTTGAAAATGATAGCGTCAAACCAAACTCACACCGTGGTTGCCAAAACTAAAGTAGCGTGAGCGCACGCCCCAACAAGGCGTTTTACGGAGACGACAACCTTGAGGACTCGGACAGTTATGATCCCTGTTTCTGCTCCATTTGATACTTCCAGTAATCGCAGTGCAGCGGCAATAAAAAGATCTTCCTGTGCGAGCGAAGTCTATCCCCCAACTGATGTGGTTCATATCCAAACAGCTTTGCGCAACAAAGCCGCTGCCGTGGGTGAGAATTTGTTGGCGGCTCTCTAAACGTGCTTTGGGTTGAGGAATGCTCAAGTCGTCTTTATCCGGCGACGGATGACCAACCTGCCAAAATGCTGCAAAATGCATGAATGGCTGCTCTGACGGGCCGCACCGCAGCAAAGTAGTGGGCTGCTGGAAGTCGGCTCTGGGCCGTATTTGATGTGTCATCGCAACGCGCGAAACAGGATGTTGCAGTGCCTCCGAGGTCTGCAAGGAGCCCAATGCCGACCTTCTCGGCTGTTATGTGGCCTTCGATAACTCGCGGTTCTTTAGACTGGCTTCCTCCCCTATCGCTGTTTTCGACCGTCAGCCTCCGACCATGGGGGAATGAAATGGCATGAAATGAGCATGTGGGTATGGAGGCCTGATTGGGTGTTGAGTTAGCAGCCTTACGGCGTTCCAAGAGGAATGGCGGGTCAGTCCGCCCTCTAGAGCCAAGCGACGGCTCAGTTCTGCTGTCGCTACTGAAGAAGCTCCGAAGTCTGTTGCGTGTTTTTTTGGCAGTTCTCGTTATACCGGTGTGGGTAGGTCTGCAAAGCAGGATTTTTTGCGTTTCAGCAGATGCAGCCGACGCTCGCCAAAGTCCGCGTTAACTAGCGGTGGACATTCGGTGTGAACATAACCATCCGCAGCTCTTGGCCCCAAGAGGACCCGCTGTTGGCGTCAGATGGAAAAGTCAGTGGCTCCCGGAACCCCGGACTACTTGCGTCAATCCTATCCAAAAAGAGGAGACCAGCGTAGCATCAGCATATGAAATGGGGGAACGATGCTATGGAATACTACGATCTCGGATCCAACACCCGGACGATTACAACGTCGTCGGATGAAGCACAGCGCTGGTTTGACCGAGGCCTAGCATGGACCTACGGCTACAATCACGAGGAGGCGATAGTGTGCTTCCAAAACGCCGTGGCAGCCGATCCGAAATGCGCAATGGCACATTGGGGTATCGCGTACTGTATCGGTCCGAACTACAATAAGCCGTGGGAAGCCTTCGAAGACGAAGAGAAGCCTGATTGCGTCACGGTTGCAAAGGCTTCGATAGAAGCTGCTACAGCGCTGCTTGATCACCTGACACCCGTCGAGCGTGCCCTGATCGAAGCAATACCAGCGCGCTATCCGGCGTCATCCGACATCGAGGATTTTAGTCCGTGGAATGATGCTTTTGCTGAAGCGATGCGAAAGGTCCACGCTGAATTTAGCCAAGACCTCGATGTTTGCGCAGTCCTTGCCGAGTCAATTATGAACCGGACGCCCTGGCAGCTGTGGGACCTGCCAACCGGAAAACCGGCAATGGGCGCTGACACACTTGAAGCAATAGAAGTGCTCGAAGCCGCGTTCGACGCACTTCCCGGAGCGTGGGAGCATGCGGGGCTGCTGCACATGTACATCCACCTGATGGAGATGTCGCCGCATCCGGAGCGCGCGCTTCGACACGGGGATGCCTTGAGCACGTTGGTCCCCGATGCCGGGCACCTGCTTCATATGCCTACGCATATCGACGTCTTGTGTGGAGACTACATGAACGTGGTGCTGCGCAACGAGGCAGCCATCGTGGCAGACCGAGAGTTTCTGCGCCGCGAAGGCCCCGACAACTTCTACTCGGTTTATCGCTGTCACAACTACCACTTCAAAATCTATGGCGCGATGTTTCTTGGGCAGCCATCAAAAGCTTTGGAGGCCGCGGAAGAACTGATCGAAACCTTGCCATCAGAGACCCTACGCCCAATGGCAGACTGGTTCGAAGGCTTCATCCCGATGAAGCAGCACGTACTAATCAGGTTTGGTCGTTGGCAAGACATCCTTGATCAAGCGCTACCCCAGGACGAAGAGCTTTACAGCGTGACCATCGCCATGATGCGTTACGCGCGCACGGTCGCCCTGGCAAACCTGCATCGGATTGAGGACGCGGAGAACGAAAAAGCTGAGTTTTACGCTGCGATGGCGCGGGTGCCAGAGAGTCGAATGCTCTTCAACAATACATGCAGAGATATTCTAAAGGTCGCTGAACAAATGATGCTTGGCGAACTTGCCTATCATAAGGGCGAGCACGAAGCCGCCTTCGGCTATCTTCGCGAAGCAGTCGAGATCGACGATGCCCTGCCCTACGACGAACCTTGGGGCTGGATGCAACCCACGCGTCACGCGCTTGGAGCACTTCTACTTGAGCAAGGCCAGATGGAGGAAGCCGAAGCGGTATATCGCGCTGACCTAGGATTGGACGCGACGCTCAGCCGAGCGTGTCAGCATCCGGGCAATGTCTGGAGCTTACACGGCCTCCACGAGTGTCTTAAAAGGCGCGGCGAAATTGTCGAAGCCGCTCATATCAGGCTGCAGCTAGACAAGGCTACGGCAAGGGCTGAAGTCGCAATAAAGGCTTCGTGCTACTGTCGGCAGAAGGCACTGGCGGCTGAGTAAACACAACGCGCCTGAGCCAGGAGTTCGGCATCATTCGGAAGGCGATTGCCAAGTGGCGCATCTGCGAGACGGTCGAGGATCGTAAGGGCCCGTCGGAAGAAACCGAACTCGACGTACTTCCCGCCCGCGATCATGGCCACCGCAGCTTCGCCTCCAAAACCGGGCCACAAATCCGGCTTGGTATTTTCGCAATTGAGCTTCTCGTCTCTCGCTCGTGGCATTATTCCATTGTTGCGCGGAGATCCCACTCATCGCCTCTGCTGAGTTCATGAAGCCACGTGCGCGTACCTGCGGCAAAAAGCAGCCGACCAACTCGCTTAACCCGCTCCGTTTAAGGCAGTAGGGAGCAAGAAACTCTCGTATCTGAGCTGGCGCCTCGACAGCACTGGCGAAACCGGACCTGCTTGATGTCGTGAGCCGTTCTGAAGGCAGATCAACAAACAATACGGCTACTGCGCCCTAAGAAAACTGCAATGCTCAGACCCGAAACAATGAATCTCGTGCCGGGTGGTCCAAAAGGTGGACCACTCTTCCGTGATATATGGTAAGGGTTTGAGAGATAACAGAATTTTTTGATCTAATGGTGCCTCAAGAGGGACTCGAACCCCCGACCTTGTCCTTACGAAGGACCTGCTCTACCAGCTGAGCTATTGAGGCGGACCGACCGTCCCTTTACCCGCAGAGACCGGGCCGTTCAAGCCGAATCAGAACGGAACGTCGTCTCCAAGTCGGAATTTGGTTCGTGTTCATTCGATATTGGACCGGTCACTGTATACTATCCGCTGAATTCCTGAGTTTCACATGATTTGCGGCTCAAGAATCCGAGCGGTGACTCTGTTCGATGAGTCGAGGGCAGAAACAGACGGGCTGAGCGGACGCCAAAGGTTAAAACGGTCTCATGCCAGACCGATGTCTTCCAGAATCTTCGGAATCCTCTTCTTGACCTTGAAGAAGCCTGCGGTGGCATGTGGCCAGATCAGAGCGTCCCAATCCCTGCGCCATTCCGTCAAGGCGATCCCTCGGTGCCGCAAAAGAGGGCGCAACGCGTCGGTCCAATCGGCCACAGGACCAACAGGCGCGTAGGGCATGGCGATCTGGCGAGCGCCCGTTTTTTCGACCCATTCGACAAGGCTCTGGACAGGGCCAGCACGACATTGCACGGCCGTCAATCCCGCACGTACCGCCGCATCCTTCAGGGCCGTTGCCTCGAACGCCGAAACGTCAGGCGAACACTGCAACGGCGACCGCAGGTGACTGGTGGCGAGAGTGGCGGCCCCACATATGTCGAGAGCATCGAGGTCGAACGCCTCGATCTGGCAATCGTCCTCGATCAGCAAAACAACCGTCGCAACACCCGGTCTAGGCGGGTTCACCTGGCGCAGAGGCGTGGTTTCCGGCAAGTCGTCTGGTTCCTGCCCTTGCAAACCTTCGGGTTTGACGGCGAGGTCGGCGTCGCGTGGTGAAAATCGACCCTGCGTGAACTTGGCGATGTTCCATGCTTGGGCCTCGTAGACTTTTCCACGGGTATGCAGGCCAGCGACCCACCGCCAAGAGCAGGTATTCGAGGCCGGATCACCATCATGCAGGTGGCGAAAGAAGAAATCCGCTCCAATCCGCCAAGGCAAGCCGAGCGTGAAGATCCAGATCGACGCAAACCACATCCGCGCGTGATTGTGCAGGTAGCCCGTCGTGATCAACTCTTCGACCCATGCATCGAAGTACGCGAGCCCTGTTGAGCCGGTCAGCGCGGCGTCCAATCGGCTGCGCAAGGCAGGATCAGTGTCGGCATCGGCCAGATCCGCTATCAGACCGTCACGGTAATCGGACCAGATCCGGGGGCGTCGTTCCAGCCATCCCTTGAAGTATCCGCGCCAAACGACTTCCTGAATGAACTTCTCTGCTCCCTCGTATCCGTGGGTTTCCAGTGCTGTCGCAACAAGCTCGTGCTCGCTTACAAGGCGGCGGCGGATGTAAGGCGACAGCTGCGAAACATCCCGGTGGTTTCCCGGCCCGCAGTCATAGTTTCGTCCGATTGCATAGGCGCGACCCATGCGCGGTGCAAAATTCTCGAGAATACGAAGCCCATGGGCCCGCGTCGCAAGTTCCGGTGTCATGCCGCATCTCCTGTCGGGATGCGGATAAAGCTAGGCGTGCCGCCACAATTTCAAAGGCGGCACCGGTCAATCGCGGGGCCAAGCTGCGCTTGATCTGTATCAAGACAAAAAGCGCACATGAGGTGGAAGATGAGTTAACATCAGATCCAATCAGACGGATTGCCGAGCCGTACCCGTTGGGTCGGCAAAACCGCAGCCACGAGGAGGAGACCACGAAATGAAACGCCTATTTGCTTCGTTCTTGCTTGCGCTGGCCTCATTGACGACCACAGATTCCGTAAGCGCCCAGGGATCGAACTGGCAGTACGAGGCGACGGTGTATCTTTTCATGCCGGAGTCCAAAACGGCGATCACGACGCCGGCTGGCCGGATCGAGGGAACGCTCAGCTTCAGCGATGCCCTGGACAACCTCGACTTTGCTTTCATGGGGGCTTTCGGGGCGAGCAATGGTCAGTGGAGCTTTCTGATCGATTACATGTACAACGATCTGTCCTTTGGGAACGCCACCCCGGGTCCGGCCCATTCCGGCCTCAACACGTCGATGACGACCAAGATTCTCAACGGGTATGTCGGGTATCGCGTGTATGACAGTGGATCTGCTCAGGTCGACATCGCTGGCGGATTCCGTTGGTTCGATACCAATACAGCGCTGACTCTCTTGCCGGGGACACAACCTCAGCGCACGGCGGTTGCCGATGCCAGTTGGGTAGACCCGGTGATCGGTGTACGCGCGCGTGTCGATTTTTCCGAACGCTGGCAGGGAACGGCCTTTGTCGATTACGGCGGGTTCAGCAGCGACAATGAAACGTGGCAGGTACTGTTGACCGCCGACTACGAGTTGAACGACAACTGGATGTTACGCGGCGGTTACCGCTATATCTCGATGGAAAACATCGTGAATGGCAATCCGTTCGAGTTTAGCCAGTCCGGTCCGATATTCGGCGCGACCTATCGCTTTTGACCGTCAAGCTCAGCGCCGTCCTTCCCGGAGCCAGCCAGCGGTAATGAACCCTGCGGCAAGCAGCAGCACCAGCCACGGTGGCAACAGGCTGGCGCGCGTTACGCTTTGTGTTTCATAGGCTTCCCGTGGAGTCAGGCCGATCCAGCCTCGGCCCGCTGCCGGTCGACCTTCACGAACGCTACGGACTTGTGGAAGGCCGTCTTCCAGCCGGATCACGCCACCACGCGTCGCATCAATGACGGGAGCCATCGTCTCGGCGCTTGCAATCGTCTGTTCAAATTCGCGCGGTGCTGCCGGACCTAGCCCGATTACGGCCTCGCTGTCTCGTTCGGCCAGTCTGTAAAGCCCGATTTCCGGGCCGCGCCAGAGCGTTTCGTACCGGCCAGGCGAGACTTCTTCCAATTCTACCTCGACCTCGTCGCCCGATGGCGTCGTGATCGTGACCGCTCCGATGTCTTCTTCGAGAGACCTGCGAATGATCCGCATCGTTTGACCGGTGGCTTCGGCCCAAAGCGCCTCTTCCTCCAGTTCGGGTTCCTTCATCATCCAATGGGCAAGTCTGCGCAGCAGTTCCAGCTGCGGACCGCCGCCTTCATAACCTCGGTTCCACAGCCAGGCGTGGTCAGAGGCCAGAAGCGCAACGCGGCCGTCTCCGACCCGGTCTAGGATGAGCAATGGTTGATCGTCAGCCCCGGTCATCACCTCGTGCCCTGCGATGCCCTCGATCTCGATCTGTCTCAGCCATGCACCCCAGCTCTCACTGTCCCGCAGGTCCGAGGTCACCGGATGGCGCAGGCCCCTATCTGTGACCTTGGGCACGTAACGCTCTTCGATCACGCGGGCGGTGGGTTCGGCCGGAAGGACTCGTGACAGCGGAGAACGATATATGCTGTCTGCCGTTGCGAAATCCGGCCCCGCAGCCACAAGGACCGCGCCGCCGGTTTCGACGTAATTCGCCACATTGTCGAGGTAGATCGCGGGCAAAATACCGCGCCGCTTGTAGCGGTCGAAGATGATCAGGTCGAAATCGTCGATCTTTTCGAGGAACAGTTCGCGGGTCGGAAAGGCGATGAGCGACAATTCATCTACAGGTACGCCGTCCTGCTTCTCGGGTGGCCGGAGGATGGTGAAATGCACGAGATCGACCGAGCTGTCGGACTTAAGAAGGTTGCGCCAAGTGCGGCCTCCGGGATGTGGTTCGCCGGATACCAACAACACCCTTAACCTGTCACGAACGCCGTTCATCTGGATCAGCGCAGTGTTGTTGCGGTCCGTCAACTCTCCCTCGGCGACGGGCACGGTGAACTGCAGCACATTTCGCCCGCCATGCGGAAGCGTCACCGGCACTTCGATATCCTGCCCGATTGGCAGCTCCACGCGCTGGGGTTCTTCTCCGTCGACCGAGATCTCCAAAGGCGCCACAGGCCCTGTGTCGGGCGGATTGCCGCTGTCCTCGATCCGCAGGGTCAATGTCACTGGTTCTCCGATGATGGCAAAAGCCGGGGCGTTCGACACGATGAGCCGCCTGTCCCAGTCGCCCTCGCGACCTGTCATGAGCAAGTGCAAGGGGGCAGGTAAGTTCGGGGTCCGATCCATGTCATGCACTAGCCCGTCCGAAAGCGCGACGATACCGGCGATGCGCGCGCTGGGCTCCTCGGCCAATGCCTCGGACAGGGCGGTCATGAGAGTGGTTCCGGCATCGCCCTCTGCATCACCAACGCGAATCCGACGCAATTCGGTGTTGTCGCGCGCTTCGATACGGGCGGCGAGCGTCTCGGCGGCCTCCATTTGATCCGGCCGGTCGGACAATGTCTGGCTGGCGCTCTCGTCTTCGATCATCACGACAATATCGGTGAGCGGCGCGCGATCCTCCTGCTGATAGACGGGACCGGCAAGCGCGCCCAGAATGACCAATGCCGCGAGGCCGCGCAGAGCCCAGCCTGAAAGGCCGCGCCAAAGGGCTAGTGCAACGCCTGCGATGGCAATCCCTGAAACCACGGCAATTAAGGCCCACGGGATAAGCGGATCGAAAAGGACTGTTCCGGTCATTGTCCCAACCTGTCGAGCAGCGCAGGTACATGGACCTGATCGGATTTGTAGTTGCCGGTCAAAACATGCATCACGAGGTTCACTCCGAAACGATACGCCAGTTCACGCTGGCGTTCTCCGGCATAACCGCGCCCTACAGGCACCAGCTGCCGACCGTCGCGATCCACGGCCCAGGCGGCCGCCCAGTCATTGCCACCGATGACCACGGGGGTTACGCCATCGTTGAGATTGCGAAAGGGCATCCCCTCGATCCGCTCGGCATCGGGCGGAGCGGCCTCGACCCAGACCTCGCTGCCGGCGTGACGGCCGGGAAAGTCCTGCAGCAAGTAAAATGTCCGCGTCAAAACGTGGTCATCTGGAACAGGCTCTAAGGGCGGTATGTCCAATGGCCGCGCCAATTGTTGTAGTTTGCGCCCGTTCGGACTGCCTGAGCCAAAGCGCGCGATATCCGCGTCGCGCGTATCGAACAGGATCATGCCGCCTTGCCGAAGATAAGTGTTCAGCTTGGCATAAGCCTCGTCCGACGGAACTGGCTGCTCTTCGCTGATTGGCCAATAGAGCAGGGGAAAGAATGCCAGTTCGTCGGTTTCAAGGTCCACGCCCATCGGCTGCGCGGGCTCCACCGAAGTTCGGAAGTAAAGCGTGTCGCCCAGACCCCTAAGCCCTGCTTGGGCAAGTTGATCGACCTCGGGGTCGCCGGTAAGAACATGGGCAAGTACCATTTCAGCGGTGGCTGATAAGGCAAACTCGGTCGCATCCGGATCGGCCTCTTGCGCAATACCCTTGGGCGCCAGCAAGCCCAATCCGATCACCAGCGCCGCTGTTCGTGCAAGCCCTAGACGACCAGAGAGGGCCAGCGCGGCAATGACGTCTGCCAAAAGGAGTGCGATGGCCAGGCTCAGCAGCATGCCGCCCAACGGCCGTTCTTGGGAAACACTCATGCCTTCGACCGGAATGCCGGGGGGCCAGCTTGCCAGCGACAGGACTGCGGCTTCATCCAGAACGTTCCGCGCGAGGCGACGCTTTTCGCTGGCGTAGAGACCGGGTTGCAAATCGGGCCCCAACTGCGCGCTCACCAGTTCCGCACCGTCAATTCCCGGAAGGTTGCCAGCATCACGCAGCGTGCCGAAACCATCCATGACCTGAACCGGTGACCACGTTGTACCTTCGAGCGCCTCGGCCTGCTGCGCCTTTACTCCGGATGAAACGGTCAGCCGGTCCAGCATCTCGACGAAAAGGCCCGACAGCGGAAGGGTGGACCATTCGGCGTCAGCGGTGACGTGGAACAGTACGACTTGTCCCTGCCCAAGCGGCTTTCGTGTCACAAGGGGGGTGCCGTCGCTCAGCGATGCGATCACCCGGTCTGCGAGCGTGGGATCAGGTTGCGCCATCACCTGCGTGCTAACCGTCACATCCTCGGGAACGCGAAGCCCGGAAAAAGGCGACCCCTCGGTGAAGGGGGCAAGCGTCTTGGCTTCGCCCCAGCTCATGGCGCCGCCGATACTGCGTCCACCGCCGCGCAGCCGCACGGGAAGGAGCTGTTCTTCGACATCGCGTCCAAATTCGCTTGCCGCCATACGTGGACCGGCGAAACGCACGAGAAGGCCGCCATTCTCCACCCAATCGACCAGTCCGGCCTCTTCACCGGCACTTAGTGTCGCCACATCGGCAAGAACGATCACGTCGGGGTTCGACGGCAGCACTTCCATCAACTCGCCAGGCACGAATTCTGCCGAAGGCACGAGAACCTGTGTGAGATAATGCAGAGGTGATAGCAGCTCCAACCCTTCGCGGTTGCGTTGCCCGGCGATCAGCGCAACCTCGCGCCGGCGCAATCCGTCATCACTCAGCGACAGGGCTCCGGCTGCGCGTTCGCCCTTGATCTCGAAACGGGTGATGCGGGCCCGCAATTCAGACGGCAGGATCAGTTCAGCGACGGCCTCCGTTCCGCCATCTTGGAAACGAGCGGTGGCAGTTTCCAGCACGCGAAGGGCCCCGGCTGGATCTCGTCCAGTCACCAGGATCTCGATGTCGCGTGCCGGGCCGGGATCGGCACGCATAGCGGTCAGGGCGATAGCTCCGTCTGCAAAGGTTGCGGGTTTCAGGCCCAGCACCGGCTGCCCTGACTGATAAATTCGCAATTCGCCCGCTGCGCGCAATATCGCCAGTATGTCTTCACGTCCCTCGTAATCCAGCCGGTCGCTAAACCAGTGCGTATCATAACTGCCTTCGACCACATCCAGAGCAGCGATCGCCTGTGCAACCTGCGCGGTCTGCGGCTGCCACGGGGCCGGTGAGACGCTGGGCAAGCGACTGCGCAGTGCTTCGGCCGATTGGAAAACGGGCGTTTCGGGGTCTGTCAGGCTCAAGAGGGCCACCGGCCGTCCGGACCGGCCTGCTTCGGCCAACTGGGCGTCGATCACGTCCATCCGGTTCGTCCAGTCGCTTGCTCCCGCCCACGTAGCATCAAGAACGACCAGCAAAGGGCCGTTTCCGATTGTTTCCCGTGATGGGTTCAGCACTGGTCCGGCCATGCCGATGATCACTGCCGCAACCGCAAGCATGCGCAGGAGCAAAAGCCACCAAGGTGTTCGGTCAGAGACGCTTTCGTCGTCTTTCAGACCCAGCAGCAGCGTTACTGCAGGAAACAGCCTTCGGATTGGCGCAGGGGGAATGGCGCGCAGGATAAGCCACAGGATCGGAAGGGCCAGCAAGGCCCATAGCAACCAGGGTGTCGCGAATCCGATGCCACCGAGAACTGTCATCGTATTCCCCCGTCGAGCGCGCGGTAAAGCCACAGCAGAGCCGATTGCGCGCTGTCACCGGTGTGATGCGTCCCGTACTGCCAGCCCGTCGCGCGACATAGAGCCTGCAACTCGGCCTTGCGTTCGGCAAGGCGAGCGACATAACGGTCCTTCAGATCACCTGCCTTCAAGGTTTCGTGGCGCATGGTGCCGCCGACACTCTGAAAGATTGTTCGACCATGAAACGGGAACGCCTCCTCACCGGGGTCGAGGACCTGAAGCAGGACGCCGCGTACGCCACGGTCGGCCGCCTTGGTCAGGGCCAGCCGAACTTCCTCCATTGCGCCGAGAAAGTCCGAGATGAAAACGGCCCTTGCATGCGGGATCATGGCGCGATGTTCAGGTGGGGCATAATCGGATTGGTCGTCTTCGACCCATAACTGGGCCAACCGTGCGACCTGTGCCTCGCCGCGCCTGGGCGGCAGGCTTGTGCCGGTCAGGCCGACGCGCTCTCCTCCGCGTACCAGCAGGATGGCCAAGGCCAAGGCCATTACACGGGCGCGTTCTATCTTTTCCGGGAGAGACTTGTCCGAAGAAAAGCGCATGGATGCGCCTTGATCGACCCAAAGCATGACCGATTGAGCGATCTGCCATTCCCTTTCACGCACGAACTGCGTGTCCCCGCGTGCCGACCTCCTGTGGTCGATCATCCGGCGACTATCGCCTTGCTGGGCAGGGCGGTATTGCCAGAAATCATCCCCCAGACCTGCGCGTCGTCGTCCATGTTCGCCCAAGAGAACGGTGCCGGCCAGATGCTCGGCCCGCGCCAGGAGTGGCGGAAACCGTCCGGCCTCAGCCTCGGCGCGTTCACGAAGGGCGAGAGGAGCGGTCACGCGGCCTCCTCACTGCGCGTCAAACCGCGTGCCGTGGTTTCGATGAGATCGGCGAGGCTGTCTCCCCGTGCGCGTGCGGCAAAATTCAGTGCCATTCGGTGGCTCAGGACGGGTCGAGCCATGGCCACGACGTCCTCGGCATTGGGTGCAAGCCGTCCCTCAAGCAATGCACGCGCACGGACGGTGAGCATCAGCGCCTGCGCCGCACGCGGACCCGGGCCCCAGGCCACGGTTTCACGAACCCGGTCTGATACGCCAGCCTCTTCGGGCCGGAACGCGCGGACCAGGTCGAGGATCAACTCCACTACCGATTCACCAACCGGCATACGCCTCAACAAGACCTGCGCGGCGAGCAAGTCCGCTTGAGTGAACACTTCGGCGGCTTCGGCCTCTTCAACTCCAGTGGTTGCCAGCAGAATCGACCTTTCCGTGTCGCGGTCGGGGTAAGCAACGTCAATCTGGACAAGGAACCGGTCCAGCTGCGCCTCGGGCAGTGGGTAGGTACCCTCCTGTTCAATCGGGTTCTGGGTTGCCAGCACATGAAACGGCTGTCCCAGTGAACGGTCCTCGCCCGCCACGGTCACCGTTTTCTCTTGCATCGCCTGCAACAATGCCGACTGCGTGCGGGGGCTGGCGCGGTTGATTTCATCGGCCATCAGCAACTGGCAAAAGATCGGACCGGGAATGAACCGGAATGCTCTCGTGCCGTCCTCGGCGGTGTCCAGTACCTCGGAACCAAGGATGTCTGCAGGCATCAGGTCAGGGGTAAACTGGATCCGGTTGCCCTTGAGCCCCATCACGGTGCTCAGTGTTTCAACCAGCCGTGTCTTTCCCAGCCCCGGCAAACCGATCAACAAGGCATGGCCACCGCACAGCAGAGCAGCCAATGTCAAATCTACGACACGCTCCTGACCTATGAACCGGCGCGTGATCGAGGTCTTCGCCTCGCGGAGCTTGTCTTCTAGGGCCTCGATCTCGGCGACCAGGTCGGCAGGCTCGGACATGACATTCCCTTCCATGGACATATATGGGTTGAGTGTATCTCGTGCAGAAGAAATGGCAAAAGTAATGAGCGGACAATCTCCCGTGATCCCTTCGGCATCCGACATCGAAGCAGCCGCAAAAGCATCTCAGGCCAAGGGTTTACCGCCGGTGGACACTTGGAACCCACCGCTTTCAGGAAAGATTGATATCCGCATCGCTCGTGATGGAACTTGGTACCATGAAGGTACACGGATGACCCGCCCGGGCCTCGTTCGCCTGTTCTCAACCATACTAAAACGCGAGGGAGATGCCTATTTCTTGGTCACTCCGGTTGAGAAATGGCAGATCGAGGTAGAAGATGCGCCATTTGTCGCTGTGGACTTTACCGCGACGGGGGAAGGCGAAATGCAGGTTCTGAGATTCACGACGAATCTTGGGGATACGGCAGTTGCGGGCGAAACGCTTCCGCTGCGCATCGTTCGGGACTACGAAACCGACGAACCTTCGCCGTACATAATGGTACGTTCCGGCCTTGAGGCGCTGATCGACCGCAAAAGCTTCTACAGGCTGGTCGACCTCGGCGCCCATCATGAGGGGTGGTTTGGAGTTTGGTCCCAGAACTGCTTTTTTCCCATCGCCCCATCGGACACGATTGACCCGGACTGAGGGCTTGCGTCCAATTAAAGATTTCCATATTACATGAAATATGGAAAAGACTGAAGCGATCACGACCCTTTCCGCGCTTGCGCATGACATGCGCATCGATATCTTCCGCATGCTGATCAAGGCAGGGGAGGGTGGATTGACGGCTGGCGACATTGCTTCTGCGTTGCAAGCAAGACCGAATACCGTGTCGAACAACCTAGCCTTGCTGACAACGTCCGGTCTTATTCGCCCTCAGCGCGAAGGCCGCTCGATCCGATACTTCTCAAGAATGGAGGGTATGCGCGACCTGCTTGCCTACCTGATGGAGGAGTGCTGTGGCGGTCGCCCCGATCTATGCCAACCTGTGCTTGACCAGTTGGCCACTTCGCCACCTTCCGACTGAACCGCGCCCGAAAACCGAACTGGATCCACCAATGACAGACACAACCGCCCCCGGTGCCGACAGCATGGGCGTTTTCGAACGTTACCTTACCCTATGGGTCGCCTTGGCGATGGTTTCGGGCATAGCGATCGGCTACATCGCGCCGGGACTTGTCCAAGCCGTGGCCGCAGCCGAGGTGGCTTCGATCAACCTCGTGGTGGCCGTTTTGATCTGGGCCATGGTCTACCCCATGATGGTTGGTGTCGATCTTGGGGCAATCTCGGGCGTCGCACGGCAACCTCGCGGCCTGTTGGTGACACTTGCCGTGAACTGGCTCATCAAGCCCTTCACAATGGCGCTTTTGGCGGTTCTTTTCTTCGATTACGTCTTCGCGCCATGGATCGCGCCCGAGGACGCGCAGCAGTATATTGCCGGGCTTATCCTGCTAGGTGCGGCGCCCTGTACAGCGATGGTGTTCGTCTGGTCGCAACTGACGCGCGGCGACGCCACCTACACGCTTGTGCAAGTCTCGGTGAACGACCTGATCATGGTGGTGGCCTTTGCCCCGATTGTTGCCTTTCTGCTCGGGGTTACCGACATAACCGTGCCTTGGGAGACGCTGGTTCTAGCCACCGTGCTTTACGTCGTTTTGCCATTGACCGCAGGGTTGATCACGCGCCGTATGCTTGGTTCCCAAGCGGCGATCGATGCTTTTTCGGCCCGGGTCAAGCCGTGGTCGATCATCAGTCTCATCGCTACCGTCGTCATCCTTTTCGGCCTGCAGGGTGAGGTAATCCTGGCCAAGCCCTTGGTGATCGTGCTGATTGCTGTCCCGATCCTGATCCAGAGTTACGGCATCTTTGCTCTTGCCTATGGTGCGGCCTGGGCGCTCAAGGTACCACACAAGATCGCGGCCCCCTGCGCGATGATCGGCACGTCCAACTTCTTTGAGCTTGCCGTTGCCGTCGCGATCAGCCTATTTGGTCTGAATTCGGGAGCAGCACTTGCCACCGTTGTCGGGGTTCTGGTGGAGGTGCCGGTGATGCTGTCACTGGTTGCATTTGCCAACCGCACCCGGTCGCGTTTTCCCGCGGGGAACTGACCGTTTGTCTTGGACAGTTGCGGCGAACGGGATAGAGAAATGGCCATGCCTCGTTTTGCCGCAAACCTATCGCTTCTGTTTACTGAACTGCCCTTTCTAGACAGATTTTCCGCCGCCGCTGATGTGGGTTTTTCCGGTGTCGAGGTTCTGTTTCCCTACGACACCGCAACAAAGCTAACTCGACGCGCCTTGTTGGCGAATGGGCTCGACTTCGTATTGATGAACGCGCCACCGCCAAATTACACGGGGGGGACGCCGGGTTATGCAGCGTTGACCGGGCAGGATGCACGCTTCCGCTCCGACATGAAGCGCACCATGCGCTTTGCAGCGGAGTTGAGGCCGGGGCTTATCCACGTGATGTCTGGTCCGGGAGAGGGTGATGACGCCAAGAAGACCTTTGTCGCGAATCTTCAATGGCTCGCGGATGCCTATCCGGAACAGCGCTTCACTATCGAACCGCTCAATCCAGTCTCGCAACCGGGCTATTTTCTGAACGATTACGATCTCGCTGCCGAGGTGCTCGGTGCGGTCGACCGTCCCAATCTGGCTCTCCAATATGATGCGTTTCACGCGCAGATGATCCATGGTGATGCGCTTGGTACATGGGAAAAACACGGGTACCGCGCTGCGCATATTCAGATCGGCGCTGCCCCTGACCGGTCTGAGCCCGGTCGTGGGCCCGTCGATTTCCCGGCGCTCTTTTCCGCAATCGATGACAGCGGGTATTCCGGTTGGGTCAGTGCGGAATATACTCCTTCAAGCGGTGACACACGCCGTTCGTTAGGCTGGATGCCACGCTGACCGGCACCCATTCTTCACCGAGTAGATCGGTGGGATGGTGCGGACCGGGCCAGATTAAGTCGCCAGACTTAATGCGCTTCGGCCCAGTTCGCGCCTTGACCGGCATCGACCACCAGATTTACATCCAGCTTCACGGCCGGATCTGCTGCGCCTTCCATCACGTCGCGGGCCGCGTCGATCAGAGAATCGACGGCATCTTCCGCCACTTCGAACAGCAATTCATCGTGAACCTGCAACAGCATTCTGGCCGGAAGTTCGGCGATGGCCGTAGGCATGCGAACCATCGCGCGCCGGATCACGTCGGCCGCGGTGCCTTGGATTGGGGCATTGATCGCCGCGCGTTTGGCAAAGCCCGCCGTCGGACCCTTTGCGTTGATCTCGGTCGTGTGAATCCGCCGCCCGAACAATGTCTGGACATACCCGTGTTCCTTGGCGAAACCGACCGTGTCGTCCATGTAGGCACGAATACCGGGGAAACGTTCGAAGTATCGGTCGATGAAACCCTGCGCCTCGGCTCGCGGGATACGCAGGTTTCTTGCAAGGCCGAAGCCCGAGATGCCGTAAATCACGCCGAAATTGATTGCCTTGGCCTGTCGCCGGATATCCGGTGTCATCTCGTCCAGAGGCACGTCGAACATCTCGCTCGCTGTCATGGCGTGGATGTCCAACCCATCGGAAAACGCCTGCTTCAGGGCCGGAATCTGGGCAATGTGCGCCAGGATCCGCAGCTCGATCTGGCTGTAGTCGAGGCTGACCAGAACATTGCCCGGCTCGGCAACGAAAGCCTCGCGGATGCGTCGGCCTTCTTCGCTTCGTACCGGGATGTTCTGCAAATTCGGATCGGTCGAAGCCAGGCGGCCTGTATTTGCCCCGGTTATCGAGTAGGAGGTATGGACCCGCCCGGTGTCGGGGTTGATATGGGTTTGCAGCGCATCGGTGTAGGTCGATTTCAGCTTGCTCAACTGCCGCCAATCCAGCACCCGGCGCGGCAGATCGTGTTCGGTTGCCAAATCCTCCAGCACGTCGGCGGGGGTCGAGTATTTGCCGGTCTTGCCCTTCTTGCCACCCGGCAAAGACATCTTGTCGAAAAGGATCTCGCCAAGCTGCGCAGGCGAGCCGACGTTGAAGCTTTCACCGGCCAACTCGTGAATCTCGGCCTCCAGCCCGGCCATCTTCTGGGCAAAGGCGTTGGACATGCGGCTCAGGACCTCGCGGTCGACCTTGACGCCATGCATCTCCATCTGTGCCAGAACCGGAACCAGAGGACGTTCTAGCGTCTCGTAAACCGTGGTGACTTTCGCGCGGTGCAATTGGGGTTTGAAGAGCTGCCAGAGGCGCAGCGTCACATCCGCATCCTCGGCGGCATAGGGGGTGGCATCATCAATCTTGACCTTGTCGAAGGTGATCGCGGATTTTCCACTGCCCAACAACGGCTTGATCGGGATCGGCGTGTGGCCCAGGTACCGTTCGCTCAGCGTATCCATCCCATGGCCGTGCTCGCCGCCATGCATGGCATAGGACATCAGCATCGTGTCGTCGATGGGAGAGACAGCGATGCCGTAGCGCTTCAGGATCTTGAAGTCATACTTGATGTTCTGCCCGATCTTGAGGATCGAAGGATCTTCGAGAACCGGCTTTAGCGCAGCCAATGCCTCTTCCAGCGGTATCTGACCCTCGGCCAGCGCGTCTGAGCCAAAAAGATCGTCTGCATCTCCGTCCTTGTGGGTCAGCGGGATATAGCAGGCCTTGCCCGGATCGATACATAGCGAAACGCCCACCAGTTCGGCGATCATTTCGTTCAGACCGGTCGTCTCGGTATCGACCGCGACGTATCCGCGTTCGCGTATCCGGTCGATCCATGGCGTCAGCGCGTCGATCTCGCGAATGCACTCATAGGCTTCTCCATCGAAAGGGAGTGCCTCTGCTGTGGGTGCCCCTTCCTCGGCCGTATCCGGCGTCTTTTCCGGGATCGCCGGAGCCTCGACCCCCAGCTTTTCCGATATCCGTTTGGTGAGGGTGCGAAACTCCATTTTGGCCAGGAATTCCATCAGCCGCTCTGGATCGGGTTCCCGCACTTCGAGGTCGTCCAACGTGAATTCCAGAGGGGTTTCACAATCGAGCTGTACCAACTTCTTCGACAACTCGATCTGGTCGCGTTTCTCGATCAGGGTCTGGCGGCGCTTGGGCTGCTTGATCTCCTCGGCCCGGTCCAGAAGATCTTCGAGAGAGCCGTATTCGTTGATCAGAAGAGCCGCGGTCTTGATCCCGATGCCCGGCGCGCCGGGCACATTGTCGACGGAATCACCTGCCAATGCCTGCACATCGACGACCCGTTCGGGGCCAACTCCGAATTTCTCGATGACGCCGTCGCGGTCGATGCTGCGGTTTTTCATCGCGTCGAACATTTCGACCCCGTTACCGACCAGCTGCATGAGATCCTTGTCGGAACTGATGATCGTCACCCGGCCGCCGGCCTCGCGCGCCTGAACGGCAAGCGTGGCGATGATGTCATCGGCCTCGTACCCTTCCATCTCTTTGCAGGCGATGTTGAACGCCTCGGTGGCTTGCCGGGTCAGTGGGATTTGCGGTCGCAGATCTTCGGGCATGGCCTCGCGATTGGCCTTGTACTGATCGTAAAGGTCGTTGCGGAACGTGTGGCTACCCTTGTCGAAGATCACCGCCACATGGGTGACGTCGCCGCCGTGGTTCCCTTCGACATAGCGCTGCAGCATGTTGCAGAAGCCCGACACCGCCCCGATCGGCAACCCGTCCGATTTCCGCGTCAGCGGCGGCAGCGCGTGATAGGCGCGGAAGATGAAAGCCGATCCGTCGATCAGGTGCAGATGGCAGCCTTTGCCGAATGTCATGCGCGTGTCTCCCAATGGCGGCGGTGTCCATGTCCTGCCACGATCCGCAGGGCGATTCCAGTGGCAAGCGCCGACATGGGCCGGCATGTACAAGACGTGCGTTCGACCCCTGTCATGGTCGACACGTAGCAGGCGGGGCGAGAACCCGTCAGTCCTCTTCGCGGCCTTTGAGAACGTATTTGCAATCGCAATAGGGGCATTCAACCCACCCCTGATCGGCGGGAATCTGCAGCCAGACCCTTGGGTGACCCAGCGCACCTTCTCCGCCATCGCAAGCCACGCGTGAGGTTTCCACGATCTTGGTTTCGGGGGCTTCGATGGTCATGAACGGCGGTCCTTCGGCTTGTCGGCTTCGCGGGCATGGATTAGGTGCGTTTATGAGCGAAGCCAAAGCAGGGGGCAAGAGGCGCTATGACCGATGCGGCAATCCGGATCGAAGGGTTGACCAAGACCTATGCAGGCGGGCGCGGCGCGCCGGAAAAGCATGCACTGAAAGGTGTTGACCTGACGGTTCCCCGCGGGTCCGTCTTTGGCCTTCTCGGTCCGAACGGTGCTGGAAAGTCGACGATGATCAACATCCTCGCGGGCCTTGTGATCAAGACATCGGGCAAGGTTACGATCTGGGGGTTCGATCAGGACCGCAACCCGCGGCAAAGTCGGGCCTCGATTGGGGTCATGCCACAGGAACTGAACCTCGACCCGTTCTTCACGCCGCGCGGTGCGCTTGAGGTTCAGGCAGGGCTCTACGGTGTGCCCAAGACGCAGCGCCGCAGCGACGAGATACTTGAGATGATTGGTCTTTCGGACAAGGCCGAGGCCTATGCAAGGACACTGTCGGGCGGAATGCGGCGGCGCCTGCTGCTGGGTAAGGCCCTTGTCCACCGTCCGCATGTCCTTGTGCTTGACGAACCGACCGCCGGGGTGGATATCGAGCTCCGCCAGATGCTCTGGGCCAATGTCAGAAAGCTGAACGAGCAGGGCATGACCATCATCCTCACGACCCATTACCTAGAGGAAGCCCAGGAGATGTGCGACGAGATCGCCATCATCAATCATGGCGAGGTAGTTGCGCAGGACAGCACCGAGAACCTTCTGGGTCGGCTGGATGGGCGCGCAATGGTGATCCACCCGGACGGGGCGGCGGATGCCGATCCCGTGGGCAAAGGCATCACGTGCCACCGGCGCGACGATGGTGCGCTGGTGTTGCAATACCGCAGTTCGGAAACGACGGCGGAAGCGGTGCTCGAAGCGGTCCGTGCGGCCGGCATCCGCATCCGCGACGTGAAGACAGAGGAGGCGGACCTAGAGGACGTGTTCCTTGCGCTCACATCTTCACGGTCGCGGGCATCGGCGGCATCTTGAAGGTGCGCGCTACCGCGCGCGCTCGATTTGCGCCCTGTGCGGGCGCGAAGCGAGGCTCTGCCTCGCACTCCGGGATATTTCGGGCAAGAGGAAGAAGCGTTTGCTGGCGAAGGTTGGTGCGCGGTTTTCAGGGTGCCGGATGAAAGAGTGCTGTCGCCTTTCACCGGCAAGTGACTCGGAATTGGAACAAAAGGTGAATATTATCCTGACTCGCCATGGTTGCCGAATTATCGATCCAGTCGAACTTCACCTTTCTCACTGGGGCTTCCCATCCTGAGGAGCACGTGGAGCGCGCCGTTTTGCTTGGGTTGTCAGCCATCGCCATCGCCGATGACAACTCGGTGGCGGGTATCGTGCGTGCACATGGCCATGCGCGCGAGATTGCCCGCAAGATCGCCGAGCGTCGGGCTTGGGATGAACGAAATGCCCCTATTGGCCCGCCCTGTCCCCCTCACTTGCCGCGCACCGGGTCCTATCCGATTTACTCCGTCCCCCGCGTGATTCCGGCGGCGCGGCTGGTGTTCACCGATGCGCCACCTGTCACCGCCTTGCCGATAACCAGGCGCGGCTGGGCAAGCCTTTGCCGGTTGCTGTCTTTGGGTAGGCTGCGCGCGCAGAAGGGTGACTGCATCCTCCACCTGTCGGATCTCGAGGATCATGCGGAAGGGCTCCACCTGCTCCTCTGGCCAAGCGAGACCGGGTTGGGGTGCGGCGCGGGAGGTGCGTGGCCACGGGCTGAACGGTTGGCGCACCGCTTTGCCGGGCGCATGCATGCCTTGCTCGTCCCAAGATATGATGGGGTTGACCGAATGCGGTTCGACCGGCTCGCGGCCCAGGCATCTGCGCTGGGAGTGCAGGCGCTCGCATCTGCCGCACCGCGCATGCATCACGGTGCGCGGCGGCGGCTGGCAGATGTGCTGACGGCCATCCGGTTGCGCTGCCGGGTCGAGGATCTTGGCCGTAACGCGCTTGCCAATGGCGAGCAGCGCTTGCGCGGTGCGGACGAGATGCGGCACCTCTTCAGGGGGCACGAGGATGCGGTAGCCCGTACGCAGGAACTGGCGGACAGCCTGACCTTTTCACTGAACGAGTTGCGATATGAGTACCCGTCCGAGATTGCCGCGGGTGAAACCCCCGCGGACCGGTTAGCGCGGCTGTCGCGTGAGGGCTTGGCCTGGCGCTACCCGGCGGGTGCGCCTGACAAGGTGCGCGCGATGCTGGCCCATGAACTCGCTCTTATCGCCAAGCTGAAGTACGAGCCTTACTTCCTCACCGTGCGCGATATCGTGGCTTTTGCCCGCTCGCGCGACATCCTGTGTCAGGGGCGCGGCTCGGCGGCCAATTCGGTGGTCTGCTACGCGCTGGGCATCACCGAGGTCAGCCCCGAGATCGGTACCATGGTGTTCGAGCGTTTCGTGTCCGAGGCACGCGACGAACCGCCGGACATAGACGTCGATTTCGAGCATGAGCGCCGCGAGGAGGTCATTCAGCACATCTACGAGCGCTATGGCCGCCATCGCGCCGGGCTTTGCGCAACCGTGATCCATTACCGGGGCAAGCGTGCGATCCGCGAGGTCGGACGCGCAATGGGGCTGACCGAGGATACGATCTCGGCGCTGTCTTCTCAGCTATGGGGTTTTTTCTCGACCAAGGGAATCGAGGCTGAGCGGATGCGCGAGATCGGACTCGACCCTGCCGACCGCCGCCTGCAGCAGACATTGGCGCTGGTCTACGAGATCAACGGCTTTCCCCGGCATCTGTCACAGCATGTCGGCGGATTCGTCATCACCGAGGGGCGGCTGGATGAGCTTGTGCCCATCGAGAATGCCGCGATGGAAGACCGCACCGTCATCTGCTGGGACAAGGACGATATCGATACACTTGGTATCCTCAAGGTGGATGTTCTGAGCCTTGGGATGCTTACCTGCATCCGCAAGGCGCTGGACCTGATCGAGCAGCATCACCAGACCCGGTTCAGCCTTGCCACGTTGCCGCCCGAGGATCCAAAGGTCTACGACATGCTCTGCCGTGCCGACTCCATAGGCGTGTTCCAGGTCGAGTCTCGTGCGCAGATGAACTTCCTGCCGCGCATGCGCCCGCGTAACTTCTATGATCTCGTGATCGAAGTGGCGATCATCCGTCCCGGCCCAATCCAGGGAGACATGGTTCACCCCTATATCCGACGGCGAAATGGCGAGGAGGCTGTGGAGTTCCCGTCAGACGCGCTGGGCGAAGTGCTGGGCAAGACGCTGGGCGTGCCGCTTTTCCAGGAACAGGCGATGCAGATTGCCATCGTTGGCGCGGGCTTTACCCCCGAGCAGGCCGATCGCCTGCGCCGCGCGCTCGCCACTTTCAAGAAGCTCGGCCATGTCGGCGAGTTCCGTTCGCTCTTTCTGCATGGAATGGCCAGGAACGGCTATGACCGTGACTTTGCCGAGCGGTGCTTTTCGCAGATCGAGGGGTTCGGTTCCTACGGTTTCCCCGAAAGCCATGCGGCCAGTTTCGCGCTGCTGGTCTATGCCTCGGCCTGGATCAAGTGTCATCACCCGGGGATCTTTGCCTGCGCACTCCTGAACTCTCAGCCAATGGGTTTCTACGCGCCCGCCCAGATTATCCGAGATGCCCGCGAACACGGGGTTGAGGTGCGGCCGATCTGTGTCAACAACAGCTATTGGGACAACGTGATGGAGCCGGACGGGCGCGGTGGTCTGGCCCTGCGACTGGGATTTCGGCAGATCAAGGGGCTGCGCGAGGATGATGCGGCATGGCTGACCGCGGCGCGCGGCAATGGGTATACCGAGGTGGCCGATCTGTGGCGTAGGGCGGGACTGACTCCACTGGTGCTTGAAAAGCTCTCCGAAGCGGATGCTTTCGCCGCGCTTGGCCTTACGCGGCGCGAGGCGCTCTGGGCGGCAAAGGCGATCAAGACACCCCGCCCCCTGCCGCTTTTCGCGCAGGGGATTGAGGGCGAGATGATCGATGAACCTGCGGCCCATCTGCCCGAGATGACACTGGGTGAGGAGGTTGTTGAGGATTATGTCTCCATGCGCCTGAGCCTCAAAGCGCATCCCGTCGCGCTGCTGCGCCACCTGCTGACGCCTTCGGGCTGAACCATAGTCGCGTCGCGTGCGCTCGGCGGTGGGTGGGGTTCAGGCTGTCAGATCCTTGGGCATTGGGTTCCAGTCGAAATAGGCCTTTACGACCCCGTGATCCGAGGCCCCAAGGGTGTCTTCAAACGAAGGCCGGTTGAGGTGGTCATTGATCACTTCCATCTCGCGGAACGACCACAGCCGCTTGCGGGAGTGGTCATAGAACTCTTCGCTCACAAGGATATGGTCCAGGCTTTCGCGTTTGTGCTTGTAGATATGCGTGTAATAGACGTGCCGCATCGATCGATACTGCTGCAGCCGTTCAACGGAGTAGAGGCCCTTGTCAGAGGTCAGACCAGCGCGACTTTTCTGCATGACGCGATAGGTGGGTTGATCCGAGATGAGCTCGTTGGTGACCGAGGTGGTATCGTCGTTCAGATCACCCAAGACCACGACCGGCGAGATATCGTCATCATCCTCGCTCGTCATTTGCTCATCCAGCAGAACGCGTAGCGCGCCAGCTTCCATGACGCGACGAACATGAGCCAGGGCCGAGCGCGCGTGTTTCGCGTGATACTCCAGAATGACCGGTTTTGGCGCGGCAAAGGAAACCCGCGCCGGACCCTTGGATTTCAGGTGTGCGACGATGACTGTAACCTCGGGCGGTGTAGGGCTGCGCCCTTCGGGCTGTATCGTCGCGATCAGAAGAGGGCGCGAGAATTCCGAGATCGTGATGGTGATCTCTTCTTCGGCACCATCGGTCTCGTGCAGTTTTTCGAACCGGAAGGTTTCTGGAAACGCCGTCTGCCAGTCACCCCGAACCAATTGCGGGCTGCCATGCCGGTCTTTGCGAACGGCCAGTGCGACTTGCGGCCGTCCGCGCCCCGGTGCGTCCCGTGCAAGGATGTCATAATCACCTGACAGTCCAGCGGCTTTGAAGCAGTCTACCAATGCCTGAGCTGCCCAAAGTTCCTGGAACGCAATGACTTCGGCATCGACCTCGCGCAGCCGCGCGGCGGTCCACTCGACCTTACGCCGATATGCGGCCTGGCCCTCGGCATCGTCGGTGAAATGCGGTTGGTTGGAATAGGTGATCCCGCCGGGCACTTGCAGGTTCAGCAGGTTGATCGTGGCGAAACTGAGATCGCGCATGTTGTCGCGGGGCATGGGGCAGGCTCCTTGTGACGACCGGGCATAGCATATCACGATTCCGACGCTTGTTTGATGACGCCTGCATCTGACAAGGCGACCAGCGGCAGGCGATTGCCCGTTGTGAAAAAGGTGGTTCACCCGAACTCGCTCAAGCGATAGACAAACGCCGAGCAGTTGCCGGAGTCCGAAATGCCCACACCCAAACCCGTCGTCCTTTGCATCCTCGATGGCTGGGGGCTTTCTGATGACACGGCGGCGAACGCGCCTTACCTCGCAAAGACCCCGACATTCGATGCGATCATGCAGGACGGACCTCATGCGAAACTGATTACCCATGGTCCGGATGCAGGTTTGCCGAGCGGGCAGATGGGCAATTCAGAAGTGGGCCATACCAATATCGGGGCGGGCCGCGTCGTCGCAATGGATCTGGGCCAGATCGATCTTGCGATCGAAGACGGAAGCTTTTTCGAACAGAAAGCCCTGAAGGATTTCATCGCCACATTGAAGCGGACAGGCGGTACCGCGCATCTGATGGGGCTGGTGTCCGACGGCGGCGTGCACGGACATCTCGAGCACATCCTTGCAGCGGCGAAAGCGATGACTGACGCCGGTGTGCCGGTTGCATTTCATGCTATCACCGATGGGCGGGACGTCGCGCCGAAATCGGCATATGGCTACCTGTCGGAGCTGGAGGACCGCCTGCCCGAGGGCGCAAAGGTCGTTACAGTGACAGGTCGTTATTTTGCGATGGATCGCGACAACCGCTGGGATCGGGTGAAAGAAGCCTATGACGCGATGATCCGTGGCGTAGGCCGCACGGTAAAAACGGCAGAAGATGCCGTGACCCGTGCCTATAACCAGAGCGAGACGGACGAGTTTATCGGCGCTAGCGTCATCTCGGGTTACGAGGGTGCTGTTGAGGGTGACGGCGTGTTTTGCCTGAATTTCCGGGCCGACCGCGCCCGCGAAATCCTGCGTGCAATTGGTGAGCCTGGTTTCAGCGAATTCGAGACGGGCACGCAGCCGAAACTGGCCGCGATGCTTGGCATGGTGGAGTATTCCGAGGGCCACAACGCTTACATGACAACGGTTTTCCCGCCGCGTGAAATCGTGAATACCTTGGGTGAGTGGGTGGCGAAACAAGGCCTCCGACAGTTTCGTCTGGCGGAGACCGAGAAGTATCCGCATGTCACCTTTTTCCTGAACGGCGGCAAGGAAAGCCCGGAAGTGGGCGAGGATCGCTACATGGCGCCGTCGCCTAAGGTTGCCACCTATGATCTGCAGCCCGAAATGTCGGCGGCCGAGGTTACGGCTGCTTTCGTCAAGGCGATCGAAGCCGGGTATGACCTGATCGTATGCAACTATGCAAACCCTGACATGGTTGGGCATACAGGGGATTTGAATGCCGCGATAAAGGCTTGCGAAGCGGTGGATCAGGGTCTGGCAAAGGTGATCGCCGCGCTTGAGAAGGCAGGAGGGGCAATGATCGTCACGGCCGATCACGGAAACTGTGAAACCATGGTCGATCCCGCGACGGGTGGACCCCACACGGCACATACGCTCAACCCGGTCCCCGTGGCACTGGTCGGCGGGCCCGACGGCGCGCGCCTGCGCGATGGACGATTGAGCGATCTTGCACCAACCATTCTGGCACTGATGGACCTGCCTCAGCCCAAGGAAATGACCGGGAGGAGCCTGCTGGCATGACGCTTCGCGCGCTATTGCTGGGGGTTTCCGTGACGCTTGCTGCCGGACAGGCGCAGGCGCAACCGGATCCGGCCGACGCCGCGCGCGAGGCCGCGCGAATGCTTGAAGAGGCGTCCATTACACTGTCCGAGGCAGAAGCTGCCCGCGATCGGGTCAAGGCGCTGACGGGAACGGTCCGCGCCTACGAGGCCGGGCTTGCCGCCATGCGCGAAGGTCTGCGGCGCGCTGCCGCGCGAGAGGCTGAACTGACCGCCCAACTGCGGGCGCGCGAAGATGAAATTGCCCGCCTGCTCGGCGTGATCCAGACGATCGAGACCTCTGCACCACCGGTGTTGATGTTGCACCCTTCGGGACCGTTGGGCGCGGCACGGTCCGGCATGATGCTGGCCGAGGTGACGCCCGGGCTCAACGCCGCTGCCAAGCGCCTAGCCGAGGATCTGGAAGAGGTCCGGACTCTTCGCCAACTGCAACAGAACGCGGCCCGCACCTTGCAGGACGGATTATCCGGTGTGCAGCAGGCCCGCGCCGATTTGAGCAAGGCTATTGCCGACCGAACCGACTTGCCGCGCCGGTTCGCGGAAGATCCCGTGCGCACGGCAATCCTGATATCGTCAACCGAAACGCTGGACGGGTTTGCCAGCGGTCTTTCTGAAATTGCAGCTGACGGAAGTGTGACCCCATCGAGCGCGGATATCACGGCGCTCAGGGGAGCAGTTCCCTTGCCTGTTCAGGGTCTGATGCTGCGACGTGCGGGCGAAGAGGATGCAGCCGGAATTGCCCGCGAAGGCATCATCTTGGCTACGCGTGCCAGGGCCTTGGTGGTTTCGCCCACTCCGGCGACAATCCGTTACCTTGGGCCGCTGCTCGATCTGGGTAATGTCGTAATTCTGGAGCCTCAGCCAGATCTGCTTTTCGTGTTTTCGGGATTGGCCGAGGTCTATGGCGAGGCTGGCCTCGTCATCCCCGAGGGCACGCCTGTTGGGTTGATGGGGGGTGCCGCGCCTGAAATCGGCGCTATAGTGTCCACGAACGCGGATGTGACTGGAACGGAACGGCCGGAAACGCTCTATATCGAAGTACGAGAAGGTGGCAGCCCGGTGAACCCGGAAACGTGGTTCCGAACGGACAAGGATAGATAGGACGAGCATGAAAAACTTCTTGATAGCCGGGCTTGCCGGAACACTGGCGGGGATCATCGCAACCACGCAGGTGGCCGGACCACTTGTCGCGCAGGAAGCAGAAAGCAACGCAAGCGTCTATGAGCAGCTCGACCTGTTTGGTGACATATTTGAACGCATCCGCGCGCAGTACGTCGAGGAAGTCGAGGCCGGCGACCTGATCGAGGCTGCCATTGACGGGATGCTGACCTCGCTTGACCCGCATTCCAGCTACCTTTCCCCCGAAGATGCCGCCGCGATGCGGGTTCAGACCCGCGGGGAATTCGGGGGTCTCGGGATCGAGGTCACCCAAGAGGAAGGGTTCGTCAAGGTCGTCTCGCCCATTGATGGCACGCCCGCTGACGAGGCGGGCATTGAGGCGGGTGATTTCATCACCCATGTTGATGGTGAAAGCCTGCTTGGGCTGACTCTGGACAAGGCCGTGGAACTGATGCGCGGCCCGGTCGGATCCGAGATCATCGTGACCGTGGTGCGTGAGGGCGAGGCAGAGCCCTTTGACGTTTCCATCATCCGCGACACGATCAAGTTGACTGCGGTTCGTTCGCGCAACGAGGGAGAAAGCGTCGTCCTGCGCGTCACGACCTTCAACGATCAGACCTACCCGAACCTCAAGGACGGGTTGGAAGAGCAGATCGAAGAAGCAGGTGGCATAGATGCGATTAACGGCGTCGTGCTGGATCTGCGAAACAATCCGGGCGGTCTGCTGACGCAAGCCATCAAGGTCGCGGATGCGTTCCTCGACGAGGGAGAGATCGTTTCGACCCGCGGCCGTGACCCGCAAGACGGCGAACGGTTCAACGCCGAAAAGGGTGACCTGGTCGAGGGCAAGCCCATCGTCGTTTTGATCAATGGCGGTTCTGCGTCGGCGTCCGAGATCGTTGCAGGCGCATTGCAGGATCACCGCCGGGCGATTGTGGTGGGCACCAAGAGTTTCGGCAAAGGCTCGGTGCAGACGGTAATGCCGCTACGCGGTGACGGCGCAATGCGTTTGACAACGGCGCGTTACTACACGCCGTCGGGCCGATCCATTCAGGCATTGGGCGTGAGCCCGGACATCGTCGTGCAGCAACCGCGTCGCAGCCCGGCTGAGGATGACGAGGAAGAAAATACCACCCGTCCCTCCCGCTCGGAGGCGGACCTGCGCGGGCGTCTGAACAATGACAGCCTGAGCGAGGATCAGATCCGTCAGATCGAAGAAGACCGCGCCAAGGCCGAGGCGACCGCCGCTCTGCGCGAGGAGGATTACCAGCTGGCCTATGCCATCGACATCCTCAAGGGGCTGTCGGCATTCGGGTCCGGTGACTGACCACGATCAGCGGGGGAGGTACTCCTCCCCCGCGGCTACATCGTTTCAAGGCAGTGCCGCCGAAACGCTCTCTTGAGCATGTCCAGCTCAGCACGTAGCAAATCGACTTCGGCACGCAGGTCGTCTGACACCGGTTCTCCGGCGATCAGGGTGAAGTTTCCGAGTTTCGTGTTCGTCTCGGTGTCGATAATGATGAAACTCTGCACGCCATCTGCGACCGCGTCGGTCGGAATGGTGATCTTCAGGTCCCAGTAACTGGGGTCGCTTCCTTCGGTCACCTCCACCTGGTCGACAGGTTGATCCAGCCAGAGAACCTTGATCTCAGGTTTTTTTCCAGCGGGCGATCCGGTAATCCGGCCTTCCCATACACCATGGCGCAGCCGGATCTTGGTGAGGGTCAGGTCGCTCATTCTTGGAACTCCGTCACAGGGCCGCCCGACGATGGCGGCAGAAGGTGAGGTCGCGGATCACGACCTGGTTCATCTCGGGCGCCTCGAAAATAAGGTCCAGCCAGACCTTTTCGATCCGCTTCTCGTTGAGGCGCGAATAGGCAAGGTCGAACTCCACCTTCACCTCCTGTTCGTTCAGAGGCAATTCGCGCACGATCTGTTCGGTATTCGGCCCGTGCCGAATATTCAGCCGTGCAAATATCTCCAGCGGTTTCTCGGTCTCTATGATGGTGTCCACCCGCAACAGATGCGAGCGTGTCATTCCGCGCGCTGCTTCTGGCGGCAGGTCGATCACCAGCGACAGGAACGAGCCATCAAACTTGAAGACGTCCATGCGCAGGCCATAAGGGGCAAGATCTGCTTCGCGCAGGTTTCGCAACTGACGAAGCGTGAGCTCCGAGAACTCGCAATCATGGAACAAAGTGACCTCGTGCCCAAGCATGGACTTGGTCGGAACCGAGGACAGACCGGGAACCGGCAAAGGACCGCGCCACGCCTCGGGCCGCCATGACCAGTCGGTGCCATGCGGCTTGGGAAAGAATGATGATCCGATGCGTGGCAGCGCCAGCCTGCCATCAGCCGTGTGCACCAAGTGATCGAGATGCGCCCGCAATTCCCGCGCCTGGTTGCGTTGAACGCGCAGCGCCGCAAGATCGGCGTCACCGGCGCCAGACGCCGCCTGACGCCAGCGTTGCATGGCGCGTAGATGAAACAGTCTGTCGAGGACCTTGCCCAAATTCCTGCCCCGTTCCGGCGGTGCTTTTTGTTTCGTTAGCGTAAGGAGATTAACTGATTAACTCCAAGTTTCCGCAGCTTGCCGGATTTTTTCCGTTTGCGAAACGGATTGTTGCGAAAAGGCCCGTCTTTGTGACAGGCCTTTTCGAAGCTCTCACAACTCCATGTAGCTGTGTTTTTCGGCGCTGCCGCCCGGGTGGGTGACCGCGCCCTTATAGGTCTCTCCGACGAGCTGCGCGTATTTCCACAGCGCGCCCGAGGCGTAGATGGTCTCACGTGGTCCGGCCCAGGACTCCTTGCGCTTGGCCAGTTCATCATCGGACAGGTCGACAGACAACTCGCCCTTCACCGCATCGATGGTGATCATGTCGCCATCCTTGAGCATGGCGATCGGGCCGCCCTGCGCCGCTTCGGGTCCGACATGGCCCACGCAAAAGCCGCGTGTCGCGCCTGAAAAACGTCCATCCGTGATCAGCGCGACCTTCTTGCCCATGCCTTGGCCGGAAAGTGCTGCCGTGGTGGCCAGCATTTCGCGCATTCCGGGGCCACCTGCCGGGCCTTCGTTTCGGATGACGATAACCTCGCCTTCCTTGTATGCGCGCGCCTTAACGGCAGCAAAGGCGTCCTCTTCGCATTCGAAGACGCGCGCGGGTCCGGTAAAGACCTGATCCTCGGCAGCGATACCAGCGACTTTCACGATCGCGCCCTGCGGGGCCAGATTGCCCTTCAGACCAACGACACCGCCGGTTTTGGTGATCGGCGTTTCGATGGAATGGATGACACGGCCATCGGCCTTGCGGGTGACCTTGTCCAATTCCTCTGCCACGGAATAGCCGCTGGCAGTCACGCAGTCTTCGTGGATGAGGCCCGCCTTGCGCAGTTCGTTCATCACGACAGGAAGTCCGCCGGCCTCGTAGAGATCCTTGGCCACGAATTGCCCGCCCGGCTTGAGATCGACGAAATAAGGCGTGTCGCGGAAGATTTCGCAGACATCGTCCAAGTAGAACTCGATCCCCGCTTCGTGCGCGATGGCCGGCAGGTGCAGGCCGGCGTTGGTAGACCCGCCAGTACATGCCACAACCCGGGCCGCGTTTTCCAGCGATTGCCGGGTCACGATGTCCCGGGCGCGGATGTTCTTTTCGATCAGGTGCATGACCGCCCGTCCGGATGCCTCGCCGTACTGGTCACGCGACTCGTAGGGCGCCGGCATTCCCGAAGAGTTGAACAGCGCCAACCCGATCGCCTCGGAAACACACGCCATGGTGTTCGCTGTGAACTGCCCGCCGCAGGCGCCGGCGCTGGGGCAGGCCACGCGCTCGAGCATGTCGAGCGCGGCATCGGACAGTTGCTGGTTCTGATGGCGGCCAACTGCCTCGAACATGTCCTGAACGGTCAGATCGCGGGTACGAAAATCCTCGGGGATCTCGTCCACCTGCGGTGCCTTGCCCGGAAGGATGGACCCGCCATAGATGAACACGGACGGCACGTTCAGACGTACCATCGCCATCATCATGCCCGGCAGGGATTTGTCACATCCCGCGAGACCCACGATCGCGTCGTAACAGTGGCCGCGCATTGTCAACTCGACAGTGTCGGCAATCGCTTCGCGCGACGCGAGCGAGGAACGCATGCCTTCATGCCCCATGGCGATCCCGTCGGTCACGGTGATGGTTGTGAATTCACGCGGGGTACCCTCGCCCGCCTTGACGCCCAGCTTGACGGCCTGAGCCTGGCGGTTCAGTGCGATGTTGCAGGGTGCTGCTTCGTTCCAGCAGGTCGCGACGCCCACCAGCGGCTGGTGGATCTCGTCCTCGGTCATGCCCATCGCGTAGTAGTACGAACGATGCGGCGCGCGCTCGGGCCCTTCGGTCACGTGACGGCTGGGCAGTTTGGACTTGTCGAACTTGCGCTTGAGCATGGCTGGCCTCCCGGATTAGATCTCTCACAGGCAATAGCCCTGCACCGGGAAGTGAACAAGAGACAAAGCCGCGGCAAGCCTGCCGATCATATCCGCACAGCCCAATTTGCAAGTGTCCTGTGACAAAACGGGTCGTTCGGCTTGTATCGCAAAGGGCGAATGCTTACCGTTCTTGGCCTGCGGACGGCACGCGGGGCACGGGACAGGAACAGGCGATGGAAGCCTCGCTTTTCTCCTTTATCTGGAAGTACTCGAAGAGGCAGCAGTTCGTGCTGCTCTTTCTTACGCTTGCCTCGTTTCCGTTCCTGTATGCCTCGCTCGAACTGCCCAAGCGGATCATCAACGATGCCATCGGTGCCGTGAACCCGACCGTGACGGTATGGGGCATGACGTTTTCGCAGGTGGAATACCTGTTGCTGCTGTGCGCAGCCTTCTTTGCAACCGTCCTGATTGGCGGGCTGATGAAGATGAAGATCAACACGATGAAAGGCGTGTTGTCCGAACGCATGCTGCGCAGGCTGCGTTACTCCCTCATCAGTCGGATGATGCGCTTTCCAAAGCCCTATTTCGCGTCGACCAGCCAAGGCGAGCTGGTATCCATGATCACGTCCGAGGCCGAGCCGATGGGCGGTTTGATGGGTGACGCCATCGCGCAGCCGGTTTTCCAGGCCGGGCAGATGCTGACGATTGTGTTCTTTCTGTTCATGCAAAGCTTCTGGTTCGGTCTGGCCTCGATCGCGCTGATCCCTCTTCAGGCGTGGCTGATCCCGATGCTTCAGCGTCAGATCAACCAGCTGAACAAGACCCGGATCGTCGAGGTAAGGCACCTGAGTTCCGAGATAGGGGAAAGCGCGGCAGGCATAAGCGATCTGCGCGCCAATGGCGGATGGCGCTACAGGCAGGCCCTGTTTACCGACCGGTTGGGGCGGCTGTTCGAAATCCGCTTCAGGATCTACCAGAAGAAATTCTTCATGAAGTTCCTGAACAACCTGATCACTCAATTGACTCCGTTCCTGTTCTACTCGGTTGGCGGATATCTTGTCATTCAGGGTCAGGTTACCGTCGGGGCGCTTGTCGCCGCGCTGGCGGCTTACAAGGACCTGTCCAGCCCGTGGAAAGAGCTCTTGACCTACTACAACCAGGTCCAGGACATGTCGCTGCGCTGGCAGATCGTGACCGAGCGTTTCGCGCCGCGCAACATGATCCCTGAGGACCTGTTCGAAGGTGAACCCTCGGATATTCCACGCCTGAACGGGCCAATCGAGTTGCAGAACGTCACCGTGCGTGACCACGAAGGCAATACGATCCTCGAGGACATCTCACTGACCATCCCGCCCGGTGCACGCGTGGCAATCCAGTCGAACCGGGCAGCCGAGAGGACGGCGCTGGCGGAATTGCTAACCCGTGAGGTTCTGCCCGTGCGGGGCAAAGTGGTCATGTCGGGTCATGACCTAAACAGCCTGCACCAGTCGATCATCGCAGCGCGCATAGGCTACGCCCATTCGCGGCCATATCTTTTTGATGGCACTCTTGGCGACAACCTCCTGATGCCGTTGCGCACGCATCCCCAAAACGACCCCCTCGCCCCCAAGACCCGCAGCGAGCGCATGTCCGAAGCGATCCGCGCAGGCAACAGCCGCGACTCGCTCGATGCAGACTGGATCGATCCGGGTTTGGCCGGGTTGACGGATGGGGACCAGATCCGTGACTGGTGGTTCAAGCTGGTTGAGGCGATGGGTAATGACGAGTTCATGTTCCGCCGAACGCTCAGATCGACCTTTGACCCTGCGATGCACCAAAGACTTGCCCGCGCGATCGTGGACCTTCGACCCAAAGTCGCCGAGCGAATCGAGGCCGCCGGGCTGGACGATGCGGTGTATCGCTTCGATCCCGAAAGCTTCAACCCGGCGGTGCCGCTCGGTGGTAACCTGCTCTACGCCGCCCCGCGGGAGCTTATCTCTCCCGAAACACTCGCCGAAGACACGCGCTTCCTCGGGATGCTGCGCGAACAGGATCTGGACGAAGAGGGCGTCGCCATGGCGCTGGGCGTGATCGAAACGCTTCGACAGACGTTTGGCCGGGAAGATACTGATCATCCCCTCTTTCTTCGCTTGGGGATGGAGGCGGACATGTATCACCGGTTGCTCGACATTGCAGACCGCCACGCAACGAAGGGCGAAGAGGCATTGTCGGACGCCGAATATGCGCTCTTGCTGACCGTACCGTTCCTTTTGACGGCAGAGCAGATCGGCAGCGGCTTCCCTGAGGAGTACAAGGACAAGATCCTCGCTATCCGCCGCACGCGCGCCGAGGCGCTGCGCGAGTCGATGCACGGCGTGTTCGAGGCGGTCGCCCCGGATCGTTACCTTCCGCGCATGACGGTGATGGAAAACGCCCTCTTCGGACGGGTTTCGCTGATGGCGGGCGCCAAGGCTGACGCGATCGAGGATGTCGTGGCCGAAGTACTGATCGAGGCAGGGCTGCGCCAGCGGGTTGCTTCGATCATCTACGATCTGCCCTCGGGACTGGGGGGTACGAACCTGCCGACCGTATTTCAGGAACGCGCGGCCTTTTCTCGTGCGGGCATCAAGCGGCCCGACATCCTTGTGCTGGACCGGGCTTTGGCCAGCCACGACTCCAAAAGCCGGCTTCGAACCCGCGAAAAGCTGAGAGAGTTGCTGCCGAATTCGATCATGATCTTCATGGAAGACAAGTTCGGCCACCCGGAGAACTACGATCTGTTCGTCGAAATACGCGATGGACGGATCGACGGTGTGCAGCGCAGCCTCCTGGAGGTGTCCGAACCCGGTGCCGCCGCTGATCTGGCGCGCAAACAGCGTATCATCGCCGAGACAGAGCTGTTCTCCGGCCTGAACGTCCGCAATCAGCGGCTTCTTGCCTTCTCCGCCCAATGGTACGAGGTCGCGGCCGGTCAGGTCATCTTTTCCCAAGGACAGCCTGCCGATGCAGCCTATCTTTGTCTTGAGGGCCATGCTTTGTTGCGCTGGGCCGAGGATCAGGAAAGCCGTCGTCCCGTTACGCACATAACGCCTGGACGATTGATAGGAGATCTGTCGATCATTACCCGCACGCCTCGCCAGATGGATTTGATCGCCGTCGAGAACAGCCGCTTCCTTCGCATCGGCGCCGAGGAATTCCGTGCGGTGATCGACAATGATCCACATGTCGCGACCCGGCTTCTCGAAGCTGTCGCGCGGCATCTGGTTTCGGCGGCCGAAGCCTTGCGCGAAACAAAAATACGCATGGCCGATCTGGATGACGAGGATAGCACGGGACTGCCGCCCGAGATGATGCACCGCCAATATGAAGGTGCCCATGATGCTTGAGGCCCAGTACGCCGCGCATGAGGAACTGGTCGCCCCTGTGCGCCCGCGCGCGGCACTTTGGAGGCTCTTGCTCGGTGTCCTGGTGGTCGGGGCGGTTGTCTTTACCCTGAACGCCAGCACGCTGATGGTTTGGACGCGCATTGGCGGCGGGGTGCTGCCTGATGACGTAATGACGGGGTCGAGCCCGAGTGCACTTCTGATCCTGTTGGCCAACTTCGCCTTTGTGACGGTGGGCACCGCCATAGCCGCAAGGCTGCTGCAGCAACGCGGTCTTGCTTCGATCCTCGGTCCTTTCAGGCTTTTGTGGCGACAGTTCTGGATGGTTTCGGTTGCGCTTGCCTGCCTTGGAACTGCGCTCCTGTTGCTTCCACCCTATGACATGGGAGAACCACTGGAACCAAACCTGTCTTTCGGGCATTGGCTCGCGCTCCTGCCGCTTTCGCTTTTGGCCGTTCTGATTCAGACCAGTGCCGAAGAGATCCTTTTTCGAGGGTATCTGCAGCAGAGCCTTGCTGCGCGGTTCCGCAGTCCGGTGATCTGGATCGGCCTTCCATCGGCCCTGTTCGCGGTGGGGCACTACTCGACGGAGTTGCCGGGAAACACAGGGTTGATGATAACCGCCTGGGCAGGCCTTTTTGGTCTGCTTGCGGCGGATCTGACTGCGCGAAGCGGTACGCTGGGTCCCGCGATTGCCCTACATTTCTTCAACAACGTAATAGCCTTGCTCTTCGTCGCCCTGCCCGACAGCCTCGATGGTCTGGCCCTGTACAATGCGCCCTATGACATGGACGATACTGGTCTGTTGCAGGCTTGGTTGGTGGTCGACCTCGCGCTGATGGTCGTGGCTTGGCTGGCCGCCCGGCTGGTTCTCAGGCGTTGATTGCAATTCCCGTCGCACCGGCTTATCTGAGCGCGAGACGCTGCGTCAGAGGTTTCGCCAATGAACTGGATCACCAACTACGTCCGGCCGCGGATCAACTCGATCTTCTCGCGCCGGGAAATGCCCGAAAACCTCTGGCATAAATGCGAAGAGTGCGGAACCATGCTGTTCCACCGCGAACTCAGGGATAATCTGAACGTCTGCACCAATTGCGGCCATCATATGGCGATCACGCCACGCGACCGGTTCACGGCCCTCTTTGACGGCGGTATCTTTACCGAGGTGGACGTGCCGACGCCGACGGTCGATCCGCTGCATTTCCGCGACCAGAAACGCTATCCTGATCGGATGAAGGCGGCTCAGAAGCAAACTGGCGAGAAGGAAGCGATGCTTGTCGCCAGCGGAGAGATCGGACGCACTCCGATCGTGGCCGCGGCGCAGGACTTCTCGTTCATGGGCGGATCGATGGGCATGTATGTCGGCAATGCGATTATTGCCGCGGCCGAAGAGGCCGTGAAGCTCAAGCGCCCCCTGATCCTGTTTTCGGCTGCCGGTGGCGCGCGCATGCAGGAAGGCATCCTGAGCCTCATGCAGATGCCCCGCACGACGGTTGCTGTCGAGATGCTGAAAGAGGCGGACCTGCCCTATATCGTGGTGCTTACCCACCCGACGACCGGTGGTGTCACGGCGTCCTATGCGATGCTGGGCGATGTACAGATCGCTGAACCGAATGCCCTGATCTGTTTTGCAGGCCCCCGCGTCATCGAACAAACGATCCGTGAAAAACTGCCCGAAGGTTTCCAGCGCGCCGAATACCTGCTCGATCACGGGATGCTTGACCGCGTGACCTCGCGGCTTGAACTGCGTGACGAGTTGATCACGATCACCCGGATGCTTCTCGATATGCCGCCGGCGATCAAGGGCGACCTGCCCGCGCCCGCGCTGCCCGAAACGGCGCCTCAGGAAGTGCCTGAATCCGATACGAAATCAGCCGAGAAAAAGACTCCCTGACAGGGTATCGTTTGGTGAGGCACAGGAAGTGAGTGACATGACCCACACGTTGATCCAGTTCGACTTCCCATATTCCGGTCCTTGGGGCGATGAGATGGCCGAGGCCATGGTCGGGCTAGCACAGGATATCGCTGGCGAGGACGGGTTGGTCTGGAAAGTCTGGACCGAAAACCGTGACGAAGGCCGGGCCGGGGGCGTCTACGTCTTCACGTCCCGCTCCGCCGCCGAGGCCTATCGCGACAAGCACACGGAACGGCTTGCGGCGTTCGGGATCACCGGCATCAACGCACTGATGTTCGATGTGAACGAAGCCTTGTCCAAAACGACACGCGCTCCGCTCTGATCGGTTTTTCCAAGGTCCACCATGAACCATAACGGACGCTCCGGCTCTGACGCCATTCTCGCCCGAATGATGGCGCTGCATCCCAAAATCATCGATCTCACGCTTGATCGCGTTTGGCGGCTGCTCGATGCTTTGGGCAACCCGCAACGCGATTTGCCTCCGGTGATCCACATTGCAGGCACGAACGGAAAGGGGTCGACGCTGGCCATGATCCGAGCGGGGATCGAGGGGTCGGGACTGACGGCCCACGCCTATACCTCACCCCATCTGGCACGTTTCCATGAACGTATCCGGGTGGCGGGGTCGTTGATTTCGGAACCCGACCTGACCCGCATCCTTGACGAATGCTACGCTGCCAATGGCGGTGAGAGCATTACCTATTTCGAAATCACGACCTGCGCCGCGCTGTTGGCATTCGCCCGGACACCGGCCGATTACACGCTGCTCGAAGTCGGTCTGGGCGGGCGTCTTGATGCAACGAACGTGATCGAACGGCCCGCGCTGACGATCATCACGCCTGTCTCGGTCGATCATCAGCAGTTTCTGGGCGATACACTACCGCAGATCGCCGGCGAAAAGGCGGGGATCATCAAGCGCGGTGTGCCCTGCATCGTTGGTCCGCAAGACGAAGCGGCGTTGGAAGTCATCGAAGCACGCGCCGACCGACTTGGTGCGCCGCTCAAGGTGTATGGCCAACACTGGCATGTCACCACTGAACATGGGCGGCTGGTCTATCAGGACGAAACAGGTCTGTGTGACCTGCCGTTGCCAAACCTGCGGGGTCCGCATCAAATCCAGAACGCAGGCGTTGCGTTGGCTGCATTGCGTCATCTGAACCTGGGTGAAAAAGCATGCGACGCTGCCGTTACGCGCGCCGAATGGCCCGCACGCATGCAGCGCTTGCGCTCGGGTCCTTTGGTTTCGGCGGCGGGTGACGCGGAATTGTGGCTGGATGGTGGACACAATCCGGCAGCCGGCGAAATGCTCGCGCGGGTCTTGGCCGAACTTCCCGACCGCCCGACGCATCTGATCTGCGGGATGCTCAACACGAAAGACGTCACAGGATACTTGCGACCGCTCGCGGCGCAGGCCGTCAGCCTTACGGCTGTTTCCATCCCGGGCGAAAGTGCGACGCTGAGCGCCGGGGAAACCGCTGCCAGCGCTTCTTCGGTTGGGATGGAAGCGGCGACCGCCAACTCGGTTTCCGAAGCTCTCGAAACAATTCTGGCCCGCGATCCACAGGCTCGCGTGCTGATTTGCGGATCCCTTTACCTTGCCGGTCACATCCTACGGGAAAACGCCTGAACAGTTGACCGCACGCTACTGACCCCAGTCTTCGGCCTGCATTTCCCGCAGGCGCGAGGCGGTACGCTCGAACTCGAACGCGCCGGACCCTTCGAGATAGAGGTATTCCGGCTCGGCAGCGGCTGAACAGATCAACCTGACCTTTGCCTCGTAGAGCGCATCGATCAGCGTGACGAAGCGTTTGGCTTCGTTGAAGTTGTTTCGCGACAAGCATGGGATGTCCTCGAGCACGAGTACCTTAACCGCATCGGCCACGGCGAGGTAATCTGCGGGACCAAGCATCCTGCCGCACAGGTCATAGAACGAGGCGCGCGCGATTCCGTTTCGAAAGGCTGGAAGTGTAACGGTGCGACCCTTGACGTGCAGCTTGAGCGGTTCGGCTTCTCCGCCGGTCAGGTCCTGCCAGACCACTTCGATCTGTTGCCGGGCTTCGGGACCGATCGGTGTGAAATACACCTCTTGCCCTTTCAAGCGGTCTTGCCTGTAATCGGTTTCGTTCTCCATCTCCCACACGACCATCCGCTCTTTGATGAGCTGGATGAAGGGCAGGAACAGTTGTCGGTTCAGGCCGTCCTTGTAAAGCTCGTCGGGATGCCGGTTCGATGTCGTCACCACGACGACGCCCGCGTCGAACAGCGCCTCGAAAAGGCGTCCGACGATCATCGCATCGGTAATGTCGGTGATCTGCATCTCGTCGAAGGCCAGCACCTTGACCGTAGCGATGACGCGCGCGACCACGGGCGACAGCGCGTCCTGCACGCCCCGTTCACGCGCCTCGTGCAGCCCTGAGTGGATTTCCTGCATGAAGGCATGGAAATGTACCCGCCTCACTCGTACGTCGCCAAGCGACGAGACGAAAAGATCCATCAGCATCGATTTTCCGCGCCCGACACCCCCCCAGAGATATAGCCCCTTGGGCGGTGGTGGTGCCTTGCGGAACAGACCACGGCGGGGTGGCGCGGCTACGCCTGCGCGAATGCGTTCGAATTCCGGCAAGACGGCTTCCTGTGCGGCATCATGATGCAGCACGCCTTCTGCCACGCGGGACGCATAGAGTTCGCTCACCTCTGTCATGGCGCAGGCTTAACGCGGCGCGAAAGCCTTGGAAAGAAGGACGGGTCAGGCACGCATCAGAATATTTGATGCGAGGCCTCAAAACTCCTGAATTGACGGTGCGGCGAATGGACGTGAAAAGGAGTTTCGAAATTCCGGGAGCCTTTCGTGGATCGCTCAACATCATTTTTCACGCCTGTCCTGATCGTGGGCTGCATCATCATCATGGTCAGCTTCGCGGTCCGCGCTTCCTTTGGCGTCTTCCAGATTCCGGTGGCAGAGGAGTTTGGCTGGCCACGTGCCGAGTTCTCATTGGCCATCGCGATCCAGAACCTCGCTTGGGGGATCGGCCAACCCATTTTCGGCGCGATTGCCGAACGGATTGGCGACCGCAAGGCTATCATCATGGGTGCGTTGACCTATGCGGCGGGGATGGTCCTGACATCCTGGTCGACAACACCGGTAGAGCATCAACTCTACGCCTGGCTCGTAGGCTTCGGCATCGCGGGTACCGGCTTCGGCGTCGTGCTGGCTGTGGTCGGGCGCGCTTCGAGTGACGCCAACCGGTCGATGTCCCTGGCCATCGTGACCGCGGCCGGCAGCCTTGGTCAGGTCGTCGGGGCGCCCGTGGCCGAGTACCTGTTGACGTTCTTGGGCTGGCAACAGGTCTTCCTTGTCTTTGCGGCGGTGATCCTGTCGCTTGTTCTGACCCTTCCGCTGATGCGTGCACCTGCGCCTGCTTCCAAGGCAGAACTCGAAGAAAGCATGGGGCAGATCCTCGGGCGCGCCTTTCGTGACCCGTCCTATGCATTGATCTTTCTTGGGTTTTTCAGCTGCGGTTACCAGTTGGCTTTTGTCACGGCGCATTTCCCCGCCTTCGTGACCGAAATGTGTGGGCCGATCATGCCGGGCGGAGTGCTGCATTCGATGGGCGTAACCACGACCTCTGCTCTCGGCGCGGTGTCGATCGCATTGATTGGAATGGCCAACATCGTGGGTACCCTGCTGGCCGGTTGGGCCGGAAATCACTTTCCCAAGAAATACCTGCTGACAGGAATCTATACCGCGCGGACCGTTGCTGCGGCCGTCTTCATCCTCATGCCCATCACGCCCCTGTCCGTCATCGTGTTCTCGATTGTAATGGGCTCATTGTGGCTGGCGACCGTGCCGCTGACCTCCGGTCTCGTGGCGCATCTTTACGGTCTGCGTTACATGGGCACGCTCTACGGCATCGTGTTTCTCAGCCACCAGATCGGCGGATTTCTCGGCGTCTGGTTGGGTGGACGCATGTACGACCTCTATGGCGACTACACGATGGTCTGGTGGATCGGCGTTGGCGTGGGCGCGTTCAGTGCCATCGTGCACCTGCCCATCCGCGAGAAGCCCCGCCTGGCTGCAGTGGCTCAGCCGGCCTGAGCCTCGCGCCAGCGGTCAAGGATGTAACGGCTTGTCATCAGGTCCAGATGGGCACCGCCACCGTTCTTGAATAGCGTTATTGCGTCCGGGTCTGGCTGGAAACGCTCCAGCGAATAGAAATCCGCCAGCAAATCGTCGCGCGTGATCGTGCCTTCGGACAGCGGGATCTCGATCTCGCCGATATGGCCAATTGTGGTGTCGAAACTGTCGACAAAGATACGGCTTCGGCGCAGGGCTTCGTCATCGGCCTCGCGCATGTCGGGACGGTAGGCACCGATCAGGTTCACATGTTGACCGGCGCGCAGCCATTCGCCGCGGATCACGGGCTCGGTCGACATGGTTGCGGTCACGATGATATCCGCGCGCGCAACACCCTCCGCAAGATCCGCTGCGACATCGACGCCATCAAGGCTTTTGGCCAGCTCGTCCGCCTTGGATAGCGTCCGGTTCCACAGCCTGATCCTGGCGTTGGGGAAGCCCGCACCGAATGCCTCCACCAGAGAGCGGCCAACCGTTCCCGCGCCAACGATCAGGATTTCGCGGCTGTCGGGATCGGCCAGGCGCAGCGCACCCAACAGGCTGTCCCCGGCTGTTTTCCACTTCGTCACGAGGTGGAAATCGATCAGGGCGGACAGGGTGCCATCGGTGTCGTCGTAAAGGCTGACCCCTCCATTGACCATCGGATTGCCAGACTTGGGATTGCCGGGAAATACGGTGGCGGTCTTGACTGCCATGCCGAGCCCGTCGATCCACGCGGCGCGGGACAACAGCGTATCGGGGTCTCGATACAAAAACGTGTCGCCGATCTCGGCCTTGGCAAGGTTATGTCCTGATACGAGTGCATTGGTCAGGCCGATCCAGTTGATCTGTGCTTCGCCGTCCTCGAACGAGATAAATGGAATCGTCATGCCGCCTCGCTTTCCTTCAACAACCCTTCGGTCACCAATCTGTGTGCCAGGCCATCGGGACCGTCGAAATGGTGTGTCTGCCAGCCGCGCGCCTGCGCCGCGGCAATGTTGTCCTGCCGGTCGTCCGTGAACAGAAGAGACTCCGCTGCGATCCCGCAATCGGCCTCGACCCGTTCATAGATCTCGGCGCGGGGTTTTACTGTCTTCATCCGCCCCGAAACGTAGAGCCGGTCGAACTCGTTCAAAAAGGGGTAGATCGTGCAGGCATAGTCGAAATTCTGCACTCCAAAGTTCGTCAGCGCAAAGACCGGCACACATTGTGCCCGCAAGGCGCGCATCAGGCGCACCGAATGCGGAATGGCGGGCGATGCGAGTGAGATCCAGTCGTCATGCCACATACGGATCTCGTCGCGCCACTCGGGGTATTTCTCGGCCCAGGCATATATCGTGTCGGTGAAGTTTTGGCCCTGGTCGACAAGATCGTTCATGCCGTGCAGGTCGACCGCGGCGAACATTCTCTTGCGGCGTTCGGGGCCGATCACCCGATCGTAATGGCGTTCGGGTTGCCATTCTATCAGAACGTTACCGATATCGAAAATCACCGCCTCGACATTCATGTCGCTCTCCTGTCCCGCCTGCTGGCACAGAACCAAGCCGCGCGCTCAAGCGCAACCCCCGCCTGCCCGTCGCAACCGCGCCGCGCAACAGCGCGGCGCCCGGCCCAACCGAAAGGGCGCATCTTGCATGCGCCTCTTTCGGGCGGGAGCCCTACCGCACCGCCTTGCGCAGCATCCGTTCCAGTGTGTCGAGAAAGCGGGCCCGATCCGCCTTCGAAAACATCTTGCCTCCGCCGCCCGTGCCCAGCGGATTGGCGGCACGCAGATCTGCCATCAGATCGCGCATGGCCAGTTGCTGCCCGATATTGGCCCCGGTAATCGGTTCGCCATTGTGCCTAAGGACCTGTGCCCCGGCCTCGATGCAGCGCGCGGCAAGCGGGATGTCCGAGGTCACGACAACATCGCCGGCGCCACAACGTTCGGCGATCCACATATCGGCGGCGTCAGGCCCCTCGGGCACGACTACAACTTCGACAAGAGGATTGCGCGATGGGCGCAATCCTCCGTTCGAGACCAGTTTCATGGCCACCTTGTGCCGTGTAGCCACGCGCTCGGCCTCGTCTTTGACCGGGCACGCGTCGGCATCGACGAACAGGGTCACGCGTAAAGGTGCTCCGCGTGAAAGGCCACGTGATCCTCCATGAAGCTCGATACGAAGAAATAGGAATGGTCATACCCGGGCTGCATCCGAAGCACCGCCTGCTGCCTCCGCGCCGCTACGGCCTGTGCCAGGGCTTCGGGGCGCAGCAGGTCGATGAATTGGTCCTTGGTGCCCGTATCGATCAGCACGGGGCCATCGAACCCTACCTCCTTCATCAACACGGTCGCATCGTATTTCAGCCAGTCCGGGCTTTCGTCGCCCAGGTAGGCTTGAAACTGTTTGCGGCCCCAATCCGACGCGGTCGGGTTCGAAATCGGCGCAAAGGCCGAGACTGAGCGGAACCGCGCTGGCAGGTTCATCCCCATCACCAGGGCACCGTGGCCGCCCATGGAATGGCCGGTGATAGCCTGGCGATCCGAATCCAGCTCGAAATTCTCGAACACAAGTGCGGGCAGTTCTTCGGCCACGTAGTCCCACATCCGGAAATGCTTGGCCCAAGGGTCTTGCGTGGCATTTACGTAGAACCCTGCGCCCTGTCCCAGGTCATAGTCGTCGTCATCCGCGACGCCCTCGCCCCTGGGCGACGTGTCGGGAAAGATCAGCGCAATGCCCTGCTCGGCAGCCCAGGCCTGGGCGCCTGCCTTTGTCATCGCGTTTTCGTGCGTGCATGTCAGGCCCGACAGGTACCACAGCACGGGCACCGGTCCGTCACGCGCCTCCTCCGGCAGGAACAGGCCAAAGGTCATGTCGCAGCGACAGGATGTGGAGTTGTGTCGGTAGACACCTTGTATCCCGCCAAAGCAGGCGTTTTCGGACAGCGTTTCCATTACAATGCGCTCCTCGAGCAATGATTTGCACCATGGCTATCGGGCGCGCGGCGCTGCGTAAAGCCTCAGGGTGTCCCGACCCAGGCAATGACCAGCGGAACCGTCAGGATGCTGACGGCGGTCGACAGAAGGATTGCCGCCGAGGCCCGGTGCGGCGCGACACCGTAATGGGCGGCCAGCATGTAGACATTGCCCGCCACCGGAAGGGCCGATGCCGCGATGATGACCGAGGCCGAGAACGTGTCCACTGGAAACAGGACCAGCACTCCCACCGCCACGAACAGCGGATGCAGGACCAGCTTGCAGAAACTCAGCCATGCAGCAATCTGCACGCGCTCCGCCGAACGGCCCGCCAACGAGGCGCCGATTGCGAAAAGGGCGCCGGGCGTGGCGGCACCGCCGAGAATGGTCAGGAAGTCATTCATCGGGCGCGGGATCGGCAGGCTGAACGCCGACCACATGAGCCCTGCCGTGATCGACGCGATCATGGGGTTCTTGAGCAGGCCAAGCCCGATCAGACGCAAGGTGTTGAGCGTCAATCGCCCGTCGCGCCCACCGTTGATCAGGATCACGATCAGTGAAGAGAAAACCACGAGATCGACCGTCAATCCCAGCATGACGGGCCCGATCGCAGCCTCTCCGAACAACGTGGCCAGCATCGGCAGACCAAGAAAGCCGACATTGCCGATTGCCGCGCATTGCGCTTCGACAGAGGCGGTCGGAACGTCAAGGCCGCGAAGAAATGCCACGAGTGTCGCGATGCCATAGACGGCGGCCGTTCCCCACAGATAGGCGACCACTAGCCGGCCGTTGAAAATCTCTTCGAAAGAAAGCGTCGCCGAAAACCGGAACAGCATCGCCGAGAGCGCAAAGAAAAAGACGAATTTCGTCAGGTAGGCGGTCGCTTCCTCGGTAAAGAACCGGGTGCGACCGGCCCAGAACCCCAGGCCGATGATCGCGAAGAACGGAAGCGTGCGCAGGAAGATCTCGACCATGAGCCATCTGGTAACATGAAATTACCAGAGCGCAAGCGCGCCCCTATCCGCTGCCGATCAGAACCCCGGCCGCCAGCACCAGCGCGCCGCCCAGAACGACCTGAAACGCTGCTCTGAAGAACGGCGTTTCCATGTACTTGTTCTGGATCCATGCAATGGCCCAAAGCTCGAAGAACACGATGAAAATCGCGATGCTCGTTGCAGTCCAGAACTCGGGGATGAGGTAGGGCAGGGCATGTCCCAGACCGCCCAGCGTTGTCATCACGCCAGACGCCAGCCCCCGCTTGATCGGTGAACCGCGTCCGGACAGTTCCCCGTCATCCGATGCGGCCTCGGTAAAGCCCATCGAGATGCCCGCCCCTACCGACGCAGCCACTCCGACAAGGAACGTTGTCCAGGTGTCCTGTGTTGCAAACGCCGTTGCAAAGATCGGCGCGAGGGTTGAAACAGAGCCATCCATCAAGCCGGCCAGCCCCGGTTGCACCCATGTCAGGATGAACTGGCGGTGAGAGGTCGCTTCTTCCTCTGCCTTGGCATCCTGCGGCAAGTGCTCCTCTTCCAGTGAAGCGGCCGTGGCCTGATGCCCGGCCTCAGCGGCGGCCAGATCGCCCAACAGCTTTCGGGTTGCGCTATCGCTGGTCCGTTGCGCGGCGGCCAAATAGAACCGCTCGGCATCGGCTTCCATTACCTCGGCTTCTTCGCGAATCCGTTCAATGCCAAGGTTTTCGACCAGCCAAACGGGGCGGCGGGTGTAAAAGCCTGCGACATGCTCTCGCCGTATCAGCGGTATTACCGGTCCAAAGCGCTGTTCGTGGGCGGCTATCAGGCGGGCGCGATGCGTGTCTTCTTCCTGCGCCATGCCATCGAACAGCTTTGCCGTTCCGGGAAATTCGGACCGAAGCATCTCGGCATAGCTGCGGTAAATTCGTGCGTCATCTTCTTCCGAGGATATCGCGAGGGCCAGGATTTCCTGTTCGGACAGATCCTTGAACCGTTTACGCTGAGGCAGAAATCGCATGGAACCTCGCATTTACTGGGGCTGTTGCTTTGGCATGGGGCGGCGTCCTGCAGAGCGTCCCGAGAATCGTTGAAACTGAACTGACCGGTTTATACATTTGTCGAACCGAATACTCCAAGGAGCCCCAATGACCGAAGCCGCGACCATTCTGCGCACCGGCCGCAAGTTCGACCAGGTACTCAGAGGCGCGCGCGACGTGTTCATGGCCGACGGTTTCGAGGGCGCCAGCGTCGATGATATCGCACGGGCGGCGGGTGTGTCCAAGGCAACGCTTTACAGCTATTTCCCCGACAAGCGGCTCTTGTTCATGGAAGTAGCGCAGACAGAGTGCTGCCTGATGGCCGACCGTATCAGCTCCATGATCGACGAAACGCGACCAGCTCGGGACGTGCTGCACTTCACGGCTTCGAATGTTATCGCTTTTCTGGTGTCCGATTTCGCGCAGCAGGTGTTCCGGATCTGCGTCGCCGAAAAGGAGCGATTCCCGGAACTCGCCCGAGCCTTCTACGAGGCTGGTCCGGAAAACGGCAAGTTGCGGATCAGCGAGTATCTCGAAAAGGCCGTCGCGCAGGGCGAATTGGAAATCGACGACATCCCTATGGCGGCCGAGCAGTTTTCGGAACTCTGCAAGACGCGCCTGTGGAACCGAGCGGTTTTCGGGGTGCAGAGCGTTTTTTCCAACGAGGAAATCGACGAAGTCGCAGGCCACGTGACCGAGATGTTCATGGCGCGATACGGCTCGAAAACCTGAACCGCGTCAATCGAGCCGCCGAACCTGCAGTTGTTCTTCGTTGGTACGCCGCGTCTCGAAGATCTTGAGCGCGCCTACCAGATCGGACAGCTTTCTTTTACCATAGCTTCGGGTGTCGAAATCCGGGTTCGCCGCCTGAATCCGTTGACCGAGCGCGCCGAGATCGAACCACTCTTCATCCTGATCCATCGAATCCATCGCCTTGAGGATCAAAACGCGGGCTTCTGCCAGCTTGTCCTTCGGCAGGTCGCGCGGACGCGGCGCCTTGCCGGTCCCGGATTTTTCTTCCCCGCCATCCTCTTGCGAGATGTTCTCCAGAAAGATGAACCTGCGGCAGGCTTGGCGAAAGGCATCGGGCGTTTTCATCTGCCCGATGCCGTAAACGTCCAAACCCTGTTCGCGGATGCGGCTTGCTAGTCGGGTGAAATCGCTGTCCGAACTGACCAGCACGAACCCGTCGAACCGGTTCGTATGCATGAGGTCCATGGCATCAATAACCAGCGCGATGTCGCTTGCGTTCTTTCCCACGGTATTCGCGGGCGCATGATGGGGTACGAGGCCGAATTCGGCCTGTACCCTGTTCCAGCCGCTCATCTGCTGGCTGGAAAAATCACCATAGCACCGCCGAACCGACGCTTCGCCCAAGGTCGCGATTTCCTCGAAAATCGCTTTGCAGAACTTGGGCGAAGTGTTGTCGGCGTCGATCAGAACAGCAAGTAGCGGAACGTCTTGGGCCACTCAGTACACCACGACGGATCGGATCGATTCACCCCTGTGCATCAGGTCAAAGCCGGTGTTGATCTCGTCGAGCGACAGGGTGTGCGTGATCATCGGATCAATCTCGATCTTTCCGTCCATGTACCAGTCGACGATCTTGGGAACATCCGTCCGGCCCCGCGCGCCGCCAAAGGCCGTACCGCGCCAGACGCGGCCGGTGACCAGCTGGAACGGCCGGGTCGAGATTTCCGCACCCGCCGGTGCCACGCCGATGATGACGCTTTCGCCCCATCCCTTGTGCGCCGATTCCAACGCCGCACGCATGACGTTCACGTTTCCGGTGGCATCGAACGTGTAGTCCGCGCCGCCTCCGGTCAACTCCACGAGATGGGCTACCAGGTCACCCTGCACATCGTTCGGATTGACGAAATCCGTCATGCCGAAACGACGCGCCATCTGTGACTTGGAATCGTTGAGATCCACGCCAACGATCTGGTCAGCACCCGCCAGGCGCAATCCTTGGATGACATTGAGACCGATGCCACCAAGGCCAAAGACAATTGCGCGGCTGCCGATCTCGACCTTGGCCGTGTTGATCACAGCACCGATGCCGGTCGTCACGCCGCAGCCGATATAGCATATCTTGTCGAAGGGCGCGTCTGGGTTGACCTTGGCCAGGGCGATCTCGGGTAGGACGGTGTGGTTCGCAAAGGTCGAGCACCCCATGTAATGAAGGATCGGCGTCCCATCGAGCATCGAGAACCGGGTGGTCCCGTCGGGCATCAGCCCTTGGCCCTGCGTGGTACGGATCGCTTGGCACAGGTTGGTCTTGGGGTTCAGGCAGTATTCGCATTGGCGGCACTCGGGCGTGTAAAGCGGGATCACGTGATCACCCGGTTTCAGGCTGGTGACACCTTCGCCCACTTCCAGCACGACACCTGCACCCTCGTGTCCGAGAATAGCCGGGAACAGGCCCTCGGGATCGGCACCAGACAGGGTGAATTCATCCGTATGGCAAATGCCGGTTGCCTTGATTTCGACAAGGACCTCGCCCGCCTTGGGGCCTTCGAGGTTGACGTCCATGATTTCAAGCGGTTTGCCGGCTTCGATGGCAACTGCGGCTCGTGTGCGCATAACTGTCTTCCCTCTTGGATTTTAGTCACCTTGCCGGACCCTGCGGCAAAGGCGGGGTGTTTTCAACTGTTCAATCATGTCAGGCTGGGGCGGCTACGAACAGACCAGAACCGACATCCTGAAAGGAGAGACCGCCAATGAGATTGCTCCTGCCCGCCATTCTTTTCCTTGCGGCCTGCAGCGGAACGAACGCGCCTGTATCCTCGACCTCGACGGGTACTGGTACGCCGGGAGATCTGGGGAGTTGCAATGCGACAGCCTTGGCCGGTTCGATTGGTCAGCATGTCGACACGATCCGTGACCGCCTTCCGGCGCCGCACCGTGTGTTGGGACCGGGGACGGTCGTCACTCAGGATTTTCGGCCGGATCGTCTGAATGTGTATGTGAATGACGAGGCGGTGATTGAACGTTTGACCTGCGGCTAAGGCGGCCTTCGATAGCTCCGGTGGCAGGCGAGACAGGCCGAAACGGCCTGCGGCAGGCTGCGCCTGAGCGCCGGCAGAGAGCGTGGCTCGATTGCGCGGGCTGCGCGTCTTGCTCGGGCGGCGGCGGCATCAAACCCGGCCTTGTCCTGCCAGATCCGCGGCAAGGCCCTGCTGTGATCATCCATGTGCGGCGCGTCGAAATGCCGAGGGATGCGGCGTAACGTGCTTGATAGCTGCCGTTTGGCCCTCCGCGCGGCTTTCTTGTCGAAGCGCAGGCTATGGCCGCTCATGTTCGACAATAATCCCAACGCAGCCTTCGCCTCCTGCATCAGGCTTTGACGGGCGAGTACGGCGGCATCGCGCACCACAGGTTCTTGCGCGTGGCTTGTCAGGATGCCGAAGCCCAACAGGACACCCAACGCAACGGCAAGGGGCAGCTTCATCTCGACTCCCCCGATGATTCGGGGATAAGAACAAAAAGAGAACAATTTGCTGCCAAACCGATGTCCAAACGACGTATCCTCTCGCTCTGGTTTCCCCGCCTCGGCGCGGAACGGGTCATGCGGGCCGAACGCGGCCTACCACCCGGACCGCTTGCCGTGGTGGCGGAACTATCCAACATGCAGGTTATCACTGCGTTAAACGCCGAAGCCGCTGCCGAAGGGCTGCGTGTGGGCCAGCCGGTGCGTGATGCCCATGCCATGTGTGGCAGCCTGCTCACCCGTCCGCGCAATAGCCCGGCCGAGGCCGCGTTCCTGACTGCGCTACGGCGCTGGGCCGGCAAGTTCAGCCCCTGGGTGGCCGAGGCGCCGCCGGACGGACTGGTGATCGATCTGTCGGGCTGCGCTCATCTTTTCGGCGGCGAGGCAGAGTTGATCGCGGTGATCGAAGCCGATTGCGCCGCGATGGGGTTAAGCGTGCGCGCGGGCCTTGCCGATACGCTGGGCGCAGCATGGGCGCTGGCACGTCATGCGGGGCAGGCGGCCGGGTCAGACCGTAATGGTGACGCGATCAGCCAGGAGGCGCGGGCCACCCGTTCAAAGGCCGGTCGCAGGCACTGGACCAAGGGCGGCGCAGCGCCGCAAGTGTCGAGCCGGAACACCGAATCTTCCATCGCGGCGCCGGGTCAGACCTATGGCGCGCTCAGTCCACTCCCTGTCGCGGCATTGCGGCTTGAGTCGGGCGTGGTCGAGCAGCTCAATCGTCTTGGCCTGCGCCGGATTGGCGACCTGCTGGGCCAGCCACGCGCCAGCCTCGCCCGCCGTTTCGGAACCGGGCTGGTGCACCGTCTGGATCAGGCCATGGGCAGCGCACCGGAACCTGTCTCGCCCGCCAAGGCGCCTGATCATTTCGCGGTGCGGATGACCTTTCCCGACCCGATCGGCCTCAAGGAGGACCTGATGGCCGCTATCGACCGTATCCTGCCCGTGCTTTGCGCGCGACTTGAGGCGAAGGGCCGTGGCCTGCGCAGTCTCCGGCTGGAGGCGCACCGCACCGATCAGGCCGCTGAGGTGGCCGTGGTGGGCCTTGCCCGGCCTGGCCATGACCCGGCACGCATCCGTCCCCTGCTTGAGATGAAAATCGATGCCATCGATGCGGGGTTCGGGATCGACATGCTGCGGCTGCAAGCGATACAGACCGAACCCGTTCATGCCCGCACCGTCACTGGCCATGCCGAAGCAGGGCGGGCTGTACGGGACCGGCTCTCGGGTGCTACTGCGATTGAGGACCTGATCGGCAAGCTGGGCGCACGCGTGGGGCTCGAAACGATCACGCGCTATCACCCGGCCTCATCGCATATCCCGGAAAAAACGGCCCAGGTCATGGCCGCGGCCTGGTCCGAGCCTGCGCAGGACTGGCCACCGGCACCCCGCCCCCGGCCGCTTCTGATGTGGCGGCCAGAACCGGTGATGGCCCCCGATACTCCGGCTTTGCCCGACCGGTTCCGCTGGCGCGGACGCAACTGGACGCGGGCCCACGCAACGGGCCCGGAACGCATCGCACCGGAATGGTGGCTCGACGATCCCGACTGGCGCAGCGGGGTGCGCGACTACTGGGTGATGGTCACCGGCGAAGGCGAGCGGCTGTGGTTGTTCTACGGTCACGGGGGCGCGATGTCGTCGGGTTGGTTCTGCCACGGGCGGTTCGCCTGATCGCGAACGACGCGCGATCACGCTTGATTTGCGCCCAGATTGCGGCATTCTGACAGTCATGAACATGCAGCCCCACAGCCCGTTTACGGCGGGCACGGCTCAGCCGCAGGTCGCGTTCGACCGCCGCGAGCTTTCGGTGATCCTGTCAGTCTATGGCCGAATGGTGGCCGCCGGAGAGTGGCGCGACTATGGCATTTCCGCGTTACGCGAGGTGGCGATTTTCTCGGTCTTTCGCCGGACAGCCGAACACCCGATCTACCGGATCGAGAAACGGCCCAAACTGCGGGGAAAGCAGGGCATGTATTCGGTCGTGGGGATGGATGGCCGCATACTCAAACGCGGCCATGACCTGCGCACGGTGCTGCGTGTGCTCGAACGCAAGCTGATCCGCGCCGTCGAAAACTAAAGGCGCTTATGTGATGTGACGGGCCCGTCGCCTTGGTTCTCGATACGGTCGACAGCGGCCTTCAACGGTTCGTAGGCAGTTGCCATGTGATGCGCATTGGCATGCAGGATCGTCTCGGGATCTGCCACCCAGGCCACGTGCCCCTTCCAGAACAGCAGATCCCCGCGTCTGGGGGCGGTCCCACTTGGCAGGGCCTCTCCCACAGCGCGCACTTGGTCTCCACTGTCGCCGGGGCAAGAATGCCCACACGCCAACATCGCTGCCTGCACCAATCCGGAGCAATCAATGCCACAGCGGCTGTTGCCACCCCATAGATACGGTGTCCCCAGGAACAAGGCCGCCACGGCCACCGGGTCCGTAAATCGTTCACCGGCGGGTTTCAGGTGCTGCCTGGGGATATGGCCCAGGGGCGTTTCAACAAAACGTTCATTCTGCACCAGCGCGGTGACACGGCTGCCAAAGCTCAACGACACGCGGTCGGCGCTCTTGATATCAGGTTCGGCATAGATGTGGGTGGAAGGCGCACAAACCCAATGCGTCGGCGCTTCGGCGAGTTCAAGCGCGGTTGCGGGCAGCCACCCCTCATACGCGTCCTTGTCTGACTTTACTCTCTGCCAGTCGCCCGAGCTTTCGAGGATCTCGACACAATCACCATAGACCAATTGCCTGTCCCGCGGCCCACCCGGCCGCCGCAACAGGTCCACAACCGGGCGTGCTACCTGCATCAGTTGTCCTCCAGAATGCCCGGCAACGCTTCGAGCAAAGCGCGCGGCCCTTGCCCGAAACCGCCCTTGGCGCGGCCGGGCGCCTTTGCCGGGTTCCATGAGAAGATGTCGAAATGCATATACGGCGCGTTAGACACAAAACGACGCAGGAACAACGCCGCGGTGATGGAGCCCGCAAAGCCGCCAGAGGGTGCGTTGTCCAGATCGGCGATGCCCGGCTCGATCATGGTCTCGTATGGTACATGGAACGGCATCCGCCAAACCGGGTCCGCGACTCTCGCGGCAGCTGCACTCAAGAGGTTCGCCGCCCGGTCATCATCCGTATAGAACGGTGCAATGTCCGGTCCCAGCGCTACGCGAGCCGCACCTGTCAGCGTTGCCATCGAGATCACGAGATCGGCGTCATCTTCGTCAGCAAGCGCCAGAGCGTCGGCAAGTACCAGTCGCCCCTCGGCGTCGGTATTGTTGATCTCAACCGTCAGCCCTTTGCGCGATGTCAGGATATCGCCGGGGCGGAACGCGTTGCCCGCAACCGCGTTCTCGACCGCAGGGATCAGAACGCGCAGACGAACTTTCAACCCCGTCGCCATGATCATCCGCGCAAGGCCCAACACATTGGCCGCGCCGCCCATATCCTTTTTCATGAGAGCCATGGCACTTGCCGGTTTCAGGTCCAGCCCGCCGGTATCGAAACACACGCCCTTGCCAACGAGTGTAAGCTTGGGGCCCGCCTCGCCATGCGTGATCTCGATCAGCCGTGGAGCGGATTCGGCGGCACGACCAACCGCGTGGATCATCGGCAGGTTCTGGGTCAACAGATCTTCGCCAATGATCGTCCGGCAGCCGGCGCCGAACTCCTTTGCCAATGCTTCGGCCGCTTCCTGCAACGCGTCGGGTCCCATATCGGCAGCCGGTGTATTGACCAGGTCACGGATCAAGGACTCGGCTTCTGCCAGTGCGGTAACACGCTCCGCGTCGATTCCCTCAGGAGCGACCAGGCGCGCCTTGGCGGGCGACTGGTCCTTGTAACGGCTGAAAGCATATTCGGTCATCAACCAGCCAAGGGCTTCGACAGATTGCGCGTCCTCTGGCAGGCCGGACGCGATGTGATAGGCGCCTTCCGGGAGTTTCTCGGCCGCGGCCGCTAGGCAGAACCGTTTGCGCGCGCGGGTTGCGGCGCTGCCGTAACCGGCAAGCGCCATGTCGGCCGAGCCGCTTTGACCGGGGATCATCAAGACCTGCCCGAGCTTGGCTGCAAAGCCGTTCGCGGCGATCCAGCTTCGGACAAGGTCGGATTGACCAGCCTGCCAGTCCTCCAGCGCGTCCTGTTCGATCACATGGAGCGGCAAGGAAGGTTCTGACGGATCGGCAAAACTGAGGGGCATGGCACGGCCTTTCGGATCGTTGACCGCGACAGGTTACCCACAGCGCATCCGGCTGCAACCCCCTCTCAAATCGAAAGATCCTGCAAATCCCACACGGCGGTCAAAGACCGCTCGCCCACGCGGATCAGCCGATACAGGGTCGCGGCGCTGGCGACGTAATCGGCATTGTCGACGGTATGTGTCACGTCACCCGCCACCCGCGCCAGAGCCACCATGCCGATCTGGTCGGCAATCGCGATCAGGGATCGCGCGCATTTTCGCAGCCCGGCCCAATCTTGCCGTCGCCAATGCCTTTCACATGCCGATAGCCTTACCGCGAGTTCTTCGATCGCGCGGCACACCACGTCTTCGGCCCCCGCATCGCCCAACTGGGAATAAAGCCCTCCCAGCCGATCGGAATCGAGCCGGACAGACTCCGTCTGCACCAGTGCTGTCACTTTCTCCACCACATCACCCCAAACTGTATGTACCCCCACGGCACGTGCTCACCATTGCGACGCAGTCGTTTTCAAAAGGTTTCAATCGTTCGATGAAATCGCTCGAATTTTACCCCAAACCGGACTAAACGGGGCGATGACGAACGAAAAGAACAGGAAATCGCGGATGGATATCGCGCGCCCATTGCCCACTTATCTTGTCCAGCGCTACCACGGTTGGAAGGCCACGACCTATTCCGAAAACCGTACCTGGTACCGCCGGCTTGCCACCGAAGGGCAACGCCCGCGAGCGATGGTGATCTCGTGCTGTGACAGCCGGGTTCATGTCACGTCGATCTTTGGTGCCGACCAGGGCGAATTCTTTATTCACCGCAACATCGCGAACCTTGTCCCTCCGTATGAGCCCGACGGCGACCATCACGGGACGAGCGCCGCGGTCGAATACGCGGTGACCGTGCTCAAGGTCGCGCATCTCATCATTCTGGGTCACTCACAATGCGGCGGTGTCCAGGGGTGTATCGACATGTGCGAAGGTCACGCTCCGCAGTTGGAGGCAAAGGACAGTTTCGTCGGCCGATGGATGGATATCCTCAAGCCGAAATACGAAAACGTTTCGCAAATGTCCGACTCGACCGAGAAGGCCCGCGCATTCGAAAAGCACGCGGTCAGGGCATCATTGGAGAACCTCATGACCTTTCCGTTCATCTCCTCGGCGGTACAAGACGGATCGCTCAGCCTGCATGGCCTGTGGACCGATATCGGAGAGGGCGGGCTGGAGTTTCTCGATCCGGCGACGGACCAGTTCGTCAAGGTCTGACCTCAGGCGGCGATCTGTCCGCAGGTCTTGACCCTTGGGCGCCCCAACCGTTCCGCAAGGCTTTCGAGCGGCGCGCCCAAGTATCGGCCGGTGCAAAGCGACCGGCCAGAGGTGCTTTCGACAATGACGAGTCGGTCGCGCTTGATCACCAGTTTGTATCCCTTGCGATCCAGCCGGGACGTAAGCTCCTGCCAGCTTTCCGCCGAGCGTAAGGTTGGTGTCAGTGCGGCGCGCAGCAAGACTGCTGTTTCGCAATCGACTGCGGTTTCATGTCCCGCCGACAACCAGTCGTTCGGGATGCGGATCGGTCCGTTCTCGGTCATTGTCTCCTTCTTTCGTTGGCTCAGGTTACCAATGGCAACGCACATGCCGGAAATCGGTTCGAAAACTCCCCGCTCTTGCCGTTGCCCCATGCAAAAGGGCGGACCAGACGGACCGCCCCGAGATATTGGCGAGCGCCGGATCAGCCTTTTTTCAGGACCTCACGGCCAAGCAGCTCGGCGATCTGCACGGCGTTCAACGCCGCGCCCTTGCGCAGGTTGTCACTGACGCACCAGATGTTCAGACCATTTTCGATGGTCGAGTCCTGGCGCACGCGGCTGATGAACGTGGCAAAATCGCCAACGCATTCGATCGGGGTGACGTATCCGCCGTCTTCGCGCTTGTCGATCACCATGATGCCCGGCGCCTCGCGCAGGATATCGCGCGCTTCGTCCTCGTCCAAAAACTCCTCGAACTCGATGTTGATTGCTTCGGAGTGGCCGACGAACACCGGCACCCGAACGCAGGTCGCGGTCAGTTTGATTGACGGGTCGACGATTTTCTTGGTTTCGGCGACCATCTTCCATTCTTCCTTGGTCGAACCGTCTTCCATGAAGACGTCGATATGCGGAATAACGTTGAAGGCGATCTGCTTCTGGAACTTCTTCGGCGGTACATCGTCCGTAGGGTTGTAGACCGACTTGGTCTGGTCCCACAGCTCGTCCATGCCGTCCTTGCCAGCGCCCGAAACCGATTGGTATGTTGAAACGACCACGCGCTTGATCTTGGCACGGTCATGCAACGGCTTCAGTGCAACAACCATCTGCGCAGTCGAGCAGTTCGGGTTGGCGATGATGTTCTTCTTGGAGTAGCCGTGCACCGCCTGCGGGTTCACCTCGGGCACGATAAGCGGCACATCCGCGTCGTAGCGGTAGAGTGAACTGTTGTCGATCACGACACATCCGGCCTCGGCGGCGCGCGGCGCGTATTTTTTTGTCGCGTCCGAGCCGATGGCGAACAGCGCCATGTCCCAACCGGTAAAGTCGAAGGTATCCAGGTCCTTGGTCGTGAGGGTCTTGTCGCCAAAGCTGACTTCGGTACCCAGCGACCGGCGGCTTGCAAGCGCTGCAACCTCATCGACCGGGAACTGGCGCTCGGCCAGAATGTTCAGCATTTCGCGGCCCACGTTACCCGTGGCTCCGACGACGACGATTCGATAACCCATATGTCTGTTTCTCCAAGTCTCTTGCCGGCCTCATGACCGGCGGGGGCCTCATACAGGGATTCCAGTCCGTTTGAAAGGGCGGGGCTCAGTCCACGCTGTCGCGGCTGAATGCGTAAAGCGTCAACCCGATGATGAACGCCACCGCGAAGAATCCGAAAATTGCGCCGTAGGCCGCGCTCGGCCCCGACGCGAAAGTTGCATCGTGCAGCCGCCCCGAGGCGAACTGCGCCAATCCAACGCCACCGATACCGAAAAGGTTCATCAGGGTGACGCCACGTCCGACAAGATGCGGCGGGAAAAAGGCCCGCCCATGCGCGATGAGCACGGGAAAGGACCCGCCCATGAAACCCACCAGTGAAACCAGCGCCAGTGACAGCCAGATCGACTGGTCAATCTTCCAGACAAGCGCCAGCAAAGCGATAGCTCCGACGAGATTACCGACAAAGATCACCCATTTCCGTGTACCGAACACACGGTCCAGCGGACCATATGCGAAGGTCCCGAGGATCATCGCGACGCCCATGACCATTGTCGCCTGTCCGATCTGCGCGGTGGTCAGGCCGAACACGTCACCCATGTACGGGCCGACCCACAGCCCCCGGATCGCAGCCGCTGGCGCATAATTCACCAGCATCATCGGCAGGATCAACCAGAGGACCGGCATGCGCAGCAGGTCGAGCAAAGAGCCTTTTGCCTCGCTCGTTACTTTTTCCGGGTCGCGAACCTTGAACCACAATCCCAAGGCGACGCCGGCAGACAGGACGGACAGGCCCGCCAGTGTTCCGCGCCAACCGATCCATTCCGCCGCAAGCGCCGTCGGGTACGACGCCACGAGGTTACCGACCGAGCCCACACCCAGCATTAGCGCGGCCAGCGTTGCAAAGCGCGCCGGCGGGAACTCGCGCGCGAAGATGTAATACGAGGCCATCAAGACCGGCGAACATCCGATGCCGATCAGGACCATGCTGACGCTGATATGTGCCGGCGTTGTCGCCAAGGCGAACAAGGTTGCACCGCCGCCGCCGCCAATCAGCAGCAGGGTCGACGATGTCAGTCGCGGCCCGATGCGGTCCAGCGCCCATCCAACGGGTATCTGCATCAGCGCGAAGGTCAGGAACCACAGGCCTGAGGCAAAGGCGAGCTGTTCGGGTCCAGCCCCGATATCCCGTTCCAGATCGACGGTCAAAACGGCCAGGAAGGCGCGGAAAAACTGGCTCAGCACATAGGCCAGGCACAAAAGGATCAGACCTGCGCGCATCGAGTGCCCTCCCTCATGGTTCCAAGGCCTTTGGGTGGCATGGCGTGCATCCCTGCACAAGTACGTGTTTTTTTGTTGCAGCTTGATGGAATGCACCGACTACGGGATATCTATTCGCCCATGACGAGTGAAAACGACCAGTTTTATCATAACCTGCCGCGAGAAAGAGATTTCTCGGCACTGGCCGACCCGGCCGGCTTTCGGTCGCTGCCCGATGATTGGCTGGTTGGAACGGCAGACATCGTCAATTCGACCGAAGAGGTCGCCCGAGGTCGTTACAAGATCGTGAATACTGTCGGCGCGGCGGTGATCTCTGCCATGGTGAACGCGCTGGGAAAGCGGCCATTTCCCTATGTTTTCGGCGGGGACGGGGCCTGTTTCGCCATCCCGCCCGAGGACGAGGACACGGCGCGGCAGGCTCTGGCAAAACTGCGCCGCTGGGCGGACGAGGAGTTCGGGATCCCGTTACGTGGGGCACTGGTTCCGGTCGCTGAAATCCGCGGGGCGGGGTACGACGTGACCGTGGCGCGATTTGCTGCCTCGCACGGGGTAGACTACGCGATGTTTGCAGGTGGCGGTGTCGCCTGGGCCGAAGAGCGGATGAAGGCCGGCGATCACGAGGTGCCAATTGCTCCGCCCGGGGCGCAGCCCGATCTGACCGGGTTGTCCTGCCGGTGGTCTAACGCGGTTTCGAAAAATGGACAGATCGTTTCGCTCATTGTTCATCCGACAAGCTCGGCCACGCCTCGCGACTTTGCCGATATCGCGAAAGACCTCGTCGAGGCGACAGACCGGCTGGACCGTTCCGGTCACCCGCTGCCTGTCGCCGGACCCGGAATCCGCTGGCCACCGCCGGGACTCGAGATCGAGGCCAAGACCTCGCGCAAGGGCGGAAATGTTTTCAAGCGGCGCATTCAACTTCTGCTGGAAAACCTCTTTGCCTGGACCCTGTTCCGCACGGGTTTCCGGCTGGGCGATTTTGACCCGGTGCAATACGCGCAGTCGGTCAGTGGAAATGCCGATTTCCGCAAGTTTGACGACGGCTTGAAGATGACGATCGACTGCGATGCCGAAACGCTGAACAACCTGCGCCAGATCCTGTCCGAGGCGCGGAGCCGCCGAAAGATCGAATTCGGGATCTTCGTCCAGGAAGAGGCCATGGTCACCTGTTTCGTGCCCTCGGCGCTCAGCGATGATCACGTGCATTTCGTGGATGGCGCGGCGGGGGGGTACGCCCGCGCCGCGGCCGGTCTTCAGGGCTGATTACCTTGCCGTAACCGGCCGACAACGCCGGTCGGAAAGAAATAGACGCTCAGGATGAACAGAACCCCCAGCCAGAGCAGCCAGCGATCCGCACTCAACAGTTCTGGCAGCACCGGCACACCCTCTACAAGGCCGGATGCGGCGCCCATCAGGTTTTGCAGGTAGTTCTGGGCGACGACGAACAGCGTCGCACCAATCACCGCGCCATACATCGTGCCCATGCCGCCGATCACGACCATCAGAAGGATGTCGATCATCAACTCCATGCTCAGCGTGGTATCCGGCCCCACGTATCGCAGCCAGACCGCGTAAAGCGAGCCTGCCAGTGCCGCTGCCGCCGCCGAAAGGCAGGTGGCGGCGACCCGGTAATAGACCACGCGATAGCCGATGGCCTCGGCCCGGAAATCGTTTTCGCGGATGGCCTGCAACACGCGACCAAACGGTGAATTCACGATGCGCAAGAGCAGCAGGAAGATGATAAGCGCGCCGAAGAAAACGAAGTAATAGGCCAGCAACTTGCCGTTCAGCTTCACGCCGAACAGCTCGTCCCCGAACTTGAACGCCGGTCCCAGCGCGCGGGGGATCTGAAAGGTCAGGCCGTCTTCGCCGCCGGTCAGGTTCGACAACTGGCTGACCAGCACGGCGACCGCCGAGGCAACGGCGAGGGTAATCATCGCGAAGAAGATGGCCCGCACGCGCAGGCTGAACAGACCAATCAGCAGCGCCAGCGCCGCCGCAACGCCGGTTCCGGCCAGCGCACCGACGAACACGGCATCGAACCCGCGCCCCATATGGGTCGAGGCCAGCGCTACCCCGTAGGCGCCGATGCCGAAAAACATCGTGTGCGCAAAACTCACGATACCCCCATATCCCAGAAGAAGATCGTAACTGGCCACAAGGACGATGAAGACACAGATGCGCGCCGCCGTGTCCACGGTACGCACGCCCGGGAACAGAAAGGGCGCGAATGCAAGGCAGACGAGGATCACGCCAAGAATGATGGCCAGTACCTTCGACCGAGGCGCATCGCCGGAAAGCAGGGTCTTTATCATTTCGCTTTCACCACAGGGATCATGCCCATCGGGCGCCACATCAGGATCGCCACCATCAGGCCAATATTGGAAATCAACGCCAGCTTTGGCTCAAGAAACGCGACATAGTTCTGCATCAGGCCCACCAGCAGCGCCCCGATGAAACAGCCCTCGACACTCCCCAGTCCGCCGATGATCACGACGATGAAGATCAGGATCATTGCCTGGTTTCCCATATGCGCGGTGATGACCTCTTGGTAGAGGCCCCACATGACACCGCCCAACCCGGCGAGGGCGGAGCCGGCGATGAACACGCCGATGAACACCAGCCGCAACCGATAGCCAAGCGCCTGCACCATCTCGCCATTCTGCACGCCGGCCCGCACGATCAGCCCGATCTTGGTCCGTCGCAGCACAAAGCGCATCGCCGCAAAGACCGCCAGCCCGACCACAACCGCCACCAGGCGATACTTCTCCAGCGCGGCCCCGGCAAAGGTGATCGCGCCCTGCAAGGCTTCGGGACGGGTGATATAGATCTCCTCGGGCCCCCAGAGCACGATGATCAACTGTTCAACGACGATCAGCCCGCCCATCGTCACAAGGATCTGTTTCAGGTGATGACCGTAAACGGGCTTTACGATCACCTTCTCAAAGGCCCAGCCCATGACGCCGGTCGCGGCCATTGCACCGATCACGGCCACCAGAACCGCGGTCAGGTTCAGCACCAGAGAGGGCGCCTCGACCATGTGTCCCATCAGCAGCAGGACCGAGATGCCGACGAATGCGCCCACCGAGACAAAGGCGCCGTGCCCGAAATTGATCACGTCCATCAGGCCGAACACCAGCGTCAGACCCGAGGCCATGATGAAGATCATCATGCCCATCGCCAGCCCGCTGACCGTCAGCGTCAGCCAAGAGGACGTCGAAGGGATCGCGAGAAAGCCGAGCACGACAAGGACAGGCACCAGCAGAAGGGGCATCCATGGTCCCAGCCTGTCGCCAAGCGAGAGTTGCGCCATCCGCGGCGCGTGTTCAGGCGCGGCACTCATGCCCGACCTCCTGTTTTCTTGTTCCTTGGCATACCCATCAATGCGCCTCGAGGCTCAGGCCCATCAGGCGCTCCTGCAGGCCCGCGTCGCCCGCCAGCTCTGCCATCTGCCCCGACCAGGTCATGCGGCCGTCATCCATCACGTTGGCGCTGTCGCCAAGGGCGCGCGCCACCGCGAAATTCTGTTCCACCAGCAACACTGAGGCGCCCTGATCCTTCAGGTCTTTCAGCGCGCGGGCCATTGTCGCAATGATCGCGGGGGCCAGCCCTTTGGTCGGCTCGTCGATCAGGTACAAGCGCCGCTCCTCGACCATCGCACGTGCGATGGACAACATCTGTTTCTGCCCGCCCGACAGGTTGCCGGCCTCGGATTTCCAAAAGGTCTTGAGCGGGGGAAAGGCGGCAAATATCCAGTCGAGCCGCGCCGGGTCGATCGGTCCGGACACGGCGGCCAGCACCATGTTTTCCTCGACGGTAAGATCGGCGAAAATGCCCATGTCCTCGGGGACGAAACCAACACCGGCCCGCGCGATGGCCGGGGTGGGCAACCGGGTGATGTCCTCACCGTCAAAAAGAATGCGGCCCTGATGCGCGCGCCAGTGGCCGATGATCGTGCGCAGGGTCGTGGTTTTACCTACCCCGTTGCGGCCCAGCAGCATGGTGACCGCCCCGCGCGGAACCTCAAGGTCGACGCCCTGCAGAATGTGATACTGCGCGATATTGGTGTAAACGCCTTCGAGCTTCAGGATCGGATCAGGCATTTTCGAGTATCCCTTCCAGCCCGCGGCCCATATAGGCCTCCTGCACCACGTCCGAGGCGATCACCTCGGCGGGCGGACCGTCAGCAGCCAGCGCCCCGTTGTGCAGGACGATGATCCGGTCTGCGAGCCGTGCGATCACGTCCATCTTGTGCTCCACCAGCAGTACGGTGCGATGCGTGTGTTCTTTCAACTCCGCGATCAGGTCCAGAACGACCGGTGCCTCGTCCACGCTCATGCCTGCGGTCGGCTCGTCGAACATGTATACGGCAGGATCGAGCGCAATCAGCAACGCGACCTCCAGCTTGCGCTGGTTTCCGTGGCTCAATTCCGAGACGACCTGGTCGCGCTGTTCAAGCAGGCGCACCCGCATCAGGATCGCTTCGGCGGCTTCGGTCATCTCGACATGACTCGCCGCGGTCGAGAACATGTTGAACCCCTTGCCCGATTGCGCCTGAACGACGAGGCGCACGTTTTCCAGCACCGAGAGGTTCGGGAAGAGGTTGGTCAGCTGAAACGCACGCCCGATCCCGGCGCGTGTCCGCTGTGAAACAGACTGACCCGAGATATCGCGACCTTTAAGGCGCACGGTGCCGGCGCTCGCCGGGATCTGACCTGAAATCAGGTTGAAATAGGTCGTCTTTCCCGCGCCGTTCGGGCCGACGATGGCCGTCAGTTCGCCCGGTTGAAAGGCACATGTTACGGCGTCCACCGCGACATGGCCGCCGAAGCGCACCGTCAGGTCGTGGGTTTCGAGAATTGGAGAAGTCATGACGCCTGTCCGGTCATCGAAATGGCGGCCCGGCATCCTATATGGACAGCCGGGCCTGCACGGTAATTGGGTTACTGGTTACGGATCGGGATCGGCAGATCGTCGATCGTCAGCTCGCGAACCAGTTCGGGGATCGCCCATTCGACGCCATCCTCGACCTTGATCTTGAAGTGATACATCGACTGCATCGCCTGGTGATCCTCGGGGCGGAAGCGCATGGTGCCCTTGGGCGTTTCCCATTCCATGCCTTCCATCGCCTCGATCAGCGCCTCGGTGTCGGTCGAGCCTGCCTTCTTGATCGCTTCGACAACCGCGATGCCCGCGGCCATGCCACCGGCAGTAAAGAAATCGGGTGGCGCGTCAAACCGCTCCTGGTGGGTTTCCACCAGCCAGTCATTCACCGGGTTATTGGGGATCTCGTAGTAGTAGTATGTCGCCCCTTCCATGCCGGGGAATTCCTTGTAGGCGCTCATCGCCGCCAGGATGTTGCCGCCGGTGGCGATCTCGATGCCAAAGCGCGAGGGGTCCATTGCCTGGATCTTGGACATCGGGTTGCCGCCGCCCGCCCAGATGATGAAAAGCTTCTTGTCGCCGTCGAGATCCTTCATCGCGTTGAAGATCCGTTCGGCAGCCGCGGTGAAGTCCGTCGTGTCCGTGGGCACGTATTCTTCATGTGCGATCTCGACGCCTTCGCCTTCCAGCGCTTCCTTGAACGCGGCAATGCCGTCACGTCCAAAGGCGTAGTCCTGTGCCAGCGTCGCGATGTGCACGTTCTCACCTGCCAGCGCGATTGCGTTCGATACGGCATCCTGAGACGAGTTGCGGCCCGTGCGGAAGATGTAGCGGTTCCAGTTCTCGCCGGTGATCGAGTCGGCAACCGCCGGCTCCACGATCAGGATCTTTTCGTACTCCTCGGCAACCGGCAGCATTGCCAGTGCCACGCCCGAGCTGACCGGACCGACAGCCAGATCGACCTCGTCATCGCCATAGGCCTCTTCCAGCAACGCGCGACCGTTTTCCGGCTTCAGCTGCGTGTCCTTCTCGATCACGACGATTTTCTCGCCATCGATCTCCATCGTTCCGCCGGTGGCGTACTCGAGGCCCAGCATCAGCCCGTCATGGGATTGCTTGGCATAGGCCTCGAACGGGCCGGTCTTGCCATAGACATGGGCGATCTTGATATCGGCTGCGGCAGCCGATGCCAGCGCAAGCGCCGACACCATACCCGCAAGAAGGGTGCGTTTCACGTTCTCTCTCCCTGATGCGCGCCACGGTTTCGGCGCTTCTTTTTCGAATGGGATCAGGCTAGCGAAACGGGGTCACACCGGTCAATTATGCGGAAATACGTAGGTTGCTGCGCAAGATTATTTCGCCTTCCACTCTGCCGCGAGCCCGCGCGCGGCACGAGCGAGAAGCAGAACGTCGATGCCCACGGCCAGAAACTGCGCGCCCATGTCGAAATAGCCCTGCGTCGCATCGGGCGTCGTGCCCAGCAGGCCGGGGGCTTTGCCCGCCGCTGCAATGCGCTTCACGGCGTCCGCGATCATCTCCTGGACCTCGGGTGCCGCGCTGTTGCCCTTGAACCCCATGTCGGTCGAAAGGTCCGCGGGGCCGATGAACACGCCATCCACGCCTTCGACCTCCAGGATCTCGTCCAGCGCGGCCATCCCGGCGCGGTTTTCCACCTGCACCAGCAGGCAGGTCTGGTCATCCGCCGTCGCGACATAATCCGCGATCTCGCCGAACCGGGTCGCCCGTGCCGCCGCCGCGCCCACACCGCGGGTGCCAAAGGGCGGGTACTTTATCGCGCGGACCATCTCGCGCGCCTGTTCGGCGCTTTCCACGATCGGCACAAGGATCGTCTGCGCGCCGCAATCAAGCGCCTGCTTGATGATCCACGTTTCGCCGATCGGCACCCGCACCACCGGGTGCGCGTCACTCCCTGCAAGCGCAACCAGCTGGTCGCGGATTGACCTGACGTCGTTTGCGGAATGCTCGCCATCGATGACCAGCCAGTCGAACCCGGCCGTTCCCATCACTTCGGCACAGATCGGTTCGGCGAAGCTCATCCAGCAACCGATCTGCCGATCCCCGCGTGCAAGCGCCTGTTTGAATTCATTGATGGGTGCGGGCATGGGATACCTTTCAGGCAAAGTTGATTTGGACCGACCCGAACGCGCCGAAATCTGCGGCGATCTCCGACCCGGGCGGGCACTCGATGGGCCGGATGAACGACCCCGACAGGACGATATCGCCAGCTTCGATCCGTTGTCCATATTCCGCCATGCGCCGGGCAAGCCAAACCATCGATGTGACGGGATCGTCCAACACGCCGGCGCCCAGGCCCGTCTCTTCGACCACGCCGTCGCGCTTCACGATGGCACCGACCCAACGCAGGTCTCGTGCGTCGACAAGATGACGCGCGGACCCAAGAACGACACCGGCATTGGCCGCGTTGTCGCTGATCGTGTCGGTAATGATCCGCGCCTGACCGCTGTCCGGATCAGTTCGCAGAATGCGGGTGTCGAGGATCTCTAGCGAGGGCGCGGCATACTCGGTCGCGGCGATCACGTCCGCACGGGAGCATTCGGCCCCGGCCAGCGGAGCCTTCATGACAAATGCGATCTCGGCCTCGACACGGGGCTGGATGAACCGGCCCGCCGGCACCGTCGTGCCGCTGTCGAACGCCATGTCGTCCAGTAACACGCCGCTGTCGGGCGTGGTGATGTTCAGCGCCTGCTGCATCGCGCGGCTGGTCAGGCCGATCTTCCACCCGATCTTGCGCCTTCCGCCCGCAAGTTTCCGTTCGATCAGCGCGGCCTGCACCGCGTAGGCGTCGGCCAGCGTCATCTCAGGATAGCGCAGGGACAAAAGCCCGCATTGCTGCCCCGTCCGCTCGGCTTCGAGAAGGGTTTCGGCTGCTTCCAGGTGCTGTTCGGGGGTCATTCGTCTGCCACCGTGTTTGTCAGTGTGCCGATCCCCTCGGCCTCCACCTCGATCACGTCGCCGGGTTGCAGGAATCTCGGTGGGTCGAACCGTGCACCCGCCCCGGTCGGCGTGCCGGTCACGATGATGTCGCCCGGCACCAGCGTCGTGAAGGTCGAGATATAGGCGATCTGCTTCCTGATCGGAAAGATCATCCGGCTGGTCCGATCGTCCTGCCGCAACTCGCCGTTCACCGTGGTCGTCAGGCGCACGTCATCAAGCTGCGCGGCAGAGGTAAAGGGAACCATCCAAGGACCCATTGCTCCCGACAGGTCCCAATTCTTGCCCTGTGTCACGTTGAACTTTGCGTGCCGCACCCAGTCGCGCAGCGTACCTTCGTTGCACAGCGTGATCGCCGCGATGTGGTCATAGGCGCTTTCTTCGGAAATGCGCCGCCCTTCCTTGCCGATCACGATGGCGATCTCGCCCTCGTAATCCAGTTGCGGTGTTTCCGGTGGCCGGATCAATGGCTGCCCCGCACCGGTAAAGCTGCGCGGAAACCGGATGAAGAGTGATGGGTTCGGCGGCGCCTCCTGCCCGTCCTTGTACTCTGCATTCCGGTCGGGAAAATTCACCCCGACACAGATGATCTTTTCCGGGTTCGGCACCGGGATCAGGTATTCGAAGCCACCGGTCGGATGCGTCACCGCTTTGCCCTTCGCCGCCAAGGCAAGGTCGTGCAGCGCCCCGGCCTGAACCACGTCGCGCAGGGTCGGCCATTGGGGGAACTCTGGCGACAGGGCAATCATTCCACCGTCGCCTACAGCCCCGTACAGGGTCTGGTCGCCTGCCCTGAAGGTCGCGATCTTCATATGTCGAGTCCTCTTGCGATTTCGGTGATGACATCGAAGGCCATCATCACGTCTTCTTCGGTCGTGTCGAACTGTCCGGCCTGAAAGCGTATGACCAGATCGCCATCGACACGCGTCTGCGTCAGGTAGGTGCGCCCGTCATCGTTGATGGCGTCGACGAGGCGCTGGTTAAGCTCGTCAGGATTGTACAAAACGGATGTACCCCCCTCGGAACTTGGTACAAAACGGAAGGTCCAGAGGGACCACATGGGTCTGGTGACGATTTCAAAATCCGGTTCCGCCGCCAGCCGGTCATGCAATTGCTCGGACCAGGCAACGTGATTGCGCAACCGCTCGCGCAACCCTTCCAGCCCGTAGGTGCGGATCAGGAACCAGATCTTGAGCGCACGAAACCGCCGTCCCAGCGGTACGGACCATTCCGAATAGTTGATGATCCCGTCTTTTCCGTGTGTTTTCAGGTACTCAGGGCTGATTGCCAGCGTCCGCACGAGGTCATCCGGGTCGCGCAGGAAGTGGGCCGAGCAATCGAACTGCACCCCAAGCCACTTGTGAGGGTTAAAGACGATACTATCCGCGCGGTCGATACCCGGCCAGTAATGGCGGAACTCGGGGCAGATCATAGCCGACCCCGCCCAAGCCGCATCAACATGGCTATAGAGGTTGTATTTCTTTGCAATATCAAGGCATTGATCTACCGGGTCCGTTGCGCCCGTTCCGGTTCCCCCGACGCACAGGATCAGACCCGCAGGCTGTAACCCGGCCTCAAGATCGGCCTTGATCGCCGCCTCCAGCGCATCGGGATCCATGCCCCGCCAGTCGCCCTTGATGGGCACCCTTACTAGGTTCTGCTGTCCGATCCCCGCAACCCAGATTGCCCGGTCGATCGAGGTATGCACCTCGGACGAGCAATAGACCCGCAGCTGTCGCTGTCCGAACAGCCCCTGATCGTTTCCCTGCCAGTTCAACGCCTTCTCGCGCATGGTCAGAACCGCAGCCAAAGTGGCCGAAGACGCGCTGTCCTGAATCACTCCTTGATATTCGTTCGGCAGATCAAGGGCTTGGCGCAACCAATCCATCATCCGCGTTTCCATCTCGGTCGCCGCCGGAGAGGTCTGCCAAAGCATGCATTGCGGCGCGATGGCCGAGACAAGGAATTCGGCCAGTACCGAAGGCGCGGCCGCGTTGGAGGTGAAATAGGCAAAAAAGCGCGGGTGCTGCCAATGGGTTATGCCGGGCATCACGATCTCTTCGAAATCGCGGAAAATGCCCTCCATCGCCTCTCCCTGTTCGGGAGGTGTTGCAGGCAATGCATCGAGTATTTCACCGGGTTCGGTTCTAGCCCGTACAGGGTGCTCGCCCACGGTCTTGCGGTAATCCTGCGCCCAGTCTGCCACTCGGCGGCCCCATTGGCCGAACTCGTCCCACTCCATGTTGCCTCCTCAGGGCGCGATGATCGGTTGCGCCTTGAGAGCGCTTTCCTTGGGTGTGATCCCCTCGAAAAGGGACCCTTCCTCGAACCAGCTGCGCGGGGCAGGGGCGCCCCAAAGCGTTTGGCGCTGCGGATCGGTCAGCGACCAGCGGATCGGTTCCAAGTCGGGATCGACCGTCTGGTAATCCGAACAATAAATCTCGATCCTGTGGCCGTCAGGGTCACGGACATAAAGGAAGAAGGCGTTGGATATCCCGTGCCGCCCCGGTCCGCGTTCAATATTGGCGACGTAGCCAGTGGTCGACATCAGGTCGAGCAGGTCGATGATGTTGAGCGGTGTCGGCACCCAGAACGCCGTGTGATGCAGGCGAGGGCCGGTGCCATTGGTAAAGGCCACGTCATGTACACCACCCTTGCGGTGCATCCACGCTGCCCACAGGCGTTTGCTCTCGTCATCCTCGGTGTATTCGGTCACGCGAAACCCGATCTCGGAATAAAAGGCAACGCTGGCATCCACATCGGATGAGAACATGTTGAAGTGATCGATCCGAAGCGGTTTCACCCCGTTATAGAGCCTGTATTTCTGATGAATGGGCTCCAGGCGATCCATCTTGACGTAGAATTCCAGCGGAATTCCCCACGGGTCGCGGGTGCGCAACGTGCGGCCCATATGCGGACGCTCGACCCATTCGACGGGAAGGTCACGTTGAGCAAAGAAATCGGCCGCCCGGTCAAGGTCGGGCTCGTCATAAAGCTTGAAGCCCAGAACCCCCACCTCGGCAACATCCGCCTGTACCAGGACGATACAATGATGCCCGCGTTCTTCCATCGCGCGCAGGTAGATCCTGTCATTGTCCTCGGTCGTAACCTGAAGGCCAAGCGTGTCGACATAGAACGCCCGCGAAGCCGCAAGATCAGTCACGCGGTATTCGACATGGCTCAGCCGAACGATGTTGAACGGCGGGTAAAGCGTTGGAGCGGGAACGGGCATGGTCTTCCCCTTTCGTGATGGCGACCCGGCGAAATTGATCAAGGTCGTGTCAGGATAGTCTCTAGTTCGGCTGCAACTCGGCCGAGCCTACGGCGGTACGGATCTGTGCGTATTTCTTTTCGAGGTTTCGGCGCGTCTCGGGATCGAGAACCGACATTCGCGACGGGTGGTCGTTATCCGCAACATCTGCGCGCTTTACGGCCAAGGCCAGAGGGTTCGAGACGACACGTTCGAGATACTCCGCCTCGCTCTCCTCGCGTCGCCGCGAGATCGCATCGACCGCATCGGCGATTGTCGTGCCGAAGCTGTCCTGAATGCGCGAGAGAGGCGTCTGCGTATCCTCGACAACGTCGTGCAACAGGGCAACGACGATCTCGTCTTCGGTTTCGACACCCTCGGCGACCCGCGCCACATGGCCGATATAGGCAAGGCCCGCGCGATCTGTCTGGCCGCAATGGGCACGAAACGCAAATTCAAAGGCCTCTCCGATCCGTGACATCAGCCGGCTCCCAATCGCGGAATACCGTGCTGCCCGGTTGCAAAGCCGATATGCTTTTGTTCCATGTAGAACTCAAAGGACCAGTCGCCGCCGTCTCTACCAATGCCGCTGGCCTTGACCCCGCCGAAGGGCGTCGGCAGGTGGCGCACGTTCTCGCTGTTGACCCAGATCATGCCCGCCTCCAACCGGTCGGTGAAGCGCATCGCTCGGGTCAGGTCATTGGTCCACACATACGCTGTCAGTCCGTATTCAACACCGTTGGCGATCTGCAGTGCTTCCTCTTCGGTCGAAAAGCGGATGGATGTCAGAACCGGGCCGAAAATCTCCTCCTGCGCAATGCGCATGTCGTTCTTGGCATTGGTGAAGAGCGTTGGCCGCACGAACCAGCCCGTGTCACCAACGCGTGTACCACCTGCGGCGACATTCGCCCCGTCCTGATGCGCAATGTCGAAATAGGATGTGACCTTGTCGAAATGCACCTTGTGGATCAGGGGGCCCACCTCTGTCGACGGGTCGAGCGGATGGCCGACTTTGATCTTGTTGACGCGCTCGACAAGCTTGGCCTCGAACTGCTCTGCGATGCTTTCCTGCACAAGCAGACGCGAGGACGACGTGCAGCGTTCGCCGTTCAGCGAGTAGATCATGAAGATCGCGGCATCCAGCGCCCGGTCAAGGTCGGCGTCCTCGAAGACCACCACAGGATTCTTGCCGCCCAACTCGAAATGCACGCGTTTGAGCGTTGGGGCACCCTGCGCCATGATCATGCTGCCGGTTTTCGATTCACCGACGAATGCGATCGCCTTGATGGCGGGATGTTCGGTCAGCGCCTTGCCGGCGTCCTCTCCCATGCCGTTCACCAGATTCCAGACCCCTGGCGGCAAACCGGCCTCGTGCGCGATTTCGGCAAGGATGCGCGCGGTAAGCGGGCTGAACTCGGCCGGTTTGTGAACGACCGTGCAGCCTGCGGCAAGCGCGGGGGCGATTTTCCACGTGGACAGCATGAAGGGCGTGTTCCAGGGCGTAATGACCCCGACGGGACCAATGGGAACGCGGGTGGTCACGTTCAGCAGGGTGGCGGATGGAAGGGTCTGTCCGTCCCGTGCGGCGGGCGCGCGATCGGCGAAGAACCTGAAATTCTCGGCTCCTCGCAGGGCGGCCTTGGACATGAAACGCAGCGCTTGCCCGGTATCCCAGCACTCGCACAAAGCGATTTCCTCGGCACGTTCGACGATCAGGTCGGCGATGCGATTCAGTATCTTCTTCCGTTCCGTCCCGCCGATGTCTCGCCAGGCGGGAAACGCGGCCTTGGCCGCTTGCGCGGCGGCGTCGATGTCGTCGGCCCCGCCTTTCGCCACGGTGCAGATGAGGCTGTCATCGACAGGGGAACGCGTTTCGAACGTGTCAGCTGATATTGCGGGACGTGTCTCACCTCCGATCAGGTTCAGCACGCCGCTTGTCTTGAAGCGGTCCAGATGCCGCGCGAGCGTTTCAAGGTTTCGGTCAAGATCAGTCATGTGCTTTCGCCTGTGCCATGTGGTCGCGAATGGTTCCGGTCTTGGGGGACAGGTCCGGGTCGATGTCACGCATTTCCATCGACAAGGCGATCGAGTGCCGTTCCATCGCGGGCTCGAGAAATGAGCGCGCAGTTTCGAACAGGGCATCTACTGCCGCCTTGCGGGTATCAAGGTCACGTCCTGCACGCAGACGCACCGAAACATCCACGTAGCCATGTTTCGTGTCGCCATCGGCCATGGCTACGTGGTCGGCACGCATGGCGCGGACGCGGATACCTGCGAGAGGAAATACTCCGGTCTCCGAGGCGGTGCGGCGCAACGCTTCGCACAGGCCGGCGAGGTCGGTCCGGTCTTCCATGTTCGCCGAGTAATCCAGCGTGATATGCGGCATTGTCGCCCTCCCATTGCTTAACAAGTGAAGCAAAATCGCAGCTGTTTGTCAACCCCAGGCAATCCAATCGCTCGTTGCGCTTGCCCCGGATATGCGCAAGACTCTGCTATGGTTAAGGATTTACCGCGCACCTCCAGATCTCTGCCCATTGCTTTGCTCCGCGCCCGCGAACGCGTCATGGGACCGATACGCACCATGTTGGCCGATGCCGGCATCACCGAGCAACAATGGCGTGTCTTGCGGGTTCTGGATGAAGAAGGGCCGCAAGACCCGACACGCATTTCCGAACAGGCCTGTCTGCTACTGCCGAGCCTGACGCGAATTCTGCAAAAGCTAGAAGAGAAAGCGCTGATTACCCGGCGGAGGGATCCGGACGATCGGCGCAAGCAGATCGTCGAGATTGCGGCGTCCGGGCGCGAGGTGATTGCGCAGAACCTCGATACGAGCATTGTCGCTGCGGAACGGATCCGCGCGCATCTGGGCCATGACGAATATGAGCGGTTGCTGGATCTGCTCAATGCATTGGATACGATAGACGAAAACTGAGGTTTCCCACCGGAGAGGAGGGGGATCTCTCCGGTGGGAAGGCAGGCCAGGTCAAAACGGTAGCTGCCTACCTGGCCCTGTTCGGTCCGTTCAAGCGGGGTTCTGAGCCGCCGCTCGGACCGATACCCCGGTAACCGCGAGATGTCGAAATTCCATCATGCGCTTCCGGCCGCGATCTGGGGACGGCAACCGGAATTGGCCGGGGTTCTGTCTTGCCACGGTCTGCCGGGTCGGCTTTGCGCGGCAAATATTGTGGCGCCGCTCCTCCTGTCGGCGCCGGTAGCGTCCTCCACCTTCATGTAGAGATGCTACCATAGGTAGATGAGTGGTGGTGTCCTTCGGCCTGATGTCGATTCGGTGTCGCGCTTGGTAAGGGCTTCAACTTGCCTTACAGGGTTGCATCAGAAAGGGTTTCGGCAAATCGATCAAGCGTTTTCGTACGATTTTTCTCACTTTCGCATTTTCTTGCTTAGCAACCTATAATTGTGCGCAGGTTTCCGCCGAGCCTTGGGCGTGAGATGGCGCGAAGACGGCGCAAGAACTGGCTTGCAAGAAAACAGCTTCCCTGAATACGCTAGGCCAGATTTGTCGTTCCGATCCGCAGGGGGGTCATGTCGTAGGTGGATCGCCGAAGCGTCGGACAGGGACGCTTTGCGACGCGTATGGCGGATGCTTCAATTGATGCGCTGGGCGACCCAACGCCGTGCCGCAAAGGAGCGCCCATCATGACGGACCACCTGTTCGCCCTTCCCGAAATCCCAGGAATTCCTGTGAATGGCGAGACCTCAATGTATCCGGTCGGCAGGATATTCTGCGTTGGACGGAACTATGCCGCTCACGCTGCGGAAATGGGAAACGAGGTGGATCGGGAGGCTCCTTTCTATTTCACCAAGTCGGCCCCGAACGCGATCTTGAGCGGGGCATCGGTTCCCTATCCGCCGGGAACCGAGAACTACCACTACGAAATGGAGCTGGCACTGGCCATCGGCGCCCCGGCCTTCAAGGTACCGCGTGGGGACGCTTGGGGTGCCGTATATGCCTATGGATGCGCGCTCGACATGACGCGGCGCGACCAGCAGATCAGAGAGCGGGAAAAGAAGCGACCGTGGGACCTTGGCAAGGATGTTGAGCAATCGGCCGTTTTCGCGCCATTCACCAAGGCCACGGAGTGGTCGCCTGAAGACAGTGCCAGGATTCACCTGGAGGTCAACGGAGAAGTCAAGCAGGACGCGACCCTTGAAGAATTGATCTGGAAAGTGGACGAAATCGTCAGCCATCTTTCGGGGTACTATCACCTTCGACCGGGCGACCTGATTCTGACTGGTACACCGGCTGGTGTCGGCCCAGTCGTTGCCGGCGACCGGATCACTGGCGGTATCGACGGGCTCGACCCGATTTCCCTGACATTGACCGATCCGGAATGAGAGCATGTCAGAACAGCCAATCCTGATTGCGGGCGGTGGGATCGGTGGATTGGCCGCCGCCTGCGGGCTTGCCCAACGCGGTCACCGTGTACTGGTTCTGGAAAAAGCGTCTCAGTTGGGAGAGATCGGCGCAGGCATACAATTGGGTCCCAACGCGTTCCACGCATTCGATTTCCTTGGCGTCGGGGACGAAGCTCGCGCCATGGCGGTCTACATCGACAACCTGCGCTTGATGGATGCTCTGACCGGGCAAGAAATCACGCGCATCCCGCTGGGTGATCCCTTTCGGCAACGGATGGGGAACCCTTATGCTGTCGTTCACCGCGGGGAGCTTCACGGTGTGTTCCTCAAAGCCTGTCACGAAAACGCATTGATCGAGCTGCGAACCAATAGCGCCGTTGAAGGCTATGAGCAGGACGACACCGGTGTCGAGGCGGTTCTGGAGGACGGTACTCGGGTCGCTGGTCAGGCACTGATCGGGGCCGATGGTCTATGGTCAAGGGTGCGAAGCCAGATGTTGGGTGACGGCATGCCGCGTGTTTCCGGGCACACGACCTATCGCTCGGTCATTCCGGTCGAAGATATGCCTGAAGATCTGCGCTGGAACGCTGCCACACTGTGGGCAGGGCCCAAATGCCACATCGTGCACTACCCGCTGTCGGGGTGGAAGTCGTTCAACCTTGTCGTCACCTACCATAACGACGCGCCCGAACCGGTCGCAGGAAAACCTGTCAGCCATGATGAGGTCCGCAAGGGTTTCGAACACGTACACCCTCGCGCACAGCAGATCATAGACCGGGGGCGAGACTGGAAGTTGTGGGTTCTGTGCGACCGCGATCCGGTCATGCAATGGGTCGACGGGCGCGTCGCCCTGCTCGGCGATGCCGCGCATCCGATGTTGCAGTATTTTGCCCAAGGTGCCTGCATGGCGATGGAGGACGCCGTGTGCCTGTCAGCCGAGTTCGAAACCGACTCGCCGGTTCCGCAACGACTCGCGGCCTTTTGCGAGAAGCGACGGCTGCGCACCGCCCGCGTCCAGTTGCAGTCACGCGAGATCGGGCAGCATGTCTATCACCCCGAAGGCGCACATGCCGAATTGCGCAACGCCATCATGCGCGCCAAGACAGACGAGGAATGGTACGCTACGGTCGAGTGGCTGTACGGAAGCACCGGTTTGGAGGCCAAGGTTTCTACCGGACACGAATAAGCAGTATATTGCATTCTTGCCCTTATTGGGCATTATAGTGCTCTAGGGGGTCACAGGGAGGAAAACATGACCTATCGCAGAAGATTGCTGGGCGTCATTGGTGCCGCAGCCGTTGCCGCACTGGCAACTGGGTTCAGCGCAGGGGGGGCGCTGGCGCAAGAGGTGACACTGAAGCTTCACCAGTTCCTGCCGGCGCAAGCCAACGTGCCGAAACTGGTGTTGGATGTGTGGGCCGATAATGTCGAAGAGGATTCGGGTGGCCGTATCAAGGTCGAGCGCTACCCGTCGATGCAGTTGGGCGGCAAGCCGCCCGAGCTGATCGACCAGGCGATCGACGGTGTTGCCGATATCGTGTGGACAGTGGTCGGCTACACACCGGGCCGCTTCCCCTCGACCGAAGTGTTCGAGCTTCCCTTCATGATGACCAACGCCCGTGCTGTAAGTCATGCGTATTGGGAAATGTTCGAAAAGCACATGAAAGACACCGAGTTCAAGGATGTGAAGATCCTCGGCACGTGGGTTCACGGGCCGGGCATCTTCCACACCAAGGACCCGGTCGAAGCACCGGAGGATCTGCAGGGGATGAAGATCCGGGGCGGTTCGCGTTCGGTCAACTCGCTTCTGACCAAGCTGGGCGCAACCCCGGTCGGTATGCCCGTTCCCGCCGTGTCCGAAGGGCTTTCCAAGGGCGTGATCGACGGCACAACGATTCCGTGGGAAGTGACAACCGCGCTCAAGGTGCCGGAGCTTGTCGAAAATCACACGGAGTTCGAAGGCCGCGCCCTTTACGTGCTGACCTTTGTCCTGGCCATGAACAAGGACAAGTATGACAGCCTGCCCGACGATCTGAAGAAAGTGATCGACGACAATTCCGGTCTTGAATTCTCGGTCTTTGCCGGCGGCACACAAGCCGACTCCGACGGGCCGGCGCGCGAAGTCGCGCTCGATCTCGGGAACAACATCATCACGATCAGCGAGGCCGACACGGCCGCCTGGCGCGAGATCGCGCAGCCGATCTATGACGAGTGGATTGCCGACATGGACAGCAAGGGCATCGACGGTCAGGCGCTGATCGACGAGGCGAACATGCTGATCGAGAAATACACCCCGCAATACGAAAACTGACGGGACGAAGCCAACGGCCGTGGCGTAGGCGCGCCACGGTCACTTACGGACGGGGACGGCAATCATGCACAAGGCGATGATGGGGTTGGCCAGGTTTCTGGCCATCGTCGGGGGGATCGTGCTTTCGGCTCTGATCATTCTTACCTGTGTGTCGATCCTCGGCCGTCTGCTGAATGGTGGTCTGCACAGCGATTTGATCGAGGGACTGGCGCCGGGGATGGCGAAATGGTTGCTCGACCTTGGTGTTGGCCCGGTGAACGGAGACTTCGAACTGGTCGAGGCCGGGGTTGCCTTTGCCATCTTCTGTTTCCTGCCGCTCTGTCAGATCACGGCCGGGCATGCCTCGGTGGACATTCTGGCCAACAGCTTTCCGAAATCGGTAAACCGCTTTCTTCGAATGGTGATCGAAATCGCCTTCGCCCTTGTCCTGTGCCTCATCGCATGGCGATTGCTGGAGGGAACGATGGACAAATTCGGCAATGGCGAGACGACATTGCTGCTGGAATTCCCGATCTGGTGGGCCTTTGCGCTCAGTTTTTGTGCGGCGCTCGCGGCGGCCGTCGTGGGAGTCTACATGGCCGGAGTTAGAACTTACGAATTCATAACCGGGCGAATTCTCATCTGGGATGGTGTGGAGGCCACCCAGTGACCGCGCTCGAAATCGGGATAGCGTCCTTTCCGGCGCTGATGGCGCTGATCTTTCTGCGCGTACCGATCGGATTGGCCATGTTCCTCGTGGGCCTCGTCGGGTTGATCCTTGTGACGGATGGTACGACCGTCGCCTTCGCAAGGTTAAAGACAGAAACCTTCACGACGTTTTCCAGCTACTCGCTCTCCATCGTGCCGATGTTCCTATTGATGGGCCATTTCGCGACCTTGGGGGGGATGTCGACCGCGTTGTTCAAGGCGGCCGAAGGCTGGCTTGGGCACAGACGTGGCGGTGTGGCCATGGCCTCTATCGGGGCCTGTGCCGGCTTCGGTGCGATCTGCGGCTCTTCGCTGGCCACAGCGGCAACGATGGGGCGAGTCGCGCTGCCGGAACTGAAGCAATACGGCTACGCGGGCGGTTTCTCGACGGCGACGCTCGCGGCCGGTGGTACGTTGGGCATCCTTATCCCTCCGTCGGTCGTTCTTGTCATCTACGCGATCCTGACCGAACAGAACATTGCCAAGCTTTTCCTTGCCGCGTTCATTCCCGGTATCCTGGCTGCGATCGGTTACGTGATCGCGATCTCGATTTACGTTCGCCTGTATCCTGACAGCGCAGGTGTCCGCCCGCCGGTCCCCTATGCGGAACGCTTTGCTGCCCTGCTGCGCGTGTGGCCCGTTCTGCTCGTCTTCGGCCTGGTTGTGGGCGGCATCTATCTGGGCTGGTTCACACCGACCGAAGGTGCGGCCGTCGGTGCGTTCGGCACCGGTTTCATCGCTTGGCTCAACGGCGGCTTGAACCGCGAAACGCTGATCGACTCGTTCCTGGTAACGGCGCGCTCAACGGCAATGATCTTTTTCATCGTGCTCGGCGCTGCGTTCTACAATGGTTTCCTTGCCCTGACACAAGTTCCGCAGCAACTGTCCGATTTCGTTGTCAGCCAAGGTTTCAGCCCTTGGGTGGTGCTGATCCTGATCTTGTGCTTCTACCTCGTTTTCGGCTGCCTGATGGACAGTCTGTCGATGATCCTGCTGACGATCCCGATCTTTTTCCCGGTGATTTCGGCGATGGATTTCGGCTTGGTCGATCTTGCGGCCATGCAGGCAGATCTTGCGCGAGAGGTGCTCGCCGTGGGCGTGCCCGAGGGGATGGGCGCGGAAATGCTCGCTTCCATTCAGGAGGCGATCGCCACCGGTCTTGAACTGACCCGAGAGCAGATGCGCGCTCTCGATATCCGCATGACCCAAGGTATGGCCAACCGGATCGAGGCTGAAATGGTGGCGATCTGGTTCGGGATCCTTGTCCTGATCGTGGTCGAGGTTGGCCTGATCACACCGCCGGTCGGCATGAACCTGTTTATCATCAATGCGATGGATCGAAAAACGCCGATGGTCGAGACCTATAAGGCGGTCATCTTCTTCGTGGCGTCGGACATCTTCAGGGTGATACTGCTGGTGGCCTTTCCGGCGATCACTCTTTTCCTGTTGCCCGGATAGGGAGGAGAGGTCGTCGCGGTCACGGTGCAAGGGAGGGCACCATGACAAATTACATGACACATGATGTTCGGCGCGAGGATGCGGAGGGTGGCGTCATCCTTCTCCGATCGGCACATTCGCTGCCAGAACCGGTCGCGCGGTCGTCGGACTGGCTGCACCGCTGGGCCGAGGAGAGGCCACAAGGTGTGTTCCTTGCCGAACGCAGCGGTACCGGCTGGCGCGAAGAAACCTATGGCGAGGCTCTGGAACACGTCAGAGCCATCGCGGCCGGGCTTGTTTCACGTGGAATGGGGCCAGACACGCCATTGCTGGTCATTTCCGGCAACAGCGTCACCCATGGGCTGCTGTCGCTTGCCTCTCAATATGTCGGGGTGCCCATCGTTCCGGTGGCCGAACAATATGCGTTGATCCCGGGAGCCCAGGCGCAGCTTCGATACATCGCCGATCTGATCGACCCGGCCATGGTTTATGCCGAGGACGGCGAGGTCTTCGCGTCGGCGCTGGCGATGGAAGCGTTGTCCGGTCGTCTTCACTTGGTTGCCCGTAACGCCGGTCAAGGCATGATGACGGTCGATGACCTGATGCGCGACGGCGCTGATATCTCCGAGGCAGCCGCCAGTGTCGGCCCCGACACTGTTGCCAAGATCCTGATGACATCCGGGTCAACTTCGCACCCCAAAGGCGTCATCACGACCCAGCGCATGATGTGCGTGAACCAGGCGCAATACCAGCGTGCTCTTCCGTTCCTCACCGAAAGACCGCCGCGACTCGTAGACTGGCTGCCTTGGAACCATGTTTTTGGCGGATCGAGCAATTTCAATCAGATGCTCGCCTGCGGTGGTGCTCTTTACATCGATGCAGGCAAACCGGCCCCCGCGTTGATCGGAAAGAGTTTCGAGAACAACATGCTGATGAATGGCACTATCGCGTATAACGTACCGGTTGGCTTTGCCCAGTTGCGCGACGAGATGCGTCGGAACGAGGCGTTGAAGCAGAACTTTTTTGCCGATCTCGACATGCTTTTCTACGCCGGGGCTTCGCTGGCGCCGGATGTCTGGAACGATCTGCAGGAAATGGCGCTTGAGGTGCGTGATGAGGCACCGCTAATCACTACCAGCTGGGGCCTGACGGAAACCGCGCCTGCCTGCCTGTTCCAGCACTTCCCGGCGGATCGTCCGGGTATCCTTGGCGTCCCGCTTGCCGGTGTCGAGGTCAAGCTGGTGCCTGAGACAGACGACCGGTACGAGGTTCGCGTTCGCGGCCCCAACATCTTTCCCGGGTATTTCCGCGACCCGGAACGAACCAGGGACGCCTTTGACGAGGACGGGTTTTTCTGTACCGGCGACGCCATGACATTCGTCGATCCATCCGACATGAACCGTGGCTTGCGTTTCGACGGCCGGATTTCAGAGGATTTCAAGCTCGCGTCCGGAATCTGGGTGCGTGCCACCGCGATGCGGCTTGATCTGCTGGTTGCTCTCGCGCCGCTCGCCCAGGATGTGATCGTAACCGGGGAAGCGCGAGACGAGGTCGGGCTCATGATCGTGCCAACGCCGGCGCTTGCAAAGGGGCTGGAGGAGTCGAGCGGCGCTTTCGACGTCGGCGCCGTGGCGGATGACCTTTGCACCCGGGTCGCGGCCTTCAACGGCGACAAGGGGTCGTCGGGGCGTATAGCGCGCATCATGATCCTGTCCGAACCGCCTTCCATGGCCGAGGGTGAGATCACCGCCAAAGGCAACCTGAATTTTCGCAAGATTCTGAACCGCCGGGCCCCGTTGCTGGAAAGGCTCTATGCGCCTGCTGATCCGTGCGTGATCCGGGTTGACGAGCTGAGTGTGCAAAATAATGCTTAAGTCTTGAGCAATATCTTGCATAATTCTCGGCGGGGTGCATTACTGCTTCTGACGAGTCGTGCAGGGCGTCACGCCGGTTGCGCGATCAGGGCAGACGTCTTTTGGGAGGAAGACCATGACCGGAAACGCGGTTGATTATTTCCTGGACCGCCATGTTGCAGAGGGCTGGGGCGACCGCTTCGCCTTTCGTGAAGCTGCTGGAAAAAAGCGCCGGATAACATATGCGCAGCTTGCCGACAGGTCTGCATGTGTCGCAACGGCTTTGCGTCGTGGCGGCATTCCGCGCGAGGCCCGCGCAGCGATGCTGGTGCTCGACCAGATCGAGTTTCCCGAGATCTTCTGGGGCTGCATCCGCGCAGGCGTCATTCCCGTGCCTCTCAACACGCTTTTGGCGACATCGGTCTATGATGTCATTCTCAAGGACAGTCGCGCCGCATGTCTCTTCGTCTCCGAGGAGCTTTGGCCCGTGGTCGAGGAGGCTGCGCGGAACTCGGAGTATCTCGAGCAGATCGTGTTGATCGGGAGCAACGCGCCCGAGGGAGCCGTGACGTTCGACGCATTCACCGAAAGCTGCGAACCGGGTGAAACGGTCACGGCGTCGGATGATGACACGGCGTTCTGGCTCTATTCTTCGGGGTCTACCGGCCAGCCCAAGGGTGTACGGCACGTTCATGCGAGCCTCAAGGCGACCTCTGACACATACGGCGCACAGGTTCTGGGTATCCAGCCAGATGACACCGTCTATTCGGCGGCAAAGCTGTTCTTTGCTTACGGCCTGGGGAACGCGATGACGTTTCCGATGTCGGTTGGTGCCGAATCCATTCTATTCAACGGCAGGCCGACCCCGGACAGCACCGTCGAGATCATCGAGGCCGAAAAGCCGTCGATCTTTTGCGGTGTTCCCACGCTTTACGCCGCCACTGTTGCGCTGCTGGAGCGTCAAGGTGTGCCGGGTGTCACCCTGCGGCGCTGCATCTCGGCTGGGGAAGCGTTGCCCGAGGAAATCGGCAAGAAGTGGCATGACCTGTGGGGGGTGGATATCCTTGACGGGGTCGGGTCGACCGAGATGCTGCACATCTTCTTGTCTAACGCGCCAGGGGATGTCGTCTATGGCACGTCTGGCAAGCCCGTACCGGGTTACGAGGTTCGTCTGGTTGACGAAGATGGCGTTGATGTCGGGCCGGGCGGTCTTGGAGAGTTGCTAGTGCGTGGTGCGTCGGCCGCCGACGGCTATTGGAACAAGCGCGACAAAAGCCGGACGACGTTCGAGGGAGAATGGACCCGGACCGGGGACAAGTACGAGCTGACCGAGGGCGGCCGCTTCGTTTATTGCGGGCGCACCGACGACATGTTCAAGGTATCGGGAATCTGGGTTTCGCCGTTCGAGGTCGAGCAGGCATTGGTGTCTCACCCGTCGGTGCTGGAGGCGGCCGTGGTGCCGGCGCGTGACGGCGAGGGGCTGGAAAAACCCAAGGCCTATATCGTGCTCAAGGAAGCGGGCGACAGCGATGCGCTCTCCGCCGACCTGAAAGACTACGTCAAGGACAAGGTCGGCAAATGGAAATACCCGCGTTGGATCGAGTTCGTCGATGACCTGCCGAAGACGGCGACTGGCAAGATCCAGCGGTTCAAGTTGAGGGAAGAAGCATGTTGATCGAATGGAGTGACACGCCCGGACAACGCATGAATATCAACGGAGTCGCGTTGGAGTATGCCTGTCACGGCCCTTCGCCGGATCAGGCGCCCACTATCGTCATGCTTCACGAAGGTCTGGGTTGTGTCGCGCTCTGGCGCGATTTTCCTGCTCGCGTGGCCGAGCGTACCGGCATGGGTGTGTTGGTTTATTCCCGGCAGGGCTACGGTCAATCGGACCCTGTCACCCTTCCGCGACCACTCGATTTCATGACTCGTGAGGCACAGGATGTCCTGCCGCATGTTCTCGATCAGGCCGGCATTCGCCGCTGTATCCTGTTCGGGCATTCAGATGGCGCAACGATTGCCGCCATTCATGCCGGCACGGTCGAAGATCATCGCATACGGGGATTGATCCTCATGGCGCCGCATTTTTTCACCGAGGACATGGGCCTTGCGGAAATCGAGCGCGCAGCGGCTGCGTTCGAAACCGGCGGTCTGCGCGAACGGATGGGCAAGTATCACAAGGATGCAGAAGGCGCATTTCGTGGCTGGAATGACGCTTGGCGCGATCCCGGTTTCAAGGGGTGGAACGTTGCCGAGGTAATCGATTACTTTCGGATTCCTGTCCTGGCCATTCAGGGGCGCCAGGACCAGTACGGAACCCTTGCCCAGATCGAAGAGATCGAAACCCGTGCCTACAGCCCGGTAGAGACCTGCATCCTCGACTGCCAGCACGCCCCGCATCTGGAGGCGCCAGATGCAGTCTTGAAAGCGATCGAAGAATTTGTCGCCCGGTTGGAGCGGATCGAAGCCGCCGAGGTCGAGATCGTGTGAAGCGCCCATGCGCGTTGCCGCCTCATGCCTATGTCCCGGGTCGGACTCTTCGGCACCCCGAGGGTTTGTTCGATGCGATCCGTGACACTGCCGTCTCGGGAATGACGGAGGCCGAGCTTTCGGAAAGCGACGCATGGTTATGCGGCTGGGAGTTCTTTCGCGCAGGTTTCTTTTGGGAGGCGCACGAACTCTGGGAGCCGGTATGGATGGCCTTGCCGCCCAACTCGGCTGAACGCAGTCTTGCCCGGGCCGCGATCCAGCTGGCGAATGCCGAATTGAAGGTTCTCATGGGGCGTCCGGCCGCTGCCTTGCGCTTGTGTGATATCGCTGACGAGTGCTTGTCACGGCCGCTGCGGGTTGAAACGTTGATGGGTTTGCCGCCGCAAAGCTTGAGCGATCGGATCAAGGCTCTACGCGGCCGAATCTCTCAAGATATGCAATATAAAGCATAAAAATTCCTTTCAAAAAATGCACCAAATTTGCACAATATGGCAAACTACTGTTTATAAACACTTTTGATTGTGCATTATGATGCCTATCCGGGTTGTCTCTATGCACTTTATCATGTAGGGTGCTCGAGACACCGAAAAGACCGGAGCCTTCGAATGACGCAGCGAATCGACTTTCAGACAGACCCGTCGAAGTACCGCCATTGGCGCGTCGAATACGATGGTGAGATCGCCAACCTCATCATGGACGTGGATGAGAAGGGTGGCCTGTTCGATGGCTACGAGCTGAAACTAAATTCCTACGATCTGGGCGTGGATATCGAGCTTGCCGACATCGTTCAGCGGATGAGGTTCGAGCATCCCGAGGTCAAGGTCGTCGTCATGCAATCCGGAAAGGATCGTGTGTTCTGCGCCGGGGCCAATATCCGGATGCTCGGTGGCGCGAGCCACGCGCACAAGGTAAATTTCTGCAAGTTTACCAACGAAACACGTAACACGTTTGAAGCCGCCGAGGAGGACTCGGGCCAGAAATACGTAGCAGCGGTGCAGGGTTCGTGTGCCGGCGGGGGATATGAGCTGGCGTTGGCCTGCAATTACATCATGTTGACCAATGACAGTTCTTCTTCGGTGGCGCTGCCCGAGGTTCCGCTGCTTGCAGTGTTGCCCGGCACGGGTGGGCTGACGCGCGTCACGGATAAACGCAAAGTGCGCCGTGACCTCGCGGATGTCTTCTGCTCGGTTGAAGAGGGCGTCCGAGGCCAGCGCGCGGTTGATTGGAAGCTGGTCGACGAGGTCGTGCCCAACTCCAAATTCAGTGAAACGGTGCAGGAAAGGGCCAAGGAGTTTGCGTCTCAATCCGCGAAACCTTCCGGCGCGACCGGTATCGAGCTGACCCCGCTGTCGCGCAGCTTTGCCGATGACGGGTCGGTCAGCTACTCCTTGGTCGAAGTCGCTATGGAACGTGATCAGGGCCGCGCGACCATCACGATCAAGGGGCCTGACGAGGATGCGCCGGCATCGACCGACGCGCTGCATGCTTCGGGTGCCGATGGCTACCTTCTGCGCGTCGCGCGAGAGCTTGATGACGCCATCCTGCATCTGCGCCTCAACGAGCGCGAGATCGGCCTGCTCGTTTTCCGCACCCAGGGCGATCCGGAAAAGCTGTTGGCGCATGAGAAGATGCTTCTCGACAATGCCAATTTCTGGTTGGCCAACGAGATCCTGAAGTACTGGAAGCGCGTCCTGAAGCGGATCGACATGACCTCTCGCAGCCTTGTCGCCCTGGTTGAGCACGGTTCCTGTTTTGCCGGAGTCTTTGCCGAGATCCTGTGGGCCGTCGACCGGTCCTACATGATGCTCGAAGAATTCGAGGGCGATAACAGGCCCATGGCCGCCGTGACCCTCAGCGAAAGCAATTTCGGCACCTACCCAATGAGCAACGACCTCAGCCGTCTGGCCAACCGCTTCTGGGCTGATCCGGATGAGGCCGAGAAACTGCGTGAACATATCGGCGAGGCACTTGAGGCAGATGAAGCGGAAAAGCTGGGGCTTGTGACCTACGCACTCGACGATATCGACTGGGAAGACGAGGTGCGCGTATTCATGGAAGAGCGTGCAAGCTTCTCACCGGACGCGATGACGGGAATGGAAGCGAACCTGCGCTTCGTCGGTCCAGAGACCATGGAAACCCGGATCTTTGGCCGCCTGACCGCCTGGCAGAACTGGATCTTCCAGCGCCCGAACGCCGTGGGCCCTGATGGTGCCTTGCAGCGCTACGGAACTGGTGTCCGGGGTGACTACAACATGGAACGTGTTTGAGGGGGACGCCCCAAGGGGCTGCGGCCCTACCAAGGAGGAAAAGACATGCTCGACCTGATCAACGTAAGTTACGATACCCAGATCCCGAACAATGTGGGACTGAGCCAGGACAAGAAGGTGCTGAAAGCGCTGGAGAAATGGCATCCCGGTTATATCAACTGGTGGAATGACCTGATCCCTCAGAACTTTCAGGAATCCCTTGTCTACCTCCGGACCGCGGTAAGCGTGGACCCGAAGGGCTGGGCCAAGTTCGACTACGTTAAGATGCCCGAATATCGCTGGGGTGTTTTGCTTGCTCCGCAGGTTGAGGGCCGCACCATTCCCTGTGGCGAGCATTTCGGCGAACCCGCATGGCAGGAAGTGCCTGGCGAGTATCGCAACATGCTCAAGCGGTTGATCGTGATCCAGGGCGATACCGAGCCTGCATCGGTCGAACAGCAGCGGATGCTGGCCCTGACCGCGCCCTCGCTCTACGACATGCGCAACCTCTTCCAGGTGAATGTCGAGGAGGGCCGGCACCTCTGGGCCATGGTCTACCTGCTGCACAAGTATTTCGGTCGCGACGGTCGGGAAGAGGCGGATGACCTGCTGCGCCGCTCCTCGGGCAGCGAGGAGGCGCCGCGCATGCTGGGCGCCTTCAACGAGGAAACGCCCGACTGGCTCTCGTTCTTCATGTTCACCTATTTCACCGACCGCGATGGCAAGATGCAGTTGGAGTCGCTGGCCCAGTCGGGCTTTGACCCGCTCAGCCGCACCTGCCGCTTCATGCTCACCGAGGAAGCGCACCACATGTTCGTCGGCGAGACCGGAGTCGGCCGTACGATCGAGCGGACATGCCAGGTGATGAAGGAGAACGGGATCGACGATCCCTATGACACCGCCAAGATCCGCGATCTGGGCGTGATCGACCTGCCGCTCATCCAGAAAAAGCTCAACCTGCATTACACGCTGTCGCTCGACCTGTTCGGGCAAGAGGTGTCGACCAATGCGGCGAATGCCTTCAACGCGGGCATCAAGGGGCGCTACATGGAAAGCCGCCTCAAGGACGACCACCAACTCAAGGGCGACACATATACCGTCTGGGATTTCGAGGATGGCAAGGCCGTTCAGCGAGAGGTCCCGGCCCTGACCGCAATCAACATGCGGCTGCGTGACGATTACACCCGTGACGCGGCGGGCGGCGTGAAGCGCTGGAACAAGATCATCGAGAAGTACGGCATCGATTTCGAAATGTCGCTGCCGCACGAGTCCTTCAACCGCAAGATCGGCGTCTTCGCCGACAAGCATTTTAACCCTGAGGGCCAGATGGTCAGCGGCGCGGAGTACGACAAAGGCCTGCCCGAGTGGTTGCCAACCAACGCGGATGGAGACTTCATCGCTTCGCTGATGAACCCCTGCTACGAAGCAGGCCAGTATGCCAGCTGGATCGCCCCGCCCAAGGTCGGCATCGACAACAAGCCGGGCGACTTTGAATATGTCAAACTTCACATGGCGTAATACCAGATCGGGCCGGCCAGGGTCGGCCCGACACACAAGGTTTGCCGAATTGCAGGCTTGACCGGATTTCGCCAGCTCGTATCGCTATACTGGAACCCATTCGAAACAGGGACCAAACAGATGCAGATCGACCGCTCCCAAACACCCAACCGCAATGTCGAGATTGTTGCCGACCAGTTGTCGACCCTTCAGGGACCCTGTGTGGGATGTTCCGATTGTGTCGGTTTGTGCAAGCAGTTGATCGAAGCACTGACCTTGCCTGACGTGATCCTTACCAAGCGGCGCTGATCGACATGAACCAGCCGATCAAGCAACATCTCATCGATCCTGAAATCTGTATCCGCTGCTATACCTGCGAGATGACATGCCCGCTCGAGGCGATTGAGCATGACGAGAACAACGTGGTCGTGGATGCATCCAAGTGCAATTTCTGCATGGATTGCATTCCCGTCTGCCCCACCGGTTCGATCGACGAATGGCGCGTGGTGAACGAACCTTATTCTCTCGAAGACCAGTACGAGTGGATGGAGCTGCCACCGCAAGAGGATATCGGCCCCGAATCCGGCGGTGTCGAGGCGCTGGACGACGCGATGGCTGCACTGCTTGCCGAGGCGCACAAAGGTGCCGGGGGCAAATCCAAGGCACCGGCCACCGCATCCAAGCCGACCATCAACATGTACAACCTCGCCAAGCCGGCCGAGGCGAAAGTGACCGGAAATTTCCGGCTGACATCTGACAAGAGCGACAGCGATGTGCGCCATATCATCCTCGATTTCGGTGCGCTGCCTTTCCCCGTTCTCGAAGGTCAGAGCATCGGAATCATCCCGCCGGGCGAAGATGCCGACGGGAACCCTCATCTGCCCCGGCTTTATTCGGTATCCAGCCCGCGTGACGGCGAGCGGCCGAATTTCAACAACCTCTCGCTGACGGTGAAGCGCGAAGAGCATGGCATCTGCTCCAACTTTGTTTGTGATCTCAAGCCAGGCGATACCGTTCGTGTGACCGGTCCTTTCGGCGCGACTTTCCTTCTGCCGTCCGATCCCAATGCGCATCTGCTGATGATCTGCACCGGTACCGGCTCGGCCCCTTTCCGAGCTTTCACAATGCGTCGCCAGCGCGAGGCGCCGTCAGTCCGTGACTCCCTTACGCTGGTGTTTGGCGCACGCCGGGCAGAAGAGCTGCCGTATTTCGGGCCGCTCAAGAAAGTGCCCGAAACCTTCATGGCCAAGCATTTCGCGTTTTCCCGGCAAGAGAGCGGTCCGAAGCACTACGTACAGGATCAACTGCGCGAACAAGCCGACAAGGTCTCCGACATTCTGTCCGATCCCAACGGCCACATATACATTTGCGGGCTAAAGGCGATGGAGCAGGGCGTCGAGGAGGCGTTCAAGGATATCGCGCGCTCCAAAGGTATGGATTGGCCCCAGATCCGCGACCGGATGCGCGAAGACGGGCGGTATCACGTCGAAACTTACTGACCCAGCGTCATAGGTCGTCATCTCATGCACCGGGGCATTTTTCATTGCCCCGGTTTTCCTGTCGGCCTAAATTTGTGCAATATTTCACACAAAAGACTTGCAGGGGTGCATGAGCGAAATCACCAATTTCAGGGGCGAGAGTACCTCACATAGCGGGCGGGACATCGCGGATGCATCCGTTTCGGCATTGATTACGCGCGTGGGTGAGCGGGTGCGCAGGGCACGGGAACATCGCGGTATTCCGCGGCGGGTTCTTTCCGAGATTTCCGGGGTATCGCCGCGCTATCTCGCTCAACTCGAAGCGGGCGAGGGAAATATTTCCATCGGCCTGTTGCAGCGGGTGGCCATCGCGCTAGATCACCGGATCGAATGGCTAGTCGGCGAAGAGGATCCTTGGACATCGGACGCGCTGCGTGTGACTGACCTGTTCCGCGAGGCCAGCAGCGACGTCCAGGCGAACGTGATGCGCTTGCTCAAACCGGAACCGGCCGAGGTCATGCGCGCGCAACGCATCTGCCTTGTCGGTTTGCGTGGGGCGGGCAAGTCCACGCTTGGTGCGATGCTGGGCGAGGAATTGGGTTTTCCCTTTGTCGAGCTCAATGACGAGATCGAGGAACAGGCTGGTATGCCTGTGGGCGAGGTGATGGCGCTTTACGGGCAAGAGGGATATCGCAAGCTCGAAGCGCAGGCCGTCAGCAGGGTGATCGCCACGCATGAATCCATGATCCTTGCCGTCGCAGGAGGAATTGTCGCTGAACCCGACACCTACAATACGTTGCTTAGCCGGTTTCACACGATCTGGCTGCGTGCCACGCCAGTCGAACATATGGACCGGGTTCGCGCGCAGGGGGATGAACGTCCCATGGCAGGCAATCCCGAAGCGATGGAACAGCTGAAATCGATCCTGACGAGCCGCGAAGCGCTTTATGCCAAGGCGCAGGCCCAGTTGGATACGTCCGGCCAACCGCTGGAAACCTCTTTGCAACAGCTTGCCGAGTTGGTTCAGGAGCGCGGCTTTACGGGCTAGATCGGTTCCCGTAGCCATTCATTCAGAAATACCGTTCGATCCATTCCAGCAAAGCGCCGGACCCGGTCCAGAGCTGCTTCGAAACGGGATAGGCGGCCTTGGCCCCATTTGATGCCCCTCTCGGGCCACAGGGCACGCACGCGCAACTCTCTGCATTCGCGAAACGCCTTCATGTCCACACGACCGACGAGACGGTCCCCTTCCAGCAAAGGAAAAACGTAATAGCCGTATCGCCGTTTGGCCTCGGGCACGAAGACCTCGATCCGGTAGTGAAAACCGAACAACCGCTCGGTGCGTTTCCGGTCACGAAAGGCCGGGTCGAACGGGCTGAGAACCCGCATCTTTCCGGGCGCGACGGGACACTCGCTGTCGACAAGGCCGGGACGGGCCACGGCTTCCTTCGGTCGGCCATCCGCACCCAGTACCACGATCCTCTCAAGCCTGCCCCCGGCCAATTCCCGTGCCACCCAGTCCTTTGCCTCGGCCGCGGTGACTGTATCCCAGAAAGCGGCGATTTCGCCAGATGAGGCAAAGGCAAGTCGGTCAAGCGCCGCGTTGCACAACCAGTCTATCGTCGCGGCCGCGTTCGGGTTCATGGTCGGGTACAAATGCTCCTCGATCACCCTTTCGGTCAAGTCATAGCGTTTTCGGAATCCGTCACGTCCAACCACCGTCAACGCGCCGGATCGCCAGAGATATTCCAGCGCCGTTTTCGACGGGTGCCAATCCCACCATCCGCCTGACGATTTCTTCTCGTCCTGCCCAAGGTCCGAGGACGTAACAGGCCCGTGATCCCTGACATGTTGCAGAACGGTATCGAATTTCTCTTCGAACCCGTCGCGCCGCCATGATGCCCATCGCGACCTGAGCAGGTCCGCATCACGTTGAAACCGCAGGTGCCAGTGCGGATAGAAGGCCATCGGGATCATTGCCGCGTCATGTGTCCAGTGCTCGAACAGGACACGATCCGTCTCGTAAAGGCGTTTGAGTTGCGGCGGGCGATAGGTCGTTCTACGCGCGTGCAAAATCATGTCGTGGGCCCGCGCGACCGTGTTGATGCTGTCCAGTTGAACGAAACCCAACCGCTCAATCAGTTCAAGCAGAGAGCCACCGTCGCCGGAATCGGTTGGCAGTTGGGCAAGAGCATGACGCCCTAGAAAATGCGCGCGCGCGGCACGGTTCTCAAGCCTCGCAAGCGCCACGATCAGCGCCGCTTCAGCGTATCGCCATAGCTGATTGTCGGGGTCAGGGTAATGCGCGTTTCGATCTCGGCATCGGGATCTTCCAGCCGTTGTGCAACGATTTCAGCCGCCTTGCGCCCAATCTCGGACCGGCAGGCATCCATCGTGGCCAGTTTGCGTGGAAGGCCCTGCAACAGCTCCACCCCGTTGAACCCAGCCAGCCCGATCTGTCCCGGCACATCGATGCCCTGCTCCAAAAGGTACAGAAGGCCGCCTGCGCCTATCAGGTCATTCGAATAATACAGAAAATCGAGCTCGGGCGAACGTTCCAGCATTGTCGCGGTCATTTCTCGCCCCTTTGCAAGGGCTGAGCCACCGGAATAAAAAGCCCGGTCCTCGATCTCGACACCGTTTTTTCCCAGAACTTCGGTAAACCCTTCAAAGCGTTTACGTGCCCGCAGATCCAGCGGCATCTTGGTCCCCATGAACCCTATATGCCTGTATCCGGCCTTAAGGATCGCCTGCGCCATCTCACGTCCGGCCCGGCGGTGCGAAATGCCGACCATCGCATCGACCGGTTTGCCATCGGTGTCCATGATCTCGACTACCGGGATGTCGGCCGCATTCAGCATCGCACGCGCCGCGTCGGTATGTTCGAGCCCTGCGATGATCACACCCGACGGCCGCCAGGAGAGCATTTCGTAAAGAACCTTCTCCTCCTTCTCAGGCAGGTAGTCGGTAACCCCTACGACCGGTTGCAAGTCGGTATGCTCGAGCACCTTGTTGATGCCTGTCAGAACCTCGGGAAACACCATGTTCGACAATGACGGGATGATCACTGCAACAAGGTTCACGCGGTTCGATGCCAGTGCACCGGCGATCTTGTTTGGCACGTAACCCAATTCTTTCGCCGCCGCCAGAACGCGGGTCCGCGTGGCGTCCGAGACGTCACCGCGATTGCGCAGCACGCGGCTGACGGTCATCTCCGAGACGCCGGACGCCTCGGATACATCTCGAAGGGTAAGCGGGCGTTTTGTGTCGGCGGGCAAGGCTGGATCCGTCCTGTTTTGCGTTGCCCGATGGTAGCGCGAACAGACCGAGATGTTCAACTACCCGCAAAGGCGGTGACAACGGTCTCTTTCCCGGTTAGAGAGTCCCACGAGTGGCCCCGTGGCTCAATTGGATAGAGCAGCCCCCTCCTAAGGGGCAGGTTGCAGGTTCGAATCCTGCCGGGGTCGCCAAAAACACCTGAAAAATATGACTTATTTGCAAAGGGTTCTGCAGAAGCGTGCAGAAACGCCCGTTTCGTTTTCCGCCGAATTCCCCGAAAACGACCGAAATCTCGTACAAATCCTGTACAAAATTCGCACGTCCGTGCGGCTTTTGGGGCTTTCTCATGAGCTGGCGTGTGGCGAACGCGTGTGCGGAACGAAAGTTCGGGAGTGCGACGCGCAAGCAGATCATCATGTTTTTGGCGGATAAGGCGTCTGACGATGGTTCGGGCATCTGGTGTTCGAAGAGGACGATCCAGCGGCATACGGAGCTTGGTGGGACGACCGTCAAGCGGACGATCCGGGACTTCCTGAAGGAAGGCATCCTGGTCGAGACCGGGGCGCGTGGATGCAAGAACGGATTCACTGTCGTTTACCGGATCGATCTTTTCCGGGTCGAGGCGCTGGAACTCACCGCCGAACCCGAGATCGAGACGGGGGCCACAGTGGACCCCGTCCAGACTGGACCCGGAACGGGGGCCACAGTGGCCGGGGTACCGGGGCCACCACGGCCCCCAAACCATCCTAAAACCATCCATAAACCTCCTACGCGCGAGCGCGAGGTGGCGGAGGATGAAGAGGCTGAGAAGATACTGGCTTGCTATCCGCCCGACCGTTTGCGTGGGGAGGCAGAGTGTCTTAGTCGGATCAGGGAAGCTTTGGACGCTGGGACTGAGGTCGAGGACCTGTCGCAGGCCGTGAAGGCCTACGCGACGGAGAGCGCGGGCTTTACCCGCTCGAAGGTCTGTTTCTCGGACAACTGGTTCAAGTCGGGACGCTGGCGCGGCTATGTCGAGGACATTGCCAAGGGCCGAGAAGAGACGAAGGCGAAGGAAGCTGAGATGCTGGCAGACTTGGCGAATTGGGTGACGGATCGCCATCCGCTTTGCCGCCACATTACACCCAGCCAGATCGATGCGCTATTGGCCGCAGAGTTGGTGACACACGCGCAAATCCAAGCGGCGGGCCTCAGATCATGAGCATCACCGATCCCACCGAAGCGCAAACAGCAAGGCGACCCATGTCATACGCTGGCGCTGCTGACACGGGACCTTGCGAGGGGCGGCACGCCTCCCCTTCGAACCCCACCGGCGCGGACAAAGCCCGCACTAAAGAGCCGCTAACAGAAACCTTCGTCTTCCGCTGTACCGCGTCCGAGAAGGCCCAGCTGCGCGCCAAGGCCGAGGCTGCTGGTTTGCCTGCTTCGACGCTTCTGCGCGAAGCGCTTGGCCTCACCGAGGCCCGCCGCCGCAAGCCCATCCCCCGCGTTGACCCTGCGCTGGTGCTGGCCGTTGGACGCATCGGCGGCAACCTCAACCAGATTGCCCGCTGGCTGAACCACGCCATGAAGGTCGGACGCACTGACCTCGACACGTTGACCGTCGCGCGCCGCCTGGTGGTGATCGAACGCCAGCTCGCCGCGCTCCTCGATGAGGCGCGACGGTGCTGATCAAGTTCTTCCCCAACGGCAAAGGCGCAGGCGCGGGGCCGGTCGGGTATCTCGTAGCCGAGCGTGTGCTGGCCTATGACGGCAACCGCGATCTGATCCGCGATGCAGACGGCCAGCCGGTCACCGTCAAGCGCGACCCGTTGCCCGAGGTCCTGCGCGGCAACCCCGAACGCACTGAGGCGCTAATAGACGCCAGCCGTCACCAATGGACCTACCGGGCGGGCGTGATCAGCTTTGCCGACAGCGACGACCCGACCGAGGACCAGCAGACCGAGGTCATGGACGGGTTCGAGCATCTGGCCTTCGCGGGGCTGGACCCTGAGCAATATGAGGTGCTCTGGGTCCGCCATCGCCACGAAGGCCGGGTCGAGCTTCATTTCTGCACGCCGCGCCTGGAGCTGACGACGGGAAAGAGCCTCAATATCGCGCCGCCGGGTTACCAGGACGCCTATGACAGCCTGCGGGACGTGATGAACCAGCGGTACGGCTGGGCCGATCCGATGGACGTAGACCGGGCACAGGACGTCCGCGACACCATCGAGGCCCCAACCCGCGCCCAAGGTCGGGACGAGCTGCATGCCTGGATACAGGACCAGATTGACCTCGGGCTGATCACCGACCGCGCGACGATGATCGACGCGCTCACCGACGCTGGCTTTGACCTGCCACGCACCGGCAAGGCCTACATCACCGCCCGCGACCCCGACACCGGCGAGCGCTGGCGGCTGAAAGGAGAGATTTTCCATGAAGACTGGCAAGCCGACCCGGCTGAGCGAGAAGCTGAACGCGGAACTCGACACGATCCGGGCCGAGCACGTCGCCTCGATCTCGTCCCAGCTCAAGAACTTCAGGATCGATTTGAAGAACATTGTGGGCGCCGCGCAGCATACCATCGCGAGCGATACGCGCCGCTTTCAGAACGAGACCGCGATCCTGTTCGAGACGCGACTGAGGTCGATCCGCCTTTGGCTGACGATCTCACCCTGGCTGATCGTGGCGATGGTGTTGACGGGGATCGCCTCGATGATGGCCGCGAGCTTCTTCTGGACGGTGCATCTGACGCGCTCGGAGCTGACGGAACTGGGCCTGACACGGATCGAGCGGCCCGAGGGGACCTGGCTGATCCTGGACCCATCGAAGACGCGGCTCAGGAGCTGCACGATGGGCGGCCAACACGTCACCTGCATTCGGATCGAGGAGGATTAGATGACCCAACTGACAGCCTTGGAACGCGACTTGCTCGCCTGCGTCGAGCGGTTGGTAACGGCCTCAGAGGCCTCCGCGAGGGATTTGACCGCCTTGGAAACACGCTCGACCGGCAGGATCGAGAGGGAGCTGGCTGGCTTGAAAGACTGCGTGACCTTGCTCATTCGTTCACAAGCCGCATCCATGAAGGCCTTGAAAGGATTGCTGAACGACGAGGCGAGCTACAAGACGCTGAACGAGAGCTTGCAGCAGAGCTTGACCTTAGCGAAAGCCGCCGCGGAGAGATTGAGGGACGGCTAGACAGCCAGGAAGCGCATGCCGAGCGGGGGTTGAGGCATTGATGAGATCACTCCACATGAAAAGGCCCGCCGTAGCGGGCCTTTTCATGTGTATTCAATAGCTTATACGAGAGTCTCTTTGGACTTCATCATCGCACTTACCTTTCGAAGGTTAGGTTTCTGCATCTCTGCCTAGACCATATGTAATAACAACAGCTTACCCATGCAAACTATTTTGTAAGGTTCAAGCAACTTTGATTAACCCTATGGTAAATCCATCGCCTGGAAGAATCGGTGCTGTACAGCGTGTAACATAGTCAGACGGTCTTTGCTCACCTGCTTCGTTAGGCTGCACAAAAAATTTGTCCGTCAAGTGATGTTCTTCAAAAAATGGTCGGATGTCGTCATCTAAGCAGTTGATCTCTAAGCGTAAAGACTCAACGATGTGTTTTGAAATAAACACGATCAACGGGTCAGCTTGTATGTCCCATTTTCGTGTGGACCGCTTTGTCACTTTGTATAGATCTCTTCCCTCCATCGCACAAGCATACGTGAGCGTGGTTCCTGCCTCGTCTTGTTTCTTTTCGGGAACAACAGTGTTTCCGTCGATTATCACGCTGAAGTCTGGAGAATAGTCGTCGTTCTTCGCTCCATCTCCTGCCGAAAAAACATGCTCCCAGGTAATCTTGCCGCCCTTCTCGAAAGGGACATACTCCTCAACAGATGAATCAACGATGTCGATAATGTTGTTGTCAGCATCGGCCCATTTGACTGTGATTGTGCGGTCGCTCGACCTGACATAGAATGTTTTGTTGTGCTTCATCCCCTCCTTCAGTTGCTCAACAATTCTATCCTGCAAATCATCGCTCAAGCCGTTTTCGTTGGAGAAATCGGGGATGAAAATATGCTTGCTCAGTTTTGCCCAAATTTGATCGATATCTTTCCGTCTTCTAAGTATGTCGTCACCATAGAAAACGTCTGTAACCACTTCTCTGATAGCTTTAAATGTGTGTAAGAACCTAACAAAAGCACCAAGAATGGCGCTGATGAGAATGAGCCTTCCAAGATCAAGCGCGATCTGAGCATACCAAACCAATTCATCTTTGGCGTCTTCTGGAACTGGGGAATGAAAGTATCCAAACAGGTAGAACAATATCCCGAGAAAAATCAGAGCAAAGAAGCCTAAGACTGTTCCGAACTTCTGTAAGAACTCGACAGCGACGCGCTTTGCTGAATGCATCATATCCATAAGTATCTCAAATGATAGTATTCCTCGCCAGATCGCCTGAACACTGAAAGCGTTCGGGACCCCGACCTACATAGTTATATGTTATGGAACCGAATGCGAAGAACACTCGTGCCCACGGCAATACATCTGGACGTTTCGGTTGTCTCGGCTTTTTGTCAATCGCGCAAACGCGCAAAAGACATACAAGCTGCGATGAACTCAGAGGTAAGCAATTGGCAAATCTCCTTCTTTGCTTCATTGACGCCTACTCTGCATCAACAACCGGTTCGATATCAGACACGTCAATCTCCTTCGTAGCAAGCGCCATGTCGTAGTTTGTCTGCAAGTTCACCCAGTAGGCCGGGGTCGTATTGAACACACGGGCGAGGCGCAGCGCTGTGTCAGGCGTGATCCCAGTCGTGCCTTTAATCAGCCGCTCGATCCGCGTCCGAGGCACGCCCAGACGCCGCGCAAACGCGATGGCCCCCATCTCCAGGGGATCAAGGTAAAGCTCTTTCAGGACTTCACCGGGGTGCATCGGGTCTTCAAGCAAGCTCATCAGCGTATCCTCTCAATGGTAGTCCACAATCTCGACATCGGCGGGGCCGTTCGGCGTCCAGACAAAGCAGATACGCCATTGCCCGTTGATCCGCACGGAGTGTTGCCCGGCCCGATCCCCTTTCAGTTCTTCCAGGTGGTTGCCGGGCGGGAACCGCAAATCCTCCACAACCACCGCAGCATCCAGCGCCGAAAGCATCGCCCGCGTGCGCTTCACCAAGTCACCCGGGAAGCCTTTGCCGTACTTGCCCTTAACGGCATTGGCAGCGAGTTTGCCCTTGGTGTTTTGGATCATGTCGAATGTGTATCACAAGAAGATACATGTGTCAATGTGTGATACACATTGCTGGAGTTGCGGCTGATTTTCTCGGGTCGATTACCGTTTGGTATCATTGTTCCAGCCAACCTGTTGCCATTCAGTGCCATCGAACCAGACTGCGCCTTCAGACCTTCTCCAGCAGGACTCATCGTTTGCACCACTAGGCCATGTGTTGCGCTCTGCGATCATTATCCAAACTGGTTCAATTTGGCTCTCATCTGCATACCGACGAAGCGCAGCCTCATCTATGACCACGGCTGTCTGATGACCCACTGGCCGTTGCGATTGCACAACCGTGTTTCCAGCATTGTCGATCCAGTACTGAGGTCCCTCCGAAGACATAGACAGGCCTAGTTCTTCAGCGAACCATTTTTGCGGCATGTAGTTTGTAAAACCTTCAGGCAGAGTTTTGTCGAGGTGGCTTTCCCAATGGTAGTGAGCCACCGGGATAGCAAAATCACAGTCGGGTGGTGCCCTCCAAATGTGCTGGTCAAATTTCGTTGATTTCCAGGTGTCGCGCCAGAATGCTTCGCGTAAGAATGGGCCATCAGTGAATTCTCGGGGTTGAAAGTCGTTAACACTCAGGCTCGCTTCGGTAGCAAGATATTCTGTGAAATCAGTGGCTTTCCCTTTCCTTACAAATACACAGTAGAAGAACCTGAACTCTTCATATCGTTTGCCGTGGTCTCCAGGCCTCGGTTTTGCGTAGTACGCTTCCGCCAGATTAAATTCGTAAAGTACCAACCATCGTCTTTTGTTCTCATCCACTCGAACCAGTTTGTCCGAGATTGCTTGAGTGGGGTCTTCTGTGAACGGCCACTCTTTCAACTTTTCTTCGGCTACTTCCGGTAGCACGATCTGAGGTTCGGACATCCAGTCAATGTTAGCGTCCGGTGCGGAAGGGTAACGGGTTGCAGTGGGCAGGATGGTGGGCTCGATGTTTCGGCGGAATTCATGATGGCTATACCGATACCGGTGAGGTCGCTCCGGCCAGCCTTCGAGGACCCAGAAGTTATCTGCTAGCCTGGCTTGCAATTCATCAAGAGCAATGCGTTGGTACTTTTTTCCTATGCGCTCAAGGTCGTTTTCGTGGCGTGAGTAGCTTCCACCTTGCCCATCCCTTGGGAACAATTCTTCCGTCCACCCCAGTTCGTAGGCTCGCTTAGTAATCCAGAGACGGCACTGTTGAACGCTGATTGTCTCGTAGTCACCATGGCCCGCAGCATCGTTGAAATATTCATCAACTAATCGCTTCTGTTCTTCCGTATCTAGCAGTTCATTCAGCTCAGCCAGGGCATCTTCCTTGCTGATTTCAATGTCTTTTCCCTCCACCTCCAATTCGATGGCTTCCTCTTCCGCCTCATTGCCATCCACATCGATAATCGTCCGCAGAATGATTTCGATTGGAACGATTGATGCCTGTTCGTATACCTCAAGCGCCGCCACTCTTTCTGCATAGGGATCAATGACTTCAGCTTTGAAGCGGTCTTTCACTTCTGAAGCCGCGACGGGTTTGGGTTCCGTAAGTCGTGTGGTTAGGAAGCCACGCACTCGCCCAGGGATGCTATACTTGCCGTAGTCACCCCACTCACTCGACGCGGACCTGAAGATTGACTTGCCGCCACGACTATCGGCGATTTTCTCGACCTGCTCTTCTGTCAGACCGAATGTCGGCTCTTCTGAGCCGAAGGGGTGATAACAATTTTCGAGTTTTACATCCGCTTCCAGGGCGTTGATGTGTGATGCGAGTTCAACGATCCCCAGAGCGTAATCCCTAGTCATTAACGAGACCGGCGGCACACCTTCAGCAAAAGCCTTTGCGAAGACCAGGCGCGAGTACGTCCTGATTCGCTCCACACTGGGATCGATGCAGCAGGCTCCAAAAGCTGCAGCATAAAGTCTCTCAACCACGTAGGGATCATTGCAGGAGTGCATTTCCCCAAAAACAAAGTCGAATACTTCTGACCTGCTTAAGAACAGTGAGGTCAGCGCCTTAGTCGAACGATCCCGCAAAGTTATGTGGGATGACGACAAGGACCATGACAGGATCAAAGAAGCCAACTCCATGTGCCTAGCGTCGGTTTTCCGGTCTTTTGTCGACATTGCCCAAGAGATGATGCGATCGATCTGGCCGAACTCTTCTCTGGACGCCCAGTTGATCCAGCGGGTCCAGTGACTGTCTCGCTCTGCCATCCCAAAGCTTTTTAGGTGCGTGTTCAGAAACTTCGCATTGTACGGGTGATCGATTGTGATGGACACTTCCAGCAGCAAGGCTTGAGGGTCGACAGAGTAACCGTCCAGAGCGTTGAGGAGGTCTCTAGCGCCATTTGTGAATGCCTCCAACTTTCTCCATTTGAAGCTTTCGGCAAAGCCCTGTTGAAGCGTTCCATCTTCCCAGTGACTTTGCCAATCTGGCACCTCGACGGCGAACTCGGTGCCAAGTTTTTCTGGGTAGATCGTCGACAATGCGCCCACAAGTCCAACGTATTCGTGGCGAATCTGGCTCGAAATTTCGTTGTCATAAAAAAGGAAGTTCAGCGGTCCTCCAGCCTCAAATTCCGCCCGCGATTGAGTGCGAGCCTTCTGGATGCCAATCTGTTCTAGGAACTTCCGCCCCAGTTTAATGATCGACCACGAATTGGCGCTCGCGGAATCCCTAGCTGCCACTACCTTTTCGACTAACGCGTCGGCCATAAGGTAGTCCTGGAAACGTTGAAAGGAGAACCTGATCAACTCGGAAGGGGGGTTCAGCGGGTCGATGTTCTTCGAGTAAGGGGGCGGATCTCGTCGGAGCAGGCTCGATTGGACGAAAACATCCAGCCATGATTTACCTTCAGGCGCTTGGCGGCTTCCGAACTGCTCGTGGGCAAGGTCGCTGGCAACTTCAATTTCAACGAAATCTCGCCCATCGGCTGCCATTGTGGTTGCGAGGCGTTGCACGAATTTCTTTAGGGATGATGATAAATCTTCGGGTCGAACAGAACGCACGCCAGTTCTGGAAGCGATCCCGTCGAGATAGAATGCCATCAACTCCGAAACGCCTTGCAAACCTCTTGGAAACTCTGCCTCACCTTTTTCGAGCAGTGCTTCGCTTGTGCTCTTCAGGAAGAGCGGGTTGGTGAACTCGGGGGAGAGCCAGGGCGTGTTGGGGCGAGATATGCCTTTGTTATCTAGGTATTGGATTGCGGCACGTTCTCGTTCTTCAATGCTGAAGAAACCTTGCATGCTGAAGACTGGAACGGTTTGAAGTAGGTTTTCAGGAATTGCATACCTTGAGTAGACATCTCGGCAAGAAAAGACGGCAGCGATGTAAGGATATGGTCGTAGCGCGTCGATTACTTGAGGTATCCAGTGCATCCAATAGGTCGCGCCCGCGCCTTCGTTGATGGCGTCAAAGAAAAGGAGAGTCCTTTTTCCTTTTTTGGAACCTGCTGCATCCAAGACACCTAGAATTTCATCTGGGGTTTTTGCTTCAAGTCCCAAGAGGCCGCCGAGTTGCGGCCAAAATGGAGCGTCAGACAAGTCTTGACCCAGAATAACGATGGTCGGCAAACCGTCTTGAACACGTTGTGTTGCGGCTTCTCCAAGCGAATGCGATTTGCCTGAGCCTGCTTCCCCAAGGACAATCGCAGCCTTTGCGGCTTCTGCCGACCAGTCATGTTGTCTGAGCGCGTCGTCAAGCGTGGCAAGAGCCGCCTGAAGGTCTCTCAGGCTATCTTTAACAACCGTGAACTTCTGTTTTTCGGGTTCCTCTAGTTTCTTGCTATCAATAGTTGAGAATGGCCGTTCCAGGTTCCATGCAAGTCTGTGTAGCTCATCCAGCTTTCCTTTGGCCTTTGCCAAATTCCACTTTATCGTTGGCTCCTGATCGATGAGCGCCTGCATCTCAACAAGTTCAGTCCAGAGTGAACTCGCTTCTGCCAAAACCTTGGGATCTGGTTTCAGCAAAGTTGTGGTAAACTCGATTGAGGGCACTCTGTTGCTTGCCAAAGCCGCAAAGGCATCATGAAGACGAGCACGCGATTTTGGCCCTCTGACGATAGCGTCGAACATTGCTTCGATTGATACTTCGACATGGTCTTCAGGGTTGAATCGATCGTCTAATTTTAGTGTTGCCGCCTTGACTTGGCTGCTGAACCACGCGTCGTCGAGGACGTCGCCGCCGAACCAAAAACGCTGCAATGCGAGATTATCGTTGACCAGAAGCTTGTCATTGATGACCGTCGCCCCCCAAAATTCGAACTCAATCGAAATTGAACTTTTGGCAGCCAGAGCTTTCCAGGCCGCAACGCGATCATCCCATTTTTCTTGTTGTGATTTACCCTTCGCCTTTGACCCTCGCTTAGGAGTGAAGTCGAGCGGCAGTGCAAAAACATACCTTTTTAACTCTGGATGGGTCTTCAGCGCTTGCTGGACAGACTTATCCATTTGCTTCCACTGGGTATCCCCAAGTACTTCAAAGAACTTGGATTGGTAGCCAATCTTGTCACCGCTATTCAGTTTCCAGATGGCTTCAACGCCACCATCACCGCCTCTGCCATCGTTTGGCTGAAATTCGTACGCGTTTTCAGGCGGTTCTCTTCGCGCCAGAATCTTTATCAGTGCCTCAAAAGAGTCGCGTTTGCCCGTTTCAAATCCATGAATTTTTTGAAGATCAATCATCGCTCATGCCGCCGAAAATACTTAACAAAAATCCCAAAAATCACTCTTCCAGCATCCGAAAAGACCTTTGCTCGAGGAATGTCTCCATAGTGCAAGTGGCAAGGAAATGTTGGCTCAGTCCGACCGGTCTGAGAAACCTTTGCTCCAACTCTGCGCAAACGCCCATGATTGCGATGCCAATTGCCATCCAAACCAAAGGCGTGAGGGAAAACCCCTCTGAAAAGAAAGCCACGAATAGCAATGGAAGGACAACGAACGGCAAACCGAGCAGCATCAGGTATCGGAGTTTTCTCAACTTCAGTTCAACTGTGTTTGCCAGGCGTTGGTGTTCTTTCTCAATCTCACTTTTCCAAACCAGAAACTCGTCTTCCAACTGTCCTCGAAGGTAGTGACCGCAGCGGCAATAGTCCCTCGTGAGGTACTCTGCCTGCCCACACAAAGCGCATGTGAGTGCGTTGATCCCAGGCGCTCTGGGTCGTGTTGGATCGCACCGGATAGGTGTTTCGCTCGGAGCGAGAGCGTGTTCTGCAAGAAATCGATCAAGCCGATCTGAGAGTGACATAGTTCGCGGCTTCAGCACGTGGACGTTTGATGACAACTGACCCTCCGACATCACGCGACTAGCCCCAGGATGCGGTCTACTCGTTGTGTGTCGGGCGCATTCTTGATCGTATTCAGTGGGTCCTGAATGAGGAACTCAGCAAAGAGGAAATCAATAGCGTCCCACTTCTTTTCATCCGGCACTGACAGGCCGCGTTCTTTGATCCGGTGCTCTACAGCCATCCCAACCTTGCGATAGGCTCGCGCCATTTCGCGTTCGCGCCGGGTAAGTCCTGGTTCAACGTCGCCTTCCAGCACCCATAGCGGATCGGCCTCGAACTCTTGGAACACCTTCAACAAGAGCGATCCGGGCAGATCGCGTTCTCCCCTTTCATAGTACTGATAGGCGCTTCGGCTGACATGAAGACGCTCAGCCATCTCTTCTTGAGACAGTTTTTCCTGGCGTCTTATCGCCGACAATCGGTGTCCCAGGCCTTCAACAGTCATGCGCAACCTTAAAATTAGTTGCATTGACCACAAATATGGTCACATATTTAAAATGTAACCATGAATCGTGGCTATGCGCTCACTTCTCTCAACCTGAGCGTACTTTTGTTTCATTCTGAAGGCAAAAGAGAATCATCTGCTTCGCTTCGTGGTCGACATAGCTAGAGGTGATGCATGACCAAACTTCTTGAAACACCGAAAGAACTTGCCGAGCGCGTCGGTATCCCCGTGACCAACGTTCGCTACCTGATCCGTGAGGACATGCTGGATCATATCTTCACAGCGCCTGGGAAACGGAACCCGAAAATCCCGAACGGGGCTTGGGAGAAGTATGTGGCGCAGTTCACGATCAAAGCCGAGCCTAGAACGGCAACATCCCGTAGGCAGGGCTGAACCATGTCTAACGAAAATGTCACTGATGGTTCTCAAATCCTGGGGCTTGGCAAGACGCCTGCCCAGTGGGTCGAGGTTATGTCCGGCATGGGGATCGACATCTCGGAGCGAACGTTGCGCGAACGAGCAAACGACACAGGGGCATTCTACCGCCTTGGGCGGACCATGCTGATCACACCCGCGCAGATTGACAAGATATTTGAAGGAGGCCAGGCATGCCGCTCCAAATCTACAAGAGGGGCCGCGTCTACTGGGCTAAGGGCTGGGTCGAGTACAACGGCAGGCCAATCGCAGGCCCATACCGGCGAAGCACTAAGGCATCTACAGAAGCGGGCGCACGGGACTGGATAAACCGCGAAACCGAGATGCAGATACGTCGCCATGTCGTTGGCGACGAGCCGAGCAAAACGTTCTCAGATGCGATCGTGATCTACAACGCATCTCCGAAGACGGCGAAGCAGCTCATCCCCATTGTGCAGGAGATCGGCGACATGCCGTTGGGCGCGATCTCTGGGGCGCTCTTGAAAGGGCTGGGACCGAAACTGAAGCCGAAGGCATCGACGGATACTTGGTGGCGTGAGATCGTGACCCCCGCGAGTGCCGTGATCAACAACGCGCATGAGCTGGAGGGGACACCGCTCATTCGAGTGAAGCCTTACGACAAGTTCGAGCGGATCGCCCAGGACAAACGGCGTGGCAAGCACAGCCGGGTCGAACGCAAGCCCGCTGACAAGGCTTGGATCGAGGCGTTTTGCCGGGCCGCTGATCCGTACAACGCGGCCCTCGTCCGGTTCATGTTCGAGACGGCGGCGCGTATTGACCAGGCTGTTTCGATTGAGCCTGACGATCTGCGGCCTTCCGAGAACAAGGTCAGGGTGAAGGCGCAGAAGGGCCACCCGGAAAGCTGGATTACAGTGTCGCCACAGATGATGGACGAGCTGCTGGCACTCCCGCCGAAACGGCCCAAGAACCGGAAGACTGGGAAGCTCATGAAGGCGCGCGTCTTTGGTTATGGCAGCTCAACGGGCTACAACACGCGCTGGAAGACGATCTGTAAGAGCGCGGACATCCCGTACCTTTCCGCCCACCCGGCAGGGCGGCACGGATTCTTTACAGAACTGGTCGTGCGCCAGGGCGTCGATCCGGTCACAGCGGCCAAGGCTGGCCGTTGGTCAGACCCCAATTTGCCCATGCGCATTTATGCCCATGCGGAGACAGATGAGGCCGATGTCAGGGCCCGTTTTCGTACAAACCATGTACAGGCGGACACTGTACAAACACCCAAGAGCAAGAAATCAAAGAAGGAATAGCGCTATGAACGGTTCCCTCCTAAGGGGCAGGTTGCAGGTTCGAATCCTGCCGGGGTCACCAATTCGCCGAGTATTTCACAGGGTAGTGCCGGAGCGGCGAGACGACCCCATTGTGATGCGGGCTTAGCGTCGAAGCGACGCACGTTAACTCAGACAGGAGAAAATACGATACCGGCCAGGAAACGGGCCGGATCACAGACAAATGCCCTCACGCCATCAGATCGAAGATCTCGCTGCCGATCTGCATGTTGATCGCGTCCTGCCCCTCACCATCCACGAGAGCCCACAGGATCTGGCCCGTTGGCCGATAGATCACGAACGCTTCCTGTACGCTGTCGTCGCCAGAGCGGTCGCCGTCGGATGTTGCGGTGTGGTCGAAGTTCACCTGAAACTGGTCACGTCGGGCGGTGCCGCCGAAAACCAGCAGATCGCCTTCGGCGGCGACGAAGTCCTGAACCCAGTCAGAGCCGTGATCGGCCACGCCGAGATGGAAAAACCTGTCCGCCCCTGCGCCGCCGTTGATCCGGTCATGTCCGAAGCCGCCATTGACGAAGTCGTCGCCCGCGCCGCCATAGACCAGATCCGATAGGGCGCCGCCGGTGACAACGTCGTTTCCCTCCTGACCTTGCAACTCGTCGGCACCGAACCCGCCGGAAAGCGTGTCGTTACCCTCCTGACCAAAGATCTGATCATTGCCGCCGCCACCCTCGGCCCGGTCGTCGCCCGCGCCTGCGTAGATCACGTTGCGCTGGTCCTGCTCGTGACCGTCGAGTCCACCGATGATGATGTCATTCCCGTTGCCGCCGTTGAGCGTGTCTGGCCCGGTTCCGCCTTCGAGCGTGTCATCGCCGTCGAGCCCGATCAGCCGGTCGGCACCGCCAAGGCCGATCAGCCGGTTCGCCTGCGCGTCGCCCGACAGCACGTCGTTGCTATGTGAGCCGTTGGCATTCTCGATGTCCCGCAAGGTGTGCGTCGTAGCCCCGACGATCTCGGCCGTTCCGGCGGCAAGATCGAGCCGAACGAGGGTTTCACCATCGGGTTGTCCTTCGACATTGGGCTGGGTCACGAAACTGACCGTATCGGACCCCGCGCCGCCGTCGATCGTGTCCGGCCCGCCTGCGGGGGTAAAAGGATCGTCGCCGCTGGGCAGGATGATGTCGTCGCCTGCGAGGGCGAAGATGCGCTCCGATGCCTCGGAACCGGGCAGCACGTCATCTCCTTCGGTGCCGAAAAGATCGGACGGGTCGGTCTCGCCCGAGCCTTCGCCGACCTGGATCGTGTATTCGTTGCCGAACCCGTCCAGCATGTAGCCGAACCCGCTGGGGAACACCGCAGCCATATGGGCATTGAGAGCGTCAAGGTTCACATCCGCTTCGGGAAAGGCAATGGTGTCCGTCGCGGGCGTGCCGTCGGCATTGTAGAGCCGCGCGACAGCCTCCTGCCGATAGTTCGCGTCGATGACGGTGCTGATCGTGTGATAGACGATCACATAGCTGCCGTCAGCCAGCGGGTGAACCTGTGCGTCGTACTGGGTGCCCACGGTCAGATCGGTGTTGATCCGTTCGGCCGGGCGGGCGACAGAGCCGTCGGCGTTCAGGATCATTTGAAAGAGGTCGATGCCATCGGCCTCGGCCGGCCCGGGATTGCTCCACGTCACGACGACGCGGCCATCCTCCAGCGTGGCGGCATGGGTAAGGTCCGCAGCGGGGCGCCCGGCAATCGCAGCATTGTCGGTCACGTCCAGCGCGATCTCGGAGCCGATCTTGACGGCGTCGAGGCCGTATCGGTTGAGATAGACATTGCCGGTTTGCGCGTCCTGGTGGACCACGAAAATCGTGTTGCCGGACTGAGCCAGCGAGAAGGAGGCCGGGGCAGCAGGGAGAAAGGTGTTTACGGGCTCACCGGTCGCCTCGAACGTCGCCCGGACACTGCCGCCTGCGCCGCCATGAATGGTCAACTCGTCCGGGCGCGTGCCATCGGCGGCCCAGACCTCGGCAAAGCCGCCGCCTTCGAGATTGAGCGTTTCATACGCGCCATCGACGTCGACCTTGACGATTCCGGGCTGCGACGGTTCCGGCGTTCCATCGGCCGCAAAGGCGCGCATCTTGGTCGAACTGGGTGGCTGCGACGGCGAACCGAACTGGAGCCGGGGATTGTGCTCGGCGTAATGGATCACGAACCCGCCATCGTCGCGTGCCTCGATATGCCTGACCGTCGCCGAGTAGCGAAGGGTCACGCCCATGAATTCGTACCCGGCAAGATCTTCCTCGGTGGCGTCGGTCACGGGCCGCTCGACGAGGATGCGGTTGCCCCGGTCGTCCCAGACGGTGAAACTTGGTGCTTCGTGGATGACTGCAGGGCCGTCATTGACGAGAAAGAGGCGATTGCCGACCTGGTAGGACTGTGCGGTCGGGTGAAGATCGCGCTCGATAAGCGCGCCGAAGGAGATAGTCATCTTTTTCTATACTTTCAGATCGCCGGAAAACTCGTGGTACAAGCGCGGCAGACCGGCGATCCGTCCGCACTTGCGAAACTGGGAAAATGGGTTTTCCGGTTCGTACCGGATCATTGGATAGAATTGTCTGCCCGACGAAACTTGCCCAGAAGTCATTGCCGATCAAGACATTGATTTCCGAAATTTGTTCGACCCTGTAAAGCGCCTGATTTGTTATTGACCCGCAATCACCCGGATAGGTTGAAGCTCTGGTCAATCAGCGGTTTGATCCGATCCATCGGTACCGTTCCGTCAAGAATCACGGTCAGCCAGTGTTCCTTGTTCATGTGATATGCAGGAAAGAACCCCGCCTTTTTTCGCAGTGCTCCTATCGCGTCAGGATCGCATTTGATGTCGAGGATATCGACTCTCTCATCCCCTTCCAGACCTATCCTGTCCGCAGGCACGTCCATGACCAGCGCGAACCATTTGTCGTTGTCCTTGTGCCGGAGAACGAAATAGCTGGGGTATTTCTCGAACGGATGGTCGGGCTCGATGCCGTATTCCTCTTTGCCGTAGTCGATAATGGCATCCCGAATGCGTTTCATTCCGAGTTCCTCTTTCGTGTAATGTCGTGTCCGTTTCCAATGTCGCGAGGGTCACGCGAACATCATGCAAAACTGCTGATATCGATAACTCGATTGCGATAAGGCGCGCAGGCGCAAAAGACCCGTATCGTGGGTGTTGCGTTCATTTCTCGGAGCCACCGCCTCGACATAGCAAGGCTTACGGTACCGCGCGATCTTGTTGCTGCCGGAAAATGGGGCCGAGGTCTGGGCGTCGATCTTCTTCTCCTGTCCATAGGCGGTCTGCCCGCCGCCAATTGTCGTCATGACCCAGTGTGTCCCGGCCCCGGTTGGTTCAGCCTTTCTTCAGCAGAGGTTCAATCGCATTCTCGGCGGTAATCCCCTTCATCCAGGTGAAGGTGCCGTCTTCCTTCATCTCGCGCGCGCCATCGACCAGCGTGCCATAAGCGGCGACAGCCATCCCGCCACCGACGCTGACCCTACGGGCCCCTGCTTCGGCCAGTGCCGCCAAGGTCAGGTCGGGGTTCATCGCAACAACGCTCAGCGGTTTGCTGATTTCGTCGACCACTGTTCTGACTTCCTCGGCCGTTCGCAGGCCTGGCGCGAACAGTACGTCCACACCGGCCGCTTCGTAGGCTTTCAACCGCCGAATGGTGTCGTCCATGTCGTTTTTCTTGCGCAGCAGGTTCTCGCAGCGGCCGATCACGGCGAAGGGAAAGTCGAGCGACCTTGCGGCCTCGACCGCCGCCTCGATCCGTTCGACCGCGTGGTTGAAATCATAGATGTCTTCGCCGTTCCAATCCTCGATCGATCCGCCGACCACGCCCGTACCCGCGATGTGGCGGATGGTTTCGGCGACACCATCGGCGTCATGCGCATAGCCGTTCTCAAGGTCTGCGGTGATCGGGATGCTGGTGGCCTCGCTCAGGGCGCGGCAATGGGCAGCCTTTTCCTCAAGCGTCACTTGCCCATCCAGCTTGCCGAGCGCATAGGCCAGACCACCGCTCGTGGTGGCCAATGCCTTGAAGCCAAGCGCTTCGAACACACGCGCCGAAGCGATGTCCCAAGGACCGGGGATCAGGAACGTCTCACCTCCCTCATGGAGGGCCTTCATGGTTTCTGCCTTCTGCGCCTGGGTTGGCATCGGGTATCTCCTTTGTTCAAGCTTGGTTTGAATCTGGGGATCCCCGATTGTGGCGCAATGACAAATAAATTAAGGATCATGCCAGATAGTTTGCAATCCGGACGAGGCGACACAAGGGATGCCAACCTACTCAGTTCCCAAGCTGCGACATCTGTCTCAAAGGGTCAGATCGCCCAAGCGCATTGTCATCGTGACGAATGCCGCTTCGGACTCGTTGGAATACATCGGTCTGCTTCAGGTGTTCGCAGAGGTTCGGTTCTTCTTGAGGGAATCCGGCTATGCCCAAGCTTACAGCGTCGAAATCGTATCTCGTGGAACCGGGCAGATATATGCATGCGAGGGTTTGTCGATTTCCACGACAACCAGCTACGCGGAACTCGGCGATACCGTCGACACGCTGATCCTCCAGGCCGCGGATGATCGCGACGAATGCCTCAATGACACGGACTTCATCTCGTGGATCGCGCAGATGTCGACCCGCGTGCGCCGTATCGTCAGCATTTGCACCGGTGCTTTCATCCTGGCAGAGGCGGGTGTGCTGGATGGTCGTCAGGCCACAACGCATTGGGCCGCCTCCGAGGATTTCCGCAGTCGCTATCCGAACGTGCGCCTGACAGACAACGAGATCTTCACAAAGGACGGTCACGTTTACACCTCTGCTGGCGTGACGGCGGGCATGGACCTCGCCCTGGCGCTGGTGGAAGAGGATCTTGGCCCGGAACTGGCCCGCAGGGTTGCACAGGCGATGGTCGTTTTTTTCAAGCGTCCCGGCGATCAATCCCAATTCAACGCACTCGGCAACCCCGGGCCGGAGACTGCGCACCTCCACCCCATCGAAGTGCATATCCGCGAAAACCTCGACGGCGATCTTCGGCTCGAATCCCTTGCACGACGCTTCGGTTACAGTTTGCGCAGCTTCAACAGGATGTTTCCCAAGCAGTTTGGCCTTCCCCCGGGGCAATTCATCGAACAATGCCGGCTGGACCACGCGCGCCGACTCCTCGAGGAGACAGACAAACCCGTCTCATGCATCGCGGCAGAATGCGGCTATGCTTCGTCCGAGGGGCTGTATCAGGTGTTCGACCGACGACTAGGAATTGGTCCCCGAGACTATAGGAACCGGTTTTCCTCGAGCGTGCAGTCGACTGTCCTGGGATGACGCAGGGCCATGCCTGCCCGATTTGGCAGGCACCCACGGCGTCTGCGGGGTTAACACCCCTCCGCCAGGCACTAAGTTCGAACCTGTGAATCAAGCAAGGGCCACGACATGACCGCTTCGAACAACGCGCCGGATGAAATCGCCATCCGCAACGTGATCCAGCTCTACATCGAAGGATGGCGGGGCGCGCCGGACAAGTTTCACGAGGCGTTCGATCCCGACGCCTGGATCTTTTTCACGGACGCCGAAGGTCAGGAGCACAAGAGCCAACTGACCGAGCAATTCGACAAATGGGCAGCCACGGGCTGGCAGATCGAGGGGGAGATCATCTCGTTGCAGCGATCCGGTGACATTGCCACCGTCCTTTTGCGGTTCGACAACAAGACACGGCCCGACGCATCCTACATGGATATTCACACCCTGCTTCGGGTGGATAAACGCTGGCGCATCACCAACAAGACCGCCACGCATATCAGCCGGGCGAGCTGACAAGCGGCGCATCCCGCCAAGCGCCGTCGACAGGGCAATGAGCCTTGTCGCCGGGATCCGCGTCATGCCGTCACGAATCTTGGGTGTCCGCCACGACGATCTCGGTACCCCATTCGGCACAGGCATCGGTCAGATCGTTGGACAAAGGCGCATCGGTAAAGAACACGTCCAGACTGGCAAGCGACGCAATGCGGGCCGGTGCCTTGCGGCCGAATTTCGAGTGATCGGCGACAAGAAAGGTTGTGCGGGACTGGCGCAGAATGGTCTGGCTGACGCCCACTTCCTGAATGTCGAAGTCCAGCAAGTCGCCGTCTTCATCAAGGGCAGAGCAGCCGATCACGGCGAAATCGAACTTGAACTGCCTGATCGTCTCAGCCGCGAGGTTGCCGACAAGCCCGCCATCAGAACGTCGGAGATGGCCACCGGTGACGACGATTTCGCAATCGCGATTTGCCACAAGTATGTTGGCGACATTCATGTTGTTGGTCACCACCATAAGGTCTTGGTGGTGCAGCAACTCCCTTGCGACGGCCTCGGTGCTGGTTCCGATGTTCAGAAACACCGATGCGTTGCCCGGAATGCGCGCGGCACAGGTTCGGGCGATGCGCCCCTTTGCGTCGGTGTTGAGCGCGCGGCGATCTTCGTAGCCGATATTGGTGGTGCCCGATGGCAGAACCGCCCCGCCGTGGACACGCTGCAACCGCCCGTTTTCGGCCAGATCGGTCAGGTCGCGCCGTATGGTCTGAAGCGTCACGCCAAAGCGTTCGGCGAGGTCATCGACGGTTACCTTGCCCTCTCGCCGGGCGATTTCAAGGATCTCGGGGTGACGGAAGCTGTTCGACATGGCCATTTGGGTTCGGGACTGCGGCCACGACAATACCGCGCGTTTAGGTGCAGGAAAAGAACATAAACGCGCATTCATTCTAGAATCAGAGCTGAAAGCGAAACAAAGCGAAAATCGTTTCTTGCGAAATGCGCGAATTCACTCCATATCCGCTTCGACGGCACAGGGAGAGCTCGCATGACGACCCGCGGCGCGGCAGAGCCTTTTGACCTTTTCATCATCGGGGGCGGCATCAACGGATGCGGCATCGCCCGCGATGCGGC